>DASPSJ010000024.1:0-3899 GCA_035623985.1 Allostellaceae bacterium | reverse complement strand
ATTACGAAAGAGACTACGTCAACACCGTCTCATAAGTGCACCATATAGGGTAACAGTTTCGCGTAAAAAATTGAGTCGGAAGAGTCGCTTAGCCCTTGCCGCCGTTAGCTAAATTCCTTTCCGTGGAAATCCAGGCTAGTGTCGGCTTGTCAGGTCCACCCGCGTCTCCGGGGAGCAGCCCTTGTCCTCGATCGCCGACACCGCCCTCTCGCCCGCCGCCGCTCTGCCGGCGCCGCGCCGCGCCGCTCTGGCGCATATCCCCGGCCATGACGGACCGCCGATCATCGGCGACACCTTCAAGTTCCTTGCCGACCCCTTGGGCAGCGTCGAGGCCATGGTGCGCCGCTACGGCCTCGTCTACCGCACGCGCCTTTTCGGCATCCGCTCGGTCTCGCTGCTGGGGCCCGACGGCATCGGCCTGATGCTCTTCGACACCTCGAAGCTTTTCTCCTCGCAAGAGGGGTGGGAGCCGTTTCTCGGCCGGCTTTTCCCGCGCGGCCTGATGCTGCTCGATTTCGACGAGCATCGGCTCCATCGCCGCGCGCTGTCGGTTGCGTTCAAATCCGGGCCGCTCAAATCCTATCTCGCCGCGCTCGATGCCGGCATCAAGGCGCGGCTCGCGCAATGGCGGCAAGGACCGTCCGATGTCCTGTTCTATCCCGCGATCAAGCAGCTCACCCTCGACCTCGCCGCGACTTCCTTCCTTGGCGAGGCGATCGGCCCGGAGGTGGCGGCGATCAAGCGCGCCTTCATCGACATGGTCGCCGCTTCGACCGGCATCGTCCGCGCGCCGCTGCCGGGCAGCGCGATGCGGCGCGGCGTCGCCGGCCGCCGGCGCATCGTCGATTATTTCAGCCGCCGCGTGCCGCTCCGGCGCGAGCGTGGCGGCGAGGACATCTTCTCTCAGCTCTGCCGCGCGACGCATGAGGACGGCTCGCTGATGACCGTCCAGGACATCGCCGACCATATGAGCTTCCTGATGATGGCGGCGCATGACACGCTGACCTCCTCGCTCTCCGCCTTCGTCTATTTCCTCGCCGCCCATCCCGACTGGCAGGAGAGATTGCGCGAGGAGGCGCTGGGGCTGGGGCTCGCCGCGGGCGAGCCGCTGCCCTTCGAGCGCCTCGACGAGCTCAAGCTCGCCGAGATGGCGTTCAAGGAGGCGATGCGCCTCATTCCGCCGGTGATCTCGCTGCCGCGCCGGGCGATGCGCGACTTCGAGTTCGCCGGCTACCGCATTCCGGCGGGCACGCGCGTCAACACCAGCATTCTCTTCGCGCATCACATGCCGGAGTTCTGGCCGGAACCGGAGCGCTTCGATCCCCTGCGCTTTACCGAGGAGAACGCGCGCGGCCGGCACAAATTCGCCTATGCCCCCTTCGGCGGCGGCGCGCATATGTGCCTCGGGCTGCATTTCGCCTACATGCAGGCGAAATGCTTCGCCTACAATCTCCTGACCGCGAGCGCCGTCTCGATTGCCGAGGGCTATCGGCCGCGCTGGCGGATGACGCCGATCCCGCGGCCGCGCGACGGCCTGCGCGTGCGGCTGGGCCCCCGCGCCTGATCCGCCGATCCGCGCGCCGGCCTCAGATGTCGTTGGCGTCGATCAGCACGAAGGCGATGCGGCAGACTTCTCGGCCGCGATTGACCCAGGCATGGTTGGTGCCGCGCTGCACCACCACGTCGCCCTGGCGCAGATGCACTTCGCTGTCGTCGAGCAGCATGTCGATCTCGCCCGAGACGATGATCGCATAATCGATGCTCCGGGTGCGGTGCATGTAGGGATGGCTCGGCGGCCGCGTCTTGCCGGTCTCGCTCCCGCCGATGGCGCGCGCCATCAGGTCGACGGCTGTCCCGGCGAGATCCGGGGCCGGCGGGAAGTCGACGAGGCGGAACACGCTGCCGCCGGGCGGCGGCGGAATGCCGATCTTCCGCGCCGCCGCGTCCGCCGTGCCGGAGACATCGGCCGGGGTGGCGTCGGTGACCCACATCAGCCGCGCCAGCGTGCCCGTGGACTCCCGGGCGAAAATGTTGGGGGTCGGACCGTCCAGCAGGACGATCGCCTTGCCGGTCTCGTCGTGGCCGGTGACCACGCGACGAACCTCGCGCTCCATGGCGTTGAAGTCCTCCTTCCGTTTGGCGCCGCCCTGCCTTATCGTCGGCGGGAAAAAAAGCGGCCGATGTGCCGTCACTTCCTCTCCAGCACCATCTGCGTCTGCGTCACCAGCGCCACCAGCCTGCCGTCCGCGGTGGCGACGCGCGTCTGCCACACCATGGTGCGCCGGCCGCGATGGACCGGGGTGGTCTCGCCGAGGACCGTGCTTCCGACCGGCGCGGAGGCGAGGAAATTGGTCTTGGATTCGAGCGTCGTGGTGCCGGCGCCGTCCGGCAGGTTGAGGATGGTCGCGGCGGCGCCCAGCGTATCGGCGAAGGCCATGATGGCGCCGCCATGCAGCACCGCCGGCAGCGTGCACAGCTCCTCGCGCACCGGCAGCTCGGCGGTCACCTTGTCCTTGCTGGCGCCGGTGTAGCGGATGCCGAGCAGCTCGGCGAAAGGCAGCACCGTCCGGCGCAGCCGCTCGAGCTCGTCCATGGGCCCCTCCCGGCTTGTGCAGGCTCAGTCTGCCGCGCCGGCGCGCGCGGAACAATCGCCCGCCGCCTAATGCGGCAGCTCCTCGCGCTTGCCGCTGTGCCAGAGGTAGACGACGTAGTCCGGCCCCACCACGTCGCCCTTGGCGTCGAAGCCGATGGTGCCGATGGCGGTGTCGAACTTGTTGGCGTGCATCGCCTTCGACACCGCGTCGACGGCGTCCGATTTCGCCAGCGCCGCCGCCTTGGCATAGACCTGCATCGCCGCATAGGTGAAGAGCGTATAGCCTTCGGGCTCGTAGCCCTGGGCGCGGAACTCCGCCACCGCCGCCTGCGCCGTCGGCAGGTTGCGCGGCTCCGGCGCGAAGGTCATGAGCGAGCCCTCCCCCGCCGGTCCGGTAATCGTCCAGAACTCGTCGGTGGCGAGCGCGTCGCCGGCCAGCAGCGGCGCCTTCAGGCCCTGCTCGCGCGCCTGGCGCACCAGGAGGCCGGCCTCGGTGTGATAGCCGCCGAGATAGATGAGGGCGATCTGCGCCTGCTTCATCTTGCTGATCAGCGCCGAGAAATCCTTGTCGTCGGCGTTGGTCGCCTCGTACATCGCCTCCTGCATGCCGGCGGCGTTCATCGCCTTCTTGGTCTCGTCGGCAAGCCCTTTGCCGTAGGGCGATTTGTCGTGCAGGATCGCCACCTTCTTGCCTTTGTAATGCTCGACGATGTAATGGCCGGCGACGCGGCCTTGCGCGTCGTCGCGGCCGCAGACGCGGAAGACGTTGTTCCAGCCCTTCTTGGCCGCATCGTCGGTGAGAGCCGGGTTGGTCGAGGCGGGCGTGATCTGGATGACGCCGTTCTCGGCATAGACCGCCGAGGCCGGGATCGACGAGCCCGAGCAATAGTGCCCGGCGATGAACAGCACGCCCTCATTGGCCATCCGGTTGGCGACGCTCACCGCCTGCTTGGGGTCGCAGGCGTCGTCGCCGACCTGGAGCGCGAGCTTTTGCCCCAGCACGCCCCCCTTGGCGTCGATGTCCTTCACCGCCTGCTCGGCGCCCCGCCGCATCTGCTCGCCGAAGGCGGCATATTGCCCGGTGATCGGCCCGACGATCGCGACCTTGATGTCCTCGGCATAGGCCGGCGCGCCGGCCAGCGCCGCGAGTGCGACGAGGACGAGCGCGATCGACAGCGCCGGCCTGCCGGGAACGTCGAGCCGGCCGCCGACGAGGCTCCGGCGCATCAGCTCCTCCCCGACAGCAGGCCCTGGGGCCGCAGCGCCAGCATCGCCAGGAACACCACGAGGCCGACGAGATCGCGGT
>DASPSJ010000016.1:0-25246 GCA_035623985.1 Allostellaceae bacterium | reverse complement strand
CGCGAGGTCGGCGCGACCTCGAGCACGGTCTTGTCGAGCTCGGCCAGGATCTGATGCGGCGCCGGCAGCACCGGCCGCTCCATCGCCATGGTGTCGTCGACCAGCTCGTTGACGGTCCAGGCGGCATTTCCCTCGCGCTCGTAGCGGTCGATGACGAGCGGCGCGTTGAGCCAGACCGTGCCGGCATACCAGAGGACGAGGAGCGCGAGCAGCACGGCGAGCATCGGCAGCGCGTTGCCGCCAGCAAGGCGCGTGCCCCAGGACCGCGAATGGGAAGCGACCTCACGCATCGTCATAGCTGTGCCCGGCCTTGAGCCCGGCGCGGACGCGATGGGCGATGGCGGCAAAGGCCGCGGACTCGCGCATGTCGAGCGTGCGCTCGGCCGGCAGGTTGCCGTCGATGACGTCGATGATCCGCCCCGGCCGCGGGCTCATGACGACGATGCGCGTCGACAGGAACACCGCCTCGGGGATCGAGTGGGTGACGAAGATCACCGTCTTGCCGGTGCGCTGCCAGAGGCGCAGCAGCTCTTCGTTCAAATGATCGCGGATGATCTCGTCGAGCGCGCCGAAGGGCTCGTCCATCAGCAGCAGCTCGGGATCGAAGGAGAGCGCGCGAGCGATCGAGACGCGCTGCTGCATGCCGCCGGAGAGCTGCCAGGGGAATTTGCGCTCGAAGCCCTCGAGGTTGACCAGCGAGAGCACGCGGCGCGCGCGTTCCTCGCGCTCGGCGCGCGGCAGCCCCATGATCTCCAGCGGCAAGGTGACGTTGCGCAGCACCGAGCGCCAGGCGTAGAGCGCCGGCGCCTGAAAGACGTAGCCGTAGGCGCGGGCAAGCCGCGCCGCCTCGGGCGAGACGCCGTTGACCCGCACCGTGCCGGAGTTTGCGCGCTCGAGATCGGCCATGACGCGCAGCAAGGTGGTCTTGCCGCAGCCGGAAGGACCGATCAGCGAGACGAAATCGCCGCGCGCGACGGTGAGGTCGACATCGGCCAAGGCGGTCACCGGCGCGTCGCCGGCGTCGAAGACGAGGTTGAGGCCGTGGATCTCGACGGCGGGCGGCGCGCCGGGCGCCAGGGCCTCGGCCATGCTCAGCGCCTCGCCGACGACGAGGCCGCCCATCGCCGCTTTCGCCCGGTCATCCCGCGGCATGCTCGAGCATGGCGTGCAGCAGCACGTTGCAGCCGGCGGCCAGATCCTCGGCCGTCGCGCTCTCGACCTCGTTGTGGCTGATGCCGTCGGCGCAAGGAATGAACACCATCCCCACCGGTGCCACGCGGTTGACGTAGCCCGCGTCATGGCCGGCGCCGGAGACGATGTCGCGATGGGCGTAGCCCAGCTCCGCGGCGGCGCGGCGCACGGCGGCGATGCAGCCGTCGTGGTAATGCACCGCCGGCGAATGCCAGATCTCCGTGAGATCGGCCGCGAGCCCGAGCGCGCCGCAGACCTCGCCGACCGCCGCTTCGAGATCGCCGCGCATGCGCATCAGCTCGGCGTCGTCCGGATGGCGCAGATCGACCGAGAAGAAGACGCTGCCGGGGATGGTGTTGCGCGAATTGGGCCGCACTTGCAGCAGCCCAACGGTGGAGACGCCGGGCGCGTGGTCGAGAGCGATGCGGTTGATCCGGTCGACGAGGCGGGCGGCGCCCAGCAGCGCGTCCTTGCGGCGGTTCATCGGCGTCGTGCCGGCATGGCTCTCATTGCCGGTGAGCGTCGCCTCGAACCAGCGGATGCCCTGGATGCCCTGCACTACGCCGATGGTCTTGCGCTCGGCCTCGAGGATCGGCCCCTGCTCGATATGCGCCTCGAAGAAGGCCTTGAACTTGCGCCCGCCGACCGGCGCCGCGCCGGCATAGCCGATGCGCTTCAGCTCTTCGCCGATGGTCTTGCCGTCGAGATCGGCGCGGGAGAGCCCGTATTCCTCGCTGAAGACGCCGGCGAAGACGCCCGAGGCGACCATCGCCGGGGCAAAGCGCGAGCCTTCCTCGTTGGTCCAGACGCTGACCTCGATCGGCGCCTCGGTCTCGTAGCCGAGATCGTTCAAGGTGCGGATCACCTCGAGCCCGGCCAGCACGCCGTAGACGCCGTCGAACTTGCCGCCGGTCGGCTGGGTGTCGAGATGGCTGCCGGTCACCACCGGCGGCAGGTCGGCGCGCCGGCCGGGGCGGCGGGCGAAGATGTTGCCCATGCGGTCGACGGTGACGGCGCAACCCGCCTCCTTGCACCAGCGCACGAAGAGGTCGCGGCCCTCCTTGTCGAGATCGGTGAGCGCCAGGCGCTTGCAGCCGCCTTTCTCCGTGGCGCCGATCCTGGCCATCTCCATCAGGCTCTGCCACAGGCGCTGCTGGTCGATCCGAAGGTTCTGTGCGCCGGGCATCGCGTCCGCTCCTATTCCGCCGCCTTGCGCAAGGGATTGTTGGGATGCTGCGTCCAGTCGAGATGCCCCTGCCCGCTGTCGGTCCGGACCATGGTAATGCAATCCTCGACCGGACACACATACATGCAGAGATTGCAGCCGACGCATTCCTTGTCGACGACCTCGTAGCGCCGCGCGCCGTCGACGCGGGCGGCGGCGATCGCCTGATGCGCGGTGTCCTCGCAGGCGATGTGGCAGAGGCCGCATTTGATGCAGAGCGCCTGGTCGATGCGCGCGACGATCTGGTAGTTGAGGTTGAGGAACTGCCAGTCGGTGACGTTGGGCACCGCCTTGCCGCGGAAACCGTCGAGCCGCGCATGGCCCTTCATGTCCATCCAGCGGCCGAGGCCGTCGATCATGTCGGCGACGATGCGGAAGCCGTAATGCATGGCGGCGGTGCAGACCTGCACCACGCCGGCGCCCAGCGCCATGAACTCGGCCGCGTCGCGCCAGCTCTCGATGCCGCCGATGCCGGCGATCGGGATGTTGCGGCATTGCGGATCGCGGGCGATCTCGGCCACCATGTGCAGCGCCACCGGCTTCACCGCCGGGCCGCAATAGCCGCCATGGGTGCCCTTGCCGTCGACCACCGGCGCCGGCGCCATCTGGTCGAGATCGACGGCGATGATCGAGTTGAGCGTGTTGATGAGGCTCACCGCGTCGGCGCCGCCCTTCGCCGCGGCGCGCGCCGGCCCCAGGATGTTGGTGACGTTGGGGGTGAGCTTGACGATCACCGGCATGCGCGTGTGCTGCTTGCACCAGCGCGTGACCATCTCGACATAGTCCGGCACCTGGCCGACGGCGGCGCCCATGCCGCGCTCGGACATGCCGTGCGGGCAGCCGAAATTGAGCTCGACGCCGTCGGCGCCGGTCTCCTCGACCTGGCGCAGCACGCGCTTCCAGCTCTCCTCCTCGCACGGCACCATCAGCGAGACGACGAGGGCGCGGTCGGGCCAGTCCCGCTTCACTTCCTTGATCTCGCGCAGATTGACCGCGAGCGGCCGGTCGGTGATCAGCTCGATGTTGGTGAAGCCGGCGACGCGGTTGCCCTTGTAGGAAAGTGCGCCGTAGCGCGACGCGGTGTTGACGATCGGCGGATCCTCGCCGAGCGTCTTCCACACAACGCCGCCCCAGCCCGCCTTGAAGGCGCGCACGACGTTATAGGCCTTGTCGGTGGGCGGCGCCGAGGCGAGCCAGAAGGGATTGGGCGATTTGATGCCGGCGAAGCTCGTTGCGAGATCGGCCATGATGCCCTCCTTCAGCGGCGCAAGGCGCGGTCGATCGACAGCGCCGCGCGCTTGCCGTCGGCGACCGCGCGCACCGTCAGGTCCTCGCCCTGGCCGGTACAGTCGCCGCCGGCCCAGACGCCGGCGAGCGAGGTCCTGCCTTCCTCGTCGGCGGCGATGCGGCCGTCCTCGAGCTGAAGCAGCTCGCGGCCGTTCTCGCGCAGGGGATCGGCGAGGAAGACCTGGCCGATCGCCTTGAACACCATGTCGGCCGGCAGCGCGAAGCTCTCGCCGGTGCCGACGAGGCGCTGCGCCTCCATCCTGGTGTATTCGAACACCGCCTCGGCGACATGCCCGTCATGGCCCGTGAGGCGGAGCGGCTTTGCCCAATGTTTGATCTTGACGCCGTTGATTTGCGCAAATTCCCGCTCATGGGCGGTGGCGCCCATCGCCTCGGGCCCGCGGCGATAGACGATGGTCACGTCCTCGGCGCCGAGGCGCTTGGTCTGCACCGCCACGTCGATGGCGGTGTTGCCGCCGCCGATGACGACGATGCGCCGGCCCACGGGCAGAGCGGCGAAGCTCGCCGCCTGGCGCAGCTCGGCGATGTAGTCGACGGCGTTCATCACGCCTTCCAGCGCCTCTCCCTCGCAGCCCAGCGCGTTCACCCCTGCAAGTCCCATGCCCAGAAAGACGGCATCATAGCTGCGGCGCAATTCCGCCAGGGTCACGTCGCGGCCGAGCGCCTGTCCGGCGCGCAGCTCGACGCCGCCGATGCCGAGGATGAAATCGACCTCGGCGCGGGCGAAACGATCGGCCACCTTGTACTCGGCGACGCCGTATTCGTTGAGCCCGCCCAGCCGCTCGCGCGCCTCGAAGACGGTGACGTCGTGGCCCAGCATGGCGAGGCGATGGGCGCAGGAAAGCCCGGCCGGGCCGCCGCCGACCACGGCGGCGCGCTTGCCGGTGCGCGGCGCGCGGGCGAAGGGATGGCGGCCCTCCTCCAGAAGCGGGTCGGTGGCATAGCGCTGCAGCCGGCCGATGGCGACAGGCTTTCCCTCCTGCGCCTCGCGCACGCAGGCGCGCTCGCACAGCACCTCGGTCGGGCAGACCCGGGCGCAGGCGCCGCCGAAGATGTTGGCGGCGAGGATGGTGCGGCCGGAGCCCTCGATGTTGCCGGTGGCGATCTGGCGGATGAATTGCGGGATGTCGATGGCGGTGGGGCAGGCCTCGACGCAAGGCGCGTCGTGGCAGAAATAGCAGCGATTGGCCTCGACCAGCGCCGCCTCGCGCGCGAGCGGCGGATGGAGGTCGCCGAAGCCCAGGCGATAAGCCTCGGGCCGAAGCCGCCCGGAAGCGATGTCCGGCGCCTTGCCGGCGGTCTCCTTCGCCATCCCTCTGCCACCCCGGTCACGCCCGCCCTTGGCGCGGCGGGCCTTCCTCAACTCTATTCAGAACCTGACCGGTCGATCAAGCTTTGAACGAGCGGTCAGGAAATTCCTTTTGACGGCGCCCGCCCCGCGCGGATAAAGATGCCGGTCGGGGAAGAGGAGCGCCATGACGACGACGGAGCTGGAAAGGCTGCGCCGCGGACGGGACATGGCCGGCGCGCCGCGCCGCGCGCGCGCGCGCAAGCCCGCGCGGCGGATGAACGGCACGCCGGTGAACGGCCGCGGCGCCATCCGCGAGCGCAACGAGGCGCGCATCCTCAAGGCGGCCGAGGCGGTCTTCGCCAAGAAGGGCTTCAACGGCGCCAGCACCGCCGAGATCGCGCGCAAGGCCGGCGTGCCCAAGCCCAATCTGCATTACTATTTCCGCACCAAGCAGGTGCTTTATGCCGGCGTGCTCGACCGGATTCTCGAGATCTGGCTCGACGCCATGGACGAGATCCGCCCGGGCGCCGAGCCCGCCGAGGCGCTCGAGCGCTACATCGCGCAGAAGCTCGAAAGCTCGCGGCTGCTGCCGGAGCCGTCGCGGCTCTGGGCGATGGAGCTGATCTCCGGCGCGCGGCACGTCGAGCCCTTCCTCAAGAAGCGGCTCCGCCGCCTGGTGCAGCAGAAGAGCGCGACCATCCGCGCCTGGGCGGCGGCCGGCAAGATCGACCCGGTCGAGCCCGAGCATCTCCTCTTCATGATCTGGGCGATGACGCAGACCTATGCCGATTTCGCGGCGCAGATCGCCGCCGTGCTGGGGAAGGACAAGCTCGATGAGGAGGTGTTCGCGGCGGCGCGGAAGACGATGGTGGCGATGGTGCTGAAGGGGGTGGGGGCGAGGTAGGGGGCGACGCAATGCGTCGTCGCCGGCGGGCGGCAACGGTTACTCTTGCAACCGCGAGAGCCCGCACCGCGCGGGCGATTCTCCCACTGTCCGATCGAGGATACCGCAACGCTCGCCAGGACTGCGTTATCGCCAGCGCCCCCCACCTCATCCTAAATCCTTCTCCGCCCCAAGGGGCGGAGAAGGACTTTTATCCGTCGCGCGGCGTCAGGCCGTCTCCTTCAGCACCTTCGCGAGCTTGCCGAAGAGCTCGTCCACCGTCGCGCGGGTGATGGTGAGCGGCGGCGAGAGCGCGATGATGTCGCCGGTGGTGCGCACCAGCAATCCCTGCTCATAGGCGCGCAGGAAGGCGTCGAAGGCGCGCTTGGTCGGCTGGCCGGCGATGGGCTCGAGCTCGACCGCGGCGACGAGGCCGAGATTGCGGATGTCGATGACGTGCGGCAGGCCCTTCAGCGCGTGCACCGCATCCTGCCAATAGGGCGAGAGATCGCGCGCCTTGTCGAAGAGCCCTTCCTCCGCATAGACGTCGAGCGCGGCAAGGCCGGCGGCGCAGGCGAGCGGATGGCCGGAATAGGTGTAGCCGTGGAAGAGCTCGATGACGTGCTCGGGCCCGGTCATGAAGGCGTCGTAGATGGCCTTGCGCACGATGGTGGCGCCCATCGGCACCGCGCCCGAGGTCAGGCCCTTGGCGCAGGTGACGAGATCGGGCTGCACGCCGAAATATTCCGCGGCGAAGCCGGCGCCGAGCCGGCCGAAGCCAGTGATGACCTCGTCGAAGATCAAGAGGATGCCGTATTTGCTGCAGATCTCGCGCAGGCGCTTCAGATACCCCTTGGGCGGGATCAGCACGCCCGCCGAGCACGCCACCGGCTCGACGATCACCGCGGCGATGGTCGAGGGGTCGTGCAGCGCCACGATGCGCTCGAGCGCGTCGGCGAGATGCGCGCCCCAGTCCGGCTCGCCGCGCGAGAAAGCCTGCTGCTCGCGGTCATAGGTGTGCGGCAGGTGATCGACGCCGCCGAGCATCGGGCCGAAGGTCTTGCGGTTGTTGCCGATGCCGCCCACCGACATGCCGCCGAAACCGACGCCGTGATAGCCCCGCTCGCGGCCGATGAGGCGGGTGCGCCCGGCCTCGCCGCGCGCGCGGTGATAGGCGAGCGCAATCTTGAGCGCGGTGTCGACCGCCTCCGACCCCGAATTGCTGAAGAAGACGTGGTCGAGATCGCCCGGCGCCAGCGCCGCCACCCGCGCCGCCAGCTCGAAGGCCTTGGGATGGCCCATCTGGAAGGCCGGGGCGTAATCCATCTCCTCCGCCTGCGCCTGGATGGCGGCGACGATCTTGGGATGGCCGTGGCCGGCATTGCAGCACCAGAGGCCGGCGGTGCCGTCGAGCACCGGACGGCCGTCGACGCTGGTGTAGTGGAGGCCCTTGGCGCCGACCACCAGGCGCGGATGCGCCTTGAACTGGCGGTTCGCCGTGAACGGCATCCAATAGGGCTCGAGATCGTTGGGAACGCGCTGGGTCGCCCCGCGCGCCGTCGCAGTCACCACGGCCATCGCCTTCTCTCCCTCGGTATCGCTCGGCCCATCTTCGGCCTTGCTTGATCAAACGGTCAAGTCTGGCGTACCCTCGGCCGGCAGCATCCAAGGAGACGACGATGGCGATCCTGATCCGTGGCGGTACGGTGGTGAACGCCGATGCGAGCCAGCGCGCCGACGTGCTGGCGGAGGGCGGCAGCATCAAGGCGGTGGGCGCCGATCTCGCCGCGCCGACGGGCGCGGAGATCGTCGACGCCGGCGGCGCCCTCGTCATGCCCGGCGGCATCGACCCGCACACCCATATGGAGCTGCCCTTCATGGGCACGGTGGCCTCGGAGGATTTCTTCTCCGGCACCTCGGCGGCGGCGGCGGGCGGCACGACGATGATCATCGATTTCGTCATCCCGAGCCCCAAGGAGAACCTGCTCGAAGCCTATCGCAAATGGCGCGGCTGGTCGGAGAAGGCGGCGACCGATTACAGCTTCCACGTCGCCGTCACCTGGTGGGACGACAGCGTGCCCCGCGACATGGGGACGCTGGTGGAAAAGCACGGCGTCAACAGCTTCAAGCATTTCATGGCGTACAAGAACGCCATCATGGCGGACGACGAGATCCTGGTGAAAAGCTTCCTGCGCGCGCGCGAGCTGGGGGCGCTGTGCACCGTCCACGCCGAGAACGGCGAGCTGGTCTTCCATCTGCAACAGGCGCTCATCAAGGCGGGCATCACCGGGCCCGAGGGCCATCCGCTGTCGCGCCCGCCGGCGGTCGAAGGCGAGGCGGCGAACCGCGCCATCAGGCTCGCGCAAGTGCTGGGCGTGCCGATCTACATCGTGCACAATTCCTGCCGCGAGGCGGTCGAGGCGATCGAGCGCGCCCGCGGCGAGGGCCAGCGCGTCTTCGGCGAAGTGCTGGCCGGCCACCTGCTGGTCGACGACAGCGTCTATCGCCATCCCGATTTCGCCACCGCGGCGGCCTACGTCATGAGCCCGCCCTTCCGGAGCCGGGAGCATCAGGCGGCGCTGTGGCGGGCGCTCCAAGGGGGCAGCCTGCAAACCACCGCCACCGACCATTGCTGCTTCTGCGCGCCGCAAAAGGCGATGGGTCGCGAGGATTTCACCCGCATCCCCAACGGCACCGGCGGCGTCGAGGACCGCATGCAGGTGCTGTGGCATCACGGCGTCAACAGCGGGCGCCTCACCGCCAACGAGTTCGTCGCCGCGACCTCGGCCAACGCGGCGAAGATCTTCAACCTCTATCCGCGCAAAGGCACGGTGGCGCCGGGCGCGGACGCCGATCTCGTCGTCTGGGACACGCGGAAGACGCGGCGCATCTCCGCCAAGACGCATCACCAGAAGGTCGATTTCAACATCTTCGAGGGCATGGAGGTGCAGGGCGTCAACGTCGTGACCCTATCGCAAGGCAAGATCGTGTGGCGCGACGGCGATCTCCGCACCCAGAAGGGCGCCGGGCGCTATGTCGACCGGCCGCCCTTCCCCGCCTATTACCAGGCGCTGTTGCAGAAATCGGCGCTGGAGCGGCCGGCGCCGGTGCTGCGCGACGCGGCGGAATAGGAGGCGCGCCCCCATGACCATGGTCAGAGCCGGGCTCATCCAGATGAGCCTCAAGGGCGACACCACGATGTCGCCCGAACAGATCCGCCAGCGGATGATCGAGGCGCACCTGCCGCTGATCGAGGCGGCGGGAAAGGCCCGGGTGCAGGTGCTGTGCCTGCAAGAGGTGTTCACCCAGCCCTATTTCTGCCCGAGCCAGGACGCCAAATGGTACGCCGCGGTGGAGAAGATTCCCGACGGTCCGACGACGCGGCTGATGCAGGAGCTGGCGAAGAAGCACGGCATGGTGATCGTCGCCCCCATCTACGAGGAGGACATCGCCGGCGTCTATTACAATTGCGCGGCGGTGATCGACGCCGACGGCAAATATCTCGGCAAGTACCGCAAGACGCACATCCCGCAGGTCGCGGGCTTCTACGAGAAGTTCTTCTTCAAGCCCGGCAACAGCGGCTATCCCGTGTTCCAGACCGGCTATTGCAAGCTCGGGGTCTATATCTGCTATGACCGGCACTTTCCCGAAGGCTGGCGGGCGCTGGCGCTCAACGGCGCCGAATACATCGTCAATCCCTCGGCCACGGTGGCGGGCTTGAGCCAATATCTCTGGGAGCTGGAGCAGCCGGCGGCGGCGGTGGCCAATGGCTGCTACATCGGCGCCGTCAACCGCGTCGGCAGCGAGGCGCCCTGGAACATCGGCCGCTTCTACGGCTCGGCCTACGTCGTCAATCCCCGCGGCAAGATCATCGCCAAGGCGAGCGAGAACGAGGACGAGCTACTCACCGCCGACATGGACTGGGAGATGGTGCGCGAGGTGCGCAACCTCTGGCAGTTCTTCCGGGACCGCCGGCCGGAGACCTATGGGCCGCTGACCGCGATCTGAGCGCTGAGCCGCGCGCCGCAGCCGGCAAGCGGCGCAACGGCGTCCGGGCTAGGAGCTCGGAGGGGAGAGGCGCGCGGCCAGGCGAAAGGCCAATATCGCCATCGCGCTCGTCCAAGCCGCTTCCCCCAGGGCGAACCAGGCGGCGAGCGCCAGCGCGAAGGCGAGCTGCAAGCGAAGTTTCCTAAGGGCTTGCCGGCACATGCCTGCCTCCGCATCGGGCGGGATTGACGGCAACGCCGGCGGCGAGGCGCGCGCCCGGAGCGCGGGTCGACCTCCGCGATTGCCGGCCTCGTTCGCCCCGTCTCGCAAGAACGGCGTCGGCGGCGGGCGCCGCGGCCAGGTCCCGGCGGCGTTCCTCGCCGCCTTGGAGCGGTTTCTCCAGGATGGCCTGCGCCTCGATGCACAGGCCGGGCATCAGCTCGCCGAGCCGGCGATTGAACTTCCACCACCAGCGATAATTATCCAGCCGCCGCAGCAGCCCGCCCGAGACGACGCGAAAACCTCGGACCTTCAGCAGCCTCAGGCTCGAGTGCGTTCTTATTTCCCCGAGGAAGGAAGAAAGAGAAAACGCCTGGAGATGACCCCGCGACGTGCGGCGCGCGAGGAGCCGATCGAGCTTGGGAACGACATGCTTGCGCACGAGATGGAGCGGGGGAGGAAAGATCGGCACGCCGACGATCAGCTTGCCTCCCGGCTTGAGCGCGCGGTCGAGGACCGCGATGGCGGCGCCGACCGCCGTCAGATGTTCAAGCACTTGCTCGCAAACGACGATGTCGTAGAAATTCGCCGGAATTTTCGGCGAGCATCGCAGGAAATCGCCGAAATACATCTCCTCGTAGCTCGCCCTCTTGTAGATGAAGCGGTCGTCGATATTGGTGCCGGCGATGATCAATTTGTCGAAGTGGGGCTTGACTTCGAGGTGGCGAAGCTCCGTGCCCGCGCCGCATCCGACAATGAGCAGGCGCAGCCTCGCGCCGGCGGGAGCGGCGCCCGCCCAGCCGCTGATCTCCCAGGCCAAGGCGTCATAGCGCGATTGGCGCAAACTGTAGAATTGCGCGCGCACCGGATCGACGCCAAAGGCGCGGTTCGCCGTCAAAGGCCGATCCCCCTCCCCTGCGGAACACTATGCAGTATCCGGCCTCATTCGATATGCTACAAGCTCCGGCTTACGCGGTTCTGACCCCGCATTTTGCCGATTACCGTTCATGCGTTTCGCATGTCATCGGATCCGATGGGCGGGACTCCCTGTCGATATCGGCCGGTCATCGAGATCGCGCCGCCAAAAGCCCGCATTGCGCTCCAGCAGCCGGCGCCTCAACGCCGCGCCATTCCCGGCATCCTCGGCGGTCCTTCATTTGCGGCCCCGCCTGATCCGATGAATGGCCGCCAGGACAACAGCGAACATCACCGGCGGGAGGATGAGGCTGGCCCAGAGCCAGGGACCACCGACCAGCTTCCACCAGCCCACTCCTGGCACCCATACGCGGTAGACTCGCAGAACCGTCGCCACCGTCCAAAGCCCGCTCGCCACGATCCATAGGGTCAGCAGGCGGCCCACACGGTCGCCGCCGGTCTTGTCCTCCTCTCTTGCAGCGGGTTCGGAATGCATGGGAAGCTCTCTGGGCGCGGCAACCCGGCCTATCAGCCGCACAGAAGCGCGCCTGCCTGCGAGGTCGAGATCTTGCGTGCGGCAAACGCGGCGCCACCGCAGCCATTCGCAGGCCGGATGCGGACGGCCGGCCCATCCGCTTTCAGCCGCCGCCGACGGGGCGATGCATCGTCAATCGGCGGCGTCATCGTGCGCGATGAAATAGCCGGCATTGCGGATCGTCCGAATGCGCACATTGGCGGGAACGGCGGCCAGGCTCTTGCGCAGCCGGTGAACATAAACCTCCACCGCATTCGCCGTGGTCTGCCCCGCCTTTCCATAGAGACATGCTTCGATGGCTCTTCTGGTAACGATCTTTCCCGCGCGTCGGATCAGGAGCGAGAGCAAGGCGACTTCCGTCGGCTGGAAATGGGCGATCTTGCGGCCGATATAGACCTGCCCGTCACCATCGACCGAGACGTTGCCGAAACGGAGCGTAAGGCTGCGAACGATTCGCTTCGGCCTCAGCAGTTCCAGCAGCCGCGTCACGACCGCTTCGATTTGAAAGGTTTTGACCAGATGCTCTCGTGGCGGCATCGGCCGGTGGCCATCGACGTCGCAGCGGTTTGACTCGGTCAGGACCAGCGACGGCGCGGCATCGGCGCGTTGGTGAAGGCCGCGCAAGAGGCTCGTCCGAGCGACAGGCTGGGTCTGCGCTCCGATCATCACGACAGGGAAATGCGCGAACATCCCCTCGCCGGCCGCTTCCTTCGCGCTGCTCCTGACCTCGACGTCGAATCCGACGCTATCCAGGAGCTGCTTGAACTCCCACGACAAAAACGGATCCGCTTCGATCAGCAACAATTTCACCGGGACGGGCGCGGCGGTTTCCTTGAAATCGTTTATGCCGACCGGTTCCGCATTGACGCGTCGAGGCGGATTCCGGCGCCGATCTTTTTTTCGGTTATCCGCCGGTGCGACGGCGAGGCCGTAATCGCTTTTGCTCATGTCGGGAGGTCATCTCGCCCGGTGTGAAATCCATCCGATGTCAAGACATGCCAACGGCCGCGGATATCGCCCGCGGCAGGGTCATTGGATGCTCGACGGCCGCTCGTCCGGTGACGACGCGGAGATCTGTTCCGCAGCGGCATTGCCGGTCTTCTCCGGCGCTTCGCCGCCCTCGCCCGCCGCGACGCCGGCGCGATTCCACCAGCCGCCGCCCAGGGCCTCGAAGAGCGCGGCGGTGTCGCCGAAGCGGGTCGCCTGCGCCTGCACCAGGGTGAGCAATGCCTGCTGGTAGGCTTGCTCGGCCTGCAGCAGGATCAGGTAATTGACGTAGCCCTTGTCCATCTGGGCGCGCGTCAGGTCCAGCGTCTTCTTGGCCGCCACCTCCGCGTCCAAGGCGGCCGACAGGGCGTCGGCATCCGACACCAGCGCGTGAAGCGTGTCCGCGACGTTCTGATAGGCGGTGATGACGGTGCTGCGGTATTGCGCCGCCGCCTCATAGAGCGCCTGGTCCGCGGCGCGCTCGCGGTGAAGCAAGGTGCCGCCGTCGAACACCGTCTGCGCGACGGAGCCGATGATGCTCCAGAAGGGACCGCCGGGGCTGAACATCTGGGTGAACTGGGTGGCCGTTCCGCCGGCCGCGGCGGTGATCGAGAAGAGCGGCATCCGGTTGGCGATGGCGACACCGACCTGGGCGTTGGCCGAGCGCAACTGCTCCTCGGCGGCGCGGACGTCAGGGCGCTGCTCGACCAGCTTCGAGGGAACGCTGATCGGCAGGTCCTGCGGCAAGTGAAGCGAGGACAGCTCGAAGGTCTCGTCGATGTCTTCGTTCGGCAGATTGCCGACGAGCGCCCGCAGCAGATCCCGCGTCTGCTCGAACTGGCTCTGCAACGGCGGCAGAAGCTGCCTGGCGGCGGCCAGCGCCGCTTCTTGCGCCGCAACGTCGATGCCCATCGCGTAGCCGTCCTTCTGCTGGGCGCGCAGCAGGTCGAGCGACTTGACGTTGACCTCGATGATCTCCTTGACCGCGGCGATCTGGGAGCGCACCGAGACTTCCTGGATCGCGGCGGCGACGACGTTGGCGGCGAGCGTGATGTAGGTCGCCTCGAGCTCATAGCGCTGCACCGCCGCCTGCGCTTCCAGCGATTCGACCTGCCGCCGGTTGAGGCCGAACACGTCCGGCGTATATCCCACCGTCACCTGCGCGGTATGGAAATTGTAGTAGAGCGCCTTGTTGTACGGCGGTGTGGTACTTTGGACGGCCGTGATGCAGTGCCCATTGCCTTGGCAGCCGGGCGCGACGCTGTTCGCGAGGTTGCCCGCGACCATCTGGCGCTGGAATTGGTAACCCACGCCCACCGTGGGATAGAAGTAGCCCTGCTGGGCGTAGACATTTTCCTCGGCCGCGGCGAGCGCGCGCTGCGCCGCCTCGACCGTGGGATTGGCGCGGATCGCCTTGTCCACCAGCGCATTGAGCGCCGGCGACTGGAACACCGTCCACCAGTCGAAGCGGATGTCGCCGCCCTCGACGAAGCGCTGCGCGTCGCCGCCATAGATCGCCGCGGCGGCTGTCGCCTTGGGCAGCGGCGTCGGCACATACCCCGCGTCCTTGGGCGCCGCGGGGCGCAGGAAGTCGGGGCCGACCGAGCAGGCGGCAAGCAGCGAGGCGATCGCCAAAAGGGTCGCAAGGCCGGTCGAGCACACGCGCATGATGGTTCCCGAAAATGGCAGTCGCGCCGGTTTTCCGACGCGCGAATTCTACCGGCGGGCCGAGAGCGGGAGAACTGTGACTTGTCACAGTAGACCCGACGCGGCGCACCGAACATCTTCCGGGTTCCATTGGCCATGGAGCGCAAGCAATGCGATTCGACAAGATTCTGGCCGCCGCGGCGCGAGCGATGCGATTCGGCAAGCTCGACAAGTTTGACCGGTTCGACAAGCTCCTGGCCGCCGCGGCCGTCCTGCTGATCCTGGCGGTTGCCGGCTATGTCGGCATCACGTCGATCGGGGCCACGGCGGCCGATGCGCCCCAACAGCAACCGGCACAAGCATCCGGCGCCTCTCACGGCGACCCGAGCGTCGAGCTGACGGACGAGCAGATGAAGTCGATCACCGTCGAGCCGGTGTCCGAGCGCGTCTTTCCGCTGGAGAAGGAATCCTTCGGCAGCATCGATTTCGACGAGGACATGGCGGTCCAGGTGTTCACGCCCTATCAGGGCCGCATCCTTCAGGCCTTTCCCGTGCTCGGCGACGAGGTGAAGGAAGGCCAGATCCTGTTCACGATCGAGAGCCCCGATCTGATCCAGGCGGAATCGACCTTGATCGCGGCGGCGGGGGTTCTCGATCTCACCTATCGCGCCCTGGTGCGCGCCAAGGACCTCTATGAGAAGCAGGCGCTCGCCCAGAAGGATTACGAGCAAGCGGTATCCGATGAGATGACCGCCGAAGGCGCGCTGCGCGCCGCGCGCGACGCGGTGCGCATCTTCGGCAAGAGCGACGCCGAGATCGATCGCATGATCGCCCAGCGGCGGATCGACAAGTCGCTCGTCGTGCCGAGTCCGATTTCCGGCGTGGTGACGGCGCGCAATGCGCAGCCCGGGCTCTTCGTCCAGCCCGCCAATCCACCGGCGCCCTACATCGTGGCCGACATTTCGACCGTCTGGATGCTCGCCAACGTGAATGAGAGCGACGCCGCGCTCTATCACGTCGGACAGGAGGTAAAGGTATCGGTCATGACCTTCCCCGGGCGGGTGTTTGCGGGAAAGATCTCGCGCATCGCCACGGCGGTCGATCCGAACATCCACCGGCTGCTGGTGCGCTCGGAAGTGCCCGATCCCCAGCACGAGCTGCGGCCGGGGATGTTCGCGAGCTTCGTGATCAGCACGGGCGCGCCGATACGGGCGCCGGCCGCGCCGCTGGAGGGCGTGGTCCGCCAGGGCGACGGGACGATGACCCTCTGGGTCACCACCGACCGGCGCCACTTCACCCAGCGCGTGGTCAAGATCGGCCTGGAAAAGGACGGCTATCGCCAGATCGTGGAGGGTCTTCGGGCCGGCGAGCTGATCGCGACCAAAGGCGCCCTGCTGCTGGACAATATCGTCAACAACGTCGGCGCCGCCTCCTGAGACCCAACCTCGACGCACGCCCGACAACCTTTCCGGAAAGAGATCATACGTGCTGAAAGCCCTGCTCTCCTTCGTTCTCACCCGCCGGGCGATCGTGATCCTCGGGCTGATCACCTTTGCCGGCGCCGGGCTGATCGCCTTCTTCAAGCTCAACATCGAGGCCTATCCCAATCCGGCGCCGGTGATCCTGGAGATCACCGCCCAGCAGGCGGGGCTCTCGGCCGAAGAGATGGAGCGCTACTACACCATCCCGATGGAGATCGGCCTCTACGCGACGCCGGGCATCGACAACATCCGCTCGACCTCGTTCTACGGGCTCTCCTTCGTCCGCGTCACCTTCAAATACGGCATCGATTTCTTCTTCGCCTATACCCAGGCGGCGCTCAGCCTGCAGCAGAACGTATCGCTGCCGAACAACGTCCAGCCCTCGATCCAGCAATCGAGCCTGGTGGGCGAGGTCTATCGCTACGAGGTGGTGGGGCCGCCGCATTTCGGCCTGACCAATCTCCGCACGGTGCAGGATTGGATCGTCGGGCGGCGGCTCTCGACGATCCCCGGCGTCGTCCAGTTCAACAGCTTCGGCGGCACCACCAAGGAATTCGAGGTCGAGGCCGACCTGCACAAGCTCGAGGCCTATCACCTCACCGTGCCGCAAATCCTGCAGGTGCTGGGCAACGCCAATATCAACGTCGGCGGCCGCGAGATCAATATCGGCGAGCAGTCGGTCAATATCCGCGGCGTCGGCCTCATCAACAGCGGCGGCGACGACGATCTGACCCAGGGATACCATGTCGAGGACATAGAGAATATCGTCCTTACCACGGAAAACGGCGTCCCGGTGCAAATCAAGGATGTCGCCCGCGTCTATATCGGCTACGTGCCGCGGCTCGGCATCGTCGGCCGCGACCACCGCGACGACATCGTCTATTCGATCATCGTGATGGGCCGAACGTTCCACACGAACGAGATCGTGCCCAAGATCGACGCCATGGTCGATCAGATGAACAGCGATGGAACGCTGCCGCCGGGAGTCAAGATCGTCAAGATCTACAATCGATTGGCGCTGGTCGGCATCACGACGCATACGGTGCTGCACAATCTGCTCTTCGGCTGTTTGCTGGTGTTCTTCATCCAGTGGATCTTCCTCGGCGATCTCCGCAGCGCCATCATCGTCGGCGCCAACATTCCGATCGCGCTGTTCTTCGCCATCATTCTTCTGGTCATCCAGGGCGAAGACGCCAATCTGCTCTCCGTCGGCGCCGTCGATTTCGGCATCATCGTCGACAGCGCCGTCATCCTGGTCGAGAACGTCTTCCGCAATTTCCAATCGAAGCCGGACGACCAGCGGCGGCTGCTCGAAGATTTGCATCAAGGGGTCTGGGGCGTCGACCCCACCAGTCCGCACCGCCTCTCGACCATCAAGACCTGGACCAATCGTCTGCGCCTCATCCTCATCAGCGCGCTGCAGGTCGACCGGGCGATCCTGTTCTCCGCCGCCATCACCGTGGCCGCTTTCGTGCCGCTCTTCACCATGCAGGGCGTCGAAGGCCAGATCTTCGGCCCCATGGCGCGCACCTATGGCTACGCCCTGGTCGGCGCCTTGATGGCGACCTTCACGGTGACGCCGGTGCTGGCGTCCCTGCTGCTGCCGCGGCACGTCAGGGAAGTGGAGACGTTGCTGGTCAAAGGAATTCGGGCGATCTATACCCCGGCGCTCAACTTCACGCTGACGCACCGCAAGACGGCGCTTGCCGCCGGCCTCGTCTTCCTGGGCGTGGTCGGGGCTTTGATCCCCCATCTCGGCACCGAATTCCTGCCGGCGCTGGAAGAGGGAAACTACTGGATCCGCGCATCCTTGCCGCCCTCGATGACGCTCGATGCGGGCACCGAGGCGACGGGCAAGATGCGCGAGATCCTGCTGAGCCACCCCGAAGTGATCACGACCGTCTCCCAGCACGGCCGCCCGGACAATGGCAGCGACGCCTCGCCCTTCTCCAATGTCGAGATTTTCGCGCCGCTGAAGCCCTTTGACGAATGGCCGTCAGGACTGACCAAGGACAAGCTGACGGCGCAGATTCAGGCCGAATTCCAGGCGGCGCTGCCGGGCGTGGGCTTCAACTTCTCGCAATACATCCAGGACAACGTCGAGGAGGCCATCTCCGGCGTCAAAGGCGCCAATTCCGTCAAGGTCCTCGGCCCCAATCTGAACCTTCTCGAAGGGCTGGCCAAGCAGGTCGCCGACGAACTGAAGAAAGTCCGAGGCATGGAGGATGTCGGCATCTTCCATGTCGTCGGCCAGCCGAACCTCAACATCAGGATCGATCGCGACAAGGCGGCACGCCATGGCCTCAATACCGGCGACGTGAACACCGTCGTCCAGGCGGCGATGGCGGGACAGGTCGCCTCTACCGTGCTTGAAGGCGACCGCTCCTTCAACCTCACCCTTCGCTTCTCGCCGCAATATCGCAGCACCATCGAATCGGTCGGCGACATTCCCGTCGGCTATCAGACGGCGAACGGCACCACCGCCTACATCCCGTTGCGCGAGCTGGCCAAGATTTCGCTCGATACCGGCGCCTCTTACGTCTATCACGAGGCCGTCAAGCGCATCATCCCGGTCAAGTTCAGCGTGCGCGGCCGTGACCTCGGCGGCGCCGTCGCCGAGGCGCAGCAGCGGATTGCGCAGAACGTGAAGCTGCCGAACGGCTATCGGATGATCTGGGCGGGCGAGTTCGAAGACCTGGAGAAGGCGCAGGAGCGGCTCGAGGTCATCGTGCCGATCAGCATTGCCCTGATCCTGGTGCTGCTCTATGGCCTCTTCAGTTCGCTGCGCGACAGCCTGATGGTCCTGGCCGGTATCCCCTTCGCGGTCAGCGGCGGCGTGCTGGCGCTCTTCTTCTCCGGCCAGCCCTTCAGCATCTCGGCCGCCATCGGCTTCATCTCGCTGTTCGGCGTCACCGTCATGGACGGCATCCTGATGATGACGTATTACAACCAGCTCCGCCTGCACGGCCTGGGGCCGTTGGAGGCGATGCGCGGCTCCGCCGAGCAGCGGATGCGGCCGATGCTGATGACCGCGCTTTCCGCCGCCATCGGCCTCTTCCCCGCCGCGATCTCGACCGGCATCGGCAGCCAGGTGCAGCGTCCGCTGGCCACGGTGGTCGTCGGCGGCTTGATCCTTGGTCCGATCCTGCTGCTGGTGATCGTGCCGGCGCTGCGCATGCTGTTCATCGGCAAGGACGACAGCCCTCACGGCGAGGCTCTGGAGCGGGGGACGGAGCCGAAGTTCGAGCGGCAGATGAATCACGTCCCCGGCGGCGAGTGAGCGGGAGGCTCCCATGAACAGGTTCCGCTCCGTGGCGCTTCAACCCGATCGACTGCCGCAGCTTCTGCCTTTCCTTTTTGTCGCCCTGGTACTGGCCGGCATGGCGATGCAGGCGAAGCTGTTGCCGGTAAAACCGATGCGGATGGAATTTCCACCGAGCATCGATGCCTCGCCCGGCGCCGCGCCGAAGGACAGCGTGGCGCCCCCGATCGCCCTTCCGAGCTTCGATGCGCCGTCTTCCGTGCTGCCGCGCGAAAGCGTGCCGGATGATACGTTGACGGCTTCTCCGGAGCCGAGCGTGGCCATGCTCGCGCCCACGATCGAGGCGCCTTTCGCCGGCGCGGTGGCGGGCGCCATCGCCTCCCCCGCCGGGCTTTCGGGATCGGGCAATCTCGCGCTGCGCGCCAACCGGGGGCAGGCGGTCTCCGTCCTGACACGCAACCTGCTGCAGACCGTTGAGCGCATCCGCGCCAATATGCGACCGCCAGCCAAGGCCGCCCGACGGTCGACGGCGCTGAAGGCGCAGCAAGCGGCGGCCAAACACCCGACCCCTCTCGCCATCGCCAGGACGAGCCTCCCTCAATCGAGCCTGGGAGGTGCCGCCGCTTCCTGGGGCGGCCTTGGCGGCCCGGCGCCGCCGGCGTCAGGTCTCAGCGGCACGACCATGCGGCGGAAGTACTGAGCCCGTTGCGGGCGGAGGATACGAGGATGCGATACGCGTTGCTCTCAGTCACGGCCCTGCTGGTTGCGGGGTGCAGCGTGCCGGTGGTGGTGCGCAATCCGCAGAGCGGCGAGACCGCGACCTGCACCGAGGGGGCGTGGGATCAATCTCCCTGGTCGCAGAGAGAAGCCTGCGTCGCGAGCCACCTCGCCCAGGGTTGGACGACGGTTGACCAGAAATGAGGCATCACCGGGCGCCCCGATAAGGACGCGCGTCGATGAGCTCCATGCCGCCCGATCGGGAGGGCGCCGCCGCGGGCGCACAACGCCTTGGCCGCCCGGCCATGTCGGGCCGCCTCATGCGCCGCTGCGCGCTTCAGGGCTCGATGATCCGGCCGGATATGGCCTTGATGACCGCTTCGATGCGCGTTGCGGTGCCGAGCTTGGTCCGCGCGTTGTCGATGTGAAAATCGACGGTTCGCTTGCTCAATCCCAGAATCTGCGCTATTTCCGCCGAAGTCTTGCCGCGCGCCGCCCAAGTGAGCGCCTGGATCTCGCGCTCGTTGAGCGCTACGTTCTGCGGCCAAATTTCGCTGCGCGCGACGCCCGCGAGGCGGGCCTTGATGATGGCGGTCAGCACTTCGAAATCGATCGGCTTGGTGACATAGTCGTCGGCCCCGAGATTCCGGCCCTTGAGCTCGCTGTCCCGGTCGGTGAAGGCGGTGAGGAACACGAACGGCATCCGTCCGAAGCGCGGAGCGATCGCGGTCAGGCGCTCCAGGACCTCAAAGCCCGACATGACGGGCATGTTGACGTCGCAGAGCACCAGATCGGGCTCCCATCTCAGGATGGCGCTGAACCCCTCTTGGCCATCATGGGCGACCAAGACGTCGAAGCCGCGGTCGACAAGCTCTTCGGCGAGCAAGGCCGCGGTCTCCGGCTCGTCCTCGATGCAAAGGATTCTCTTTCGCGCTTCCGCCATGGGAAAGTGGGGCTAGAGTGATCCGGAGCGGCGCCGGAGGCGAACGGTACCAGGGATACCGGGGCTTTTTCCAGTATGGGGAAAGGCCGCGAGGAAAGGAAACTGTGACGAATCCCAGTAGCGCCTTGAAGGGAACGGCAATCGACCGGTTCTATCACCGGTTCCGTCGCGGGGGAACGGCCGCGATCGGCCCGGCATTTCGGGTCGGGCGCCGCTCGATCAAATTCCGCTTTTCGACCGTGTTCCTGCTCGTCCTGCTGGTGGTGATCGTCCTCGGCTCCTTCAGCATCTGGCGCCTCGCGGACTACTACAAATTCTCCGCCGAAATCCGCGACCGCTATTTCCGGAGCACCCAGTACATCGGCGATCTCAACAACTTCACCTCCGACTTCCGCGCCGTGGAGGGCACCGCTCTTCTTGCCTCGAGCCCGGCTCAGGCGGCGGCGAACGACAAGGAGCGGGCAGCGCTCGACCAGCGGATCACCCTGGCGGAGCACAGCTACGAGCATATCTCCCACGACAAGGACGAGGCCGAGGGCTATGCCAAGTTCCTGGCACGCTGGCGCGCCTACAGGGAAATAGCCGATCAAGTGCTCGCGGCCGCGGCCGAGGGCCGGAAATCGGACGCGATCGACATGTACATGACGAGCTCGCGATCGGCCTATGATGCGGCGAGCGACGCGCTGGACGCCCTGACCGACCTGAACGTGGCAAAGGCCCAGCGCGCGGGCCTCAGCGCCGATCTCGCCTATCGCGGCGCGCGCATGTTGACCGTGGTCGCGGTGGGTTTCGCGGGCTTGCTGGTCATCGGCAGCCTGCTTTACATGCGGCGCTCGATCACCGACCCGCTGCTCGCCCTCGCCCGGTCCATGCACGGGCTCGCGGGCAACGCGACGGACATCGACATCCCCGGCGTCGAGCGGGGCGACGAGATCGGAGAGATGGCGCGGGCGGTCGTGGTCTTTCGCAACAACGTCATCGATCTCGCGATCAGCCAAAGGGCGCTCGCGGATCAGGCGTCGCTTCTGGCGGAGAAGCTCGCGGCCGAGCAGCGCCTGACGCAATTGCAGCGCAACTTCGTATCGATGGCGTCCCACGAGTTCCGCACGCCCTTGACCATCGTCGACGGCCACGCCCAGCGGCTGATCAACGCGAAGGACCGTCTCGGCCCCGACGACGTCGCCGACCGCGCCGGGAGGATCCGCAGCGCGGTCCTGCGCATCACCAGCGTCATCGACAATCTGATCGATTCCGCCCGGCTGATCGAAGGCGACGCCGAGCTCTATTTCCATCCGACGGAAATCGACCTGCGCGCGCTTTTGGGCGAGGTCTGCCGGCTGCATCGAGAGGTCGTGCCGAGGGCGCACATCATCGAGAATTTCGGCGCCCGGGCCTTGCCGATCGTCGGCGACCGCAAGCTGCTTTTCCAAGCGTTCAGCAATCTGCTGTCCAACGCCATCAAATACTCGCCCGAGGGCGGCCCGGTGAAAATCACCGCGACGATCGCGTCGGACCAGGCGACCGTCGCGATCGAGGATCGCGGCGTCGGCATCCCGCAAAAGGACGTCGAGCGGCTGTTCGAGCGGTATTTCCGCGGCAGCAACGTCTCGGGAATCGTCGGCACGGGGGTGGGACTCTATCTGGTCAAGACGGTGGTCGACCTCCATGGCGGCGACATCGCCGTGGAAAGCCACGAAGGCAGGGGGTCGAAATTTACCGTGCGGCTGCCGACCAGCCCGCCGGCGCGCGCCGCCGCGCCGACAACCGCCGATGCGTCCGGTTCGCCCGCCCCGGCGGGCGGCGCATGGGCGAGGCTCGGCTCGAAGACCTGACGGCGCCCCCTCCCTTGGCCCGCTTTCGGGCCGTCGACGGCGATCCAAGCCCTTGCATTCCGCCCGAAACGGGCACGGCGCCCGTGCAAGATGCACGGACGCGCGACAAGATGCCGGTGGAATTGGAGCTTTTTCCATGGCATGGGAGTTGAATGGAGAGGGTTGAGCGCCGCTCTCCTCCACCCCTGGGAGAAGCGGCGCTTTCCAGAGCGCTCGGCCCTGCCGCGCATGCGGGGCGGCGAGGCCGAGAGGAGCGGCGGGCTCATGACGGGCCCGCCGCTTTCTCTTGCTCCGCCGCCGCGCTTGCCGATACTCGCCGGCAAGACGGACGGAGGCGCCTATGGCCGGCACGGGCTACGACTACGTCATCATCGGCGCGGGCTCCGCGGGCTCGGTGCTGGCCAATCGGCTCTCGGCCGATCCGGCGGCGCGGGTGCTGCTGCTCGAGGCCGGCGGCTCCGACAAATCGCTGCTGGTGCGCATGCCAGCGGGGATCGGCCGGCTCGGCACGCCGCGATTCAGTTGGCAATACGACACCGAGCCGCAGCCGGCGCTGAAAGGGCGGCGCCTTTATTGGCCGCGCGGCAAGACGCTGGGCGGGTCGAGCTCGATCAACGCCATGGTCTATATCCGCGGCCAGGCGGCGGATTACGACCGCTGGCGCCAGCTCGGCAATGCCGGCTGGAGCTATGCCGACGTGCTGCCCTTCTTCAAGAAGGCGGAGCGCAACGAGCGCCTCAACGACGAGTTCCACGGCGGCGACGGGCCGCTCAACGTCGCCGAGCGGCCCTATACCAACAAGCTCAGCCACGTCTTCGTCGAAGCGGCGCAGCAGGCGGGCATTCCGTCGAACCCCGATTTCAACGGCGCAAGCCAGCAGGGCTGCGGCCTCTATCAGGTGACGCAGCGCAAGGGCGAGCGCTGGAGCGCCGCCGACGCCTATCTCCATCCGGCGGCGTCGCGGCCCAATCTCGCCGTCGCGACGCGCGCGCAAGCGACCCGCATCGTCATCGAGAGCGGCCGCGCGGTCGGCGTCGACTACGTCGAAGACGGCCAGCCGCGCCATGTGCGCGCCGGCCGCGAGGTGCTGCTCGCCGCCGGCGCCATCAACTCGCCGCATCTGCTGCTGCTGTCCGGCATCGGCCCCGCGGACGAGCTGCGCGACATCGGCTTGCCGGTGGTGGCGGACCTGCCCGGGGTCGGCAAGAACCTGCAGGACCATCTCAACGTCAACATCCTTCAGCGCACGCGGCAGGCCATCACGCTCGACGGCAAGAGCCGCGGCCTCGCCTCGGCGCTGGTGGCGCTGCAATTCGCGCTCTTCAAGACCGGGCCCGGCACCAGCAACGTCGCCGAGGCCGGCGCCTTCCTCTCGAGCCGCGGCGAGCCGCAGACGCCGGACATCCAGTTCCATTTCATCCCGGCGCAAGTGATGAATCACGGCCGCACCATCCTCGACGGGCACGGCGTCACGCTGCACGCCTGCTGCCTGAGGCCCGAGAGCCGCGGCGCGATCCGGCTCGCCAGCAGCGATCCGCTGAAGCCGCCGGCGATCGACCCCAACTACCTCGCCTCGGGCTATGACCTGAAGATCCTGATGGACGGCATAAGGCGCGGGCGCGAGATCCTGGCGGCGCCGGCCTTCAGGCCATTTCTCGGACCGGAGCGGTTCCCCGGCGCCGCGCAACAGACCGACGCCGAGATCGAGGACTTCATCCGCGCTTCGGCCGAGACGGAGTATCACCCGGTCGGCACCTGCCGGATGGGGAGCGACGCCATGGCGGTGGTGGACGAGCGGCTGCGCCTGCGCGGCATCGAGGGCTTGCGCGTCATCGACGCCTCGATCATGCCGACGCTCATCAGCGGCAACACCAACGCGCCGGTGATCATGATCGCGGAAAAGGGCGCGGCGATGGTGCTGGAGGATGGGGGTCGGTAGTTGTCAGTTTTCAGTCGTCAGTTACCCGTTTCAAGTACGGACGACGGACGACTGATAACTGATAACTGATAACTGATAACTCCCCTACTCTCCCGCCTTCAGCAGCCGATGCGCCGCGCGCTCGAGCCCTTCGCGGAACTGCGGCGCAGCGATGGCGATCATGCGGCGGGCGCGCTGCGACAGCGACAGGCCGCGCAGCTCGGCGACGCCGTGCTCGGTGACGATGGCGTCCATGTCGGCGCGCAAGGAGGTAACGACGGCGTCGGCGAGCGAGGCCACGATGCGGCTGGCGCTGCCGCCTTTGGCGGTGGCCGGCAGGGCGATGATCGAGCGGCCGCGAGGCGCCGCATTGGCGCCGCGCAGGAAATCGACCTGGCCGCCGACGGCGCCGAGATAGGCGCCGGCGAGCGTCTCGCCATTCACCTGGCCGGTGAGATCGGCCTCGATGGCGGAGTTGATGGCGACGAAATCCGGCAAGTGCCGCAGCACCTCATGGCCATGGGTATAGGCGGGCGGCATCAGGCGCAGCGCCCTATTGCGATGGGCGAAATCGAAGAGGCGCCTGGTGCCGAAAAGCAGCCCGCCGATGCTGACGCCGCGGTCGATCGGCTTGCGCGCGTTGGTGAGCGCGCCCGCCTCGGCGAGCGCGACGACGCCGTCGCCGAGCATGCCGGAATGAACGCCGAGATCGCGATGGCCGGTGGGCGTCGCGAGGATGGCGTCGGGCAGCGCGCCGATGCCGAGCTCGATGGTGGCGCCATCCGGCACCAGCGCCGCCACATGGCGCGCGATCGCCGTCTCCGCCGCGCCCAGCGCGGCGGGTTGCAGCATGGCCGGCGGGCGCGCGGTGCGGACAGCCACGTCGATACGGATGTCGGCCGGCA
>DASPSJ010000003.1:0-34932 GCA_035623985.1 Allostellaceae bacterium | reverse complement strand
CTATGACCGCCTGCTGCTCGCCACCGGCTCGCGCCCGCTCGTCCCGCCGATTGCTGGTCTCGACCTGCCGGGGATCTGCACCTTCCGCGACATCGCCGATGTCGAGACCATGATCGCCGCCGCCGCCAGCCATCGCCGGGCTATCGTCATCGGCGGCGGCCTCCTCGGCCTCGAGGCGGCGAACGGGCTTTTGAAGCGCGGCATGAGCGTCGCCGTCGTCCACCTGATGGACAGCCTGATGGAACGCCAGCTCGACAAGGAGGCGGCGACGCTTCTCCAGCGCGCGCTTGACGAGCGCGGCGTCAACTTCTTCATGAAGGGCGAGACCGAGGAGATCTTCGGCGCTGGCCGCGTCGCCGGCGTGCGGCTCGCCGACGGCCGCGAGGTGCCGGGCGATCTCGTCGTCATGGCGATCGGCATCCGCCCCAATGTCGATCTCGCCCGCGCCGCCGGGCTCGAGATCAATCGCGGGATCGTCGTCGGCGACGATCTCCGCAGCTCGGACCGGCGCATCTTCGCCGTCGGCGAATGCGTCGAGCATCGCGGCAAGACCTATGGGCTGGTGGCGCCGCTCTGGGACATGGCCAAGGTCTGCGCCGACCATCTCGCGGGCGGCGAGGCGACCGTGTCGGACTATAACGGCACGGTGCTGGCGACGCGCCTCAAGGTCACCGGCATCGACGTGTTCTCCGCCGGCGAGTTCCTGGGCGACGAGACGAGCGAGGAGATCGTCCTGCGCGACCAGGCGCGCGGCCTCTACAAGCGCCTCGTGCTGCGCGACGACCGCGTCGTCGGCGCCGTGCTCTACGGCGACGCGCGCGACGGCGGTTGGTATTTCCGGCTGCTGCGCGAGGGAAAGCCGCTGGGCGCCCTGCGCGATCTGGCGATCTTCGGCGAAGCCTATGCCGCTGCCGGCGCGCCGGCGGCAAGCGCCGCCGCCGTCGAGGCGCTGCCGGCGGAGGCCGAGATCTGCGGCTGCAACGGCGTCGCAAAGGGCAGGATCCTGGGCGCGATCGCCGACCATCGACTGACCACGCTCGACGCCGTCCGCGCCCGCACCAAGGCCTCCGCCTCCTGCGGAAGCTGCACCGGCCAGGTCGAGGCGCTGCTCGCGCTCGCGCTGGGCGACGGCTACGCCAAGCCCGAAGGCGAGAAGCCGCTCTGCAAATGCACGGCCTTGGGCCACGACGCGGTGCGGCGCGAGATCGTGGGGCGCGGGCTGAAATCGATCCCCGAGGCGATGCGCGCGCTCGGCTGGTCGAGCGAGGACGGCTGCCATGTCTGCCGCCCGGCCTTGAACTTCTATCTCCTCGTCGCCTGGCCCGGCGAGTACCGCGACGACGCGCAATCGCGCTTCGTCAACGAGCGCATGCACGCCAACATCCAGCGCGACGGCACCTATTCGGTGGTGCCGCGGATGTGGGGCGGCCTCACCAACGCCGCCGAGCTGCGCGCCATCGCCGACGTCGTCGACAAACACGCCATCCCGACCGTCAAGGTGACGGGCGGCCAGCGCATCGATCTCCTCGGCGTCCGCCGCGAGCAGCTCCCCGCGGTGTGGCGCGACCTCAACGCGGCCGGGCTCGTCTCGGGCCACGCCTACGGCAAGGCGCTGCGCACGGTGAAGACTTGCGTCGGCGCCGAGTGGTGCCGCTTCGGCACGCAGGATTCGACGGCGATGGGCGTCGCGATCGAGCGCATGAGCTGGGGCTCCTGGCATCCGCACAAGGTGAAGCTCGCCGTCTCCGGCTGCCCGCGCAATTGCGCCGAGGCGACGATCAAGGATTTCGGCGTGGTCGCCGTCGAGAGCGGCTGGGAGCTTTATGTCGGCGGCAATGGCGGCGTCAAGGTGCGGGTGACCGATCTCTTGTGCAAGGTCGCGACGGCGGCGGAGGTGCTGGAGCATTGCGGCGCCTTCCTCCAGCTCTATCGCGAGGAGGCGCGCTATCTCGAGCGCACCGCGCCCTGGATCGAGCGCGTCGGCGTCGATCATGTGCGCCGGCGCATCGTCGACGACGCGATGGGCCGCAAGGCGCTCCATGAGCGCTTCCTCGCCTCGCAGCGCGTCTTCCAGACGGATCCCTGGGGCGAGCGCGCGGCGGCGGGGGCCGAGGACGCCGCCTTTCGCCCGCTGGCGGCGGTGGAGTAGGCGATGGACGGCAACGATTTCTCCGTCCGCTGGCGCGACGTGGGGAGCCTCCTCGAAGTGCCGCGCCAGGGCGCGCGCGTCGTGGCGACGCCCGGCGGCGACATCGCGATCTTCCGCACCGCCGGCGACGCGGTCTTCGCCCTCGACGACCGCTGCCCGCACAAGGGCGGACCCTTGTCGCAGGGCATCGTCCATGGCGGCTCCGTCACCTGCCCGCTGCACAATTGGGTGATCGACCTCGCGACGGGGCGCGCCGCGGCGCCCGATGAAGGCTGCGTCCGGTGCATCCCGGTGCGGCTCGAGAAGGGGCGCATCCTGCTCGGCCTGCCGGAAGGCGCGCGGCGATGAGCGGCGACGCCGGGGCGCCAGAGGCGACGCGCACGACCTGCCCCTATTGCGGCGTGGGCTGCGGCGTGCTCGCTTCCGACGACGGGCGCGTCGCGGGCGATCCGGCGCATCCGGCCAATCGCGGCCGGCTTTGCGTCAAGGGCGCCGCCCTCGGCGAGACGCTGATCGACGCCGATCGCCTGCGCCATCCGACGATCGCCGGCCGGCGGGTTTCGTGGGACGAGGCCCTCGATCGCGTCGCACGCCGCTTTCGCGCGACCATCGCCGAGCACGGCCCCGACGCGGTCGCCTTCTACGTCTCCGGCCAGTGCCTGACCGAGGATTATTACGTCGCCAACAAGCTGATGAAGGGCTTCATCGGCAGCGGCAACATCGACACCAACTCGCGCCTCTGCATGGCCTCCTCCGTCGCCGGCCACGTCCGCGCCTTCGGCGCCGATATCGTGCCCGGCGTCTACGAGGATATCGACGAGGCCGATCTCGTCCTCCTCGTCGGTAGCAACGCCGCCTGGTGCCATCCCGTCCTCTATCAGCGCCTGCTGGCCGCCAAGGCCCGGCGCGGCACGCGCATCGTCGTCATCGATCCGCGCCGCACCGCAAGCTGCGCCGATGCCGATCTCCATCTGGCGCTCGCGCCCGGCAGCGACGTCGCGCTTTTCAACGGCCTTCTCGTGCATCTGGCCGAAAGCGGCGCGCTCGACCGCGCCTGGATCGCGGCCCATGCCGACGGCCTTGCGGCGGCGCTCGAAGCCGCGCGCCCCTCGGCGCGCCGCGTCGGCGAGATCACCGGCCTTGCCGCCGCCGATATCGCCGCTTTCTACGACTGGTTCGCGGCGACGGCGCGCGCCGTCACGCTCTACTCGCAAGGCGTCAATCAATCCTCGGCCGGCACCGACAAGGTCAACGCGATCATCAATTGCCATCTCGCGACCGGGCGGATCGGCAAGCCGGGAGCCGGACCCTTCTCGCTCACCGGCCAGCCCAACGCCATGGGCGGGCGCGAGGTCGGCGGGCTCGCCAATCAGCTCGCCGCCCATATGCGCTTCGAGCGGCCCGCCGATCTCGATCGGGTGCGACGCTTCTGGCAGGCGCCGGCGCTGGCGACGCGCCCGGGCCTCAAGGCGGTGGAACTGTTCGACGCGGTGCTGGACGGGCGGGTGAAGGCGCTCTGGGTCGTCGCCACCAATCCCGCGGCGAGCCTGCCGCGCGCCCGACGGGTGCGCGAGGCGCTGGCCGCCTGCCCCTTCCTGGTGGTGTCCGATTGCTGGCCGACCGAGACGACGGCCCATGCCGAGGTGGTGCTGCCGGCCTCGAGCTGGGGCGAGAAGGACGGCACGGTCACCAATTCCGAGCGCCGCATCTCGCGCCAGCGCGCCTTTCGCGCGGCGCCCGGCGAGGCGCGCGCGGATTGGCAGGTCATCGCCGAAATCGGGCGGCGCATGGGCTGGCGCGACGCTTTCGCCTGGCGCTCGCCGGCCGAGGTGTTCCGCGAGCATGCCGCGCTCTCGGCCTTCGAGAACGGCGGCACGCGGCTCTTCGACATCGGCGCGCTCGCCGCGATCGACGACGCCGGCTATGACGCGCTGGCGCCGGTGCGCTGGCCGCTGCCGGCGGGCGGCGGCGCCGGCGGGCGGCTCTTCGCCGATGGCGGCTTCGCCACCGAGGACGGCCGCGCCCGGCTGGTGCCGACGCCGTTTCGCGCTCCCGCCGTCGCCCTGTCCGGCCGCTATCCCTTCCTGCTCAACACCGGGCGGCTGCGCGACCAATGGCACACCATGACGCGGACCGGCCGCGTGCCGCGGCTTCTCGCCCATGCGCGTGCGCCGGTCGTGGCGCTGTCGCCGCGGGACGCCGGCCGCCTCGGCATCGCCGAGGGCGATCTCCTTCGCGTCGCGAGCGCGGATGGCAGCGTCCTGCTGCGCGCCGCGCTCGATCCCGGGCAGCGCCCCGGCGAGATCTTCGCGGCCATGCATTGGACCGAGGCCTTCGCCTCTTCGGGGCCGATCGCCACGGTGGTCGCCGCCGCCTGCGATCCCCTCTCCGGTCAGCCGGAGCTGAAGGCGACCGCGGTTCGCGTCGAGAAGGTCGCCGTCCGCTGGCGCGGGCTGCTCCTCGGGCGGTCCCGCATACGCAAGACGGAAGCGCTTTATTGGGCGCGCGCCCGCCTTGCCGCGGGCGAGGCAATCGAGCTTGCCGGGACGGAAGCGCTGCCCGACGGCGCCGGGCTGAGTGCGCTCGTCATGCGTCTTCTTGCCGCTCCGCCCGCGGCCGAGACGGTGGAGCTGAGCGATCCCGGCCGCGGCATCTGGCGCATCGCAAGCCTCGTCGCCGGCCAGCTCGATGCCTGCCTCTTTCTCGCGTCGGGCGCCGCGCCGTTGCCGCGCCCCGAAGGGCTGCTGCCGCTGCTCGGCACGGCGATCGCCGACGACCGGCGCCCGGGCCTGCTTGCCGGCGGCGGCGCCATTCCGAGCCGCATCGCCGCGGGCGGCAGGGTCGTCTGCGCCTGTTTCCGCGTCGATCTCCCGACGCTGGAGCGGGCGATCGCTGCCGAGCGCCTCGGCGACGTCGCCGCCATCGGCGCGCGGCTGGGCGCCGGCACCAATTGCGGCTCCTGCCTTCCGGAGCTGAAGGAGATCCTGCGCGATGTCCACGCCGCCGCCGAGTGAGGCTCCCGCTCTCTTCCCGGTCTTTCTCGACCTTGCGGGCGAGAGGGTCCTGATCGTCGGCGACGTCGCCACCGCCACGGCGAAGCTCCGCGCCTTGCAGCGCTGCGGCGCTGCGTTGCGCGTCGTGGGCGCCGCGCCCGGCGGCGAGCTTGCGGCGCTGGCGCAAGCGGCCGGCGCCGAGGTCTTCGCGCGCGATTTTTCGCCGGGCGATCTCGACGGCGCGCGCTTGTGCTACGTCGCGCTCGAGGATGCGGCCGCCGCCGCCGCGGTCGCGGCGGAGGCGCGGCGTCGCTTCGTGCTCGTCAACTGCATCGACCGGCCCTCGCTCAGCGATTTCGCCACCCCCGCCATCGTCGAGCGCGGCCCCGTCGCGATCGCCATCGCGACCGGCGGCGCCGCGCCGGCGCTGGCGCGCGACCTGCGCGCCCGGATCGAGATCGCGATCCCGCCGGCCTATGGCGCGCTGGCGACGTTCTGCGGGCGCTGGCGCCGCCGCGTCGCCGCGGCTCTTGCCGGCCGGGCGGAACGGCGGCGCTTCTGGGACGCTGTGCTCGACGGGCCGGAGGCGGCGGCGATCCTGCGCGGCGAGGCGGCGGCCGAGGCCGAGGCGCTGATCGAGCGCCGCATCGCCGGTGCGCCTGCACCGCCGCGCGGCGAGATCGTCTGGATCGACGCGGCCGAAGGCGATCCCGATCTCCTGCCGCTGAAGGCGCTGCGCGCGCTGCAGCGCGCCGACCTCGTGCTCTATGACGACGGCGTCGCGCCGGCGATCATCGATCTTGCCCGGCGCGAGGCGCGCCGCGTCGCGCTCGACGCCGGCGGCGACGGGACAGCCCCGCTTTCTGCTTTTCGGCAGGCGCGGCAGGGCGCGCGCATCGTTCGCCTTGCCGGCGCCGGCATCGCGGGCGCTCCGCAACGGCAGCGGCCGGGAAACCGCCGCCCCTGGTTTGCCCTGGGGTCTCGCTTTGGCGAGAATGACCGGGATGAACGATCCAATCCGCTTGAAAGGCGCGCCCCGCACCGCGGTGCCGCCTGAGACTGCCGAGCCGCCGGACGAGCATCGCTTCGCGGCGTTTGTGCGGACGCTCGGCCGCGGCCCCGGACGGTCGCGGGCGCTCACCCGCGCGGAGGCGCGCGACGCGCTCGCCATGATCCTCGCCGGCGAGGCCGATCCGCATCAGGTGGGCGCGTTCCTGATGCTGCTGCGCTATCGCGGCGAGGATCCCGAGGAAATCGCCGGCCTCATCGAGGCGGCGCGCGCCGCGATGCCGCCGGCCGCCGTCGATCGCGTTGCCGTCGATCTCGACTGGCCCTCCTACGGCGCCGGCAAGACCCGCGGCGCTCCCTGGTTCCTGCTCGCCGCGTTGGCGCTGGCGCGCGCCGGCCATCGCATCCTGATGCACGGCTCCAACGAGTTCTCCGCGGGGACGCCGGTGGCGGAGGCGCTCGCCGCGCTCGGCATGCCCATCGCGCGCGACCGTGACGAGGCGGCGCAGCATTTGTCGCGCACCGGCTTTGCCTATCTGCCGCTCGCGGCGTTTCATCCGCGGCTCGACCGCCTGCTCGGGCTGCGCCGGCTGCTCGGATTGCGCTCGCCCATCAACACGGTGGCGCGGTTGCTCGATCCCTTCGACGCCGCCGCCGGCATCGACGGCGTCTTTCATCCGCCTTACATCGCGCTGCATCTTGCCGCCGCCGCGCGGCTCGGCCGGCCGCGTCTCCTTGTCGTCAAAGGCGGCGGCGGCGAGGCCGAGCGAAACCCGGCAAAGCCGGTGACCGCCCATCTCTACGCCCGCGAAGCGGGGGAGAGCACGCTGCTGCTGCCGCCGCGGCCGGAGATTGCCGTTGCGAGGCCTGGCGATCTCGTCGAGACATGGTGCGGGCGGCAGCCGGAGGGCGCGGGTGCGGCGATCGCCCGGGCAACGATCGCTCTGGCTCTACTTGCGATGAATGTCGTCAGCGATCCGCCCCAGGCAGATGCGCAGGCGGATGAGATCTGGAGAGGGCGTTAGCGGCTATGTGTACTCATAAACAGGTGCCGTTACTAACCGAGCCCTACAGTCGGCTTATTGCCGAGCACCATATCATCGTTACATATGTCATAGATTGGCACAATACAGACTTTGGCTGCCTGACTTATTTCCGAGAAGTACCGCGAAGCTGCCGAGACTCGTCACCCCCTTACCCCACCTGCGGCCAGCGCAGCAGCGCCGCCTTCCCCGGCTCCGCCAGCGCGTAGACGCCGCGCTCGACGCGGGTGAACCAGCCATAGACGTTGTGCAGCAGGATTTTGGGCGCGTCGGGGACGGATTCCTTTACTTCCCGCACGCGGCGCGGGCCTTCCGTGAGCGCTTGCGCGCAGGCGAGCGCCTGCTGGCGATAGGCGGTCATGATCGGCTGGCCGCGCCCGCCGCCCTTGACGGGATCGCCTTGGCGGCGGCGATGCTCGTCGGCGAGCGCGGAGCGGCGCTTGGGGTCGCGCCGCGGCCGCCACGGCCTCGGCTCGACCAGGACGTCGACCCGGCCGCGGCGGGTGACGCCGAGGAGGCCGAAGCCCAAGAGGCGGCAGAGCTTGCGCGCTCGTGGGTCGTTCTCGCGCCCGCGCGTCGAGCTGCGCACCGCAAGCCAGATCTCATCGCAAGCGGCGGCGCGGTCGACGCCTTGCAGCACCAGCTCCAAGTTGAAGGCGAGCTTCAGCTCGGTGATCACCAGCAGCGGCGGCGCGCCGTCGCGCACCGCCACCACGTCGCAGCCGCAGATCTCGCCCTTGACGGCGAAGCCGAGCTTCTCGAGGAAGCGCTTGACCGGAAGATAGAGCGAGGTCTCCACGGGCGCGCAGTCTGCCCGAAGCGCCGGGCCGCCTCAACCATGCTCCGGTCTGCCGTCATCGGTTCGCAAGGAGACATCGGCGTCGTTGCGTTCCGCGCGCGAGGGGCGGAAGATCATGGGCACAAAACCGAACACGGGAGGTTCGCCATGACGGCATTGCCGAAGATCGACGCGGTATTGCGCAGCGCAACCGAGAGCGGCGACGTGCCGGGGGTCGTCGCCCTGGCGGCGACGGCGGACGGTACCGCTTATGAGGGCGCCTTCGGCAAGAGGGCGCTGCCGGAGGGGCCGGCGATGACCGCGGATTCCGTATTCTGGATCGCCTCGATGACCAAGGCGATCACCTCGACCGCGGCGATGCAGCTCGTCGAGCGCGACAAGCTCGCGCTCGACCGGCCGATCGCCGAGGTGCTGCCGGCGCTGGCCTCGCCGCAGGTGCTGGAAGGCTTCGACGCCGCCGGCGAGCCCCGGCTGCGGCCGGCCAGGCGGCCCATCACTCTGCGCCATCTCATGACGCACACCGCCGGCTTCGGCTACGACATCTGGAACCAGAATTTGCTGCGCTATGAGGAGAAGACCGGCATTCCCGGCATCATCTCCTGCCAGAACGTGGCGCTCACCATGCCGCTCACCTTCGATCCCGGCGACCAGTGGGAGTACGGCATCAACATCGACTGGATCGGCAAGGCGGTGGAGGCGGCGAGCGGCCAGACGCTCGGCGCCTATTTCGAGGCGAATCTGTTCGAGCCGCTGGGCATGAAGGATACCGCCTTCAAGCTCGCCGACCGCCACCGCGCGCGGCTGGTCGGCATGCACGCCCGCCAGGCCGACGGCAGCCTCGAGCCGATGCCCTTCGAGATCCCGCAGGAGCCGGAGTTCCAGATGGGCGGTGGCGGGCTCTATGGCACCGCCGGCGACTACCTTGCCTTCGAGCGCATGATCCTCAACGGCGGCGGCGCCAACGGCCGGCAGGTGCTGAAGCCCGAGACGGTGCGGGCGATGTCGGAGAACCAGATGGGCGCGATCAACGTCCGCCTGCTCAAGACCGCGATACCGCCCTATTCGAACGACGCCGAGTTCTTCCCTGGCATGGTCAAGAAATGGGGGCTGGGCTTCATGATCAACACCGAGCGGGTGCCCGGCGGGCGCAGCGCCGGCAGCCTCACCTGGGCCGGCCTCGGCAATACCTATTTCTGGATCGATCCGGCAAAGCGCATCGCCGGCGTCATCATGACGCAACTCGTGCCCTTTGCCGATGCCAAGGTACTCGACCTCTACGGCAAGTTCGAAAGCGCCGTCTACGCCGCGCTCGCCTGACGCGCGGCGGTCGCACGCGCAGGTGCCGATGGTGATGCCGAAAGTCCTTCTCCGCCCTTCAGGGCGGAGAAGGATTTAGGATGAGGTGGGTCGGTCGGACGGCGTTGGCGAATGCCGGTGGGCATCGCGACATCCCCCACCTCTCCGCCACACCCCAGGGACGGAGAGGTGGGGATTCTGCGCGTGCGGATCATCGATCCCGGCCGCCTCGTCAAGAGGCGTAAAGGCCGGCGCGTTGCCTTGCCGGCATCGCGGCGATATCGTCGGCGAGAACAGGGGGAGGCGCCATGGGCTATACGATCGAAGGGTTCGCCGCGGAGTGCCGCCGGCTGCTCACCGCCGATCCCGGTCCCGGCGGGCGGGAGAAGCTGTGCCGGCTGGTGCGGGAGGTGCTCCAGGACGAAGCGTTCATCGCTCGCCACCTCACCGAGGCGACGGGCGAGCGCAAGGTGCTCTACGAGGATCCCGAGCTCGGCTTCTGCATCCTCGCCCATGTCTATGCCGGCGCGCGCGACAGCCGGCCGCATGATCACGGGCCGTCCTGGGCGATCTATGGCCAGGCGCGCGGCGAGACCGAGATGAGCGATTTCGCCCTGGTCGAGCCGGCGCAAGAGGGCAGGCCCGGCAAGGCGCGGCGCGTCAAGACCTATCGGCTCGTGCCGGGCATGGCGCATCTCTATAACGAAGGCGACCTGCACGCGCCGCGCCGCGCCGGCCCGACGCGCCTCCTGCGCATCGAGGGCGTGAACATGGACAAGGTGAAGCGGCTCGCCTTCGACTCGGTATAAGTCGCCGCCGGCGCCTAGCGCTGCGGCGGCTGGTCGTTCTCGTATTCTTTCCAGCCGGCGTTCTCGGCCTCTTTGCGGCAGAGATAGCCGCCATCGGTGGTCTTGCCGTAGAGCTTCGAGCCCTTGACGTGGAAGATGCCGCCGCCCTTGACGTTGGACCAGACGACGGCGTCCTTCGGGCAGTGCTTTTGCGCCGCGGCTTCCAGGTCGAACTCCTTGACCTCGCGAGCCTCCGCCGCGAGGGCGGGCAGGAGAAGGGCGCCGATGGCCAGCAGGCGCAGCAACGATGTCATTGTCGGCGCTCCTTTGGCGCGTCTTGGGGGTCGCCGGGCCTCGGCGATGAGGCGCGGCGACGGCGGCTCGATGTATACTACCAGGGCCGGCCGCCATAAACAGCGCGGATCGCGCCGGCGGCCCGGGGAAGGGGCGCAGCAGAGCCATGGACGATACGGCGCCGGCTTGGCAGAACGAGCTTTACGACCTGCTGCGCCGCCAGGGCGTGACGCAATTCGCCTATGTGCCGGATGCCGGCCATCGCGTGCTGATCGATCGCTCGCTGGCCGATCCCGCGGCGCAATCGATCGCGCTCACCACCGAGGAGGAGGGCGTGGCGCTGGCGGCCGGCGCCGATCTCGGCGGCGCGCGCAGCGTCCTGCTGATGCAGTCGAGCGGCGTCGGCAATTGCATCAACATGCTGTCGCTGATCAAGGGCGGGCGGTTTCCCTTCCTGACGCTGGTCAGCATGCGCGGCGATTACGGCGAGGGCAATCCCTGGCAATACCCGATGGGACAGGCGGTCGAGACGGTGCTGGAGGCGATGGGCGTCATCTGCCTGCGCGTCGAGCGGCCGGAGGAGGTGGCGCCGGCCGCGAGCGCGGCGCTCACCATGGCGTTCCAGGCGGGAAACGCGGTGGCCGTGCTGCTGACCCAGAAGCTGATCGGCGCGAAGCCGTTTTGACGGAGGAGGGGCGTGGCGGCGCAACAGGCACACGGCATGGCGCGGGCGGCGGCGCCCGATTTCGTGCTCGACCGCCGCGAGGCGGTGCCGGCGCTGATCGGGCGGCACGAGGATTTCCTGATCATCGCCGGGCTCGCCGGCACGGCGCGCGAGATCGCTCACCTGACGCGCGACGGCGCCCATGCCTACACGCTTGCCGGCGCCATGGGCGGGGCGGCGGCGATGGGGCTGGGGCTCGCGCTCGCCCGGCCCGACCGGCGCGTGCTGGTGATCACCGGCGACGGCGAGCTGCTGATGAATGTCGGCGCGCTCGCCACCATCGCCGTGCTCGACCCGCACAATCTCGCGCTGATCTGCGTCGACAACGGCCATTACGGCGAGACCGGCTATCAGAAGAGCCACACCAGCCTCGGCGTCGACCTCGAGAAGATGGCGCAAGGCGCCGGCATCAAGCGCACGCGCACCGTCGCGCGCGCGGACGAGATCGCCGACGGCGCGCGGCTCATCCGCGACGGCAACGGCACCGCTTTCGTGCTGCTGCGGGTGAAGCCGACCGACCCGCCGAGCCACAAGCGCAGCCTCGATCCCGCGCTGGAGCGCCTGCGCTTCCGCCAGGCGCTGCTGGGCAAGCCGTGAGCTGCTTGCAACCGCAATGACCCTTGCCCCCTTTGGGGGCGGAGGCCGGCGGCGCGATGGAAAGGGAGCGCGGCGCGCTTGCCTAACGCCGCGAACCGCGCGACCCTTCCGCCAACGCGCCGCGGTCAGGCGGAAGAGGAACGCTACCGGGAGAGGGCGGGATGAAGGGGATGGTTGGCATCGCGCTGGCGATGCTGTGGCTCGCCGCTGCGGGGGCGGCGCCGGCGGCGGAACCGATCCGCATCGGCTTCAGCATGGCGCTCACCGGCGGGCTCGCCGGCAACGGCAAGCAGGTGCTCGCCGGCTTCGAGATCTGGCGCGAGGACGTCAACGCCAGGGGCGGGCTGCTCGGCCGGCCGGTGGAGTTCGTCTATTACGACGATCAGAGCAATCCCGCCAACGTGCCGGCGATCTATGCCAAGCTGATCGACATCGACATGGTCGATCTCGTCATCGGCCCCTACGCCACCAACATGGTGGCGCCGGCGCTTACCGTGATCATGCAGCACGACATGGTCGACGTGTCCGTGACCGCGCTGGCGGTGAACGACAGCTTCCATTATCCGCGCTATTTCTCGATGATCTCGGCGGGGCCCGAGCCGAAGATCGCCTTTTCCCGCGGTTTCTTCGCGCTCGCCGCGGCGCAGAGCCCGAAGCCCGCGACCGTCGCCATCGCCGCCGCCGACGCGGAATTCGCCAAGAACGCCGCCGACGGCGCGCGCGAGAACGCCAAGAGGAGCGGCTTCGCCGTCGTCTATGACCGCGCCTATCCGCCGGGCACGGTGGATTTCGCGCCGATCGCGCGCGCGATCCAGGCGGCCAATCCCGACGTCGTCTTTGTCGCGGCCTACCCGCCCGACACCGTCGGCATGGTCCGCGCCGCCAGGGAGGTCGGGCTTGCGCCCAAGATGTTCGGCGGGCCGATGGTCGGGCTCGCCTCGGCCACGATCAAGATGCAGTTGGGGCCGCTGCTCAACGGCATCGTCACCGACGAGCTGTGGTTGCCCTTGCCCAAGCTCGATTTTCCCGGCGTCGAGGCGGTGCTGCGGCGATACCAGGCGCGCGCGCCCGGCCTTGCCACCGATCCCCTGGGCTATACCTTCCCGGTGTTCTCCTATGCCGCGGCCCAGGTGCTGGGCGAGGCGGTGGCGGGCAGCGGCAGCCTCGATGCCGGCAAGATCGCCGCCTACCTGCACGGCCACCGCTTCGCCACCGTTGCCGGCAGCGTCAAGTTCGGGCCGGACGGCGAGTGGGACAGCGAGCGCGTGCTCTGGGTGCAGTTCCAGGGCCTTGCCGACAATTCGGTCGAGCAGTTCCGCGCCGGCAACAAGGAGGTCGTGGTCTGGCCGCCGGACTATCAGGCCGGCGCGCTCGTCTACCCCTACGCGGCCGCGCGCCAATGACCGCGGCCGGCCGCGCTCCTCAGTTGATCAGCCCGTAGAACTTGCCGGCGTTCTCGCAGGTGATCTTGCGCGTGACCTCGGCCGGCAGGTGGCCGAGCTGCTCCGCGATATAGCGCGTCGATTCCGGCCAGACGCCGTCGCCATGGGGATAGTCGCAGCCCCACATCAGCGATTCCACGCCCATGTCGTCGATCAGCTTGGTGCCGATGCGGTCGAACTGGAAGGTGGCCTTGCATTGCCGGCGCCAATAGTCGCTGGGCTTCATCTTGAGGCCGAGATCCTGGAAACGGTCCTCCCATTCGAAATCCATGCGGTCGAGCGCATAGGGGATCCAGCCGATACCGCTCTCGCCGAAGCCGATGCGCAGATGCGGATAGCGTTCGAGCACGGCGGCGCCCATCAAGGCCGCGAGGATGTTGACGAGGTTCATCTGGAAGCCGGAGACGACGGTGAAGAAGGCGGCGCGCCGCGTCTTGCCGGTCTGCTCCTCGAACACCCTGGGCGGCATCGCCGGGAAGGTGTGGAAATGGAGCGGCAGCCGCACCTCGTTGACCGCCTGCCAGAGCGGCTCCCACATCGGATGCCACATCGGCTCCATGTCCCACGAGCAGGAAAGCTCGAGCCCGCGCAGGCCCAGCTTGGCGACGCGGTGCACTTCCTTGACCGCGGCGTCGATGTCGCCATAGGGCAGGCAGGCGAGGCCGATCTGGCGCTCGGGATAGTGCCGGCAGAAGTCCCGGAGCCAATCATTGTAGATGCGCAGCATCTCGTTGGCCGCCTCGCGGTCGCCGAGGCGGCCGGCGGCGCCGAGGATGCCGTAGATCACTTCGGCGTCGACGCCGTCGCGGTCCATGTCCTTGATGCGCAGATGCGGGTCGGAGACGCGGCGGATGCCTTTCCGGCCGTCTTCGTAAAGCCCGGTTCCGGCCATGACGTCGACGCGCGCGTGGCTGCCGGGAACGAATTTCTGGCCGGAGGGGCCGACCCCGTTGACCAGGCCGAAATTGGCGCCGTTGCGCGCCGTCCAGCGCGGCCCGTCCGGCCCGTCGACGACATAGGGCATGCGCTCCTTGAGCGCCTGCGGCGCCTCGGAGACGAAGAGATCGGGCGGCATCCAGGGCAGGTCGAGATGGCAGTCCGCCGAGATCCTCCGATACTGCATGGTTTCCTCCTCGCGCCGCGGCGGCGGCGCTTCTTCGGATATCAGTTGAGACGCAAATCGGCGACGTGGCGCGGATCGGGCGCGATCTCGCCGCGCTCGACCCGGTGCACGATGTCGGTGAGCGCCCGGTTGGCGCGGGCGGCGATGCCGGCCTCCGCGCCGCGGGCGACGACGAAGCCGTTGAGGAAGTCGATCTCGGTGCGGCGGCCTTTGACCATGTCCTGGCCCATCGACGGGCGCTGCTCGACCGAGAGATGGCGGGTCCCGGCGAGCATGCGCTCGGACGCCTCGCGCCAGGCGGCTTCCTCGCCTTCGCCGGCGCGCGCGATCGTCTCCGGCAAAAGGTGCAGCACCTCCTCCAGCCGGTAGCCCAGCGCCTCGCCGACGCGGACCGCCTCGCTGCCCAGCCGCAGCATGAAGCGCCGCACCGCGTCGTTCTCGACGCAGGCGTTGCTGGTGAGGCCGGTGCAGGCGGAAACGCCGTTGCCCATGGCGTTGGCGACCAGCTTCGACCAGCGCTCGCCCCAGAGGTTCTCCGTCACCTTGGCGCTGTCGGCGAAAGCGACGAGGCGGCGGACCTCCTCGGCGCGCGGCGTGATGCGGCCATGGACCTCGCCGGCGCGGAAGACGGTGTGCCGCGTGCCGCCTTTGCCGGCGCCGCGATGGACGTGGCCGGGCGCGCGCAGCTCCACGGTGATGCGGCTCGCGATGCAGCCCAAGGTGCGGCCCCAGCCGACGACGCCGGCCACCGTCTCCTCGTTCATGCAATTCTGCAGCGAGACGACGTAGCCCGAGGGCGCGAGATAGGGGCGGATCAGCATGCTCGCCCAGCCCGTGTCGTAGGATTTCATGCAGAGGAAGGCGATGTCGATCGGCGCTTCCTTGGAGAGATGCTGCACGTCGGTGACGTGGAGCGCCCGCACCGGGACGGTGAATTCGGGCACGTCCTTGGCGTGGGTGATGCGCAACCCGTGGCGGCGCATCTCTTCGACGTGCTCGGGCCAGGGGTCGATGAAAGTGACGTCCTCGCCGGCCTGCGCCATGTGGGATCCGGCATAGCCGCCGACCGCGCCCGCGCCGACGATCGCTATTCTCCGCCTCATCGCCGCTCTCCGTCCTTTGCCCGCTCCGGCGACAGGAACGCGCCCGTCCAGCGCTTGTACTGCGCCTCGCGCGTGACGGCCTTCATCAGCTCGGCCGGGGCGATGCCCGGCAGCGTCGCCGGCTTCGCGCCCTCGCGCAGCGCCTTCAGCGTATCGTGAACCGCCTTCACCGCCGCCAGGAAAGGCTGGTGGCCTTGCAGCGCGACGCGGACGCCGCGCGCGCCGAGATAGGCGGGATCCTCGAGCTCGGCGCCGCCGCCGCCGATGACGATCGGCAGCCTCACCGCCGCGGCGATGGCGTCGAGCTCGGCGCGCTGCTTGAGTCCGACGAAGAAGAGGCCGTCGACCCCGGCCGCTTCATAGGCCCTGGCGCGCGCGATCGTGTTCTCGAGGCCGGTGACCGAGATCGCCTGGGTGCGGCCCAGGATGACGAGGCTGGGGTCCTGGCGCGCGGCGAGCGCGGCGCGCATCTTGCCGACGCCTTCTTCGATCGGGATGAGCCGCATCTCGCCCGCGCCGCCGAAACTCGCCGGCAGCGCCGTGTCCTCGATCGACAGCGCGGCGACGCCCGCCGTCTCCAGCTCTTCCACCGTGCGCATGACGTTGAGCGCGTTGCCGTAGCCGTGATCGGCATCGACCAGCAGCGGGAGAGTGCCGGCGCGGCAGATGCGATAGGCCTGCGCGGCGAATTCGGTGAGCGTCAGCAGGATGAGGTCAGGGTTGCCCAGCACGGCGAAGGACGCGATCGAGCCCGCGAACATGCCGGCCTCGAAGCCCAGCGCCTCGGCGATGCGGGCGGAGAGGGGGTCGAAGACCGAGCCGGGATGGATGCAGCGCTCGCCGGCAAGAAGGCCGCGAAACCGCTTGCGCCGCTCGGTCCACTCCATCCTCCGCCTGCCTCCCTGGGTTCCGCGCCGGGACGCGCGATTATGGGCCGTCCGGTCCCGCTCTGTCCATGTCGCCCGCCGCTTATCCCTCATTCACGGCATGGGCGGGCGCTTCTTCAGGCGGCGCGGGAGCGCGTCGGGCCGGCGAGACCGGCGACGTTTCCGGCGTCGCTCCCCGGGCGCGCTGGGCGCCTCTTGCGTCCCCGGCTATGCTCGACGGCCGAGGAGATTTTTGCTTGCATCTCTCCGGAGGGTGTCCTTGCCGCGCGGGGGCGCGAATGGCCGGCCGTATCATCTGCGTCATGGGGCCGTCCGGGGCGGGCAAGGACACGCTCATCGCCTATGCCCGCGCCCGCAGCGATCCCGCGCGCGTCCTGTTCGCTCATCGCTACATCACGCGGCCGGCCGAGGCGGGCGGCGAGAATCACGTGGCGCTGAGCCCGGCGGAGTTCGCCGCGCGCCGGGCGGCCGGCCTCTTCGCGCTCGCCTGGGAAAGCCATGGCTTCTTCTACGGCATCGGCAGCGAGATCGATCTCTGGCTCGGCGGCGGCTTCACCGTCGTCGCCAACCTCGCGCGCGCCGCCTGGGGCGATGCGCGGCATCGTTATCCGGGCGCCGTCGGCGTGCTGATCACCGCGGCGCCGGAGATCCTGGCGCGGCGCCTTGCCGCGCGCGGCCGCGAGGACAGGGCGGCGATCGCCAAGCGGCTCGCCCGCGAGGTCGATCTCCCCGCGGACCCGGCGATCCATCGCCTCGACAACAGCGGCGACCTCGCCGTGGCGGGTGACAAGTTGACGCGGCTGCTCGCGCGGATCTGACGCTGGCGCCGTCGAAATCGGCCATCAGCGGCGCGAGCGCGCCGCCGTCCCTTTCGCCCTCGCCCTCGAAGCGTCCTTGCGCGGGCGCCGATGTCGGCGGTGCCGCTTCGGGCGCGACAGCGCATAGGGCTGCACCAGCAGATCGGCCGGCATGTCCCATTGCCGCACGAGCTTCCAAACCATCGCCAGGGTCAAGCGCCGGCGCCGGTTCAGTATTTCGGAGGCGCGTCCCGATGAGCCGGCGATCTCTTCGAAATCCTTCCTGGTCCTGCCGGAATTCTCCATGCGCGCCTTGATCGCATCCACGGGATCGACGTCTTCGTCCGGCCAGCGCAGCCGCTCATAGGCATCGACAAGGGTCATCAACACCTCGAGCCGGTCGCCTTGGGGCGTGTGCTCCGCCGAGCCCCAAAGGCGCTCGATCTCGGCGAGCGCGGCTTGGTGCGACGCATCGTCCCGAATGGGCGCGATTGTGTCGTTCTTCGGTCTCATCGTCCCGCTCAATACCGGTTTATCGTTTCCGCGTCGAGCGTGTCGGATTGGGTGTGCGCAGTGACTCGAATACGTCCTTCTTTTCGCATCATGGCCAGGCCGGCCGAAGGCCGAGACTCGGCCATCCTCCATCCACGTCTTTCGACGAAGTGCTGAAACACCTGAAGGGCCGAGACAAGCACGGCCATGACACTCTCGATGGATCTGTCTAGTACCAGCTATCGCAAATCCGTGACTCGCCCCACCTCACCCTCCCGCTACGCGGGTCCCTCCTGTGGACTACCGGGACGAGCTGCACCCGTCCAGTATGTCTCCGAACACCTGTCAACCATGTCTCCGGCCTTTACACCCGGGGGGCGGAGAGGGCTGGGGTGAGGTGGGGGGCGACGATCTCGCGCGCTGTCTCAGACATTTTTGATTCCAGACACTAGCACACCGCCGCCATCGCCCGCGCGATGAAGCCGTCCACCGCCGCCGGGTCGATCCAGCGCAGCACCGCGACGATGTCGTTGGCGGGATCGATCCAGGTGAGGTTGCCGCCGGCGCCGATGGCGAAGAAGCTCTCCGGCGAGGCGCTGGGGAAGGAGGCGCCGCCGGTGTTGAGCCACCAGAGCAGGCCGTAATCGGCCTTGATCGCGCAAGGCTCCGTCGCGCGCCGGATCCAATCTTCGGAAAGCAGCCGCGTCTCGCCCCACCGGCCGCGCCGCGCCATCAGCAGGCCGATCCGCGCCTGGTCCTCGGCATGGATGAAGACGCCGCCGCCCCAATGGCCGCCGCCGGAGACCGATGGCACCTTGCGGCCGCCGATCTCGACAAAGGAATTGCGATAGCCGTGCCACTCCCAGCTCGCCGACGCGCCGATCGGGTCCATGATCCGCGCCTTGAACACCTCCGGGAGCGCGCGGCCGAACCGTCGCAGCAGCGCCAGGCTCAGGCGGTTGACGCGCACGTCGTTGTATTCCCAGTAGCTCCCGGGCGCCCGCAGCGTGCGCGGCGGCCTTTTGGCCTTGGCGCGGCCTTCGAGCGCGAGATCGCGGTTGCGGTCGACGAGGTCCGGCTTCTCCCAGAGCGTGCCTTCCCATTCCGAGGTCTGTTGCAGGAGATGGCGCCAGGTGATGGCGCGGTTCTGCGCGCTCTCGAAGCCGCCGTCGCGCACGCTTCGGCCGACCGGCTCGTCGAGATCGGCGATGAGGCCGTCCTCGACGGCAAGCCCGGCCAGGATCGAGAGATAGCTCTTGGCGACGCTGAAGGTCATGTCGACCCGCCGCGTGTCGCCCCAGCGCGCGGCGATCCGGCCGTGGTGCAGCACGAGGCCGTTGGGACCGCCGCGCGGCCGCGTCGGGCCGATGATCTCGCTCCACGGCCCTTCCTCGAAATGGCCCTTGGCGATCACCGCGTGGAGGTCGCGCTCCCACGGCGTCTCGCGCGCACGCGCGAAGGACACGGCCTCCCGGAGCGCCTCGGCTTCGAGCCCCGACGCGCCGGGGCCGGCGCGCTCCCAGGGCGCGCCGTCGGGTCCGGGAATGTAATCGGTCTCGCTCATGCGGCGGCGAGGGACATGGCACGCAACCGCCGCGCCGGCGAGGCGCGGCGGCCGGGCGCCGCTATCGGCCCAGCATCTGCGTCACCGCGCCGCCGACCGCGGTGCGGCCGCCATCCACCACCCATTGCGCGCCGGTGACGTTGGCGGCAAGCTCCGAGCACAGGAACAGCACGACATTGGCGATTTCCTCCGGCGTGGTGTAGCGGCCGGACGGGATGCCGGCGCGGTAGCGCTGGCCGATCGCCTCGGGATGGGCGGGATCGAGCTGGCTTTCCAGCGACCGCATCATGCGGGTCTCGACCGGGCCGGGGCAGACGGCGTTGACGCGCACGCCGTCGCGCGCCACTTCGCCCGCCGCGGCCTTGGTGAGGCCGATCACCCCATGCTTGGAGGCGGCGTAGGCCGACATGCCTGGCGTCGCCACCAGCCCCGCCACCGAGGCGGTGTTCACCACCGCGCCGCTCTTCTGGCGCAGCATCACCGGCAGCACGTGGCGCAAGCCCAGGAACACGCCTTTGAGGTTGACGCCGATGATCGCGTCGAACAGCGCCTCGTCGTAATCGGCGATCGGCGCGAGCCTGCCCTCGATGCCGGCGTTGTTGAAGAAGCAGTCGATCCGGCCATGGGCGTCGAGCGCCGCCTTCACATAGGCCCGGACCTCGGCGGAGCGGGTGACGTCGGCCGCGACGAAGCGCGCCTCGCCGCCTTGCTGGCGGATGATGCCGAGGGCGGCCTCGCCCGCCGCGGCGTCGCGGTCGACCAGCACCAGCTTGGCCCCCGCCTTGCCGAAGGCGAGCGCGGTCGCCCGGCCGATGCCGTTCCCCGCGCCGGTGATGACTGCGACCTTGCCGTTGAAATCCATCGCCCGATCCTCCCTGTGCCGCGTTTCGCCCCCAGTCTACTCCTTCCGCTCTTGGCGGGCGCGCCCGGCTTTGCCACACTCCGGCCATGGCCGCCGATCTCGCCATTGCCGCGCTGGAGCGCCTCTTGCAGGAGGCGCGCCGCGCCGTGGTCTTCACCGGCGCCGGCATCAGCACCGAATCCGGAATTCCCGATTTCCGCAGCCCCGGCGGCATCTGGACGCGCTATCAGCCGATCGATTTCGACGATTTCCTCCATTCGCGCGCGGCGCGACGCGAGGCGTGGCGGCGCAAATTCGCCACCGATCCGACGATCCGCGCCGCCCGGCCCAATCGCGGCCACCGCGCCGTCGCGGCGCTGGTGCGGCGCGGCACGGCGGCGTCGGTCATCACCCAGAACATCGACGGGCTGCACCAGGCCTCGGGCGTGCCGGAAGACCGCGTCATCGAGCTGCACGGCAACACCACCTACGCCCATTGCCTCGATTGCCGTCGGCGCTACGAGATCGACGCCTTGCGCGTCGCCTTCGAGCGCGACGAGGAGCCGCCGCTGTGCGAGCTCTGCGGCGGGCTGGTGAAGACCGCCACCATCTCCTTCGGCCAGCCCATGCCGCCGGCGGCGATGGAGCGCGCCGAACGCGCGACGCTGGCCGCCGATCTCTTCATCGTCGCGGGCTCGTCGCTGGTGGTCTATCCCGCCGCGGGCTTTCCCGAGCTTGCCAAGCGCAACGGCGCCGCCTTGGTGATCGTCAACCGCGATCCGACCGGCCTCGACGACATCGCCGATCTCGTGCTCAACCGCGCCATCGGCGAGACGCTGGGGGCGGCGGTCGGCGTCGACTGACGCGCGCCGGCCGCGATGGCGCGCGGAATTTCAGGGACATAATACATAATTCACAGTCGCGCGAATCTTCCCCTCTCCGCCCCTTGGGGCGGAGAGGCCGGGTGAGGTGGGGTATTTGTCGCGCCGCGCCGCGTCGTCGCTGAATCAGGTATTGTGTCCCCGTAATTCCCCAGCCGCGATGGCGCGCGCAATTTCAGGAATTTCAGGGACATAATACATAATTCACAGTCGCGCGAATCTTCCCCTCTCCGCCCCTTGGGGCGGAGAGGCCGGGTGAGGTGGGGTATTTGCCGCGCCGCGCCGCGCCGTCGCTGAATCAGGTATTGTGTCCCCGTAATTCCCCAGCCCAAGGTGATCGTCTGCCTCGGCGCCACCGCGGCGCAGGCGCTGCTCGGCCGCGGCTTTCGCGTGACGCGCCAGCGCGGCGCCTTCGTGCCCTCGGCGCTCGCGCCGCGCGTGCTGGCGACGGTCCATCCTTCGGCGCTGCTGCGCGCCGAGCCCGCGGCGCGCGCGGCGGAGATCGCGCGCTTCATCGCCGATCTCCAGGTGGCGGCCAGGGCGCTCGCCTGACCGGCGGCGCGGGCCGCCCGCCTCAGCGCGCGCGCACGCTGCCGAGAAAGCGGTCGACCTCGTCGCGGAGTTTCCCCGCCTGCCCGGCGAGGTCGCCCGCCGAGCCCAGCACGAGGTTGGCGGCGCTGCCGGTTTCGCCGACCGCCTGGGTCACGCCGGCGATGTTGGCGGAGACTTCCTGCGTGCCTTTGGCGGCCTGCTGGACGTTGCGCGCGATGTCGCGCGTGGTTGCGTTCTGCTGGTCGACCGCCGCCGCCACGGCGATGGCGATCTCGCTGATGCGGCCGATGGTCTTGCTGATCTCGGCGATGGCGCCGACCGCGTCGCGGGTCGTCCCTTGGATCGCGCCGACCTGGGCGGCGATCTCGTCGGTGGCCTTGGCCGTCTGGGTCGCCAGCGCCTTCACTTCCGAAGCGACGACGGCAAAGCCCTTGCCCGCCTCGCCGGCGCGCGCCGCCTCGATGGTGGCGTTGAGCGCCAGCAGATTGGTCTGGCCGGCGACGTCGTTGATGAGCGACACCACGTCGCCGATGCGGCGGGCGGCTTCGGCAAGGCCCTGCACGGTGGCGTTCGTGCGCTCCGTCTCGGCCACGGCGCGCGCCGCCACCTCGGCCGATTCCGAGACCTGCCGGCCGATCTCCGCGATCGAGCTCGACAGCTCCTCGGCCGCGGTCGCGACCGTCTGCACGTTGGTCGAGGCCTGGCTCGAGGCGGCCGCCACCGCGGCGGCCTGCCGGTTCGAATGGTCGGCGGTCTCGGCGAGGCCGGCGGCGGCCTTCTGCATGTCGCCCGCCGCGCCGGACACGGTGTCGACCACGCTTTTCACCGTGGTCTCGAACCCGTCGGCGAGCGACAAGAGCTCGGCGCGGCGCCGTTCCTCCATGCGCTTGCGCTCCGCCGCGGCCTCCGCCTCCGCTTCCCTGGCGGCCCGCCCGCTGTCGCGGAAGACGACCAGGGCCGCGGCCATCGCGGCGATCTCGTCGCGGCCTCCCGTGGGGATCGCCGCCTCGAAATTGCCGCCGGCGATCTCCGCCATGCTGGCGCCGAGCGCGCCGAGGCGGCGGGCGACGCTGCGCCCGATATAGAAGGCGCCGATCACCAGCGCGACGAGCAGGCTCGCGGCGGCGATGGAGATGAGCAGCACCCGGCCGCGCGCGATCGCGGCGTCCGTCGCCGCCGCCGCCGAACGGGCCGCGCTCTCGCTGCGGTCGACGAGCTTGGAGACCGCGTCCTCGAGCGTGCCGGCGACGCGATGATTGGCGGCGAGCGCCGCTTCGCCCGCCGCCGCGGCGTCGATCGCGGCGCTGCGCAGCGCGAAGACGCTCGCCTCGCCGCGGCCGTCTTGCAGCAGCTCGCTCACCGGCTGGCGCAGCGCCGCGGCGGATTTGTCGTCGCCGAGCGCCGCCAGGGATTTTTCCAAATGGCCGGCGGTGGCGTTGAAACGGTCGAGCAGCGGCGGGAGCAGATCCTTGCTCGGCAGCCCGGCGCCCTCGGCGAGCAGGCCGAGGACGAGGTTGCTGTCGGAGCGCAGGTCCGACATCGCCTGCAGCGCCACGACCTGCTTGTTCGCGAGATCGCCGAGGCGCTGCTGTATCGCCGCCGCGTTCTTGGCGTCGGCCGCGTTCTGCAGCCCCGTGACCAGGTCGAAGGAGGCGTCGTCGACGAGCGGCGCGAGGGCGGCCGCGATGGCGTTGTGCGTCGCGCGCACCCGCGCGGCCAGGGCGGCGATCTTGCCGTAAAGTTCGATGCGGCGCTGGACCTCGCCGGCGAGCCCGTCGAGATTCGCCGTCATTTGCGCCGCGGCGCCGCGCAGCGCTCCGATCGCCTCGCCGTTCCCGTCGCTCGCGGCGATCGCGTCGACGGCCTGGCGCAAGGATTGCTCGTCCGCCTTCAGCAGCGCGAGCGTGGCGTCGCGCTCCTTCATGTCATGGGCGGCGAGCAGCGCCGGGGCGATCGAGGCGATCTCCGCGCTGCTCCGGGCGAGCCGGACCGAGGCGGCCATCGCTGGAAGATTCTCGCCGGCGATGCCGCTCAGCGCGCGGCCCACCTCGTTGTAGGAGACGAAGGCGATGGCGCTGGCGAGAACGGTGAGGCCGGCGACCGTGCCGAAGGACAGGAAGAGCTTGCCGCGCAGGCCGATGCCGGTTCTGCGGTCCCCGGCCGCGGTCCAGTCGGGACTCCTGGCTTGCGTCATCGCCGCTCTCCTTCGAGCTCAGCCGCCGGTCTTGGCCAGCTTTTCCACCGCCTTGAAGCTGCCGTCCGGCTGGATCACGGTGAGGAACACCTGGCTCGAGCCGCGGTTGTTGTCCTGCCCGTAGACGAGCTTGACGCCGCCGAGGTCGAAGGTCCCGGTCTTGGCGATCGCGTCGAGCAGCGCCTTGCGCGTGACGTCGCCCTCGATCTTGCCCAGGGCTTCGACCACGAGGCGGCCCGCCATGTAGCCCTCGAGCGAGACGAAGCCGGGCTTGGCGTCGGGCTTCGACGCCTTGAGCGCGGCCTGGTAGCGCTTGACGAGATCGAGCGATGCGTCCTCGGGCAGCGGCACGACCTGCGTGACGACGACGCCGGCGCCCTCCGACCCCAGCTCTTTCGCCAGCGCGTCGCTGCCGACGAAGGAGATGTTGACGAAGGTGGCGTCGAGCTTCACCTGATGCGCGAGCTTGATGAACGCGGCGCAGGGCTGATAGGCGCCGATCATGATCACCGCTTCGGGCTTGCCCTTCATGATCGACAGCAGCGCGCCCTTGACCGCGGTGGTGTTGCGCTCATAGGTGCCCTCGGCGACGAGCTGCATCTGCCGCTTGTCGAGGGCGCGCTTGACGCCGGCGAGGCCGGCTTGGCCGAAGGCGTCGTCCTGGTAGAAGATGGCGAGGCGCGTGACGCCGAGATCCTTGGTCAGGTGCTCGACCATCGTCTCCGTCTCCTGGAAATAGGAGGCGCGGATGTTGACGACGCCGGGCTTGTAGGGATCGCGCAGGAACTCGGCGCCGGTGAAGGCGCCGATGAAGGGAACGCCCGCTTCGGCGGCGATCGGCTGCACCGCCGCCGCGGTGGGCGTGCCGACCGAGCCGATAAGCGCGAACACCTTGTCGTCGCCGATCAGCTTTTTCGCCGCGGCGATCGCCTTGCCCGGCTCGTAGCCGTCGTCGGCCGCGATCAGCTCGAGCGTGCGGCCCTTGACGCCGCTCTTGTTGGCCTCGGCGAAAGCCGCGAGAAGGCCGTCGCGCATGCCTTGGCCGAGGGCGGCGGCCGGTCCGTCGAGCGCCGCTTCCTGGCCGAACACGATCTTGTCCGCGCTGACCCCGTCCTCGGCGCGGGCCGGCGGCGTCGCGGCCAGCGCCATGACGGCGATGCCGAGGGCAACCCCGGCGAGAGGTCCCATCCTCATCTTGCTGTGCGCTCCCTTCGATTGCAGGGCGGCTCGCCGCTCAAGGCGGGCGGGCCGGCACCTCGTCCGAGGGGCGAGTATTTCGGCCATTCCTTACCATTTGACTAAAGTTCGCACGCAATCGCAGTCGACGCGCTCAGACCCTCGTATTCGCGCTCCCGCTCCAAATAATAGAGCCCTCAGCCAAAATAAAAAATTGAACCCCTCCAAGACTTTCCCCTCCTAAATGGGGTCAGAGTGCAATTCCGGTCTACCGGTCTAATGGGGTCAGAGTGCAATTTCGGTTGGTGGGGAGCGCGGCCGGGGCGCGCAGTATTGCGCCCCGACCGCGCTCCCGGTTTATTGGCGCAGAATGACGACGCGAGCGGCACTTGGGTGCCGAACGGGTTCGCCGGGGGCGTAGAAAGAAGAGTGGGCGGTTGCGATGGCTATAGAAATGCAACTATTGGATGCTGGATTGCCGGTTCGTTTTAACCGTGCTATATCTTTTTGGGTATAGACATGTGGATCATCGAGAACTATCGCGAGCAGGTCGGCGGCGTGTGGAGAGAAATCGTCAAGGAGGAGTGGATGGCGTCGATCGCGGATCCCGCCCTCGGGGTCGATTGCGCCTCCCTGTGCGGCTGGATGAAGGCGGTGAGGTCGGGCGCGGCGGAGCCGACGGAAGAGCCGGCCATAACCGCCTTGGGACAGCGTCTGCGGTACAGGGCCGCAGGCCATGCCGTGATGATCTTCGTCCTTCTGGACGGTCCTCGCCTGCTGATTCTGTTCGTCGGCAGATCCGCGAGCGCGTTGCCGAGAGTGCCCGACTAGAATACCGCGGCGCTCCGGCTGGGCAAATGGAGGCCGTGACATGGCAAGAAGACGGGACGACACCCACGATCATCGAGCAGAGCGCGGCGGGAGCAGCCCGTTCGACATGGACGAACTGCTCGAAGGCAGGCCGTTGGCGAGGCGCGCCGCCGACCTGGCCGAGACCGCCGCGGCCGCCGGCGAGCTGGTGCGTCGCCTGAGAACCTCGAGAGGCATGAGCCAAGCCGATCTGGCGGCCAGGATCGGCAGCACGCAAGCCCATCTGAGCGAGCTCGAGCGCGGACTCGGCGCGAACGGGCCAACCGTTGCCACGCTCGCCCGCATCGTTCAAGAATTCGGGGATGATCTCGTCATCGATACGAAGCACGAAAGCGAGCGCCGCGAGGCCGAGCTGATGGTCGCCGCCCGGTCGTCGGTCGGGGATATCACGGTGGGGCTGATGACGGATCTTTTGCGCCAAGGTCCGGCGGCCATGGCGCGGGAGTGGCCGGAGGTGTTTGCCAAGGCGGGTGAGAATCCATTCGCCAAGATGCTGACCGAAGGAATGCTGGCCGGCATATACATGGCGCTGCAATGGCTGGGGCTGCCGAACAGCTCGCGGAACGAGATACGATCGGTGCTTCTTCGGTCCATCGAAAAGCCCGCGCTCGAGGGCCGGCAGGAACTGGCGGCGCAGCTCGTCGACCGTCTCGGCCGTGGCTAGCGCCGCGCTCGTCCTCTTCATTGTCGTTGATCTCCTGGGTATCCTCGGCGCGGTATTGGTCGCCGTGCCGTTTCTGCGGGAATTCGCTCTGAAGCGGCTGCTTGACGCGCTTCGCCAGCCCGGACCCCCCAGCGGAATGGAGGACATCGAGCAGGCCGCCGCTCAAGCCGTCCAAGGCAGATTGGCGATGTTCAAGCCCAGTGACGGCCTCTTCGTCGGTTGGGGATTGCTCGTCATTGCGGTCAGCTATTTGCTGCACATCGTTGCGGAAATCCTCGAGCATATGACGCGCTGAAGCCCGCTCCCGGCGCCGCGGCTGTACGGCCCTAAATGGGGTCAGAGTAGATTTATCTGCCGCCCATCCGCCCATCGCCTCGGGTGGCCGCCCTTGAGAACGGCGCGCCGCGCCGCCCGACCGTCCTGGCAATCCGGTGCCTGAGCAAAAACGTGCACCGCCCCCGCTGACGACACCGCCCTCGCTGACGATTGCCTCTCCCCCGACGGCAGCCCCGCAGCCCCCCGAACCGGAAGGCGCCGCCGCCCTCGGCGTCTCCCTCTTCAGAAGCCGCCGCCCCCCTCGGGCCCGGCGACCTCTACGTCCCGAACCGCTCGAACCGGTACGCCAGCTCCGGGCCTTCCCGTCCTTCATAGGCGAGCTGCGCCATGAGCAGCGCAAAGGGCTCGGTGTAGCGCGCGATCCGCAAGGGTCCCGCGTCCACCGGCGCGAAACCCACGTCGCGGATCAGCTCGGCCGCGACCTGTTTGCTCCCGGCGTCGTCGCCGCAATAGACGAGGCTGGGCCGGCGGGCTTTCCGCCGGCCGGCATAGACGCCGAACAGCACCTCGCTCGGGATCGTGTTGAAAGCGCAGACGACCTTCGCTTTCGGCACCTTCCTTGCCAACGCCTCCGCCCCCGAGGAGCCATGGCCGATCACCAGGCGGGTGTCGCCGGCATCCATCGGCAGCGCGCAGGAGACGATCGCCTTGCCCGAGAGATCGCCCGCCTCGGTCAACACATCCTCGATCCTCGACCAGTGCACGGCCAGCAACAGGGCGTCCGCCTCCCGCGCCGCCTCGCGCGGCGTGCCGGCCCGCGCGTTTCCTCCGGCGTCCTTCGCGAGCCTCGTCAGCTTCTCCCGATGGCGGGCATAGCTGAACACCACCTCATGCCCGGCGCGCGCGAAGAGCGTGCCGAGCTTGCCGCCCATCAACCCCGAGCCGAGAATGCCGACGCGCATGGTGCCCTCGCTCTCCCCGGCGCCGCGCTCGCCCCGCCGACGCGCAGGACGAGACCGTGCTGCCGGTCTCGCCGCCGCGGCGTCCGGTCTTTCTCCGAGGCGGGCGCCGGCGCCTCAGGCGCGCGGCGGCTCGGCCGGGGGCTCGAGGCTGACGATCTCGGTTTCCGACAGGCTCGAATCGAGCGCCGCCGATCCCCAGGCGCCCAGGACGGGATCGGCGCCGACCCCGAACTCGAAGCTGAAGGCTCCGAGGATCATGCCGACGCTGCGGTCGTCCTCGGAGAGCGGCAGGTAGAGGCGGTTGGCGATGAGGTCGACGTCCCTGGTCGTGTGGTAGCGGTTGCGGTTGAACACCGGCCGGCGGGCCTCGCACACCGAGCGGTAAAGCGCGCAGACGAAGCCGGCGCGCGGACCGGTGAAGAGCTCATGGACGAAGGCGCCGGTATAGTCGCGCCCGAAGGCCTCGACCAGCGCGGTGCCGATGAGGCGATAGCGGAACTGGTCGCCGAGCACGTCGATGAGCTGCAGGTTCGGCAGCAGGCGCGGGATTTCGGTGGGCTCGATATCGCGCCGCTGCGGCATCGACCGGCCGCCGCGCTTGCCCGCCCAATACTCCAGCGCACGCCCCAGAATCGGATCCGCGCGATAGTCGTAAGCCATGAGCTTGCCCGGCACTTGCTGTCGCGGCGACGCTACGAGCCATAGAATACCACATCTCGGCCCAGGCGCGCAGGACCATCCTTTCCGTGCCCCGCCCTCAGAACTGATAGCGCCGCAGCCCGCCGTCGACGGGGATCACCGTGCCGGTGATGTAGCGCGCCAGCGGCGAGGCGAGGAACGCCGCCAGCACCGCGAGGTCGGCGGGCTCTCCGTATTCGCCCACGGGGATCTCGCTTTCCGAAAAACGCCGGCGCTCTTCGGGCGGATAGTTGCGCAGGATCTGCTCGCTGATGATGCGGCCGGGCGCGATCGAGTTGACGGTGATGCCGTGCCGTCCCACGTCGCGCGACAGGCCCTTGGCCCAGGAATGCATCGCCGCCTTGGCGGCAAAGGCGGCGTTGACGTGCTCCGGCTCGGATTTGCCGGTGACGTTGATGATGCGGCCCCAGCCGCGCGCCGTCATCTGCGCCAGCAGCGCATGGGCGAGCTGGCGCTGGCGGGTGAAGTTGAGGGTGATCGCCTCCTCCCAGGCCGTTTCGGGCGCGTCGAGCGGCAGCGGCCGGCTGCCGCCGGCGCAATTGACCAGGATCTCGACCGCGCCCAGCGCCGCCGTCGCGGCCTCCGCGATGCGCGCCGGCGCGTCGGCCGCCATGATGTCCTGGACGATGAGCGCCGGCCGCGCGCCGCCGGCCGCTTCGATCTCCGCCGCGAGGCTCTCCAGCTTCTCCCGCCGCCGCGCCGTGACGGCGAGCCGCGCGCCTTCCTTCGCCAGCGCCAGCGCAATGCCGCGCCCGATCCCCATGCTGGCGCCCGTCACCAGCGCCGTCTTCCCCGCCAATTGCAAATCCATCGACGCCTCGTTTTCCTTATTCCCCTCTCCTCCCATGGGGAGGAGAGGAGGGGTGAGGAGGGCCTCGCCGGCGCGCGCCGATGCGCCTCTTCGCCTACTTCCCGAACATCTTTTGCAGGCTTTTGAAACCGGCCTCGTAGATGCCGCGCACGATTTTCACCGCGTCGTTCTCCGCCGCGCCGGCCGGCTCGAATTCGCTCGACCACTCGACGACGCAGCTCGACGGGGTCTTGCCTTGACGGACGGTGAGTTGGGCTATGTAGCCTTTCACCGGCAGCGGGCTCTCGACGATCGAATAGCTGTAGGTGCGGGTCTTGTCGTCCTTGGCTTCGAGGCGCTCGACCATGCTGCCGCCGCCGCGCACCGACAGCGTGCGCACGATGGCGCCGTCCTGCTTCGACTCCTCGCTCTTTTCGACCGCGGGATGCCACTGGGCGAGCGCGTTGAAATTGCCGATCGCCGCCCACACCGTTTCGGCGGGCACCGGCAGCTCCGTCGTCAGATGAACCGTCGTCATGTCCTTCCTCCCTCGATGAATTCCTGGTCGGCGGATGAGTATACAGGACGGCCGCAACAGCGCACGCCGTCGCCGGCAAGGCGCGGTCCTCGACACCCCCCTCGTCGCGGCCGGGCTTGTCCCGGCCGCCCACGTCGCGCCGCGGGCACGCCAAGCCCGGGATGGTCGGGTCTCGCCCGGCGGCCTGCCTGCCGCCGCCGCGCTCAGGACGCGCCCGCAAGCCACGCCATGATGCGCGCCGGCGCGTCGTAAGCGGCCAGCGCATCGGCGAAATCGCGCAGGACCGCGCCGAAGGCCGGCAGGCCCAGCGGGATCAGGTAGGCCCCGACGCCATAGGCGGCCACGCCTGTCAGCAGCGCGCCGCCGACGGGTTGCGCCGTCAGTGCGGCCGCCACCTTCAGCCGTTCGCGCCGGGGCATCGCCCTTCCTTCCGGCAGGCGGTTCAGGATCCAGCGATTGACCGGTGGCAGCCCGCGCAGGAAGGCGGCGCAGGCGATCGCCAGGTTGAGGATGCTGGGGATCATCGAGGAGAAAAGCAGCAGCCACAGCCACCAATTTTCGAAATCGCCGGGCTTGGCATAGAGCCCTTCGAAGAGCTTCGGAAGCGGCAGGATGCGCCCCTTGGGACCGGCGCGGAGCACCGCGACATCGTCGAAACTCTGGACCGCCAGCACCATGGCAAAGGCCAGAACCGAAATGAGCACCGCGGCGACGAGCACGTCGACCAGCGCGAAGACAAAAGGCCACCAGCCGCGGAGCGAAAGGCCGCGGCGCATGAGCGCCCGGGTAAAGCCGAGCGCGAGCCAGTCGACGGGCGCGTTGACCAGCGTCAGCAGGCCCAGGAACAGCATGAGGCCGCCGACGACGCGCCAGGTGTCGAGCGGCGCGAGCCAATAGGGAGCGGCGAGGCAGGCTGTGCCGGCTGCCAGGAAGAAGAGGGAAAGAAAAAGGCCGAGACGGCCTTTGCGCTTTGCCCATTCCTGCGCGACAGCGACAGCGCCAGCGACAGCGAGAGCGACAGCGAGAGCGACAGCGACAGCGCCAGCGCCAGCGCCAGCGACAGCGCCAGCGCCAGCGACAGCGAGAGCGACAGCGACAGCGCCAGCGACAGCGAGAGCGACAGCGACAGCGAGAGCGACAGCGCCAGCGACAGCGAGAGCGACAGCGCCAGCGACAGCGACAGCGCCAACGGTCCAGAAGAATGATTTGATCCCTTGAGTGCGGAGGGCGCGGAAGTACGCGAAGGCGAAGAAGATCGCCGACAAGAAGATAAAGGCGCGCTTCAGCTCGGGATGAGGGTCGGAGGGATCATCGCGCGGCAAAAGCAGCGCCTGCTCCGCAACCCCGACATGGCCGGAATAGGCCCAGACGGCAAAGACGGTGACGATCGGATAGAGGAGGGCCAGCAGCAGGCATTTGTCGAAGGCTTCGGCGGTCCAGCGCGGCCCCTCGGTTTCCAGATGCAACAGGCGCGCGATCCAGGATGTGTCTTTGCGCCCGGAATCGCCGAAGAATTTGTCGACTTGCCACAGTGCGGTCTCGAGCCACCGGTTGTAGACTTCCGTCGGCTTGCCGCCTTCCGTGAGCGTCCGGCGGAAGGCGTCGTATCGCTTGCGATCCTCCGAATTGCGCCGCGCTGTCGCGCCGCCGAGGATGCCATGGTAATGCCAAAAGAATCCTCCCGCCATGACCGCGAGGACGACGAAGAATCCCCGAAGCGGCAGCGGCAGGCTTTCCGCCGAGATGAACTTGTCAAGAAAAAGAACAAGAACGCCACTGATAACGCCGCTGATGATGCCAGCGGCGACCACCTTCGGGAATTCGTCTTTTTTTGCCATGGCGCCGTCCCATCGCCTCCCGGTCGCAATGGAGACGCGAGATGCAATCCTCAAGCGATGCGGCAAGCGCTGTCAATCCCATGGCCCGTTGCCGCTGCGGCCATTCCGTTTTGTGCATCGCTTGAAGGAACGCGGAAAACCGCGCGTGATGACGTTCCCGGCGCGGGCCGCGCCATCGATCGCCTTGGAAAAAGAAAGCCGCCTTGCGGCGGCTTTCTGCCGGCGAGGCGCGGCGGCTAATGCGCCATCAATTTCGCCTTGTCGCCGGTTTTGAAGACGAAGGTGTCGGCGCCGGCGCTGACGCCGTTCCAGGTGACCGGCGCCGCCAGGGAGAGCAGCCACAAGCCCTGGAATCCCGCGGCGTTGTTCAATTGACCGGTCCACACCGTGGTCGAGTTGCAGCCGAGAAAATTCACCGTGAAGCTGATCGCCGTGCCGGTGGAGCTGGTGGCGAGCCAGCCGGTCATTCCCTGAGGCTTGCCGCGGTCGCAACTGTCCGGCGCCTCATTGGTATAGGTGCCGGAGAGCTGGCCGGTGCTTCCGTTGTAAGTGGTGACGACCAGGATCGAGCCGTACTCATTGGTCCAGGTCCAGATCGCCTGGGCCCGAGCCGGCGCTGCCATGGCGAGCCAAAGGTATGCGAGCGCGATCAAGCTGAGCAATATTTTCGCTTTTTGCGGCATTGATTTCCCCCTCTACGCGATAAAATTGCAAATTACATATACATTTCCCTTACTGAATAGACCAGCATTAATTGCATAGATGAATGGACCCCCCTATTGCCGAAGACGCAGGGATTCGAGGGTCGATCTATCGGAAATATCAATGTGTTGAACGGATTGGCCGGAGGCTGGGAGTTGTGGCCGCGCCGCTTGCCGGCCGATCGGCTAAGATGCGGGTCCGAGGGGCCAAACAAATGAGGGGAGAAACCGCATGATCGGCAGCGCCATGAAAACCGCCGGCGTCTTCGTCTTCGCGCTCGGCCTTGGCTGGGCCGCGGCGACCGGCCTGCACTCCGCCGCGACCGGCAAGGAGCCGCGCTTTGCGCAATTGACGCTGGACCAGCTCGACGATCAGCAGCGCCCGCTGGGCGAGCAGATCATGAAAATCTCCAGCGTCGGCCTCGCCGGCCCCTACAATCCGATGCTGCGCAGCCCGGTCTTTGCCCGGCGCATGTACGACCTGCTCGACTATCTGCGCTGGCACACCTCGTTGCCGACGCGGCTGAACGAGTTCGCCATCCTCATCCAGGGGCGCATCTGGCGCTCGCAGGTCGAGTGGTACGCCCATTACCCGCTCGCCCTCAAAGCCGGCGTCTCCGAGCAGGTCGCCGCCGATCTGAAGGCCGGGCGGCGGCCCGAGGGCATGCAGCCCGACGAGGCCGTCGTCTATGATTTCTGCATGGAGTTGTGGACCAGGCACGCGGTTTCCGACGCGACCTTCGCGCGGGCGAAGACGCTGCTGGGCGAGCAGCAGGTCGTCGACCTCGTCGGCGTCAGCGGCACCTATGTGACCGTGGCGATGCTGCTGGCCGCCGCCGAGGAAAGCGTGCCGCCGGGCAAGGCGGAGCCCTTCGCCGCCGGCGATCCCTGACCCGCCCGGTCGGGCAGAGAGGCCGGGATCGCTGCGCCGAACGCGTCGCGCGCGCCGGTCCTTCTCCCTCGCCGCCCCGAGGGGCGGCGAGGACCGACCCTGTCCGACGAGCCTCACCGCAGGCGATCGGCGGTCCCTTGATTTCGCACGCAGAATCCGATAAGGTTGCTTTGGAAAATATTTACGCTTTACGTAAGACGTAGTCTATGGTCCGTGAAAATGATAAGAAGCTTCAGGGATCGCAAGACCGAAGCGTTTTTCACGGGAAAGGACGTGAGAGAGTTCCGTTCCATCAGGAAGGCACTTGAGCGGAAATTGACGTATGTCGATAACGCCGCCGTCCTTGGGGACTTGAGAGCCCTTCCGGGCAACAGACTCGAGAAGTTGAGCGGCGATCGGGACGGACAATACAGCATCCGCGTCAACGACCAATGGCGGGTCTGCTTTGTCTGGAAAGACGATGGCCCGCATGACGTGGAGGTGGTGGACTACCATTGAGAGGACGACATGGCAAAAAACGGTATGCGTCCGGTGCCGCCGGGTGAGATTTTGAAAGAGGAATTTCTGACGCCGAATGGCTTGACCGCCAATGCATTGGCGAAGGCCATCGGCGTGCCGGCGAACAGGATCACGGCCATTCTGAAGGCGCAAAGAGGCGTCACCGGCGACACGGCGCTGCGCCTGGCGGCATTTTTCGGCACAACGGCGGACTTATGGCTCAACCTTCAGAAAACCTATGAGCTTCGCTTGGCCGAGAAAGCAGTGGGACGACGGGTGCTCAAAACAATTGAGAAGCGCCGCGCCGAGCTGATGACGCAATGACTCCTGTGCGGCAATCCACCCGCCAACCCGCAATGGCTCACCCCAGCTCGTCGCGCGGACGCGAGCTTGCGCGCACTGGATCTTCCCCGATCGACTGACCGGCCTTGTCGATCGGCCCCCAATAGGCATCGAACTGCCGCGGACCGAATTCCCGCAGGGTGTAGGTCAGGCTCTCGTCGATGTCGGCGTCAGCGAGGTCGGTGAGACGGTACGTCCTGCCGCTCACGCCTTTCGCTGAGACCGCTCGCGAACGGCGGCGGCGATGTCGGCGGCCGACCGCCGCGACAATCGTGTGGCGCGTGCCTGGTCGAGGCCATGGCCGATCTCGCGGCGGAGGATGGCCGCTTTTCCCTCGCGCACGGCCTTCTCGTGAAGCAGCCGGCGCAATCCGTCGCGAACCACTTCGCTGGCGCTGCCGTATTGGCCGGATGCCACCTCGGCATCGACGAACGCGGCAAGCTCGGCGGAGAGGCTGACGTTCATTGTGGGCATCGGCGGCTCCATCGATACGGCCCGGACCTTGGATGATTGGCAAAATTTGTCAATTCCGGGCCCTTGACTTCGATAATCTTCCGATATATCTTATGTTCGATATATCGAAACTCTATCGAGGTTCCCATGCGTTTCCGACACGATCACGACCACCCCCACGAACACGGCCATGGCCGCGGCGAGCGCCGGCATGCCCGCGGCTTCGGCGAGGAATTCGGCTTCCGCCACGGCATGCGCGGCCGCTTCCGCCACGGCATGCGCGGCCGCGTCTTCGACCACGGCGATCTCCGCTATCTCCTGCTCCACCTCATCGCCGAGAAGCCGCGCCACGGCTACGAGCTGATCAAGGCGATCGAGGAGAAATTCGGCGGCATGTACAGCCCGAGCCCCGGCGTCATCTACCCGACGCTGACCTTGCTCGAAGAGCTTGGCTACATCCGGCCGGATAGCGTCGAGGGTCCGCGCAAACAGTTCGTTATCACACCGGAAGGGGCGGCGTTCCTCGCCGCCAACCAAGCTGTTGTCGACCAGATCTTCGCGCGCATGGCGGAGGCCGCCCAGATCTACGCCGGCGGCCCGGCGCCGGAAATACGCCGGGCGATGCACAACCTCGATGCCGCGCTGACGATCCGGCTCGGGCGCGGC
>DASPSJ010000108.1:0-30868 GCA_035623985.1 Allostellaceae bacterium | reverse complement strand
CCAGCGGTATTTTCGGCGGAGTTGACTTTTGGGGCCGAAAGTCGCATATACCTTGTGCGAACATTGAGTATCTGGAGCGTGCGTGGCGGTTAATCTGATCGACGCGCTCGGCGCGGCCGAGGAGGCGACTCAGGATCGGATTACGATCTATGTTCCTTCCCGAGACAGGGACGGCGCGTCAGTCGATTTCGAAAGCTGGGTTGTAGAAGCTCTAAGGCTCTTGTCTGAGATTGGCGGTGGTGCGACGCGCCTGCCGCCGGCGCAAGGCGCCTGGCTGAATCCGGACACGGAGACGCTCGTCATCGAGGACGTTACTCTGGTTTACTCCTACGTCGATGGGGACGCCTTGGCGGCGCGGCTTTCGGATATCCGTCAATTCCTGCACGGCATGGGCCGCGCGTTGAACCAGGGTGAGGTGGTCGTCGAGTTCAACGATACTTTTTACAAGATTCGGGATTTCGATATCTGAAGAGGTTGCTATGGGACGTCTTGTCATCACCGATAAACCGAAACCTCGGCTGCAAGTCGTCGAGCCGAGGACGCGCCGCAGAATCACGCGTGAAGAAATCGAAAAGGGGCTCGGAGCCGAGCGTATTGCAAAGGTCCCGCGTTGGGGGGCGCCCATGTCGTCCTATGCGGTGCGACAGGAGCTTTTCCGCCGTCTTCGCTCGACGGGCGGACGGCCGGCTCTCGATGGAACCGACATGAAGCCGAAGATTCCGATGCGACGGTCGCGGTGGAGAAAGTTGGAGAAGCTCGCCAAGCAGGTGGAGAGCGGCGGCTTTCGTCCCACCCCTGCTCAACTGGCTTCGGTTATTCTCGATGCTGGAATCGAGCAGTTTGATCGGGCTTCGCGCGTCGTTGGCGCCGAGGTGGGGCAACCGGCGCCCGAGATCGGGAACAAGGCACGACAAATCGCGCCGCTTGCCGTTAAGAAACTTGTTGTTCCCTTGTCCGTCTTCCAAATGATGCCACCCGAGAAAAAGTCGGCGTTGGCGCTCCTCGGAATGTTTTTGAACGACGCAAATTGGCTGCGAAAACTGCTCGTGCAGGCCGTTCTGGGAGTTTCCGAAACCCCGGACGGGGAGGCGAGCTTCGCCCTGACCGCTCTGCTTGCGACAACGCTCGCCGGCAAGGTGTACGAAGGATGGACGAGGATGGGTGAAAAAGATCTTCGTACCGTGCTCGACGCCTTGCCGATGCCGGACGCTCTCAAGGCGCTGCGTGCGGAGATAGAACAGCGACTTTCTTCCGGACTCTTTCTGCGCATTCGAAATAATCCGGCATTTCACTATCCACGGCGGAAATTGGATTTCGACAAACTGGCGGCGCATCTGGATGATGGTGATTTGCACCTCTACGTCACGACCAAAAGCTATAACGGTGACGTGCTTTCGCGTATCTCGACGCTTGCCGGGCTGGAGCCCCTTTTGGCGGCCGACTCCGATGATGATTACCGGATCGCGCTCCAACGCGTCTTCGACGAGGTGGCGGATGTCACGGGGCGCTATTGCCGCTTCGTTTCCGAAGCGCAGGCAAGCCTCTTGTCGACAATCGTGCCTCAAGGATTGCCAACGGATGAAGTGACTATTCCCGATGCGCCGGAGGCCACCGACCAGACACTGAGATTTTTTGTGCACCCACCGGCCGATTTGGAGGCAATGCGGGCCGCGGCGATGGAACGACACGGCACGGAACCTATAAAAGGTCGGTGAGGCGACTTTGCAACATTGTCCGATGATTAATTGTCTTCCTCGCTCCGTTGAGGCGTGCCTATATCCATTCGGGTTTGCGACGGCTGGCGGAAGAAGGGTGCCGATGGCGCCGAGCCGCGCTCACTCCGCCGCGCGATAGATCCGCCAGGCTTGCGCCTTCTCGGCCGCGAGCCGAAAGGCGCCGCTTGCCGCGAAGGGGTCGTTGCGCCAGGCGCCGTCGGCGGGGGTGACGACGATGACGCGGCAGCCCCGCGCCGTCGCCAGCGATCGCACTTCCTCGGTCGAGGCCGTGCCGGCAAAGACGCGCTTGAACAGCCGGTCGAGCGCGTCGATCTCGGCGCCGGGCAGGGCGGCATAGGCATGCGCCAGATCCCAGCTCGCAAAGCACGAGCGGCGGTCGGCGAAGAGCGCCCAGGAAAGGTTGACCGGCCAGCGGATGAGGTCGCCGAGGAAATCCGGGTTGTTGGCGACGCGCTCCTCGGGCGCGGCGACCTCACGCACCGCCTGCCACAGCGCCGGGGCGCCGGCAAACGCCGCATCCGACGGCGCGGCGATGCCGACGGCATTGTCGCGCAGCAACGCGAGCCCGCCCGGCAGCCCCAGCAGCAGGAGCGCGAGCGCCGCCGCTGCGGCGCCGCGCGCGGTGAGCGCGAGCCAACGCGCCAGCCCGGCCGCGGCGAAAACCGTCAAGGCCAGCACCGCCGGCAGCGCCGCGCGCCAGCCGAGATCGTTGTTGGCGATCGTGCTGGCGAAAAGCCAGGAGACGGCGAGCCCGCTGCCCGCCGACGCCGCCAGCGCCAGCGCCAGGCGCCGCTCCGGCGCCGCCGTCCGCGGCGCGAGGAGCGGCGTCAGGGCGCCGATGCCCGCGAGATAGATCGCCGGAAACTCGATCACCAGCAGCACCAGCCAAAAGGCCGGCGGATCCAATATCCGGCGCAGTCCTTCCGGCACCAGAGGCCCCAGCACTTCGTAGGGGTGAAGCGCGATCGGCACGCCCACCGCGCGAGCCGCCGCCATGGCGTATTCCTCACGCAGCATCGGCGATGCGAGCGCTGCCGCCAGCACTGCGGCGGCTGCGGCAAAGGCGAGAAAGCGCCGCCGATGGTTTGGCTCAGCGGCGGCCAGCAGCGTTGCGCCCAGCGGCAGCGCCGCCGCGGCAAAAGTGACGCCGCCGATCCAGGCGGAGCTTTCGCAGCCGGCAGCGGCGACGAAGGCCAGCACCGTCGCGAGGCTCCGGCTCGGCTCAGTCGCGAGCCGGGCGATCAGCAGCGCCGCGAGCACGGCGCAATCGGCGGCGGCGAGGTGCTGCGGGACCCAGCTCGCTTGCGCCAGCCAGCCCTGCGGCGGCTGGTAGTCGGCGAACAGCGAAAACAGCGCGCCTTTTCCCAGCGCCGCGCCGATGAGCGGCCGCAGCGAGGCGGCGAGGCTCAGCGGCGCCACCCAGAGCGCCGCGCCGCGCCGTCCGGCGAGCGCTGCCGCCAGTCCCATCATCAGCGACAGCGAGGCGAAGGCGGTGAGCCAGGTGAGCGCGATGTCGGCTTCCCAGCCGCTCACGCCGAGGAGCTTGGCCGGGATCGCGGCGCCGAAATGCCAGAGATAGTAATAGCCGAGCGGTCCCTCGCCGCCGATGAAGGGGTTGCCGGCGGGCAGGCCCAACCGCGCGATGTCGTCGATGAGCGCAATCTTGGCGTGGTCGTACATCGGCGCCGCCAGCCGCACGCCGTCATTGCCGAGCTTCGGCACGAGGCCGGCCGCCGGCGCCAGCGCCAGCAGCGCCGCCGCGGCATAGGCCCAGAAGGACGGACCCGGCATCCGCCCTGCCGCCGGCGCCCGTGCCGGCAGCAGCGCCGCCAGCGCCAGCGCCGCAACACAGAGGAGCGCCGCCGTCGCGCGCGTCAATCCCAGGGTCAGCAGCAGCGGCAGCGCCGCCGCATTGAGCGCCGCCCAGCCGAGCGCCGGCGCGATCGCCAGCGCCAGCCCCCGCTCCACCCCGATCCACCGCGCCAGAGCGAAGCCCAGGCTCGTCCAGACCAGCCCCGCCACCGCCGCGCAGAGCACGGCATTGGAGAGCGACGGCACCGCGCTAACCCGCCGCCGCGACCCGCAGGAACGTGGCGATGATGCGGCTGCCGGCGCGCAGCGTCCCGCCGAGCGATCCCGCCACCTTGGAATGGCCGCCGCGGCGGCGGCGATAGGGCATCGGCAGCTCGAGAATGCGCAGGCGCTGCCGCGCCGCCTTCATCTGCATCTCGATGTTCCAGCCATAGCCCGTCTCGCGCATGCCGAGGCGGCGGAGACAGTCGCGGCGGATGGCGCGATAGGCGCACATGTCGGTATAGCGCGTGCCGTAGAGCGCGCCGATGCCGAGCCCGGCGAGGTAGCCCGCGGCGAGCTGATGCCAGCTCATCGCGCCCGTCTCGCGCGCGCCGCGGGCGCGCGACGCGATGACGAAATCATAACTGCCGCGCGCGATGGGCTCGACCAGGAGGCGCATGAGATCGCCGCGGTCGGCGCCGTCGCCGTCCATGAAGACGACGATGCCGCGGGAATCGGCCGCGGCGTCGGCGCCGGCGGCGCAGGCCCGGCCGTAGCCCAGTCCTTCCGGCCGGATCACGCGCGCGCCGGCGGCGGCGGCGGCCTCCGCCGTGCCGTCGCTGCTGCCGCCGTCGACGACGATGACCTCGGCGCCGAGCGCGCGCGGGATCTCGGCGATCACCGCGCCGATCGCCTCGGCCTCGTTCAGCGCCGGGATGACGACGGCGACGCTCAGAGGCTCCATCGGAGCCCGCAATTCTGGCACGGCCGCGGCGGCGCGTCGGAAGTCAGCGCGGCGCGGAAACGCTGATAGGGCGCGCCCGCCCAAATCTCCCGCAGGCTCTGCTGGGTGGCGTCGCCGAGCGTGTAGGTGGCGTAGTCGCGCGCCGAGAACGGCGCGATGCAGCAGGGCAGCGCGCGGCCATGGGCGGTGAAATACATCAGCGCCCAGGGACGGCGGCAGGCCGACCAGGGCCGCGCCTCGGCCCCGCGCTTCAGGCTGACGCCGGGCTCGGTCGCGCCCGAGGCGTCGATGGCGACGCCGAGCGCGCGGCCGACCGCCACGGCCTCGGCGATCGCCGCCTCTTCCGCCGCCTGCGTCTTCTCGAAGAGCGAGGATTGGGCGCGCGCGAGGCCGCGGCCGAGATCGTCGAAGACGAGGCGTTGCAGATGCACCTCGCCGACGCCGATGCGCGCCGCCAGCCGCACGAAATCGGGGAGCTGGTCGATCGTCTCCTTGAGGCCGGTGAGCCACAGCGAGACGCGCGGGCTGGAGGCGCCGATCGCGCGTTGGAGGGCGGTGAACGCGCCGAGATTGCGCAGGATGCGGTCGAACATGTTCTTGCCGCGCACCTTGAGGAAGCTCGCGGCATCCGCGGCATCGAGCGAAACGCGCAGCTCGTCGAGGCCGGTGTCGATCAGCTCGCGGTTCTTCTTCGGCGCCAGCAGCGTCCCGTTGGTGTTGAAGAGCACGTAGACGCCGCGGTTCTTGAGATAGCGGACCATGCGCGGCAGGCTCTTGACCAGCATCGGCTCGCCGACGCCGTGCAACACCGCGCGCTTGAGGCCCGGGAGCTGGTCGACGATCGAGGTGAAGAGCGGCCAGCTCATATCCGCCGGCGGCTCCAGCGCCTCGAAGGTGCGCGGGCAGGTCTCGCACAGCAGGTTGCAGCGGTTGGTGACCTCGAGATAGACGCAGACCGGCGGCGCCTCGGCGAGCGCCGATCGCTGCTCGCCCACCGCCTCGAAATAGCGCTTGGCGATCGCAGGGTCGCTGTCGGGCATGAGCGGCACTCCTCGCGCTGGGGTCAGTCGGCGGCGGAGAGGGACAGGAGATCGGCCAGGCAGAGCCGCGCCAGGGCGGCGGCGGTCGCGGGAGCGGGGTAGGCGGCGAGCGCCTCTTGCCGGGGTGCCGCGATCTCGCGCCAGAGGCGTTGGAGCGCGGCGCCATCGTCGACGTCGTACCACGGCGCAAGCTCGAGGATGGGAAGGCCCAGGGCGCGGGCGCGGGCGCGCGTTTCCTCGGCGACCGCGGCAGTGCTCCAGGCGATGTCCTCGAAGAGATGCGCATGGGGCGCCTTCATGCCGAGGAGGTAATAGCCGCCGTCATCGGCCGGGCCAAGCACGACGCGGTCGCCTTGCGCCGCGAGCGCGCGCGCCGCCTCGGCCAGCAGCGCCGTCGGCAGCGTCGGGCTGTCGGCGTTGAGCAGGCAGACCGACTCGTGGCCGCGGGCGAAGAGCGCGCGCGCGGCGTCGAGCAGCGAGCGGCCGAAGCCTTGCACGCGCGGCGGCATGTCGCCGCTGCCGTCCGCGAGCACGAGGCGGGTGCCCGGCGCCACGACGCCGTCGAACATCCGCTCGAGCCCGGCCGGCGCATAGGCGACGTAGCCGCAAAGCGCGGCCGCGCGCGCGGCAAGGCGGAGGTTCTCGGTGATGTCGCTGAGGAAGCAGGCGCTCAACTGCCGCGCCGCCTCGGGCGTGAGCGGCGGCACCAGGCGCGTCTTGACCTGGCCGGCGCGCGGCGCCTTCGCCATCACGGCGATGGCGCAGGCGAGCGGCGATGCGGGATCGGCCGCCATGCTCACAACCCGCTGAACCAGTTGTAGCCGCGATCCTCCCAGAAGCCGCCGGTCGGCCGGTTGGTGACGTAGAGCGTCGTCACCCATTTCGGATTCTTGAACCCGAGCTTAGTCGGAATGCGCAGCTTGAACGGAAAGCCGTATTTCGCCGGGAGCGTCTCGTCGAAGAAGCCGAAGGCCATGATGGTCTGCGGGTGCAGCGCCGTCGGCATGTCGATGCTGCCGTAATAGCCGTCGGCGCAGGAATAGCCGAGGTATTTCGCCGACAGGTCGGCGCCGACGCGCTCGAGGAAGGTGCCGAGCCGCGCGCCGCGCCACTTGCCGATCATGCTCCAGCCCTCGACGCAGACGTGGCGCGTGATCTGGCTTTCCTGCGGCAGCGCGTAGAGTTGCTCCAGCGTCCAGGGCCGCTTGTCCGCGATCAGGCCCGCGAGCTCCAGCCGGTAATCGGCGGCGGCGAGCTTCGGCACGGCCTCCATCGGGAAATAGGCGTTATAGCGGAAGTCGCGCACCGCCTCGCTTTCGGCATAGCTCGGCGCCAGGCGCTGGCGGTCGAACAGGAAGGCCTGCGCGCGGTCGTTCCAGCGCGAGAGCCGATGCAGCACGCTCTGCACCTGGTCCCCGTCGGAGATGTCGCAGCCGGTGAGCATCGCCAGCGCGCCGAGGCTCAGCGTCTGGCGCAGGAAGAGGCGCCGCTCGATGCCGGCGACCAGCGGCTTGCGCTCGAGGCTGCGGCGGGTCACGGCCGCGGCTCCTCGGCCCGATGCGTCCGGCGCGGGCCGCGGCCCAGGATCATGGCGAAGAGCGTGCTCGGCACCAGCAGCGCCAGGCTGACATGGACGACGATGAAGCCCGCGATCGCGGCCATGCCGAAGAAATGCACGACGCGCGCGAACTCGTAGCCGCCGAAGAGCCAAGTGAGCGCCTGAAGCTGCACCGGCTTCCAGATGCTGAGGCCGGAGAGGATGGTGACGAGGATGGCGGCAAGGACGCCCCAATAGAGCAGCTTCTGCACGGCGTTGTACTCGCCGAGCCGATGCACGAGCCGGAAGCGCAGCGCCGCCACCAGATCGTCGCGGAAGGCGGCGAGGCGCAGCGGCAGGAAATCGCGGCGGAAATGGCCGGAAAGGACTCCGACGGCGAGATAGGCCGCGAGATTGAGCACCAGCAGCCACATGGCGCCGAAATGCCAGGCGAGCGCGTTGGCGAGCCCGTCCTCGTTGTTGCGCGCTTCCGACAGCGAGAGGTCGCCGCCCAGCGTGTAGGCATAGGGAAATCCGAAATCGAGCGGCAGGGCGGGGTAGTAGTCGTAGATGCGCCAGCCGCTGCCGATCATCAGCAGGATGGCCAGCGCGTTGAGCCAATGCATGATGCGCCGGCTCAGCGGATGAAGCACCGGGCGCGGCGCGGGCGCTCCGGCGGACGCACCGTCGAGGATGTCGGCGGTCATGGCAGCACCTCCAATCCCGCGGCCCGCGCGCGCTCCGCGGCCGGCGGCTGGCGCAGGAACGCGGCGAAGTCGGCGGTTCTCGCGCTCAGCGCATTGGCGGTTTGCGCCAGCCAGTAAACGATCGGCGGGTAGGCGGTGTCCGGCAGGCTCGCGGCGGCGGCGAGGCCCGGCGCGGCGGCGAGGTCGCTGGCATAGAGCACGGCGCGCTGCACCCGTCCCTCCGCCAGCAGGAAGGACGCATCGGCCGTGTCGATCGTGCCGATGGTGCGTCTCTCCAGCGCCGGCCACAAGCCCAACGCCGCCAGCGCCCGGCGGCTGTCGCTTCCGGCCGATCCGATCGGCGGATCGACGATGGCGATCGGGCCGTCGCCGATGCGCTCGGCGGCGTCGCCCGACGGCGCGGGCGCTGATTTGGCCTGCGCCACCACCAGCCGGTTGCGCCACAGGCTCGCCCGCGTCTCGGGCTTGATGAGCCGGCGCTCGGCCGCCGCGGCGGCCGCGGCGTCGCTTTCGCCGATGATGAGGTCGGCGCGCGCGCGATGGCCGATCTGCTCGAGCATCGCGGCGGTCGGCGAGGTCAAGAGATGGACGGGCACACCGGTATCGTGCCGCCAGGCGGCGGCGATGCCGGCAAGGACGGGGCGCAGCGTCGGCTCGCAATAGACCACGACGTCGGGGGCGACGATGAAGTCGGCGCGCGCCGCTGCCGCCGGCAGCAGAGCCGCCATGGCAAGAACAAGAGCCGGCAGAGGCCATTTCCAGCGCATCGCCCCCTCCACGCTGCGTCGGGCCGGCGGTTCGCGCCGGCTTGCTGCTTGTTTCGCGCGCTGCGGCCGAGAGGTTACAGCCATGGCGTCGGCTCCGACAGGGCCGCGCCGAGGGCCTCGAGGCCGGCGGCGAAGTCGGAGCGGCCAAAGCCGATGCGGAAGCGGTCGGCGGGGAGGCGCGCCAGATCCGAGCGATAGAGGCTCGCCGGCAGCAGCAGTACCCCGTGCCGCTCGATCAGTCGGGCGCAGAAGGACTCGACGCCCTCCGCGCCTTTGTAGCGCGGAAAGCCGACAACGCCGCCGTCGGGCTCATGCCACTGGAAGAGCGCGCCATGGGCGTCGAGGAAATCGCCGAGCAGCGCGACGTTCTCGGCGGCGATGCGGCGGTTGCGCGCGAGGATGCGGTCGCCGGCCTCGAGCGCGATGGCCGCCAGCCTCTCGCAAGGCGCGGCGTTGCAGATCGAGAGATAGTGCTTGATCCGCTCCATTCGTTGCAGGAGCGCGCCGTCGCGGCAGGCGATCCAGCCGATGCGCAATCCCGGCAGGCCGAAGGATTTGGCGAGCCCGCCCAGCGAGAGGCCGCGCTCATAGGCGTCGACCGCGGCGGGAAGCCGCAGCGCCGGCGCGCGCTCGATGAGGCGGTAGACCTCGTCGCTGAACAGCCAGATGCCGCGCCGGCGGCACAGCGCCACCAGCGCGTCGAAACGCTCGCGCTCCAGGATCTTGCCGGTGGGATTGTTGGGGAAATTGATCGCGACAAGGCGGGTGTTCGCCCGCAACGCGCCGGCGACGGCGTCGATGTCGAGCGTCCAGCCGCGCGCGGGATCGAGCGCGACGCCGCTCACCGCGCAGAGTCCGGCCGGAATGGTCTCGGTCGACGGATAGGTCGGCAGGATGATGATCGCATGATCGCCCGGATCCAGCAGCGCGTGCATCGCCGTGTGGATCGCTTCCTGCGCGCCGGAAAAGCACAGCACCTGCTCGGCGCTTGCCTGCGCGTAGCCGGCGGCGATCGCGCGGCGCAGCCGCTCGCCGCCGCGCGGAGCGCCGTAGCCGAGCGCCAGATGCCGGAAGGCCTCCCGGTCCTCCGCACCGGCGAGCGCCAGCAGCTCCGTCAGGCTCAGCGTCTCGGAGTCCGACGCGGCCAGGTGGTGGCGCGTCGCCGTTTGCCAGCGCGCGAAATAGACTTCGAGCGCGAAGTCGCGCAGCGGCGGGCCGGGGCGGAACATCGTGCGGGACGCAACGCGGCGTTCGGACATGGTCCTTCTGCCCCCTCGTTCCGGGAACGCGGCTCGCTGCCTTTCCTTCGCCCCGGCGGTGGATAAGGTTACAATCGTGCCGACGACCTTTGCCGCGCGATGGCGCGGCGGGGCGGGGCAGCGGTCTCCGGCTTCCAGCAGCAGGTGAGGCGGCCGTCGGCTCCGCGCTGCCAGTGGCAGGCAAGCCGCCGCCGACCCTCGGCCGGGGGGGCGAGCGCCACCAGGCGCAGGACGTCGGCCTCGGCGCCTCGGCGCCGGGCAATGCCCGGCGGAGCGGCCGGGCGAAGATCGAGGGGTGCTGCGTTCATCTCTGGGCCTCCTTCTGCTCGGATCGATCGTGCCGACCCCGGAGGCGCGAGAGCGGAGCGCGGCTATGTCCGGCGCATCTCCGGGATCCCTCGGAACTCCCGGGCATTGGACCCGGCCGGGATCATGGTCGCGCCGCGACGATGGTCCTCGGCCGGGATGTTGCGTCTTCGCGGGGTCATCGGATCCCTTCGATCGCTTGCAAAGCGCGCCGGATTGGACGGCCGGCGCGCCAGGGGTTATATACTCCCCTGGGGGATAGGATCAAGGGCGGAACCGCCGATGACGCACACCACGCAGGACAAGGAGAAGCGGAAGCTGCTCGTTCGATTGCGGCGCATCCGCGGTCAGCTCGATGCGGTTGAACGCCGGATTCAAGAGGATGCAACCTGCGCCGCCATCCTGCAGCAGGCGACCGCCTGCCGGGGCGCTTTGGATGGATTTATCGCCGAAGTGGTCGAAGACCATATCTTGGAGCACATGATCGATCCCTCGCTGCCGCGCGACGACCCGCGCGCCCAGGCGGCCGAGGAATTGGTCGAGATCGTGCACTCCTATTTGACCTGACCTGACGGGACGGCGCGGCCGTCCCCGGGGCTGCTCCTCTGGCGGGATCGCCCCTCATTCGCCTCGGAGGCAGACGATCATGCACAGCCAATCCGTCGATGCCTTTCGCCACGAGCATCTCTTTCTCGGCGCCGACCACGACCGGAACGAGCGCAAGACGCGGACCGTCATCATCCTGTGCGGCGTCATGATGGTGGCGGAGATCGCCGGCGGCGCGCTCTTCGGCTCGATGGCGCTGATCGCCGACGGCCTGCATATGAGCACGCACGCCGCCGCCTTGCTCATCGCCGCGCTTGCCTATGTCTATGCCAGGCGTCATGCGCGCGACGAGCGTTTCGTCTTCGGCACCGGCAAGCTCGGCGACCTCGCCGCCTTCGCCTCGGCGATCATCCTGGCGCTCATTGCGGCGTTGATCGGCTGGGAAAGCATCGGACGGCTGCTGCGGCCGGTGCCGATCGCCTTCGATCAGGCGCTTGCGGTGGCCGCGCTCGGCCTTGCCGTCAACCTGACCAGCGCCTGGCTGCTGCGCGATGAGCACGATCACGGCGCGCACGCGCATCCGCACGACGACGGTCGCCGCCATGCCGGCGCCGCGCCGGCGGCCGGCCGCGGCCAGGCGCATCGCGACCACAACCTCCGTGCGGCCTATGTGCATGTGCTGGCCGATGCCGCGGTCTCGGTCCTTGCCATCATCGGCCTGCTTGCCGGCCGGCAGCTCGGCTGGATCTGGATGGATCCGGTCATGGGCATCGCCGGCGCCTGCGTGATCGCCAACTGGTCCTGGGGCCTGGTGCGCGTCGCGGCTGCCGTCCTGCTCGATCTCAGGCCCGACGCCGCGCTCGCCGCCGCCGTCCTGGAACGGCTGGAGAAAAACGGCGATCGGGTCGCCGACCTGCATCTCTGGCGGATCGGCCCCGGCCATGCCGCCGCCATCGTCTCGATCGTCTCGGACCGGCCGGAGCCGCCGTCCCGCTACAAGGCGCTTCTCGCCGATCTGCGCGAGCTGAGCCATGTGACGGTCGAAGTCGTGCCCTGCCCCGGCCACTGAGGGCGGCGGTCGCGGGCGCGCCCTGAAGAAAATCGTGCTTTCCTTCGCGGCGCGGGGCATGGAACATGGGGAACGGCGATGGGAGGCCCGTCGTCATTTCCTGACGTCGCCGGCGACGCGGATCGCCACGCGCATGGAAGCCGCGGTCCCGGTCCGGCAGCGTCTTGCACGGCTCGCCGCCGGCTTCGCGCGGTTCGGCGTGGATCGCGGCGCCGCCGAGGGCGCGCGGGAACGGGCACGGGATCGTCCGGGGGCGCCTATCCTATAGGAGCGGAATGGCTCCGGATGCGAAAGAAGGACTGCGGCGATGACGGAACGATGATCCGGCCATGAGCGTGCTTTACGATCGGACCGCCGGCGTCTTGCGTCATATTTTCGACAGCCGCGTCGACGCTCCTGCGGTGCTTGATCCCGGCACGCATTTTCCCGACGCCAAACGCTTTGCGGCGTCATGGCGGCAGTTGCGGGAAGAGGCGTTGCGCGTCGCCGAACGGCTCCAGGACGTCCCGCGATTCCACGAGATTATGCCGCAGCAGGCCTCTATTTCCGCCAATGACGCGCGCGACTGGCGGATGTTCATCCTCAAGGCTTACGGTGTCGAGGTGCCGCGGAACATGGCGGCCTGTCCGACGTTCGCCGCTTTGGTTGCATCTTCTCCGGACGTTCTTTCCGCGTCGTTGTCCTTCCTGGCGCCGTGGAAGCATATTCCGCCGCATCGCGGGCCGTTTCGCGGCGTGCTGCGATTCTATCTCGTCTTGGTGATGCCGGTGGCGCCGGACGGCGGGCCGGCGGCGGTGTTGCGGATCGGCGATGCCGAGTATCGGCTCGCGAGCGGCGATATGTTACTTTGGGATGACACCTACGAGCATGAAGTGTGGAATACGAGCGACGAAGTGCGCGTCGCCCTGCTGCTTGATATCCGCCGGCGCGACATGCCCGTCGACATGATGCTGCTCTCGCGCGGCGTCATTTCGCTGCTTCGGCTGGGCATCAGGCTGCGCGGCTTCGCGCAGAGCCGCGAAGGCCGCGCCTCGGGCTGCAACGGGCGCCGGTTTTGCCACCGCCTGCTCCATCCAGGAGGTCGGCTCCTGCGGAGCGAGGAAACGATCCCGGCGCGGCCTTCAGTTTCGCGGCAGGCTGCGCTATAGCTGGATGGCAACGGATCGAAGGGGCGATCCCGGTGGAATGTCCAGGCTGCCATTCCGAGATGGCCGACAGCAGCCGCTTCTGCGACCGGTGCGGCATGGCGCTTCCAGGCCGCTGCCCCGCCTGCGGTACGTCAACCCGCGCCGACGCACGGTTCTGCTCGAATTGCGGCGCGTCGCTCGCGCCGGGCGGCGGCGGGAAACCGGCCGCGGCGGCGCCGCCCGCCGCTCAGGCCGCCGCTGCCGAACGCCGCCAGCTCACGGTCATGTTCTGCGATCTCGTCGGCTCGACGGCGCTCTCCGCGCGCCTCGATCCCGAGGACATGCGCGAGATCATCCGGAATTATCACCGCTGCTGCGCCGAGGAGACCGTGAAGGCCGGCGGTTTCGTCGCGAAGTTCATGGGCGATGGCGTGCTGGCCTATTTCGGCTATCCGCAGGCGCACGAGGATGACGCGGAAAGATCGGTGCGGGTGGCGCTCGCGCTGGTTGACGCCGTGCGGGAGCTTCCGACCGCCCATGGCGCGCTGCTTCAGGTTCGCATCGGCATAGCGACCGGGGTGGTCGTCGTCGGCGATCTCTTTGGCGAGGGCGCGGCGCGCGAGCAAGGCGTGGTCGGCGACACGCCGAATTTGGCGGCCCGGCTCCAGGCGTTGGCGGCGCCGGGCCAGGTCGTGATCTCGCATGGCACGCGCCGCCTGTCGAGCGGCCATTTCGAATACCGCGACCTCGGGCGCGTGGCGCTCAAAGGCATCGCCGATCCGGTGCAGGCGTGGCAGGTGTTGCGCGCAAGCGCGGTGGAGAGCCGCTTTGAAGCGCAGCATGAGACGAGCCTCACGCCCCTGGTGGGGCGGGAAGAGGAACTCGAGCTGCTGACGCGGCGGTGGCAGGCGGCGATCAGCGGCCGCGGCTCGGTCGTGCTGCTCTCGGGCGAGCCGGGCATCGGCAAGTCGCGCCTTGCTCAGGCGGTGCTGGAGCGGCTGGCTTCCGAAGCAAGCATGCGCTTGCGCTATTTCTGCTCGCCCCACCATCAGGACACGGCGCTCTTTCCGACGATCGCTCGTCTCATGCGGGTGGCTGGATTTCGCCGCGACGACACCGACGAGCAGCGCCTGGACAAGCTCGAAAGGCTGCTGGCCAAGGCGGACGGCGATTTCGGCGAAGCCGTTCCGCTGCTGGCGGAGCTGCTGTCGATACCGACCCTCGGCCGCTATCCGCCGCTGAACCTCACCCCGCAGAAGCACAAGGAGAAGCTGCTTCAGGTGTTGATGGATCAGGTCGAGGGCCTGGCGCGGCGTCATCCCGTGCTGGTGGTGATCGAGGACGTCCATTGGATCGATCCCACCTCGCTGGAAGCCGTCGATCTCCTGATCGATCGCGTGCCGAGATGGCCGATCCTGGTCATCGTCACCTTCCGGCCGGAATTCGCGCCGCCCTGGCTCGGCCGCGCGCATGTGAGCCTGCTCAATCTCAACCGATTGCCGCTCCGGCAGACGGCGGAGGTGATCGCGGGCGTCACCGCGGGAAAGACCCTGCCCAAGGAGATCGTCGACGAGATCGTCAATCGAACGGATGGCATCCCGCTGTTCATCGAGGAGCTGACCAAGGCCGTGGTCGAGAGCGGCGCGCTCACCGACGCCGGCGACCGCTATATGGTCACGGGGTCTTTGCCGCCGGTGTCGATTCCGATGACGCTTCACGCCTCGCTTCTGGCCCGGCTGGATCGCCTCGGCCCGGTGCGGGAGGTCGCTCAGATCGGCGCGGCGCTCGGCCGGCAGTTTTCCCACGAGCTGATCAGCGCCGTCGCGGCAATGCCGCAGCTCCAGTTGGAAAATGCCTTGGCCGAGCTCGCCGGCGCCGAGCTGATCTATCGGCGCGGCAGCCCGCCGGACGCCGAATACACCTTCAAGCACGCGCTGGTGCAGGACGCCGCCTACGGCACGCTGCTGCGCAGCCGGCGCCAGCAGCTCCACATGCGCATCGTCGCGACCCTGGAGCGCCAATTCCCCGAAGTCGTCGCGTCTCAGCCGCAGCTCATCGCGCAGCATTGCGCCGCCGCCGCCCTCAATGCAAAGGCGGTCGATTACCGGCTCAAGGCCGGCCGGCAGGCCATGGCGCGCTCTGAAATGCCGGAGGCGGAGGCGCATCTGCGCAAGGGCCTGGACCTGCTCGCCGCCCTGCCCCAGGGCCCCGAGCGCCAGGAGCGCGAGCTGAAGCTGCAGATTGCGCTGGCAAAGACGCTTGTCGCCACGCAAGGACACGCCGCCCCGGAAGTGGCGGAGGCTCAGGGGCGGGCGCGCCGGCTGTGGGACGAGTTGGGGCAGCCGCCGCAATCCGCCACGGTCGATTTGGCGCTCGCCAACCAGTTCGAATATCGCCTGACCCGCGCCGAATTGGCGCTGGCGCGCCGGGAGGCCGGCGAGGTGCTGGAACGCGGCAACGTCCGCAACGATCCGCTCTGGACCGTCGCCGGCTGCAACATGAGCGCGACGGTCTCGTTTTTCCTCGGCGAGTTCGCCGCGAGCTGCGCCTATGCGAGACAATCGCTGGACCTTTACGATCCCGAGGAGCGGGACTTGCGCAAGCGAGGCTCCGTCGGATCGATCTATCAGCAGACCGTGGCCCGTTCCTACGGCTTTCTGTCGTTGTTCCATCTCGGCTATGTCGACCGGGCGCGCCGGCAATACGAAGAGGCGCAAGCGGGCGCGCGCCCCCATGCGTTCAGCCGCGCTCTTGCGCTTGCCTGCGGTCTCTATCTTCAATCGGAGCCGGCCCTGTTGCTGCAGCGCTGCGAGGAGATGGAGGTGCAGTGCGCCGACCACGGCTTTCCCATCTTTGGCGCGCTGGCGACCACCTTGCGCGGCTCGGCGCTGTCGGCCTTGGGCCGGACGGAGGATGGATTGGCGCTGCTGCGGCAGGGCTTGACCCTTTACCGCGGCACCGGCGCGATGTTGCAGGTGCCGAGATTCCTCACGGAACTCGCGGCGGCCTACGGCAAGGACGGCGAGCCCGTCGCGGGGCTGAAATGTCTCGACGAGGCCGCGCGCCAGGTCGAGGAGACGCAGGAGCGTTGGGCCGAGGCGCATATGCTGCGCGTGCGGGGCGAGTTGCTCGCCGCCCTCGGCGAGCGCGACGCCGCGGAAGCCGGATTGCGCCAGGCGATCGCCGTCGCCCGCCGGCAACAGGCGAAGCTCTGGGAATTGCGCGCGGCAACGAGCCTTGGCCGCCTCTGGCGCGAGCAGGGCCGGGACGGGGAAGCCCGCGATCTCCTCGCGCCGGTCTATGGCTGGTTCACCGAAGGGCTCGACGCTCCCGACCTTGGCGCGGCCAAGCTGCTGCTGCGCGAATTGGCGTGACGCCCTCGCCGGCGCTCGCCTGTCGAAACGCGCGGCACTTTCCGCGCAGGGATCAGCGCCCGGGCATGCGTTGTCCCGTCGCGGGCATGACTGTCCCGGCGCTTGACGCATACACGCTATCGTGAGAGTAGACCGATTAGCCATCGGCGGCGCTGATCCCGTCGCGGGTGGTTAGGTCGGTTCGGGGTGTTGCAACCATCCCGAGCCGGCCGCCGGGGACGTTCCCGGCACCGCCAACTTACCCCCAAGCATTGAAGGTCGCCTAGAGGTTTTCTGCGTAAGACCCGGGCCGGGCTCCGGGTGCTCTTTCCTCAAGGGATAGAAGCCGCGCAGGGATTGCCACAACCCTTAGGCATTTCGACGGGGATGCGCCCGGTGTCGAGACCGTGCCATGATCTGCCCCTCCCGTCCCTTGGCAGGGCTCGGCCGGGTCGCCGGGAGCGGCAATGTCCTCGGGCGCGGGAAGAGAGGTCTCAGGGCGGCCGCGCCGAGACGCCGTCCCCGGACCTCCTGAAGACCAAGCTCCGACCTTGCAAAAGCGCAAATGACGAGTACGCCAGCAACCGCCGAACCTCCTCGCCGCGCCATTGCCGCCTTTGCCGGCGGCGCGGTCATCGGCGTGCTCGGCGGCATGATCGGGCTCGGCGGCGCGGAGTTCCGGCTGCCCTTGCTGATCGGCGCCTTTGGCTTCCCGGCGCTTGAAGCCGTCATCCTCAATAAGGCGATGAGCCTTATCGTCGTCGCGGCGGCGCTTCCTTTCCGCGCCAACACGGTGCCGTTCGCCGCGATTGCCGACACTTGGGCGGTGGCCGCGAATCTCCTTGGCGGAAGCCTCCTGGGCGCTTGGATGGGAGCGAGTTGGGCAACGCGGCTGCGCTCGGAAACCTTCTACAAGGTGATTGCCATACTGCTGGTCGCGATTGCCGTCGTTCTGCTGCTCGCTCACGACGCCGCTGCGGGGAGCGTTCCGCCGTTTGCGGATGGCTCCTTGATCGTGGCCGGGCTGCTCGCCGGTTTCGTCATCGGGGTCGTCGCGGCGCTGCTGGGCGTTGCCGGCGGGGAATTGCTCATACCGACGTTGATCTTGCTGTTTGGCATGGACATCAAGCTGGCGGGCAGCCTGTCGCTCGTCGTGAGCCTGCCGACCATGCTCACGAGCTTTGCTCGCTACAGCCGGGATCGTAGTGTTGTGGCTCCAACGGATGCTTCCTATCGTGCTCTCCCCGTCATGGCCGGGCTTGACCCGGCCATCCAGTGCGTAGGCCCGCGCTCCGTTGGAAGACGTGGATGCCCGGGTCAAGCCCGGGCATGACGTGCATGGAGAACCATTTGTCGGACACAGTACACTAGCTTTGCCGTGCTTGGCGGGAATTGGGGCTTCGCCCTCGTTATGGCGGGGGGATCGATTCTCGGGGCGTTTGTCGGCGGGCGCCTGCTTGGGATTGTGCCGGGCTATGTCCTCATGCCATTGCTTGCCGTGCTGTTGCTGCTATCGGTCGTCAAGCTGTGGCGGCATCAATAGCGCGTTTGCGGGCCGGCCGCCGGCTCTGCTGCGTGCTGCGGTCGCGCCGCGCCACCGCCGCGGCGGCGGCGATGGGACAGCGGCTACGCCCGCGCGGCTCGGCGCACGGGCCGCGCCCGGATGACGGCCGCCTTGGCGGCGTCGGTGGCGGTAAACATGTCGAGTTCCTCGAACTCGCTGCTGCTGACCGGCGTCAGCGACAAGTCGGTGTAGGACTGACGGGCCGGGTCGGCGGCGATCCGGCGGGCGATTTGGCGGTGGCACCACCACACCTTCGCCGCCGCCGCGTGCTTGCGGAAGAAGTCCGCCAGGGACTTTCGATAGAAGGCGAAGGCGGGCTCGATCGGGAGCCCCGGCCGGCGATCCCTGCGGAACTTCAGGCGGAGCAGCCCGCCCTCGAGCGGGTGGACGCCTTCGAGAAGGGCGCTGCCGTAGAACCACAGCATCATGTAGCGCAGCACCGTCGGGCGCTCGATGCCGGAGCGGCGCGCCCGCCTCAGGACGGTCTCGACGTGCTCGGGGGAATAATAGGTCTTCCAGGCGAGGCGAAAGAGCTCCTGCCATTCCTCGCGCGACATGTGAGGATGCTCGATCGTGGCGTGCGAGGAATCGTACTGGTTCAGGTCCGGTTCCATCCAGGTGCCGCGCAGGTACAGGTTCTTGTGATCTTCCGATCCCGGCAGCGGCGTCAGGCAGAAGAACTCCAGGAGGTCGAGAGGCAATTCGCGCTTGATGATTTCGATGTCGCGGATGATCGTCTCCGGCGTGTCGGTCGGGAAGCCCACGATGTAGCCGGCATAGGTGAGCGTTCCCACGTCGCGCCAGGCCTGCACCATCCGCCGGTACTCGGTGATTCGATTCTGCCGCTTCTTGGCGTGCGCCAGGGTTTCGGGGTTGATGCTTTCCAGGCCGATGAAGACCCTCGTGACGCCGGCGCGCGCCGCCTTCTCGATGAAGTTGGGGATTTTGTGACACATGGTGTCGACCTGAAGGACGAGCTTTATGTCCAATCCCTCGACTTCGCGAAGCTCTATCAGGCGGTCGAAGATGTTCTCCCAGTTCTTGTTGCGCGCGAAGTTGTCGTCCGTGACGAAGAAGTGCCGGATTCTCTGGGCCAGGTTGGCGCGGATGATCTTCTCCACGTCGTCGGCGGTGCGATAGCGGGATTTCCGGCCCTGCACGTTGATGATGGTGCAGAAGCTGCATTGGAACGGGCAGCCGCGCCCGCCGTCGAAGCTCGTGTAGCCGCTGGCCGTCCGCCAGATCTTGCGCGCGGGCAGGATGGGGCCGGGCGCGCCTTCCAGCGACGGCAGCTCGTCCGGCGCCTCGTACATCGGACGCAGCGTGCCGCCATAGGCGTCCTGGAGGAGCCGCTCCAGCCGGCCCTCCTCGGCCTCGCCGATGAAAAGACTGACGCCGCAGTCCAGCGCCTCTTTGATCTCGGGCGTCAGCTCCGGCAGCATGGCGACGCAGCCGCTGACGTGAAAGCCGCCGATGCAGACGGGAATGTCCTCCGCGAGAAATTGCCGCGCGAGGTCCATCGCCCGCGGAAATTGATTGGATTGCACGCCGACCAGGCCGACCAGTCCGCGCCCGCCGCCGCGGCGGATCCGCGCCGCCAGCTTGCGGACCTTGATGCGCGTGTTCGTCTCGTCATAGGCGCTTATCTTCAGCGTCACCTCCGGGCCGAGGGCGTCGTTTTCGCCGCAGTCCTTGGCGAGCCCGTAAAGCACCGCCAGCGAGTTCGAGGGCACGGCCGAACGCAGCCACTGAATGACATAGCCGTCGTCGTCATAATGAGACGGCTTGATCAGGACGAAATGGAACACGTTCCGCCGGTTCGACTTGGTCGCGTTCATCGCGTGCCCCTCCCGGTTCGACGGCACATCGCGGCGCGGCCTTCCTCGGATGACGGGAAACAGCGGCGATTGTGCCTTGGCGAACGATACCAGTGCCTTCCGCCCTTGCAAAGGCGCGCAACGAAGTTTCGCTACATCTTCGTGTTTATTTTGCTCTATAAACACCGATTGATAATATACTCTCTCCGGTAGCATCCGCTACCATGGGTCTTCGCCGCAGGGCCGCGCGGGCGGGGCGCAAGTATCGGAAATGCCGGGCCGCGCCGGAAACCCCGGTCGATTTCGCGGATCGCCTCGGCCATAATGGGCGGCGCGGGGTGCGGCGGCGTTTCAACCGGCGGGGGCTGCGGCAAAAAAAAGATGCTGTTCATCGCGTTGCTGAGATCGATCGTGCGCGTCGGCAGCCTGCGCGTCATCGATCCTGGAGGCCGCAGCCATCTCGTCGGCGACGGAACCGCGCCGGCCGTCACCATCGTCCTGAAAGCGCGGCGCCTGGACTATCTTCTGGCGCTCAATCCCGCGCTGTCGCTCGGGGAAGCCTATATGGACGGTCTGTTGACGATCGAGGACGGCACGCTTTTCGATTTTCTGGCGCTGCTCGCCCGCAACTACGGCACCCTCGGCAAGAGCGCCTGGCTTTCTCTCCTCGAGCGGCTGTCCCGTCTCCTGAAGCAGTCGAACCCCTTGGGCAGGGCCCGGCGCAACGTCGCTTTCCATTACGATCTGTCGGATCGGCTCTACGACATTTTTCTCGATCGCGACCGGCAATATTCCTGCGCCTATTTCCGCGATCCCGGCGACGATTTGGAGAAGGCCCAGCAAGACAAGATGCGGCACCTGGCGGCGAAGCTGCTGCTCGACCGGCCGCGCCTTAGGGTCCTCGATATCGGCTCGGGCTGGGGCGGGCTTGCGCTGCATATGGCAAAGGCCGCCGGCGCCGATGTGACCGGCGTCACTCTCAGCGTCGAGCAGCATAAGGTAAGCGAAGAGCGCGCCCGGTCCGGCGGCCTGGCGGGGCAGGTCCGCTTTCTCAATTGCGACTATCGCCAGTTGACCGGCGTCTACGACCGTATCGTCTCCGTCGGGATGTTCGAGCATGTCGGCAAGCGGAACTATCGCGAATTCTTCGCCAAGCTCGGCGGGCTGCTCGCCGAGGACGGCGTGGCGGTGCTGCATTCGATCGGCTACGCGGACGCGCCGGCGCCGATCAATCCCTTCATCCGCAAATACATCTTCCCGGGTGCGGACCTCCCGTCGCTCTCCGAGGTCTTTGCCGTCGTCGAGAAGAGCGGCCTCTTCGTCACGGATGTCGAGATCCTCAGGTTGCATTATGCCTACACCCTGCGCCGATGGCGCGAGCGGCTGGCGGCCCGGCGCGAGGAGGTCGTGCGTCTTTATGACGAACGGTTCTACCGCCTCTGGGAATTTTACTTCGTGCTGTGCGAGATCGGCTTCCGCTACCGCACCAACATCGTTTTCCAGATGCAGGTGTCGAAGCGCCTGGAGACGGTTCCCATCACGCGCGACTACATGTTCGAGCGGGAAAGGGCCGAGGCGCTGCCGCTGGCCGGCGGCTGAAGCGGATCGCGCCGCCCGTCGCCGCCGGGACGCCGCGCCGCAGGCCCGGCGCGAAGCGCTCCGGCTTGACGGGCGCCGCGCCCGCGATCAGAGTGCTGCGTCCGGGGATTCGGCAACGGTCACCGTCGCGGCGGGCGTGTTGGCGCGGAGGGTATGATGATCGAGATCAACGGCATAGCCCATATCGCGCTGACCGTGAGCGAATGGGACAAATGCCGGGCCTTCTACGAAATGTTGCTGCCGTTCCTGGGATTGAAGCGCGTGTTCAGCGGCGACGACAGCATCTATTACGTCGGCGGGCGGACGGGCCTGGGGGTCAGCCGTTGCGAGGAGAAGCATGTGGGCGAGCGTTTCGCTCAAGGCGGCGTCGGCCTCCACCATCTGTGCTTCCGGTCCCGCAGCCGGGAGGACGTCGACAAGGCCTACGCCTTTCTCAAGGCGCACGACGCCGCCATCGTTCATGGCCCGCAGGAAGGTCCCTGGGCGCCCGGCTACTATTCCATCCTGTTCGAGGATCCCGCCGGCGTGCGGCTTGAGATCAACCATATTCCCGGCAAAGGCGTCTTCGAGGACGGCCGCGGCTTCAATCCGGCCGGCGACTATCGCTAACCGGAATTTCGGAATTTCGGGGACACAATACATAATTCCAGCGTAACGCAAAGCGTTATCGCTGGCGGGCGCCAGCGGTTGCTCTTGCAACCGCGAAAGCCCGCACCGTGCAGAAAGAGGCACCCCTTAATTTCGGGGACACAATACATAATTCCCAGTCGCGCGAATCTTCCCCTCTCCGCCCCTTAGGGCGGAGAGGCCGGGTGAGGTGGGGTATTTGTCGCACCGCGCCGCGTCGTTGCTGAATTAGGTATTGTGTCCCCGTAATTCCAGGTGGGGTATTTAGGTGGGGTATTTGTCGCGCCGCGCCGCGTCGTCGCTGAATTATGTATTGTGTCCCCGTAATTCGTCGCTGAATTATGTATTGTGTCCCCGTAATTCCCCGGCTCAACCTCCGTGGTGAATGTCATAGGCGATAGCCCTCCGGCGGGCGGAGAGAGCGGCGAGGTCGCGGCGGGGCGATCCCCGTCGGCACGACGCCTCGCGGCCGACGCTTGCCGCCGGCCGCGTTTTGTCTCCGCGCCCGCCGTCATAGATCTCGATCCTCGGCGCGCCGCTTGTCGGTGCGGAGCGGCGTCAGTCGGTGACCAGCATGAGACCGTGAAAATGCTCGGCGCACGCCTCTGCATCGCGCTCTTTGTCAAAACCGATCTCGATCTCGATGCCGGCCGACGCTTCGCGGCAATGGAAGGCCGTGGGCACGGTGCGCCATCTGTCGAGCCACACGCGCATGTCGCCCATCAGCGGACCCGCTGCCGGCACGGGGACACAAAGCCTGACTGTGAACATGCGACCCCCCTTCGATCGACGACAGCCTATGCCGATTGCCGGGGAGTGCACTAGATCCTATGTCCATCCGATGCGGCGTAGTGACGCAAATGTTGTGGATAAGCGCAAACCTCAGGTTCTCTCTCTTTCAATTGCGTGACAGTGATGGCATGCTGTGGCGCTCGCATTGCAGCGGTGCCTACGCCGCCAGAAGGATCGCACGAATGGAAGAGGCAATGGGGTTGCGTAAAAAATTGACGGCAGATGATCTCCGCCGCATGGCGGGAAGAGCGCATGAGGCTGAGCGTGAAAGGAAATTGCTGTTTCTTGCCGAGAAATTGGAAGACGCGGCAAGGCGCGCAGAGGCTTCCCAGAATTTGAAACACTGATAAACAGTAGCGTCATATTTCAAAGCACGCTGTCGGTGAAACGCACGGTTGCGCTCTGACGGCGCTCTTCATCATGGAAGGGCTGTCGGTTCCAGCGAGCGACAGCGAACGCCCGTTTCTCAGGGTCGATAGGACAGCCTTATTTGGGCAATGCCGGCGGCGACATTGAGGCCGCTCGCGCCTTCGATGCTCAGCGGCTGCAGTTCGATCGTCCTGATGGAGCCGCCGATCAGCGCGTTGGCGGCGGCGCCCACGCCGACGGCGGCGCCGGCCGTGGCGCCGCCATAGGCCCCGGCGAGCGAGCCCGGCGCCAAGCTGGTGCTCGGCGCGAACACGGCCCAGACGATGACGCCGCCGCGGAGATAGCCGATGTCCACGCCGAATTTGGCAATCGTTCCGGCATAGCGCTCCAGCGCGCGCGTGTTCGACGAAAAGATGCAATGAAGCGCGTGCGAGGAGCCGAAGATGAAGCCCCAGCCGCTGGCCTCGTTGCAGGTCAGCACGCCGACCTGCACCCCGGCCGCCCGTGCGGGCATCGCGGGTATCGCGGCGGCGAGACCGAAGATCGCCGCGCCGATCATCGCTCGCAGGCGCTGGGGCAGGGTCATCTCCTATTGATGGACCGGCGGGACTTCTTGCGCAAGGCTTGGTTTCGCGCGGTCCGGCCGGATGGAGGCGCCGGAGCGAACCGGATCTTTTCAGGCGAGGCGCTTGTCTCCCTCGGCGCGCCGGGCCGAAGCGGCGGCGGCCGGCGGCGCACCCTCCGCCGTCGTCTCCGGCGGCAGGTGCATCGGCTCGACGATTTCCGGCTTGCCGAAAAGATATCCTTGTCCGAGCTGCAGGCCGAGCTTTTGCAGGACCGACGCCTGGTGCCGGGTTTCGATCATCTCGCCGATCGATGTGATCTGGTTTTTCCGGCAGAAGCCGATCACCGTGCCGAGCAGCGCCCGGGCGCGCGGCTGGTTCATGGCGTCGCGGCAGAACTGGCCGTCGATCTTGACGTAGTCGACTTCGAGCGCGCGCAGGTAATGGAACGAGCTGGCGCCGGCGCCGAAATCATCGAGGCAGAACCGGTGCCCGCGCCGCCGCAGCGACTGGACGACGCCGTTGGCGCGGGCGATGTCGGCGATGCCCGCCGTCTCGGTGATTTCGAAAATCAGCTTCGACGCCGGAACCGCGGATGTCTCGAGTTCCGCCGTGAGGGCCTCGACGAAGGCGTCGCTCGCCCAGGATTGGCCGGAGACGTTGACGGCGATGGCGGTGGCGCTGAACGTCGCGTCGCGCAGCAGGCCGAGCACGCGCCGGCAGACCGCCATGTCGAAATCGGAGATGAGCCCGATCTCCTCGGCCAGCGAGACGATGTCTCCGGGAGCGAGATCCCGGCCGAAGCGCGAAAGCGCTTCCAGATGCACCGGCGTGCCGTTCGACAGATCGACGATCGGCTGCACGGCGATCGAGAAGGCGCCGTCGGTGACGACGTGGCGGAGCACCGTGACGTGGCGCGTCGAGGCGCCGATGAGCGAGGCGACGCTCTCCTGGAGCGAGGATATCGACGCCGCGGTCTCGCCCGAGCGGGCGAATTGCGTGATCGCGTGCATGACCGCGCGCGCGGCGTCGGGCTCGCTCAAGGTGCCGCGCGCCAGGTCGATCGTCGTCGCCTGAAGCTTCAGCCCGGCGCCGGCGGGATCGAGGCCGGTCGCGAAGCTTTCGACGGCGTGACGCAGCTCCTCGACGTCGAGCGGACCCGTATGCAGCAGGCCGAAACGGCCCTCGGCGATTTCTCCGACCTCTTCGATGTCCGGCGAGCTCGCGAGGATCTGGCTGCCCAAGGCGGCGGGAAGGCCCTCTCGCACGTTTTCGGGGAGTCCCTCCGCCAGCGAGCCCAATCCTTCGAGGCCGACCAGCGACATTTTTCCGGGATGGCTTCCCGCGGCGGCGCGTGCTTGCGCGCGCTCCAGGAACGTGTCGGCGTGCAGCAGCCCGGCCGGGCGCGGCGTCCGCTCGCGCGTGCGTATCGCCGCGCTGAGCGAGAGGAAATAGTGCCCCGTCCGCTCCGGCAGGCAGCAGCCGCCGAGAATGACCACCCGCGGGCGGTCCGAGGCAAGCCGCACCAGCAGCGGGGCAAACCTGCCGCCGCGCCGGATGGACGCCAGCACCGCGCTCACCATCGGACGGTCGTCGGCGCCGATCAGGCTGGTGAAAATCTGCGACAGAAGCTCTTGCGGCGTGCGGCCGCACAGCCGTTGCGCCGCCCCCGCGGCAAAGCAGATGCGCCCCTCGGCGTCGACTTCGAGCAAAAGGTCGGCGGAAGCGAAGGCGAAAGCGACGAAACGGTCGCGCTCGCCGCGGAGTGAAAGGGCGTCGCTGGCCACGCTATGACCGCCTGGGTATGGTTCCCGCTCACTCTAGGCTCAATCGGTGAACGGGGTGTAAATGGCGAAGCGCGGCGGGAGCGCCTCTCCGCTTCTCGCGCCTCGCTCGCGCGATCGGCGAATCGGTCTTTCAACCCGATGGATATGATCGCGTCCTTCATGTGACGCATGCGGCGAGGCGCTTCGGCGCGATCAAGCGATAGCTGCGCCGGATCAGGGCCGCGACCTCGTCCCAGTCGGGTCCGTCATCGAGCCGCATGCCGACCCAGCCCTTGGGGCCGACATAGGGCGGCACGAAGAATCGCCGGGGATCGGCGCCGACGAGAATGGCCTGGCTGCCGGCCGGCGCCTTGCACCAGACCGAAACGCGGCCGTCGCCGCGGCGGTCCATCGCGAAGATCTTGTCGTTGATTCTATAGGTCGGCCCGCGCTTCATCGCCACTTCCGCCGCTTCCGGGAGCGCCAGGCAGATCGCCCGCAGTCGCTCCGCCGGGTCTTCTTTGCGCAGGCCGATCTTTCGCTTCATGCTCGGCGCGCCTCCCTCGGCCTCCGGTTGATCCGGTTCTCCGGAATGCGCGGCCCCGATACTATGGAGTCATCGCGTGGCGCGCCACGACTTTCGCCTCTCCACCTCCTTGGGCTATGGCGTTCACCTATCCCGCTCGACGGATCGTCCAGGCCGAAGCAGCAAGTCCTTCTCCGCCCTCCTGCCTTCGCCGAAGCGAAGCCGCTCCTGCCTGCGCGAAGCCGAAGCGGCTTCGCTTCGGCGGAGGCAGGTCGGCTTCGCGCAGGCAGGTCAGGGCGGAGAAGGATTTAGGATGAGCAACCCGTTCGATCGCTTCGCGATCGAACCCAAGCGGGGGGTGACCCGGCCGCGCCGCGACGCGCGGCCCCGAAGGGTTCGCCGGCGAAGCCGGCGAACGGGTCACCCGCAGAGCGGTCGGCCGGGTTGCTGGGCGCGCGGCGATAAGGACTGTCAGAGTTGCGTTATTTGGATTTCACCGCTCGTTTGGCTGTCGCGGCGGACGCTCGCTTTGCGGCGGAGCGCGCTTCCGGCGCCGATTCGAATGCGTCGCCGAGATGCCGGAGCCGCAACGCGGGACGCTTGGGCAGACGGACCACGAGATCGAGCTCGCCGCCGATCGCTTCGACGTAGCTGCGCAGCGTCGACAGGTACATGTCCGCCTGTTTCTCGATCTTTGACACCGAAGGCTGCTTGATGTTGAGCGCGCTCGCGATGTCGGCCTGGGCCTTGCCGGCGATCTGCCGGAGTTCCCGCAGGCTCTCGACATGGTCCTTCATCGCGCGATACCGCGCGTCGATCTGCGCCTGACGGTCCGGCGGCAGCTCCGCAATGATCCGATTCAAATTCCGGCCCATGTCGCTTTCCCTTTTTCGTCGCGGCCTTTAGTCTTGCCAAATGATCGGAGAAACGTCGATCTGCCTTGGCAATGAGTTGCTGGTAAAACCGCTTCTGGTTCCCGCCGGATTTGTCGCCGGCAACGAGCAGAATCGCCTTTCGGCGGGGATCGAAGGCGAAGGCGGCGCGCCACTCGCCATCCGCGGCCTCGAATCGCAGCTCCTTCATATTGGCGTGCTTCGATCGCTTGAGCGTATCGGCGTAGGGTCGCCCAAGCTGCGGGCCATAGTCCGCAAGCAGCTTGGCCACGGCGAGCAACGCATCCTGGACATCTTGCTCGAAGGCCAGAAACTCGACCTCGAAAGCATCCTCGAATTCGACGTCCCAAGCCATGAATATAGCTTCTAAGCTATGTTAAGTCAACGGCCACGTGATGATGCCGCTTTGCCATGGGCGGGTGAAGCCACGACAAGATCCGCGGTGGCTTCACCATAGGTCGGGCGGCGTTTCATCGCCACCTCCGCCGCCTCCGGCAGCGCGAGGCAGATCGCGCGGAGGCGATGGCCGGCGTCTTCGGAGGAGAGGCGGCTAGTACCAGCTATCGCAAATCCGTGACTCACCCCACCTCACCCTCCCGCTACGCGGGTCCCTCTCTCTCCGCCCCGGGGGGCGGAGAGGCGCAACCCGTTCGATCGCTTCGCGATCGAACCCAAGTGGGGCCGACGGCAGAGCCGTCGGCCGGGTTGCGGGTGAGGTGGGGGGCGACGATCTCGCGCGCTGTCTCAGACATTTTTGATTCCAGACGCTGGATCTTCGGAGGGTGCTGTTTGCTGGCATGGTTGACGCACATCCTCGGTGTTGCGTGATGGGCGACGCTTTTGATCATTCGTGATCGCTTGCCGGATGCTGTCCATAACGCCCTGGCCGCAATCGGTGAAGTGCCGCGAACCTTGCCGCAGGCGCTGCGCAAGCGCCACGCGGCGGAGATGGTCTTGCCTATGAAAGGCCATGGCTCTCCATGGGAAATCTGCGAGGGGCGGCTTTCCGGCGCATGATCCCCGCGTTTTTTTGAGATGGATAATTCGTGCCGGCGGATCGGGCCGCTACCGGTCGCCCAGCTTGGAGAGATTGTCCCGAACGATCACCGTGTTGGGATGGCCGTGTCCGAGCGTCTTTTCGTAGATCGCGAGAGCGCGCTCGAAGAGCGGCCGCGCGGCGGCGAGGTCGCCCCGGGCTCGAAGCAGAAGCGCCAGGTTGTTGAGGCTTCCCGCCGTGTCTGGATGGTCGTGTCCGAGCGCCTTTTCGCGGATCGCGAGCGCGCGCTCGAAGAGCGGCCGCGCGGCGGCGAAATCGCCCTGGTCTTGAAGCAGACTCGCAAGGTTGTTGAGGCTCGTCGCCGTGTTGGGATGGTCGTGTCCGAGCGTCTTTTCGCAGGTCGCGAGGGCGCGCTCGAAAAGCGGCCGCGCGGCGGCGAGGTCGCCCCGGGCTCGAAGCAGAAGCGCAAGGTTGTTGAGGCTTCCCGCCGTGTTGGGATGGTCGTGTCCGAGCGCCTTTTCGCGGAGCGCGAGCGCGCGCTCGAAGAGCGGCCGCGCGGCGGCGAGGTCGCCCTGGTCTCGAAGCAGACCCGCTAAGTTGTTGAGGCTCGTCGCCGTATCGGGATGGTCAGGTCCGAGCGCCTTTTCGCGGATCGCGAGCGCGCGCTCGAAGAGCGGTCGCGCGCCGGCGAGGTCGCCCTGGGCTTGAAGCAGACCCGCCAGGTTGTTGAGGCCTCCCGCTGTGTCGGGATGGTCAGGTCCGAGCGCCTTTTCGCGGATCGCGAGCGCACGCTCAAAGCGCGGTCGCGCGGCGGCAAGGTCGCCTTGGCCCTGAAGCAGACCCGCCAGGTTGTTGAGGCTCGTCGCCGTGTCGGGATGGTCGGGTCCGAGCGCCTTTTCGCGGATCGCGAGCGCGCGCTCGAAGAGCGGCCGCGCGGCGGCGAAATCGCCCTGGGCGTGAAGCAGAAACGCCAGGTTGCTGAGGCTCGTCGCCGTGTCGGGATGGTCGTGTCCGAGCGCTTTTTCGTAGGTCGCGAGCGCGCGCTCGAAGAGCGGCCGCGCGGCGGCGAGGTCGCCCTTGGCTTGAAGCAGACTCGCAAGGTTGTTGAGGCTCGTCGCCGTGTGAGGATGGTCGGGTCCGAGCGCCTTTTCGCAGATCGCGAGCGCGCGCTCGAAGAGTGGCTGCGCAGCGGCGAGGTCGCCTTGGTCTTTAAGCAGACCCGCAAGGTTGTTGAGGCTTGCCGCCGTGTCGGGATGGTCGTGTCCGAGCGCCTTTTCGTAGGTCGCGAGCGCACGCTCGAAGAGCGGCCGCGCGGCGGCGAGGTCGCCCTGGTCTTTAAGCAGAAGCGCAAGGTTGTTGAGGCTCGTCGCCGTGTCGGGATGGTCAGGGCCGAGCTGGGTTTCGCCGATGGCCGCGGCCTCGCGCCACGGGCCCGCGAGGCCGGCAAAACGCGCCGCATCATAGACCACCTTACTCATCTTGCTCAGCCAGGAGACATACCCCTCCGCACCTTGCGCCAACCGCAGGAACGCCGCTTCGACCAGGACGGCGACGGTTTCGTCCGTGACCTGACGCGCCGCAACCAGCGTCGCTCGCTCTTCGAAGTGGCGGAGCAGCGCCGCGACGGAGGTGGCGCGCTTCTCGGGCGACAGGGTTGCGCGGATGGTTTCGGCGATGGCGTTGTGCATCGTGAGAAATCCGTCCGCGCCTCTGGTGACGAAGGACAGATCCGCGATGCGGTCGAACTGGTCGAGCGGCAGTGCCGTGCCGAAGCTCTGCACCACATGGGCAAACGCCTTGCGGTCGAACCGGCGGGCAACCGACAGGCGCTCGAGCGTGGTCTGGAGCGCCAGGCCATAGTCGCGCAGCACCCGGCCGACGATTTCCCGGCGGCGTTCTTCGAAGCTCGCGGCGGCAACCTGGAACTCTTGCGGCGCGAGCGCCGCTCCCGACGCCTTCAGGTTTCGCCAATGCTCGACCTGGAGATCGAGCAGGAGTGGGTAGACGAGCGAGTGCGGCCGCGCGGTTTCGCGCGCGCCGGCAATGATCGCTTGCCGGATCGCCGGATCCTCGATCGGAATGGCGCGGAGGAACGTCTCCGCTTCCGTGGCGGCGAGCCCGCTCAGCCGGTGCTGCCGGCCCGCCAAATCATCGCGCCAGTCGCCGCGCCACGGCAAAGGCTCGCGCGAGAAGAACACCGCCAGCATGCCGTTCGTTTCGGCGATGAGCCGGCGCAGATGGCTGTCGAAGGGGTTCTCCTCCCAGGCCGAGCCGGCACCCGCCTCGTCGAAGACGCGCTCGTATTCGTCGATGAAGAGGACGAACCGTTCCTCGGGATGGGCGGCGCGATGGGCGTTGAGATCCTGGGCGAGCATCCAGGGCATCAAATGCGACAGCTCATAGGGCTTCTTGATCTCTCCCTCGCGGTAAAGCGCCTGCAAAGCCTCTTGGGTGCGCTCGAGATAAAGGCGCTTGCCTTTCTCGATCGTCCAATGGCCGATGCGCTTCAGGATGAACCCGATGCCGGGGAAGCCGCCGATGAGATCGCCGATCAGCTCCTCCGTGCCTGCTTCCTTCAGCAAGCCTTTGGCTGCCGATACCGCGTCCTCGACCATGCTTTCGCCGAGCATCGTCGTGCGTCTGAGCCAGGCTCGGGTGAACACCGGCAGGGCCTCGTCGCCGCGCGTCGCTTCCCAGGCGATGGCGAAGGCGAGATCGAAACAGGGGAACGCGACGCCGGCTTCGGCAAAGCCGTTCCTGATCCACACCAGCAGCCGGTCCGGATCCCCCTTGGTGCGGCCGTGGAGATCGAGCTCGGCGCGGCGCAAAAACCCATAGGAGGGGTCGCCCTGCGCGCCCGTCTCGTGCATCAGCTTGCGGCAGAGCGCCGTCTTGCCTTCGCCGCCGGCGCCGTGGAAGACGAGGAGGGCGGAGCGATCGGCGGGAACCGCGAAGGCGGCGTCCTCGAAGATCTTCTGCTCGGCCTGGCGGCCGACGAAAATCTTGTTGGCGGCCGGAAGCTCGCCCTCTCGACGCTGCGGCATCTGCAATCCCAAGGCGAAAAACCCGCAGCTTGAGGATGACCCAAGAGCGTGCGCCAGGCAATCGCGGCGCCGGGATCGCCGCCCGTTGGCAAGGGCCATCGCCTTG
>DASPSJ010000022.1:0-70322 GCA_035623985.1 Allostellaceae bacterium | reverse complement strand
GCGGGAGCCGGGGACGGTCAGGGGTGAGAACGCGGGAAAGGGCCACGCCGCTGCGCCTGGCGTCTCAAAAATGGCACCGCCGGCGACGCTTTTCAAGGACCAGATTAGTCCTAATTCCCCTCATGCCTGTTATGCGTAATTAGGCAGCATCGGATAACCATTCAGCCGAAAGGGGGGCTTCAACCGCTCCTTTCGGGAAAGCCCTCGAGGCCGGACTCCCGTTGAACCCCGAAGCTGTTCAGCGCCATCGCCAGCATCGCATAGGCCCCGACCGTGAACACGAGATCCATCAACTGGGTCTCGCTGAGCCGCCGGCTGAGCGCGGCCCAGCTTTCCTCGCTGAGGCACGCCTCCTCCCACAGCTCGTCCGCCGCCCGCAGTAGCAGCGCCTCCTCCTCCGTCCACCCGGCGGCGGCGGGGCCGGCCGCGACGCGCTCGATCTCGTCGGCGCCGAGGCCGGCGCGCTTGGCGATCTCGACGTGCTGGCCCCATTCATACTCGGCGCGGGTGAGCCAGGCGGCGCGCAGGATCAGCAGTTCGCGCTGGCGCGGCGCGAGGCTCGAGGCGAACAGCAGATGGCCGCCGAACGGCGTCCAGCGCTTGAACAGCTTGGGGTGCCGCACCAGCGTCGCGAAGACGTTCGCCGCAGGCTTGCCGCGGGTCACCACCGCCAGCAACTCGCGCTGCTCCTCGCTCCAATCCTGCTCCGCCAGCGGCGCAATCCGCGGCTCCCTCACGCGCATCTCTTCCTCCCTCCCCGTCGCCGTTGCCAGTCCAGGCCGCGCTCAGACTTTCGCCAGGATCGTCCGCTTGATGGCGCGGAGGCGCGTCTCGTCGCGCTTGTAGAAGGTCCATTGCTTGATCCGCTTGGCGCGGATGAGCCCGGCCTGCGCCAGCACCTTCAGATGCAAGCTCGCCGTCGGCTGGCTCACCCGGAGCTTGCGCGCGATGAAGAGGCCGCAAACGCCGTCCCTGACGCGGTCGCCGTCGCGCTGCGGCGGGAAATGCGCCTCGGGATCCCTGAGCCATTCCAGGATGAGCCGCCGCCGCCCGCTGGACAGGGCGCGCAACGCCAGATCTATAGACATATTGGAAATTTCCTAAGTCCTGAAGTATATGTCAAGGGTGGGCTTGGCCGGAGGCACGGGCATGGCGGAGGACGGGATCGACCGCGCGCGCATCGCCGCGACCGAGGCGCTGATCCGTCCGCATATTCGCCAGACGCCGGTCATCGCCTGCACCGGCGCCGAGCTCGGCATCGACGCCGGCGCGGTCCTTCTCAAGCTCGAGCAGTTGCAGCATTCGGGCTCGTTCAAGGCGCGGGGCGCCTTCGCCAATCTGCTGCTGCGGCAGGTCCCCGCCGCCGGCGTCGCCGCCGCGTCGGGCGGCAATCACGGCGCGGCGGTGGCCTTTGCCGCGCGCTCGCGCGGGGTCCCGGCGCGCATCTTCGTGCCGGCCATTTCCTCTCCGGCCAAGATCGCGCGCATCCGCGACTACGGCGCCGAGCTCGTCATCGCCGGCGAGCGCTATGCCGACGCGCTGGCGGCGAGCGAGCAGTGGCTCGCCGAGAGCGGCGCGCTCGCCATCCACGCCTTCGATCAGGCGGAGACCATGCTTGGCCAGGGCACGCTCGCTCTCGAGCTCGAGCGCCAGGCGCCGGAGATCGATAGCGTGCTCGTGGCGGTGGGCGGCGGCGGCCTCATCGGCGCAATCGCCGCCTGGTATGGCGGCCGCCGCCGCGTCATCGGCGTCGAGCCCAGGCTGGCGCCGACCTTGAGCCGCGCGCTCGCCGCGGGCCGCCCGGTCGACGCGGAGGCCGGCGGCATCGCCGCGGATTCGCTGGCGCCCCGGCGCGTCGGCGAGCGCGTCTTCCCGGTGATACGCGCTTTCGTCGAGCGCGTCGTGCTGGTCGAGGACGACGCCATCCTCGCCGCCCAGCGCGCGCTCTGGGACAGGCTACGCCTCGTCCTCGAGCCCGGCGGCGCCGCGGCCTATGCCGCGCTGCTCTCCGGCCGCTATCGCCCCGCGCCGGGCGAGCGCGTTGCCGTCATCCTCAGCGGCGGCAACACCGCCGCCGTCGATTTCCCGCCGGCGCAAGGGCGCGCGATCGGCTGACGCACGCCGCCATGGCGCGGCGTCCGCTTCCGCCGGATTTGCGCTCGCGCCGCCGGTTGGGCAGACTGGCGGCAACAAGGCGACACCGCGACAAGGGAGGAGAGCTTGGCCGAGTATCAATTTTGCCGCGTCGAGCGCGACGGGCGCCTGCTCATCGTCACCCTCAACCGGCCCGAGGTGATGAACGCGCTGCATCGCCCGGCGAATTTCGAGCTGGGCGAGGTGTTCGACGGCTTCGCCGCCGATCCCGAGCTTTGGATCGCCATCATCACCGGCGCCGGCGACAAGGCGTTCTGCGCCGGCAACGACCTCAAATACCAGGCGGCGGGCAATCCCGTCGGCCATCCGGCCTCGGGCTTCGCCGGCATCACCCAGCGCTTCGAGCTGACGAAGCCGATGATCGCCGCGGTGAACGGCGTCGCCATGGGCGGCGGCTTCGAGACCGCGCTCGCCTGCGATCTCATCATCGCCGCCGAGAACGCCGTCTTCGCCTTGCCGGAGCCGCGCGTCGGGCTCGCCGCGCTGGCGGGCGGGCTGCACCGCCTGCCGCGCATGATCCCGCTGAAGCAGGCGATGGGCATGATCCTCACCGGCAGGCGCGTCGGCGCGCGCGAAGGCAAGGAGCTGGGCTTCGTCAACGAGGTGGTGCCGGAAGGGGAGGCGCTCGCCGCGGCCAAGCGCTGGGCCGGGCTGATCCTGGAATGCTCGCCGATGTCGATCCGCGCCTCGAAGGAGACCGTCTATCGCAGCCTCGACATGGTGGGCGGCATGGCCGCGGCCTATCAGGCGCAGCGCGATTTTCCGGCGGTGGCGGCGCTCATCAAGAGCGAGGACCGCGTCGAAGGCCCCAAGGCCTTTGCCGAGAAGCGCAAGCCCGACTGGAAGGGACGCTGAAGGAGAGAAGCGGTGGATCTGGAGCTCAGGGGCAAGAAGGCGATCGTCACCGGCGGCACGCGCGGCATCGGTCGCGCCATCGCCGAGCTGCTGGCGGCGGAGGGCGCCGACGTCGCGATCTGCGCGCGCAACCGCGAGCAGATCGACGAGGCGGTGACGGCGCTCGGCCGCAAGGGCATCCGGGCCTGGGGCCGCCCGGTGGACGTCGCCGACACGGCGGCGCTGCGCGGCTGGATCGCGGACGCCGCCGCGGCGCTGGGCGGGCTCGACATCTTCGTGTCCAACGTCAGCGCGCTGGCGGTGGCGACCGACGAGGCGACCTGGCGCAGGAGCTTCGACATCGACGTCATGGGCACGGTGGTCGGCGTCGACACGGCGCTGCCGTTGTTGGAGAAAGCCGGCGGCGGCGCCGTCGTCATCATCGGCTCGATCGCCGCGGTCGAGGTCATGGGTCCCACCCGGCCCTATAACGCGGTGAAGGCGGCGCTGGTGCCCTATATGAAATCGACGGCGAGGAACCACGCCGGCAAGAACATCCGCGTCAACATGGTCTCGCCCGGCACGGTCTATTTCAAGGGCGGCGTCTGGCATCAGCGCGAGCAGCAGCAGCCGGAATTCTTCAAGGCGGCGCTGGCGCGCAATCCGATGAAGCGCATGGCCCGGCCCGAGGAAGTCGCCGACGCCGTCGTCTTCCTGGCGAGCGCGCGCGCCAGCTTCATCACCGGCGCCAATCTGATCATCGACGGCGCCGCCACCCAGCGCGTGCAGTTCTGAAATGAACTTCGATTTCTCCGACGAGCTGAAGCAGTTGCGGGAGGAGGCGCGGCGCTTCCTCGCCGAGCGCAACACGCTCGCCGAAGCGCGCCGCGTGCTCGAAAGCGATGCCGGCCACGACGCGGCGCTGTGGCGCGAGATCGCCGAGATGGGCTGGATCGGCGCCGCCATTCCCGAAGCCTATGGCGGCGCCGGGCTCGGTCCTCTCGGCCTCTGCGTGCTGGCGGAGGAGCTGGGCGCGAGCCTGGCGCCGGTGGCGTTCTCGTCCACGGCCTATCTCGCCGCCGAGGCGATCCTGCTCGCCGGCAGCGCCGCGCAGAAGGAGCGCTATCTGCCGAAGCTCGCCCAAGGCGAGGCCATCGGCACGCTGGCGCTGGCCGAAGGGCCGACGGCGCCCGGCTTGAAGCGGATTGCCGCCGCCGTCGCCGGCGGCCGCCTGTCCGGCACCAAGGAGCCGGTGCCGGACGGCATGATCGCCGATTTCGCCGTGGTGGGCGCCCGCGGCGCCGACCGGCGCCTCGCGCTCTTCATCGTCGATCTCAGGGCGCCCGGCGTTGCGCGCGAGCGCGTCGCCACCATCGATCCCTCGCGCGGCCATGCGCGCCTCGTCTTCGGCGACGCCGCCGCCGAGCCGCTCGGCGCCGTCGGCGAGGGCGAGCGCCTCATCGAGCGTCTCTTCGACCGCGCCGCCGTCCTCTTCGCCTTCGAGCAGGTGGGCGGCGCGCAGGCGGCGCTCGACATGGCCAAGGGCTATGCGCTCGAGCGCTACGCCTTCGGCCGGCCGATCGGCTCGTTCCAGGCGATCAAGCACAAGCTCGCGGACGTCTATGTCGCCACCGAGCTGGCGCGCTCCAACGCCTATTACGGCGCCTGGGCGTTGTCGCAGGACGCGCCGGAGCTGCCGCTGGCGGCGGCGACCGCGCGGGTCGCCGCCAGCGACGCCTTCTATCTCGCCGCCAAGGAGAACATCCAGACCCATGGCGGCATGGGCTATACCTGGGCCTTCGACTGCCACCTCTATTACCGCCGCGCCAAGCTGCTGAGCCTGGCCTTGGGCTCGACGCGGGCGTGGAAGGACCGGCTCATCGCGCAGCTCGAGGCGCGCAACGAAAGCAGCCTCGACGGCGCCACCGGCGCCGCGCCTTAGGAGACGATCATGGATTTCGACGACACGCCGCAAGAGGCCGCGTTCCGCGCCCGGGTGAAAGACTTCCTCGCCGCCAATGCCGAGCGGCGCACGCCGGGCAGCGCCGAGGGCTACCGCACCGGCCAGAACGCGCCCGGCGCGCTCGAACGCGCCAAGGACTGGCAGGCGCGCAAATACGCCGCCGGCTTTGCCGGCATCGCCTGGCCCGAGGAGTGGGGCGGGCGCGGCGGCAGTCCGATCGAGCAAGTGATCTACAATCAGGAGGAGGCGCACTACGCCGTCCCGCGCGGCTTCTTCGAGATCGGCCTCGGCATGTGCATCCCGACGCTGTGCAGTTGGGGAACGCCCGAGCAGCGCCGGCGCTTCGCGCGGCCGGCGCTCGAGGGCAAGGAGATCTGGTGCCAGCTCTTCTCCGAGCCCGCCGGCGGCTCCGATCTCGCGGGACTGCGCACCCGCGCCGAGACATCGGGCGAGGAGTGGATCGTCAACGGCCAGAAGATCTGGACCTCGGGCGCGCATTACAGCGATTGGGGCATCCTCGTCGCGCGCAGCGACCCCACCGTGCCGAAGCACAAGGGCCTCACCTTCTTCTTCCTCAGCATGAGCTCGCCGGGCATCGACATCCGCCCGATCAAGCAGATCTCGGGCCAGTCGCATTTCAACGAGGTGTTCTTCACCGATGTGCGCATTCCCGACAGCCAGCGCCTCGGCCCGGTGGGGGCGGGCTGGCAGGTGGCGCTCACCACCTTGATGAACGAGCGCCTGGCGGTGGGCGATGCGCCCGGCCCCGATTTCCGCGAGATCTTCGAGCTGGCGCGCAGCATCGAGCTCGAGGACGGGCCGGCGATCAGGAACGCCGCGGTGCGCGACCAGCTCGCGCAATGGTACGTCAAGACGCAAGGGCTCCGATATACCAAGTTCCGCACCATGACGCGGCTGTCGCGCGGCGAGACGCCCGGGCCCGAGGCCTCGATCGGCAAGCTCGTCAGCGCCTCCAAGCTGCAGGAGATCGCCGCTTTCGGCATGGACCTTCTGGAAATGGCCGGGATCATGACCGACCCCGACGCGATGCCGGCGCAAGCGCTTTTCCAGCAGGCGCTGCTCTATTCGCCGGCCTTGCGCATCGCGGGCGGCAGCGACGAGATCCTGCGCAACATCATCGCCGAGCGCGTGCTGGGATTGCCCGCCGATCTCCGCGCCGACAAGGACGTGCCCTTCAACAAGCTGCCGGCGGGCAAGCGGTAGGCAAGCCCGCAAAGCGGGCTTGTTCGCGACGAGCGACTTCTCGCTGATCTTGCCCGTCCTATCTCTGCCGCGAGAGATAGTGCGCCAGCACGGATATTATCGGCACCGATTATTGCATCCACGTGGTGCGATCGAGGCTTGAGCTTGAACTTTTTCTAGGCGACGACTCCCCGCCCGCCGGGCTCGATCAAGGGGAGAACATCAATGGACGTCGCCGCCGCTTGTCACCAGTTCCTGGAGCATTGCTGCCACCAGAAGCAGCTTTCCAAGAACACTCTTTCCGCCTATCGGCAGGACCTCGCGGAATTCGCGCGCTTTGTCCCGGCGGCAACGCGGATCGGCGAGGTCTCTCCGTCCATGCTGTCTTCCTATGCTCGGCACCTGTCGGGGGACCGGGGGCTCGCTCCGGCGACGGTGAAGCGCCGGATCGCCTGCCTCAAGGCGATGTTCCAATGGCTCTTGCGCCGCGACGCTCTCGCAGCGTCGCCCTTCGCCCGCCTGGAGCTGCGCATTCGCCTGCCGTCGCGGCTGCCGCGCTGCCTTGGCGCGGGCGAGATTGCGGCGCTGCTGCAGGATCGACCGGGCGCCTGCGCCACGACGCTGCTGGCCGCGAAGCTGTTGTTCGCGACGGGAATGCGCGTCGGCGAGCTGACGTCGATAAGGTTGCGCGACATCGATATCGCCGAGCGCACGGTAAGAATCGTCGGAAAGGGAAATCGGGAACGGCGCGTGTTCCTGCCGGACGATCGCTTGACCGCGGAAATGGCAAAATATCTCGCTTCGCGCCGCGCCGCCGCCGATGAAGACGATTTCTTGCTCGTGAACGAGGCCGGCCGATGGCTGACCTGCGCCGCGCTCCGCAACCGTCTGGCAAAGCTCGGCCGGTCCGCAGGCATTACCAGGCGCGTAACGCCCCATATGCTGCGGCATTCCACGGCCACCGTGCTCCTGGAAGCCGGCGTCGACATCCGCTTCGTGCAGCGCCTCCTCGGCCACAGCAGCATAACGACCACTCAGATTTATACGCATGTCAGCGATCGCGCGCTCAAGGCTGCGATTGTTGGGGCGAATACTTTGCGTGCCGTGGCCAGCGCGGTGTGCTTGGAGGAGAAATAACTAGGAATTATCGATGACTTACTCGATCGTCGTTACGTTTCACAGCGGCTTGAGCTTTCTGCGTCTATGTTTGGAGAGCTTGATTCGGACCACAGCGGAAGACGTTGAGATAATTGTGGTGATGAACAACGCCGACGAGCGGCAGATAAACGTTGATTTGGCATATCCGAGGATTCGAGAAGTACGAATAAAAGAAACACTTGGCTACGCGGCAGCGGCGAACGCTGGCGTGACGGCTGCTCGCGGTAAGGTAATTATATTTGCCGACCAGGATATGATCTTTACGGATGGCTGGTTCGAGGCACTTTGTGTTGTTCATTTCCATTCATCACGAATCGGAGCCACGAGTGTTCGGATCGTCAATCCGCACAGCCTTCGCGTGCTCGACTTCGGAATTGGGTTCACTCGCTTAAATTCTCCTCATCCGCATTTGGATCAGCGACTTGAATCACCGTTGGTGAATCATCCAAGGCGCGTTCAAGCGATGTGTACGGGAGGATTTATGATCGAGCGACATCTATTCGAACAAATTGGCGGCTTCGACCCGGATTTGGATAATTTCTACACCGACATTGACTTGTGTTTGCGTCTCAAGGATGCCGATCGCGAATGTTGGAGCGCAGCCGACGCAGTTGCCTATCATTTTGGCGGTGACTTTTCACAGATCGATCGCAGTTACAAGGCAAGCTTCCTCAAGGCAGACCTTAAGGCGTGGTTTCGCGCGAAAAATCACCACCGAATCACCATCGATATGGATCACTATTACAATCAATCATGGCGTTACTTTCGTAGCACCGGCCCGGAGCCAGCGGAAAATTATGTCGCCTGCTGTCTCATGAATGTCGCCGATCTCCAGTGGTACCTCGATGTCATGCGCCAGTATCTGCGACTGACGGACGTAGCGAAACTTCCCTCTGGGCGGCGTGATTCCGGCACCGAGGGACTTTACGAAATGCTAGGATATGATTTTCTGACAATACGTGCGCCCATCGCGTACTTCGTCGATCGATTTGTATCATTGGCCAATAACCAGTTGTGGTGGCGTCAACGTGCGGATGTGCGCGACATCATCATTGATCGTCACGGCAATATCCTTCGCGTTGCTGATCTCTGACGTCACAGACAAGGCAAATTCGACCGACCGTCATTAAAAGTAGCGCAGGGTTTATATTGGTCCATGAAAACCTCGAATTGCGGCTGAGTGAGGCTCATAATGTCAGTCATCCGTTGACGAATAAAGGAATTCCGCACACGTCCGGCATCTACTGGCAAGGAGACTTTCATACAGCGAGCGGCGATCGCCATGTCCTCATAAAAGTATCGATAGAGTATCTCACTGGTCTCTGTCGTAACCATTTGCAATTGATGCAAGGAGGCTGCGAAGGCCGCCATAGTGCTCTCTGGGCTAGCAGATAGCAACTCGACCTTGGCGCGCGCGTGTAACGCCTTCCAGTAGATGCGATTGACGTTATAGGCCTGACAGGCGTCGATAGCGCGGTCTGTCAGCTCACGTAGTAGCTCAATACGACGTTGGGGATCGGGCGACAAAAGCTGCCGGATGATCTGCAAGAGCATGAAGGACACACCAAAGAAAGCGTCAAGCTCCCGCATGCAACGTGGTCCCTGCACGTCTATCACCTTCCCGGCTTCATCGAGCCTATTTTCCAGTATCAGCAGCTGGGCGCGAATGAGATTCGCACAGGCCAGATTGTCGAAGGCCTTGTCGCTGATTTCCGCCTCGTGAGCGTCGTAGCAGTCAACGGCTTTTCGCCAATGGTTAAATAGTTCTGCCGAGACCGGAAGGCTACCATAGTAGATGTAACCGAGATCGACGTGGTTTACAAAGATAAGTTCCGGAGCCTCCAGGCGCTCACCAATCGCCAACGACGCGCGGCCGGCGGCCAACGCAGCATCCCTGTCGGCAAGTGACTTATGAGCGACGCATAGCCTGTTGAGGATGCGAGCACGAGAAATCTCCTTCGCTCTATGCGATGGGAATTCAAGACTGTCGATCAGCCTACATGCCTCATTTAAAAGGCGTCTGGCGCGGTCATCCTCCTGGGTACCAAAGTACCAACTGGCGTGCTCATGCAGCAACTCGACGAAATCTTGACCGGCTTGACGGTAATGCGCCAACTGTCGCTTGCGCGCTTTCACTTCGGCATCAAAAACCCTCAGCCGATAAATTAATCCACGAGAAGCCGAGACGAGAATGGCTAGAGCATGAATGATGCGGAGTTCCTCGGCGGGCTGGAGCGCGTTAGGCCGCTCACGGATCAGGTGTCGAAGGCGCTCGCCGAATGCGACGTTGAGATTATTGTTTGACAGCCCGGCGTTAAGGAAGAGACTAGCGCGTTTTACGAGGCTGTCGTTGACGATGCCGCTTTGAGCGGCTGCGATAAAGTACGAGGGAAAGTAAACTTCATCGAGTCTGGCATCCGCAAGTCGGTCAGCTAGGCTAGCCGCCACATTCCGTTCAACATTTTCGTATTCCTTGGCAAAACTACGCTCCACCTGTTCATGAAAGAAGGTCAGCTCGCCGAGTTCGTTCTCCCGAGCAAAACCGAGTACGATCAGTGCCTCGCGGTCACCCCCGGAAATGCCAAGGGTCGCAGTATCTTCAGGACGAATAGCGCGCAACTGTGCCAGCAACCGACCGGCCGGTTCGAGAGCCGGTCTAGTCGCCAACACGCGTCTCCAGCGCTCGCGTAAGATCTCGTGAAGCGCCGTTGGAACGCTGTTCAAGGCTTCATGTAAGCGGTCTATATCCTCGATATAAAGGAAATCGCCCTGTCGCCGCAGGGCAAGAGCGTCAGCAAGGTAGAACATGGTCTGGAGAAGATGTAGGGGCCGAGGCATCACCCTTCTGCGCACCAACTCCGCCATGAGAGGGTAACGGAAGGTGAAACCGTGCTCAAACCGCTCACTACCAGTGGAGATAAGGTGATCGAGGAACAGATTTACTTCGTCGGACGAAAGATCGCCCAGATCGCAGCGCAGCACCTGATCGCGACCGGTCCGATGAATCTCGTATAAAAATTCGCGAAAGCTTGCCGCCTGCTGGTTCAGCGACAGAAAGTCTGTATTGAAGACGAATATTCCCACGAGCTTCGCGACCGCCTCTCGATAATTTTGAACGAGGTCAGCCAGAAATCTGATAGTGCTATGGTCCAGGTACTGGACGTTGTCGACGATCAAGGCGACAGCTCGATTGCTGAGCGCTCGCTTTACCAGCACCAAGATCTCATCCACGTGGTCAGCGGGGTTGATAGCGTCGTCATAGAGAATCCGCTGCAACCCAACCTCTCCCTTGTCTGACGACGATTGTGCACCTCTCTTCGGCAAGAGCTCGAGAGTAGAAAAATCAGGCAATCGGTAAAGCGCCGCACACAATTTTCGAGCGAATGCCCTAAATCCACCTCCATGTTTGCCAGCCCCATCGAAAGTGTGCAACTCAACACCTTTGGAAAGTAGAACAGCCATCAACTCGCCGGTTATGCGGCTCTTTCCCACGCCGGCTTGGCCGCTAATCACAGTGAACGTTGACGTGACGCGAAGACTCACGTGATGACGAAAATCGGCGATGAACTCGTGAAAACGGCCGCCGAGCAGCGGCGGAATCAAGAGACTGCGCACGGCGATCTGCCCTAATTCCACCAATCGGGATTCATCGCCGCTAGCGGACACATGCAGCGTTGGCAAGCGAAGCGATCCTCCCGCATGGATTGGTCGAAAATAGTATTCAAACAGACTCAGACCAAATGGTGGAATGGTCTGGACCGATGTCCGATCGTCTCGATTTACGAGTTCGAAAGGCGACGTTAGCGGCTCTGCGCCGTCTACGGTGACGGTCACCTCGGTAGCGTCCGAAAGGCGACGGTTGCGCACGGCCAACTGCAAGCGTAGTAGAGAGCGCAAATTGATAACCCGCCCGACAGCGTTGGTTTTTGCTTCGCTATCTTCGTCATCGCCCAGACGAAGTGGATCGACGTCTATATCGCGTGTTAAGCGAGGTACAATTTGCAATCCGCCGACCGGTGGTTCCCATATAGAGTCGGGAGCCAGGTCAGGAAAAAATGGGATGCGCAGCGCCCCAATATGACTAAGTATTAAATCCTCGAGAAGTTCATCATCAACTATTTCAACGCCGATGCCGGTCGCCGCGCTAAAGCGGGCCAGATGCAGTCGCGCGTTATCGATGACGGAACTGTAAGAAAACAAAAGCAATCGTCTTGCCTCGTCAACGATTGCCATCACCAGGGTATTCGACACCGCACGCAGCGCAATGGGTTTTTTATGTAACTTGCATTCCGCCCATGAAGCAGTGATCTCCCTCCTTCCGTCGGGCAGCTCGCGCACCTCTTCGGTTACCGCATCCTTCCCCCCATCCCAGGACACTTTAGTAATGCGCCACCCCCCACCGAAATGGAGGTTAAGGAGTCTTTCGACGAGTTGTTCGAACAATCTGCCGTCAAAGCTGCCATCAGGCCGAAGAAATTTGTTCCATCGGCCGCTATCGAGATATTTCATCGATAATTCCTAGTTATCGTCAGGAGCGACGGGCGGGTTGTAACTGAACATCGCAACGATATCTTGCAGTTAACCCATGATATCTCTATTACCGCGATAGCGAACAGAAATCAAACAACTTTCGCGACGCAGCCCCTGCGCGAATCTCTGGTCACGAAACGTCAGCACGCTGTGACGGCGTTCATGGGATCCGGTAGAACTGTTGTGAACGCTCGCCTGAGCAAGCACCCAGCGATCGGCCGGGCTGGACCGGCACCCTATCTCTGCCGCGCGAGGTAATGCGCCAGCGCCTGCATCTGCTCGTCGCTGAGCGCCAGGGCGACCTCCGGCATGGCGGCAATGCCGGTGCCGAAACGGACCCCGGCTTTGTAATCTTGCAGCGCCTTCAGGATCACCTCCTCGCGCTGGCCGGCGATCCGCGCCGCGCCCTGCTGGCCGTGGAAACCCTCGCCGTGGCAATTGCCGCAATGGCGCAGGGCGGCGAGCCTGGCGCCCGCCTCGGTCATCGCCGGCGCGTCGTCCGGCGGCGGCGGCGTCTCGATCGGCGGCAGCGCCGCGAGATAGGCGCCGATGGCGCGGATGTCGTCGTCGCTGAGCCCGGCCGCGACCGGCTCCATGATCTCGCTCTTCACCCGGCCGGTGCGGAAGAACACCAATTGCCATTCGAGGAAGATCTCGGGCTCGGCGGCGATCGAGGGAACGCCGTCGAGCGCGGAAATGCCGTTCTCGCCGTGGCAGGCAAAACACGGCTCGAGCTTGGCCTTGATCGCCGCGCCATCCTCGGCGCGCGCCGACGGCGCGCCGAGGAGCGCCGCCGCGATGAGCGCGCAAAGCGACAGTCGATGCATCATCCGGGTTCCGGAAAAGCGACGCCCCGCCCGCATCGTCGCGGGCGGGGCGCAGAGAGAGACTACTTGCCGTAGCTGATGCGATAGATCGCGCCGGCCCAGTCGTCGGCCACCAGGATCGAGCCGTCGGGCGCGTTGATCACGTCGTTCGGCCGGCCGAGGAAAGTGCGGTCGCCTTCGATCCAGCCCGAGGCGAGCACCTGCTGCTTGGGGTGCTTGCCGCTGGGATCGACGCTGATCGCGACGATGCGGCCGCCATTGTATTTATGCCGGTTCCACGAGCCGTGCTCGGCCAGCAGGATGGCGTCCTTGAACTCCGCCGGGAACTGGCCGCCGGTGTAGAATTTCATGCCGAGCGGCGCCATATGCGGCCCGAGCTTGACGACCGGCGGCGTGAACTCCGAGCATTTGTGGCCCATGGCGTAGGTGGGATCCGGCAGGTCGCCCTGATGGCAATAGGGATAGCCGAAATGCTGCCCCAGCCGCGTCACGTGGTTGAGCTTGTCGCTCGGCAGGTCGTCGCTGATCCAGTCGCGGGCGTTCTCCGAGAACCAGTAGTCGCCGCTGCGCGGATCGACGTCGCCGCCGACGCTGTTGCGCACGCCGAGCGCGATGATCTCGGCCGTGCCGTTGTTGGGATTGACGCGCCGGATCTGCATGGTGCTGGTCGGCGCCATGCACTCGTTGCAGGGCGGCCCGAAGGGCACGTAGAGCATGCCCTGCTTGTCCACGGCGAGATACTTCCAGCCATGCGGGATGTAAGGCGGCATGTCGTCATAGACGACCTTGGGCGCCGGCATCTTGTCGAGATTGGCCTCGGCGTTGTCGTATTTGTAGATCTTGTTGACGTCGGCGACGTAGAGCGCGCCCTTGTAGAAGGCGATGCCGGTCGGCACCGTCAATTTCGACAGGATGGTCTTCACCACCTTCTTGCCGCCCTCGTCGACGATGGCGTAGACGTTGCCGGCGTCGAACCAGGAGCCGACGAACAAGGTGCCCTTGTCGCCCCAGGCCATCTGCCGCGCCTCGGGCACGTTGGCGGCAAAGACGCTGATCTTGAAGCCGGGCAGCAGCTTGATCTTCTTCAGATTGGCATCGAGCTGCGCCGGGCTCGCCGGCGTCGGCGGGTTCGGCTGCGGGGTCAGCCCCTTCTGCTGCTCGGTCTCGTCGCCGAGGAACCAGTCCGGCGGCGGATTCTTCCAGAAGCTCTCGGTGTTGGAATCATAGTGCTTGAGCTGCGCCAAGGCCGGCGTGCCGGAGGTCAGCGCCATCACCGCGGCGGCAACCATGCCCGCCAGCATCATCTTCTCTGTCATTCCGCGTCTCCCCTTGCAGCCTTTGACCGGCTGCCGATTTCGCCTTGAGATCAAGGCAAGTTGGACATCCAACAGACTACCGGAGCCGCCGCCGCCCGTCGACAGCTTCCTTGACGCCCGCCGCCCGCCCGCTCAGACCGGCGCATAGCCGCGATCGAGCTCGACCTCGACCAGCGACGGCCCGCCTTGGGCAAGCGCCGACCGCACCAGCTCGATCGCCTCGCTCAGCGCCCCAGTGCGCGCCGCCTCGACGCCGAGCGCGCGGGCAAGGCCGACATAATCGACCGGCGGCTCCGTAATGTCCATCCCGATATAGCGGTCGGTCTGCGCGGCAAAGCCCTGCATCGCGTTGGCGCGCTGCTTGAGGATGCGGTAGGACCGGTTGTTGAGGACGACGAAGACGACGCCGACCCGGTCATGCGCCGCGGTCCAGAGCGCCTGGCAGGTATACATCGCGCTGCCGTCGCCGATCAGCGCCACCACCGGCCGCTCGGGCAGCGCCAGCTTGACGCCGATGGCGGCCGGCAGTCCCCAGCCGATGCCGCCGCCGCGCAGCCCGAAGAAGCTCCGCGGGTCGTCGGCGCGCAGCAGCAGGCGCAGCCCCGGCGAAGAGGAAAGCGCCTCTTCGACCACCACCGCCTCCTTGGGCAGCGCCGCGCCCAGCGCCTCCAGCAAGGCGAGCGGCCGGATCGGCGTCTTCCCCGCTTCGGCGCGCGCCTTGGCAACCAGCTTCTCGCGCTCGCCGGCGATGAGTCGGCGCATCGCCGCGCCGCGCGCTTGCGACCGCGCCCGCTGCTCGGCGCTCATGCAGCCCGCCAGCGCCTGGGCGAGATCCGGCAGGCTTGCCTTGGGATCGCCCAGAATCGCGACCTTCGCCGCATAGTTCTTGCCGATCTCCCAGGCATCGACGTCGAGATGGATGATGTCGAGACCCGGCGGGACCGGATCGACCTCCGACGGCAGCGACAGGGTGAAGAGGTCGCCGCCGACCGAGAGCAACAGGTCGTATTGCTCCAGCACTTCGCGGATCGCCGGCGCGAGGCGCAGCATGGCGCCGCGGTACAGCGGATGGGAGGAGGGGAAGGACGCGGTGTTGGCGATGCCTTCGACATAGACCGGCGCGCCCAGCGCCTCGGCGAGCGCCGCCAGCTCCTCATGCGCGCGGCGCTGCGCCACCGCGTCGCCGGCGATGATCGCCGGCCGCTCCGCTTGCGCCAGCAGCGCCGCCGCCGCCGCGATCGCCGCGCCGTCGCCGCGCATTCCCGGCGCCACCCGCGTCGGCGCGCCGAGATCGAGCTCGGCCTCGGCGTTCAGCACGTCGACCGGCAGCGACAGGAACACCGGGCCGGTCGGCGGCGCCAGCGCCGTCTTGGCGGCGCGGTGGACGGCGCGCGGCAGATCCTCGAGGCGGCGCACTTCGGCCGACCATTTGACGAAGGGCCGGGCGATGGTCGGCAGATCCGCCCACAGGATGGGCTCGGTGAAGGTGAAACGCTGATCGTGCTGGCCGGCGGTGACGAGGATCGGCGCCTGCGCCTTCTGCGCGTCATAGAGCATGCCGAGCGCGTTGCCGAGCCCGGGCGTCACGTGCACGTTGGCGACGGCGAGCTTGCCCGAGGCCTGGGCGTAGCCGTCCGCCATCGCCATCAGCGCCGCCTCCTGCAGGACGAGCACGTAGCGCAGGCCGGTCTCAACCGCGAGCGCATCCATCAGCGGCAGCTCGGTGGTGCCGGGATTGCCGAAGATGAGCTCGACGCCTTCCTGCTTCAGGAGCTCGAGAAAGGCGCGTTTGCCCGAGATGATCGGCATTTCCCTATCCTTTCCGCGGCGCCCATGCTATCGCGTGCGGCCCTGCTTCGCCATCGCCTCGGCGGCGCGCAGAAAGTCGCCGCCCGCCGCGCGGGCGGGCGCGGCGGGCGGTGCATCGACGCCGTGCGTCGGAGCGGAGCGGCGCGCTGCGGTCGGAGCGACGGCGACGGCGAGGCTGCGACCGGGCGCTCGGCCCTCAGATCGCTTCCTTGAGTTCCTTGGCGGCGCGGAAGGCGACCTTCTTGCTCGCCTTGATCTTGATCGGCTCGCCGGTCGCGGGGTTGCGGCCCATGCGCGCAGCGCGCTTGCGCACCACCAGGATGCCGAGCCCGCCGATGCGGATCCGGTCGCCTTTCTTGAGATGCTTCACGATGAGATCGATCATGCTGCCGAGCACCGCCTCGCTGTGCTTCTTCGGCATCTCGTGCTCTTCGGCCACCGCCGCCGCCAAGTGCTTCAGGGTTACCGTCGAGGCACCCGCCTTTTTCTTCACTGCCATAGCTATCGGACTCCCTCTTGCGTTCCAAGGTCACAACGGCCTTCGCAAGCGCTACAGAATCATGGCAAGGCGCGTAAAGCAAGTGTTTGCGTGCCGCCGAACGCGCCTTTTCGCGCGCGGCGCCGCTGCTCGCGAATCGCCAGAAATGCCCGTTTCACCGACGTTTTCGAGTGTCCGCGGCGCGGGCGCGGGACGACGCGCCGCCCGCCCCGAGTCGGCCGCCGTACTCGCGTGATGATCATGAAGTAACCGACGCTTTCGTCTCGGCGATTACCACATATTAGCCATGCGGAGACAGGCCGTGGACGGCGTCCGGCGCGTGCTGGACTTGAAAAACACTTGGTTCAAAAAGGAATTATTAACTTCTTGACCCGACTCTGTGCGGCGTTCGCAACCTCTGGGAGAGATTTCGATGCGTAGAAAGAAGCATAAGGCGGCGCACAAGTCACACCGCCGCGGCAAGTCGAAAGCCGCCCGCTCGTCGGCCGCGATGCGCAAGTCGCCGCGCCGCGCGAAGCACGCGAAGAAGAGCCACGCCCGTCGCCGCGTCGCAAAGCGCCGCGTCGCGAAGCGCTCCGCCAAGCGGCGGTAATCGTCTCGCAGCGACTACGCGGACTGCCCGGCGCCGACGCTTTCGAGCAGCGGCGCCGGGCAGTTCGTTTTTGCGCCCTCGTCGGCCGCGGCGCCTGCCGCGTTTCGACCCTGCGGCACAACCGATGGAACGCCGTCGCCCGCGCGCGCTAAAGTGCCGAAACCGCGACGGCGCAACCCCCGACGAAGCGCGCATGTCATCGACCTACACCGCCACCGACGCCGCCGCCTATGAGCGGCTGATGGGCCGCTGGAGCCCGCTGCTGGCGGACGCGCTCATCGCCTTTGCCGGGCTCGGCGCCGGCGAGACGGTGCTCGATCTCGGCTGCGGCACCGGCAGCCTGGCATTGGCGCTGGCGCGACGGAGCGAGCCGCGGCGCATTCTCGGCATCGACATCGCCCGACCCTATATCGACTACGCCGCTTCGCTGAGCGATGATCCGCGCCTCGACTTCCGCGTCGGCGACGCCGCCGCGCTCGCGCTCGCCGACGGCGCGGTCGACCGCAGCTTCTCGCTGTTGGCGCTCAACTTCATGCCGGCGCCCGAGCGCGCGCTCGAGGAAATGCGCCGCGTGACGCGGCCGGGCGGCTGCGTCGCCGCCGCGGTCTGGGATTTCGCCGGCGGACTCGTCTATCAGCGCATCTTCTGGGACACGGCTGCGGCGCTCGATGGCGATGCCGCGCGCGCCCGCGCGCGCCAGCTTTCGAGCCCGCTCACCCGCGCCGGCGCGCTGGAGGCCGCTTTCCACGCCGCGGGCCTGACGCAGGTGACGGCGCGGACGCTCACCATCCGCCAGTCCTTTCGCGACTTCGCCGATTACTGGCAGCCGATCCGCAACGCGCAAGGACCGGTCGGCGACTACGTGAAGCGGCTGACGCCCGAGCGGCTCGCCGCGCTCGAAGCGGCGCTGCGCGGGGCCTATTGCGCCGGCGCCGCGGACGGCCCCTTAAGCCTCGCCGCCAGCGCCTGGGCGGCCAAGGGAATCGTCGGGTGACCGGAAGGCCGCCCGAGACTTTTGCCGGAACGGGCCGCGCCCGCGCACCAATCACGCGGCGCCGAGAAGGATCGCCGTGTCCGATGACGCCGGACGCATCGTCGCCGCAGGGGCGCGCGGCCACGACAAATCTCGGCGCCCGATCTTCTCCGCCGCGATCGGCGCCATGGGAACGCCGGCTTTCGCCGACGGCTTCGCGCCGTTGCAGCGGGTCGGCTTCGACACCGTGACGAGGAGCGACAATCCGACACTGGCAAAGATGCCGGCGCGCCCGACGCGCCTCGATTTCTTCCGCCCGCGCCTTCATCCTCGCGGCGTCAATCATCTGCCGCGGAGCGCCAGCCTCGTTGCAGCGATGCACCCGATCGCGCAGCGTCCGCCGGTCCGTCCCGCCGATCTTCGCTGCTTCCGCCCGCGAGCACCCGTCAATCGCTGCCGCAACCGATAGCCGCCGACCATGACGCACTTGCGGCGCGGCGCACCGCCGGCGCCACCGTGCTCCTTGCCTGAACGAACACAGGTTCAATCGCGAGACGCGCGAACGGGAATTCTCCTTCATCAAAAGTTGTATTACGGATGGAAAAAACTTCTTTTTTTAGAAAAACGCCTGGACAGGGCCGATATGTACATGCATTAATTGTATCAAAAGGAGAAACGCCATGTACGAGGAAACTGCCCAGGAGAGCCACGGCCAAGGCAAGCGCCGTCGTCTGATTTTTCCCGTTTTGATCGGCACCATGGGAACGCCGGCTTTCGCCAATTGCTTCGCGCTGATGCAGCAGCTCGGCCCCGACACCGTGATGATGATGGGCGACAATCCGGCGCTGGCGAAGATGCCGGAGCGGCCGAGCCTGATGGACTTCTTCCGCCTGCGCTTCCACCCCTTCGTCGTCAACCATATGCTGCAGAGCGCCGCCCTTGCGCGCAAGGCCGGGCTCGACGAGAAGGTGGTCCTGGCCTGCCTGCTGCACGACATCTCCGTCGCCGGCCTCATCGGCGGCGACCATGGCTATTGGGGGGCGCAGCTCATCGGCCCCTATGTCGAGGAAGAGGTGAGCTGGGCGGTGCTCAATCACCAGGTGCTGCGCTTCTTCGCCGATGACAGCGTCGGCTATCCCTATCCGGAGGCCTATATCCGCTATTTCGGACCGGACTACGTGCCGTCGCCCTACATCCACGAAGCCTATCGCGAGGCGCGGACGCATCGCTGGTACATGTCGGCCCGCCAGATCACGCTCTTCGACGTCGATGCCTTCGATCCCGCGGCGGTGGTCTCGTTCGAGGATTTCATCGACATCGTCGGCCGCCATTTCCGGCAGCCCGAGGACGGCCTCGGCTTCGACGGCTCGCCCGTCGCGCATATGTGGCGCACCATCATCTGGCCGAATAATTTTCTCTAGGCGCCGCCAGCCGCTCGCGCCGCCGCAGCGCTTCGCGCCAGAAGATGTAGAGGCCCGAGCCCACCACCACGCTGGCGCCGATCATCAAGTCGCGGGTCGGCCGGTCGCCCCAGACGAGAAAGCCGGCGATCACCGCCCAGACCAGCGACAGGTAGTTGAACGGCACCACCGCCGAGGGCGGCGCCAGATGCAGCGACCGCGTCCACCAATATTGCGCGACGCCGTTGGCGATGCCGGCCGCGGCCATGAGCAGCGCGTCATGCCAGGCCGGCATGGCAAAGCCAAAAGGCAGCAGCAAGGCGGTGAAGAGCGTGATCAGGTTGAGCTGATAGATGGTGAGCGTCTCCGTCGATTCCGTGAGGCTCATGCGGCGGATGGCGATCGCCACGGTGGAGATCAGCACTGCGTTCGCCAGCGCGAACACCGCGCCGAGCTGCAGCGTGCCGGCGCCGGGCTTGGTGACGAACAGCACGCCGAGGAATCCGACGATGAGCGCCGACCAGCGATGCGGCCCGACCCGCTCCTTGAGGACGAGGATCGACAGCAAGGTGGTGAAGAGCGGCGCCGAGAAGCTGATGGCGACGGCCCCGGCCAGCGGCATCAACTGGAAGGCCAGGAAGATGCTCATCATCGAGCAGGTCTGCGAAAGCGCCCGCTTGACGTGGTCGGGCCAGCGCTGGGTGCGCAGCACGCCGAAGCCGGTGCGCGGCAGGATCAGCAGGTAGCAGGGGATGAGGGCGAAGAGCGAGCGGAAGAACGCGACCTCGCCCACGGGATAGAGACCCACCTCCCACTTCACCGCCGCATTGACCCCGGCGAACAGCAGCGTCGAGCCCACCATGTAGAAGATGCCACGTGGGATCTGGTCTTGGCGCGCGGAGGGGATGGCGGGGGTCATGTCAAAGGTGCCGGCGATGCGCCTCCTCAGCATAGCGGAGACCGGCTATGCTGTCCGCCCGGGGAGGAGAGACCGATGACGCGCAGGATCGGTTGGCCGATGGCCGTGGCGCTGCTGGCGGCGATCTCGATGGGCAAGGCGGCGGCCGAGGACGACATGAAGCAGCGGATGGAGGCCGCCCGCGCCGCCGCCGCCGATTTCAGCAAGACGCTCAGCGGCGAGTTGCAGAAGGCGATCGCCGCCGGCGGGCTGGTGAATGCCATCGGCGTCTGCAATACCGTCGCGCCGAAGATCGCGGCGGAAAAATCGGGCGAATGGAAAATGACCATCGGCCGCACCAGCCTCAAGCTGCGCCAGCCGCGCAACCGGCCGGATGCGTGGGAGCTGGCGCAGCTCCAGAGCTTCGAGCAGCGCAAGGCCGCCGGCGAGAGCGCCCAGGCCTTGGAGGTGGGCGAGTACGCGGAGAAGGACGGCAAGCGCGTCTTCCGCTACATGAAGGCGATCCCGGCCGGCGAGATGTGCCTCGGCTGCCACGGCACCTCGATCACTCCCGAGGTCGCGGCAAAGCTCAAGGCGCTTTATCCGCAGGACGCCGCCACCGGCTTCAAGATCGGCGATCTCCGCGGCGCTTTCACAATTACCGAGACGCCGTAAGCCTTCCGCTGCAAGGGCGCCGGTGCAGCGCCCGCGTCGTGGTGCCCGACGCTCTCCGACGCTCGCTCTCCACTTCTGCCGCGACTCGCGCGCGGAAACCGGCGCTTGCCGACCTCGCGCGCGCGACTCGGCGGCAAAACGCCAAACGGTGCAGCACCTTATGCTTCTTTATTGACAGCAAGAAACGATCCCGGCGACAAAGCGGTCGTTGAACGGCCGCGCGGTCGCTGAGGGGAGACTCGCGATGACGACGTTGGACCAGGAAATCGAAGCCTACAACGACATGAAGGGCGAACTCGAAGCCGCGCATCGCGGGGAGTGGGTGGTCGTGCATGATCGCAGGCTGTGCGGCACGTTTCCGTCGTTCCAGCAAGCGGCCGACCTCGCGCTGAGAAAGCTGGGCGACGGACCCTATTTGATTCGCCGCATCGGCGCGTCGCCGGTTCCCGTGCCGGTGTCAATCCTGCATCCCGTCCCGGATGGCGCGAGCTGAACTCACTTATCCGCCGGGTCGATATCCGACGACCGACAAGCGGGATCTGCTGATCCTGTGCGGGCCGACCCTTCGGATCGATATAGGCCTCGACCGAAATTACGATTCGACGGTTCCGGAAATAGTTCCGCGACTTGCCCTGCGGCAGGCGCAAGCCCTGGTCGACACGGGATCGACGTGCTCCTACATCGATTCCTCAGTGGCTCGGAGGCTGGGGCTTCCCGAGATCGACAAGGAGGCCGTGGCGACTGCTCTCGGAGGGCGCCAGACGGTCACGACCTACATGGCGCAGGTCCACGTACCGGCTCTCGCCGTTACGCTCATCGGCCCTTTCGGCGGCCTGGACCTCGCGCCGCTGGACGTCGTCGCGGTGCTGGGCAGGGAATTCCTGATGCACTGGAAGATGAGCTACGACGGCACGTCCGGCGTCGTGATCATAGAGAGTTAGCCCGATTTAAGTGGGCTAACTCACCGCCGCGATCTCCGCCTCGCGCGCCGCGGAGACGGCCGGGCGGTGGTCGCTGCCCAGCACGCAATAGACCGCCGGCAGCACGAAGAGCGTGAAGAGCGTGCCGATCGACATGCCCGACACCACGACGAGGCCGATGGAGAAGCGGCTCGCGGCGCCGGCGCCGGTGGCGACGAGCAGCGGCAACAGCCCCACCACCATCGCCGCCGTGGTCATCAGGATCGGCCGCAGCCGCACGCGGGCGGCGCGCGCGATGGCCTCGACGCGGCCCAGCGATTCCTGGCGCTGCAGCTCGTTGGCAAACGACACCATGAGGATGCCGTGCTTGCTGATGAGCCCGATCAGCGTGACGAGGCCGATCTGGGTGTAGATGTTGAGGCTCGCCACCCAGAAGAACAGCGGCAGCAGCGCGCCGAACACCGACATCGGCACGCTCACCAGGATGACCACGGGATCGCGCAGGCTCTCGAACTGCGCCGCCAGCACGAGATAGATGATCATCAGCGCGAAGACGAAGGTGTAGGTGAGCTTGTTGCCCTCGCGGGTGTATTGCCGGGCGTCGCCGAAATAGTCGTGGCTGAAACCCTGGGGCAGCGATTTCGCCGCCTGCTCGAAGAAATCCACCGCCTGTCCCATGGTGACGCCCGGCACCAGCACCGCCTGGAAGGTCGCCGAGTTGAGCTGGTTGTACTGGGTGAGGGCGTTGGGCTCGGTGCCCTCGTCGAGCGAGACCACGGTGGAGAGCGGGATCTGCTGGCCGCTGGCGGTGGTGACGTAGTAGTTGGCGAGGCTCGCGGGGGTGAGCCGGTCGGCGCGCGGCACTTGCGGAATGACGTAATAGCTGCGGCCGGAGAGGTCGAAGCGGTTGATGAAGTTCTCGCCCACCAGCACCGCCAGCGTGTCGGCGACGCCCTGCATGGTGACGCCGAGATCGTTGGCCTTGGAGCGGTCGATGTGGACGTGGATCACCGGGTTGTCGAAGCGCAGGTCGCTGTCGGTGACGATGAAGAGCCCGCTCTGGCGCGCCGCCTGCTTCAGCTTCTCCATGGCGTTGTAGATCGTCTCGTAATCGGCGGGCGCGTCGATCACCATCTGGAAGGGCAGGCCCTGCACCGAGGTCGGCAGCGGCGAGGGCGAGAAGATGAAGGTGTTGATGCCGTCGATCCGGCTCACCGCCTGCTGCACCAGCGGCTTCAGCGTCAGGGTCGAGCGGCCGCGCTGGTTCCAAGGCTCGAGCACGAAGCCGGAGAAGCCCTGCTGCGGGCCTTGCGTGCCGCTGATGATGAAGGTGCGGTCGGTCTCGGGGAAGAAGGCGTAGGCGGCGTTGAGCTGCTGGCTGTAGGCTTCCATGTAGTCGAGATTGGCGTATTGCGGCGCCTTGGAGAGGCCGAGCAGCACGCCCTGATCCTCCTCCGGCGCGAGCTCGGCCTTGGTGTTGAGGAAGAGGAAGGCGATCGCCGCCAGGATGGCGAGGGCGAAGACGTAGACCACCGGGCGAAAGGCGAGCGCCTTCGCCAGCAGCCGGGCGTAGCGCTCGGCGATCGCGGCAAAGCCGCGCTCGATCACGCCGGAAAAACCGCCTTGCAGCGCCTCGCGCTTGAGCAGGCTCGCGCACATCATCGGCGAGAGCGTCAGCGCGATCACGCCGGAGACGATGACCGAGCCCGCCAGCGAGAAGGCGAATTCGCGGAAAAGCGCGCCGGTGATGCCGCCCAGGAGGCCGATCGGCGCGTAGACCGCGGCGAGCGTGATGGTCATGGCGATGATCGGGCCGACGATCTCGCGCGCGCCGATCAGCGCCGACTGGAGCGGCGTCCTGCCTTCCTCCATGTGGCGGTGGACGTTCTCGACGACGACGATGGCGTCGTCGACGACGAGGCCGATGGCCAGCACCATGGCAAGCAAGGTCAGCAGGTTGAGGCTGAAGCCAAGCGCCAGCATCACCGACAGGATGCCGACCAGCGACAGCGGAATGGTGACGATGGGGATGACCACCGAGCGCAGCGAGCCCAGGAAGAGGAAGATGACGATGATGACGATGACCGCCGCCTCGACCAGCGTGCGCACCACCTCGTCGATCGAGGATTGGATGAAGACGGTGCCGTCATAGGCGATCTTCATGCCGACGCCGGGCGGCAGCGTGCGCTCGATCTCGCCCTGCATGGCGCGGATGTCCTTGACCACGCTCAGCGGGTTGCCGGTGGGGGTCACCTGGATGCCGAGGAAGACGGCGTGGTCGCCGTTCATCGACACGGCGGTATTGGTGTTCTGCGGCCCGAGCTCGACGGTGGCGATGTCCTTCAGGCGGATGAGCGCGCCGTTGCGCGCCTTCACCACCATCTCCTTGAACTGGTCGGCGCCGGTAAGGCCGGTATCGGCGATGACGTCGGTGACGGTGAAATAGCCTTTGCGCTGGCCCGGCGCCGCCTGGAAGTTGTTGGCGCGGATCGCCAGCGCCACGTCGTCGGCCGAGATGCCGCGCGCCGCCATGCGCAAGGGGTCGAGCCAGATGCGCATGGCGAAGCTCTGCCCGCCCAGGATCTCCGCCTGCGCCACGCCGTCGATCGTCGCCATCAGCGGCTGGACGACGCGCGCGAGATAATCGGCGATCGCCGCGTTGGAGACGGTGGCGCTGGAGAAGCCGATATACATGATGTCGACGGTCTGGCCCGTCTGCTTGATGATCACCGGGTCCTGCGCCTCGGGCGGGATCAGGAACTTGACCTGCTGCACCTTGGCCATGACGTCGGTCATCGCCTTGCTCGGATCGTAGTTGAGCCGGACATAGGCCTGAATGGTGCTCACCCCCTGGATCGAGTTCGAGGTGACGTAGTCGAGCCCTTCGGCGGTGGCGACCGCCTGCTCGATGGGCGTGGTGATGAAGCCCTGGATCAGCTCGGGCGCGGCGCCGGGATAGAGCGTGGTGATGGTGATCACCGTGTTCTCGAGCTTGGGATATTGCCGGATCGGCAGGCTGAAGCCCGCCACCGCGCCGATCAGCAGGATCAGCAGGCTGACCACCGCCGCGAGCACCGGACGGCGGATGAAGAGATCGGTGAAACCCATGGCGAGCGGCCCCCGGCTCTTCAGTTGGTCGGGATCTTGGCGGGGAGCGCCAGGCCCTCGTTGCCGCTGGGCGCGACCGCGGCGCCGTCGAACAGCACCTTGTTCTGGCCCAGCGCCACGACGCGGTCGCCGGCCTTGACGCCGCTCAAAATGGCGACGCGGCCGCCGACATGCTCGCCGGTGGTCACCGGCACGCGCTTGGCCTTGAGCAGCGGCTGGCCCTTGTCGTCGCTGCCTTCGGGCTCGACGACATAGACGCTGTCGCCGTAAAGCGTGTTCTCGACCGCCGTCTCCGGCACGGTGATCACGTCGGGCCGCGCCGGCAGCAGGACGCGCACATTGGCGAACATGCCCGGCAGCAGCTTGCCCTCGGGATTGTCCATCACCGCTTGCAGCTTGATGGTGCGGGTGTCGGCGGTGACCTGCGGCTCGATGGCGTTGATCTTCGCCTTGAAGCGCTGCTCGGGATAGGCGTCGACGCCGATCTCCACCTCCTGCCCCGCGGTGAGCGAGGCGGCGGTCTGCTCCGGCAAGGTGAAATTGATGTAGAGCCGCGAGAGGTCGGTGAGGCTCACCATCGCCGTGCCCGGCGCCACATATTGCCCGACCTCGACCAGCCGCACGCCGAGCCTGCCGGCAAAGGGCGCGCGAATCAATTTCTGGGCGATGAGCGCCTTGGTCTTGGCGATGCCGGCATTGGCCTGGTCGAGCAGCGACTGGCTCTGATCGACCGTCGATTGCGCCACCGCCTGCTTCGTCGCCAGCTCCTGGTTGCGCTTCAAGGTGAGCGCGTCGTAACGCTGCTGCGCCTCGAAATTCTTGAGATCGCCCTGCTCCGGCCCGTCATCGAGCTGCACCAGCGGCTGGCCCGCCGCCGCGTCCTGGCCGGCGGTGAACAGGATCTGCGTCACCGCGCCGCCCACTTGCGAGGCGATGGTGACTTGATGCACCGCGGCGATGCTGCCGATGCCGCCGAGGTAATGCGGCACCGACTGGCGCTCGGCCACGGTCATCGCCACGATCGCCGGCGGCGGCCGGCTATGCGCGAAGAAATCGGCGATGGCATGGGAGCGGAAACTGTTGAAGGCGTAGAGCAGGCCCAGCAGCAGCGCCATCAGCAGCGCCATGCCGCCGACCCATAGCGCTTTCCTGCGGCTTGCGGGCGGGACCGGAGGGAGGGCGACATCGCCAGGCCCGGCGCGGCCGGAGCTGTCCATCGGCGTCATTCCTTTCTCTCCGGGCGCAGGCCCGCCAGCATCAGGGTGAGATAGCTGTCGTAGAAGCGCTCATCCGACAGCGGCGGCGTCTCGTAGCAGCCGACCGAGTTCGACCAGATGGCGCGGAACGCCAGGGGGCAGGCGACCACCTGCGCCATCGCCTCGACGTCGCCGCCGCGGAACTCGCCCTGGGCGATGCCGCGCTCCAGCACCGCGGTCAGCAGGCGATGGCCGCGCGCGCCGACTTCGGCGTGATACCAGGCGGCGAGGTCGGGGAAGTTGCGCGCCTCGGCGACGATGAGCTTCAGGAGGCTGCCCTGGCGCGAGCGGACGAGCTGCCCCCACTGCTCCAGCATGCGCCGGAGCAGCGCCGCGTTCGAGCCTTGCCAGTCCTCGACCTCGCGCTCGCCCATGGCAAGGCGGGTGACCACGACCTCGCGGATCGCCGCTTTGAACAGCGCCTCCTTGGTCGGGAAATAGAGATAGGCGGTGCCTTTGCTGACCCCGGCCCGGCGCGCCACTTCCTCGAGCCTGGCGGCGGCAAAACCCTTCTCGGCGAAGACTTCGATTGCCGCCTCGAGCAGCTCCGCCGGCCGCGCCGCCTTGCGCCGCCGGCGCGACCCCGGCGGTGCCAGGCTCGCCGCGCCTTCCATGCCTTGCTCTCATATTACTGACTGACCAGTCAGTCACGCTAAGCCGCCCCGCACGGGCTGGCAAGCGGTTTTTGCTGCGGCGCGAAAAGCGGAGGGCGCGGGGGAAATGACATCCTCAGCTATTAGAGTCGGCTGCGTCGGGCGTTGTCTCAGGATTATCGGCGTGGTCTGATAAGTAATGGGGGTTCTGCCGATCGATCTCTATCGCATTGGAGACGCAATGGGGCCAGGTCTTGAACTGATCAGGCCTGGTATCGACGTGATAATATATCAGAAAAATGGCGTAGACTGGGTCCAGATGGCCACGGGCGGAGCCTCTACGCGAAGCGTGGCTTACCGACTGAGGCGCGCTGGTCGCTGGTGGAGAATTCCTGCTGGGACGAACTACCCTGATGCGCTCGTTGTTTATAATGATCACGGAAACCATTGGGTTTGGGAGCCGGCCCACGACATGCCTCTTTTCGACTATGTGGCGGCGCTGGCCGGGATGAATGGAACATTTGTATAACGTTAACATGGGCTGTGGTAGGGTATTTGCATGCGAAGCTTGTCGCCGAAAGCCCGGCGCCTAATTGAGGCTGGGGTCGCGATGCTTGATCGCCCGGAGTACCGCCAGGTTTGGCACTCCTGGGCCGATGAACATCCGCCGGCCCGTACTCCCGGGTTAGTCAATCAGGCGCTCGATGATCTGCCGATGCCGGTCGCGGTTATTGCGATTGAGGCATTGAACCGGCTGTCGACGTCCATTGCACAAAAGCTAGATGGACAGAATCTTTCCAGAGAAGACGCAATCCTTTTGGACAATGATTTGGGATTTATCCGCGATGTCGCGGGCGATCTATTCATGGGTGCAAGAGAAGCATTTCTGCAAGAGAGCTTCTCGCCATCACATAGCCATATCTGACCGTCGTTCGCCGATCAATGCCTTGTCGATGAGGCGGTCCCTCACATGATCGAGGAAAGCGCTCACGTACCTTCCTTTCTCCATTTAACATAGAGCGTTCCACAGAATGAACTCGTTAAGATAGCGGTCAACGTGTTCCGTGCTGATCCATTGCCGAATGCCAAAATCCCCAGCAAGGCGGGCCTTGCCACCTTCCTCGGCGACAATTAGGTTTGTTGCGTTGCCATAACCACAGAAAGGAGGTGATCCCGTGTCTCATTGTCAAAGACTGCGGTCGATCAAGATCGTGCCCGGGATCGCTGCCGATACAGGGATCTCCGTCGCCTGACGCGATGCGTCGCGGTCACTGATTGGCCGTGTCTGACAGTGGAAGGGCCGCCTCCGGGCGGCCCTTCTGTCTCCGGGGGAGATTGCGTGCGATGCGCCAGTCCCTGCCATGAGCCTCGACCGGCGGCGCGTCGCCGTGGCGCTGGCGGGGTTCATCACTTTCATCAACCTCTATTCGCCGCAGGCGCTGCTGCCGCTGCTGGCGCGCGAGCTGGGCGCCAGCGCCCGCGACGTGAGCCTCACCGTCAGCGCCACCACCCTTGCCATCGCCCTCATCGCGCCCTTTACCGGCACGGTCGCCGACGTGCTGGGCAGGAAGCGCGTCATCGTGACGGCGATGGCGGCGCTGACGGTGCCGACCGTGCTGGCGGCGCTGTCGCAAGGGCTCGACGGGCTGGTGCTGTGGCGCTTCGTCCAAGGGCTGCTGCTGCCGCCGATCTTCGCCGTCACCATCGCCTATGTCGGCGAGGAGCTGCCGGTCGCCGAGGCGACCTCGGCAACCGGCATCTATCTTTCGGCGAGCAGCTTCGGCGGCTTTGTCGGCCGCTTCCTGCCGGGCCTGCTGGCGGCGCCTATCGGCTGGCGCGGCGCCTTCCTGGTGCTGGCGGCGCTCACCTTGGCCGCGGCACTCGGCATCGGCCTGCTGCTGCCGCGCGAGCAGCGCTTCAAGCGCAGCGCCGGGCTTGCCGCCGCCGCCCGCCAGACGCTGCGCCACCTGCGCAACCCGCTGCTGCTTGCGACATATGCCGTGGGCTTCGGCGTGCTCTTCACCTTCATCGCCACGTTCACCTATGTGAGCTTCCACCTGGCGGCGGCGCCTTACGGTCTCTCGCCGGTCGGGCTCGGCGCGATCTTCATGACCTATCTCACCGGCGTGGTGACGACGCTCTTCACCGGCAGCGGCGTCGCCCGCTTCGGCCGCCGGCCCCTGGTCATCGGCCTCGTGGCGCTGTGGGCGGCGGGCATGGCGCTCACCTTGCTGCCGTCGCTCCCGGCCATCGTGCTGGGCCTCGCCCTTTGCGCCGGCAGCGGCTTCGTCTGCCAGGCGGTGGCAACCGGCTTCGTCGCCGTCACCGCGCGCGAGGGCCGCTCCTCGGCGGTGGGGCTCTACGTCACCTGCTATTACCTCGGCGGCAGCGTCGGCGGCGTGCTGCCGGGCTTTGCCTGGGAGCGCTGGGGCTGGCCCGGCGTGGTCGCTTTGGTGGCGGCGATGCTGGCGCTGATCGCGGGGCTCGTCGCGCGCTTCTGGCGGTAAGCTTCCGCAGGAAACTTGCCTGCACCATGCGGGCTCTCGCGGTTGCAAGAGCAACCGCTGTCGCCCGCCAGCGACGACGCTTTGCGTCGCGCTACTGCTGGCGCCAGCGCTCGAGGATCTCCTGGACGAAGTCGCGGCTCTTGCGGTCGTCCTCCCAGGCCTTGGGGAAGTTCGCCGCCTCGCCGCGCGGGCGGAACTCGGGCGGCAGGTCGGCGAAGCGGATGCGCATCGGATGCGCCACGCCCTCGCCCACCGCGATCGCCTCGCGCTGGCGCAGCGTCGGCAGCGCCGCCATCAGCCCGGCCGCGTCGTCCGGCAGCATCGAGCGCACGAAGCTGCGGTCCTTCTCGTTGTTCATGCGCAGCGCGAAGATGGTGCTGCATTGCGACAGGATGGTCTCGCTGAGCTCCGCCGGGCGCTGCGTCACCAGGCAGAGCGAGACGCCGTATTTGCGTCCTTCCTTGGCGATGCGCGCGATCGAGCGGATGGTCGGCGCGAAGCCGGTGCTCTCGTCGCGCGGGATGTAGCGATGCGCCTCGTCGCACACCACCAGGATCGGAATCGCCTCCTCGCGCTCGCTGTAGAGCGCGAAGTCGAAGATCAGCCGGCACAGCAGCGACACGACGACGTTGACGATCTCCGACGGCACGGCGGAGATGTCGAGGATGGTGATGGGCCTGCCGGCGACCGGAATGCGCAGGATGCGCGACAGGATCTCGCCGAGGCTGTCGCGCAAGGTCAGGCCCTCGAACATGAACTGATAGCGCCGGTCCTTGCGCAGCATCTCGATGGTCGACAGCAGCCGGATATAGGGCAGCGAGCTGTCCGGGCGGTCGAGCTTGCCCATCGCGCTGGTGATGTGCTTTTCCAGGCTGTTCATGCGGTAGGGCACCGGCGTGTCGACGGTGAGCTGCGCCAGCTTCGCCGCGTCGTCGCCGATATAGTCCTGCTTTGCCTGCAGGATCGCGTCCTTGAGGATCGGGATCTCGCGCGAGCGCGCGATCGGGTCGTGCGAGCACAGCACCTCGCACGCCTCCTCGAAGCTCAGCAGCCAATAGGGAAGCTGCAGCTTGTCGGGGGTTATCCGCTCGGCGAGGTCGGTGAAGGCGGCGGCGTACTCGCCATGCGGGTCGAGCAGCACGACGTGGCCGTTGGGATGCGCCGTCAACAGCGTGCGCAGCATCAAGGTGAGCGCGCAGGACTTGCCCGAGCCGGTGGTGCCGACGATGGCGGAGTGCTTGGAGAGGAACTCCTGGGACAGGAGATAGGCGGGCCGCGCCGCGTCCTGGTGCAGCGAGCCGATGGCGAGCGTCCAGGTGTTGGGCTTGGCGTAGATCAGCGCGATGTCGTCGGCCGTGGCGGCGAAGACCGGCGAGCCCAGCACGGGATAGACCGAGATGCCGCGGGCGAAGCTCTGGGCGCCGTTGTGAGCCGTCTGCTCGCCCAGCAGGTCGACCTCCGCCACCGCCGCCGAGGCTTCGCCGGCCGCCTGCTCGAAGCCGAGGCTGGCGATGAAGCCATAGGCGGTGGAGCTCGCCATCGGCACCTTGAGGAGCGCGCCGATCTGCGCCTTGGCGTAACCGGTTTCGCCGCCGCCGAACAGCAGGCAGGAAAGCTTGAAGCCGGAGACGGCGATGACGGTGCCGAGCTGGCCGGGCAATCGCTCCGCGCGCGGCCGCGTTAGAGCCGGCCCGATTCTTTCGCTTCCGTCCATGGCACCTCCGAGGCTTGCGCCGCCAGAGGCTAGTGAGAAATCCCTGCCTAATCCTTTCCCGGCACCGGGGATGGTTAAAATCCCCGGCAAATCGTGCGCATGGACCGGCCTGCGCCAAAGCGCCGGAGAACGGCGCTCAGGGCGTCATACGCTTGTAGGTAGTACTGCGTATAGGAGCGTCCCCGGCGGCAGCGCTAAATGGCCCCCCGGCGTTGATCGCCGGACCAATGCATCGCCGGCCCGAGAGGCAAGACGATCGAATGGATGACCACGCCCTGCCGATGCAGGACCGCGAGGCGCTTAACCGGCTCGATCTCGAGCGTTGCCGGCAGATGGAGCGCAACGGCTCCGCCCGCGGCGCCTCGATCGTCGGCCCGCCGGAATGCGCGGCGGCACAGGACCGCCGGGGCCGCGTCTATGCCCCGGACCGTGTGCCGGCGCTGCCCTTGCCCGATTGCGCGCTCGAAGAGTGCCGCTGCCGCTACGAGCCGGCGCGCAAGTGATCGACGGTCTCTGAGACGACGAGACCCCGCGCGCGCCAGGCGGCGCGGATCTCGTCGGTGGTCCGGCGCGAGCCGTCAAAGCAGCGGCCGGGCCGGCCCAGGAGATAGATGAGCCGCTCGCGCCAGGTGGCGGAAGCCGCCACATCGCGCGCGATCGCCACCCATTCATGCAGCGCGATGCGCAGCGGGTTGAAGCTGCCGATGTTCTTGACGATGCCGTAGCGGCAGGGATCCTCCGGCGTCTCCGCGACGAAGCTGCCGAAGAGCCGGTCCCACAGGATGAAGATGCCGGCATAGTTGCGGTCGAGATAGCGCGGGTTGGTGGCGTGGTGGACGCGGTGATGCGACGGCGTGTTCATCACCGCCTCGACCCAGCGCGGCAGGCGGCCGATGGTTTCGGTGTGGATCCAGAATTGATAGACCAGGCTCACGCCTTTCTCGAAGACGATGAGCGCCGGCGGAAAGCCGATCAGCGCCAGCGGCAGCCACAGCACCCAGTCGAACAGCCCGCCGGTCCAGGTCTGGCGCAGCGCGGTCGAGAGATTGTAATGCTGCGAGCTGTGGTGGTTGACATGCGCCGCCCACCAGAAGCGGCAGCGGTGGCTCAAGCGGTGGAACCAGTAATAGGTCAGATCCTCGGCGAAGAGGATGAGGACGAAGCTCCACCAGGCATAGCCGAGGCTCGCCAGGCGGAACTGGTAGACCCAGGTGAGCGCGACATAAGCGCCGGCGCCGGCCGCCAGCCCGATCGCGAGATTGCCGAGCCCCATGGCGAGCGAGGTGGCGGTGTCGCGCAGCTCGTAGGCCGCCATCCGCCGGCGCTTCGCCACCGCGATCTCCAGCAGCACCAGCAGGATGAAGGCGGGGATGGCGAGCTCGACCGGATTGGCGAGCTTGGGCTCGAGCGTCACGCCGCGCGCTCCGGCGGCGCGAGACGCCGCGCCCAGGCCGCCGCCGCGCCCGGCAGCGCCAGCGCGAAGCGCCCATGGGTGAAATCGCCGGTGTCGATCTCCAGCCGCTCGCCGGCGACGTCGACCCGCCGCAGCTCCCGGCGGTCGAGCGCGCGCACCACCACCTTGTCGCCGGCGGCGAAGACCAGCGCGAGCGTCCCGTCCGCGGCGGCGGCGAGCGCGGCGGCGGCATCGGCGTCGACGGCGATCTCGGCCGCGGCGAAATCCGGCAAATCCTCGCCGAGCCGGGCCAGCACCAGCGCCCGGTCGAGCCGCGCGCGCCGCGCCCCGCCGGTGAGCCACACCGCCGCCAGGATCAGCGCGATGCCGATAAGCGGCACCAGCAGGCTGAGCGGATTCTTCGGGTCCATGCCGGCACTCTAATCCGCCGCTGGCGCGCGCACAAAGCGGTCGCCGCGGGGGAGCGCCGGCCGCCGCATCGCTCCGGCGTTCGGCAGCAAGCTCCGGAAAATCCCTAGGTGAAGTCTTTCGCCGTGAACAGCGCCATGAGCTCTATGCCGGCCGCCGCGAGGTTTTCCCTGGCGCCTTCCAGGCGATCGACGATCGTGATCACGGCGGCAATCTGACAGTCGTGCCGCTTGACCTCCTCGATCGCCTTCATCATGGAGCCGCCCGTGGTCGTTACGTCCTCCACGATGATCACCCGCGATCCCTCCACGAGATAGCCGTCGGCGAGGCTCTTGGTTCCGTGACCCTTCGGCTCCTTGCGCACCCAGAACGACTGGAGCGGGCGGCTCGTCCCGTAGCTCTTGAGGGTGACGGCAACGGCGATGGGCACGGCTCCCATGACGAGACCGCCGATATAGCGGGCGTCGATGCCGGCGGTGCGCTCCAGGATCAGATCGGCCAGCAGATTGCTCCCTTCCGGGTCGAGCATCGCCGGCTTGAGATTGAAATAGAAGTCGCTCCATCGGCCCGAGGCGAGCTGGAACGGCTTTCCTTTCGTGAAGCAGCGCTCGGCGATAATGCGGCGCAACCGCTCGCGCGGCTCGACATCGGGCTGAGGTCTTGCACCTTGCGCCATGGCTCCCCGTCTCGCCGCGCCGACCGCCGGCGCCGGCGCCCATCTTATCCGCACGGTGTCGCCGGGCAATAGCGCGGATCCGAGCCGGGCCGTCGCTTCACCCGGGCGCCGCCTCTTAGCGGTCGTCGCGCGGCCAGACAGAGACCGCCGGGATCGCCGGCACGGCGAGCGCGGTCGAGGAGGCGAGGCCGTGTCCAACATCGCGCTGACGCTCTCGCGCTTCGGCACGCAAAAGGCATCGGCGCTTTTCGGCGATTTGACCGACCGCAAGGTCGAGGTCGCCGCCATCGATCCCGTGGCCTCGATGATGGCGATCGACACTCCGTCCTTGCGGCACACCGCCGAAGAGCTGCGCGAGCGGCTTCGCCGGGCGATCGCCGCGCTCTGACCGTCCGCCGCCGCCGCGCCGCACCTTTCGTCTCGCGTCCCTCACCCCTCGGGGTTCTCGACAAGCCGCCGCCGGCAAGGCATGACAGGCGCGAGAGGGGAAGAGATGATCCAGGCCGCGCCCGTCGCGCTTACCGACAAGAACCTTCGCGTCTTCGTCGTGCTGCTGACCATTCATACCAGCCTGGTCATCGCCAGCAACGCCGCCGGCTCGAAGCTCATCGCCTTGCCGCTGGGGCTTGCCGCCTCCGCCACCGTCATCAGCTACATGCTGAGCTTCGTTCTCCTGGGCTCGATCGCCGAGCTGTTCGGCCGCGCGCTCGCCCGCCTCGTGGTCAATGTCGGCCTTGCCGCCGTGGCGCTTTCGGTGACCTTCTTCGAACTCGCCATTCGCCTCCCGGCCGCTGCCTTCTGGATGCATCAGCCCGAATTCGAGCAGGTGCTGGGCTCGACGCCGCGCCTGCTGGCGGGCGGCTGGACCGCCTATCTCGTCGGCCAGCATCTCGACGTCTGGGGCTTCTTCCGGCTGAAGCGCACCCGCCTCGGCGGCGAGTTTCTGTGGCTGAGAAGCTGGGGCGGCACCTTGCTGGGCCAGCTTATCGACACCGTCATCTTCATCACCATCGCCTTTGCCGGCACGGCGCCGCTGCTGCCCGCCATCGCCGGCCAGTATCTCGTCAAGCTGGTGGTGGCCAGCCTGACGGCGCCGCTGATCTATGTTGCCGTCGGCTGGGGCCGCGCGGCGATGGCGCGGACGGAACGATAGGGCGATGCTCATCCTGCCGCTTTACGACGACCACCCGCCCGGGCGTCTGCCGGCGGTCACCTATGGCCTCATCGCGGTTTGCGCCATCGTCTTTCTCTGGCAGGAGGGGCAGGGCGCGCGCGCCGAGCGCGTCATCGCTCTTGCCTATGGCATGGTGCCGGCGGCGCTGTTCGGCACGGCGGAGCTGCCGCACCACCTGGCGCGCGTGCCGCCCTGGGCGACGCTGGTCACCAGCATGTTCCTGCATGGAAGCTGGCTGCATCTTCTCGGCAACATGCTCTTTCTCTGGCTGTTCGGCCGCGGCGTCGAAAACGCGCTCGGCGCCGCGCGCTATCTCGTCTTCTATCTTCTCTGCGGCATCGCCGCGGCGCTGACCCAGGCGCTCACCGATCCCGCCTCCGAGGTGCCGATGATCGGCGCCAGCGGCGCCATTGCCGGCACGCTCGGCGCCTATCTCGTGCTCTTTCCCCGCGGCAACGTCGTCGTCTTCGTCTGGATCTTCATCTTCGTGCGCCTCATCACCGTGCCGGCGGTGATCCTGCTCGGACTCTGGTTCCTGATGCAGCTCGCCAGCGGGCTCGCCGCCGAGGCGGGCGAAGGCGGCGTCGCCTTCTGGGCGCATGTCGGCGGCTTCGTCCTGGGCGTGCTGCTGGTGCCGATCTTCCGCCGCCAGGGCGTGGCGATGCTGCAGCCAAGGCGCAGCCAGCCCTTTGCCTCGGCACCGCGGCGGCGCGGTCCCTGGGGTTAGTCGACGCCAAACCATACAATGGTACACTTAGAACGGGTTTTTCTATTACTTTTTTTCGTGCACGCATCCTCGAAGTAAGCTAAATTTCATCCTGCCTGTCGATCCGCTATCAAGACCGGACCGCCACTGGCTGAGGGAAGTGATTTTCCTTCTATTACAGATGGTTACGCTCCCTCACCGGGCTCACCGGCCAGGGAGGCGCGCATGGACGAGGAAGTCGGCACGGGATGCCGAACGCTCTCTTTGCTGCAACCGCAGAGAGAAAAAATCGATTTTCGATTCGAGAATCGAGCGGCAAGCTACCACGCCGTCGGCGCCAAGGTCTGGCACCGGCGCGCCGGCATGCCGGGCGATGAACGCCGCGGCGTGGTCGAAGACGTCGTCCTGGGCGCGCCGCCGATAACCTATTGCGTGCGGCTGGAGGGCGGGGACTGCGTTTGGGCCACGGTCTCCGACCTCCTGCCGAGATAGCCGATGACCGCCAGCAAGGGAGGATTCGATGACTGTCGCGACGGGACTATCGGTCGCCGCCGAATGGCGACACAGGGTGGTCGAGCTGCGCGAAGTGGCCGAGCGCACCGAGGATCCGCATCTGCGCTACAAGCTCTTCACCTTGGCCGACCGATGGGAGTTGTTCGCCGAAGGGCTGCGCGACGCCGCCTTGACTGAACTCGAGGGATAGCGCGGATTTATCCCCCCGGCGCGCGTCGCATTCCACACCCCTGGCGCGATGAGGGGCCGGCGCCGCGGGAGCGTTTTCCGCGGCGCCGCCGGCAAACTCGGCCCACGGGTCAATGCGCAAGCGGGTCCGGGCGCATCTGAAATTTGAACACCCGAGGCCGCGCTTCCTTGCCTCCTTCGCCGTGGAACGCCGTGCGCGAGCCGAAAGTCGTCCACAATCCCCGCCCCTTCCAGCCGGCATTCGGATCATCGATGCGGCCGTCCACGTTCTTGCTGAAGAAGCCCATCGGATAGGGGACGCGAAGCTCGACGAGCTTGCCCCCGACAAGCGCCAGCAGCGATTCCCCGCCATTCGTCGTGGCGATCGGCACGTTCGGGCCGAGCCCCAGCGTGTTGTACCGGTCGACCCAGACGTAATAAGCATGATTGGCGCTGCCCGGGTCGGTCACGCTCTTGAATTGCGGCCCCGGCATGCGATAGAGCGTCCAGCCTTCCGGACAATGCGTTCCAGTCGCCGCTGCGGGGCCGTTGAGCGGTCCCTTGCACTTGTTGCGCTCGAAGCTCGCGAGATGCCCGCTCGACAGCGCCGTCCAGACCACGCCGTTGAGATCGACATCGATGCCGCGCGGGCCATAGCCTTCCGGCGGCGGCTGATAGATCTCCGCCAGCGTGGTCTCCGGCGGCTTCTCTCCCGGACTCAGCCGGATGACGTATCCCGGCTGGTCCATGCGCGAGAATCCGATGCCCATCGACTGGCCCCAGATCGAGCCGTCGACGGGGCTCGGCTGAATGCCGTAGAAGGCCGCCGTGACGCGCTTGTCCTTGGTCGGGTCGAGCGGCTCATTGGCCTCGACATAGGCGTCGCGCTGGCCGTTGCCGTTGGCGTCGAGGATGATCGGCGTCCAGCCCTGCGATTTCGCCGCGTCGCCGGTCTCCTCGTACATCTTGACATTGAGCCAGCCGACGACGCCGCTTTGCGGCGGGCCCGCGCTGGTCCACAGCGTGTCGTTGGCGTCCTTGGCGAAATAGAGGTGGTGGGTGGTGAAGCAGGTGTCGATCAGCGTCCACTTGCCGGTCTTCGGATCGTACATCGAGAGCTGGCGCGCCGACTCCTGAAGCGGCACCGCCTTGGCCGATGGCAGGTCCGAGCCCGCCTTGCAGAAATCCGGGTTCGCCGCCGGCCTGATGCGCGCCGTGAACCACACCCGGCCCTTCTCGTCTATGATCGGGTTGTGGATGCTGGTGTGGCCGTCCCAGATCGGCTCCTCGCCCCAATAGACCGAGGGACCGGCCGGCAAGTCCAGCGAGGAGGGCGTCTTGGGGTCGCGATAGGGATGCCTTATCTCGCGCGCCTCGTTGCGGACGGGATCGAGAACCGGAACGAAGTCGGTGCTCTCCTCCGGCGAGCCGTAGATCGGGCCGTTGGCGTTGACCGTCGGGTTGCGCTTGTCGGTCGAGATGGCGTCGTGGAGATAGTGCTTGAGGCTGCCCCACTCCCAGGAGGTGATCACGACGTTGCGCTCGATGCCTTGAGGCCGTGACGGCTTTTCGAAGGGCAGCTCGCCGGCGGCGATGCGGTCGGTCCAATCGGCGAAAAGCGCCAATGCCTTTTGCGCGCCGAAGCGCGAGAGCGTCAGCGCCATGTTGGACATCGCCTGGCCGGACTGGACGCGCCGCGTCCAGGCGTCGGTCGAATTGTCGAAGGTTCCGAGATCCTTGGAGAGCCTGCGCACGCCCTGGGAGCCCAGCGCATGGCAGGATTGGCACGAGTTCTTGAGCGTGTCGATCCAATCGTGCTGGGTCTTCATGACCTCGGCGATGCCGTTGCCGCGGTCGCCGGTGCCGGGAAACTGGCTTTTGTCCGGAATTGCGAGCAGCGAGTACCAATACATGCCCGGATAGTATTCCGCCGCCGCCGCCGCGCTCGGCGCCGGCACCGCGGTCAGATTGACGAGCTTTCCGGGCGCGCTCTGCTGCTTGGGCCCATCCACCAGCCCGTAGCCGCGCACCCACAGGCTGTAGGTGGCCTTGGGAAGGTCGGGGATGACATAGCGGCCGCGATCGTCGGTCACCACGATCTTGGCGAATTTGGTCGGAAGCTCGGTCGTCTCTGCGATGACCCAGACGCCCGCCTCCGGCCCGTTCGGCCCGGTGACGACGCCGCCGACATCGCTGTCGCCGACGCGAAGATCGGGATCGGCCTGCTGCGCGCGCGACGGCGCCGCCGCCGGGATCGAGAGCGCGGCGACGGCGATTGCCGCCGCCGAGATGACGCCGATTGCCTTCATGAGACTTTCTCCCCTGGCTCTTTATGCGCGGCGGCCCCGCCGGCCCGAAACGCTTCGTTGCATGAAAGCCTGCCGCATCCCGCCGCTTCCTCGCAAGACAAAAGGCGGCATCGGGAGCGGCCATGCCGGACTCGCGCCGGCGCCGGCGTCGTTTGACGGCGGTCATCGCGATTGATAGCTTTTCCGGGGACTCGAGGGGAGGCAACGGATCATGTCGCGATCGCTGGATCGGCGCAGCTTCCTGCAACGCTCGGCGCTCTTTGGCGGCGCCTTGTTGTCAAGCAATACGCTGATGGACCGATGCGCCCGCGCCGCTTCCGAGCGGATCGACGCGCCGGTGATCGACGAGCTCGTCGTGCGGGAGATCACGGACAACACGCACGACCTCTTCCTGCGGGGATTGGAGGCGCCCGGTCTCGCCGTCCGGCGCACGGGAATGCCGGAGGCGGCGCAAGGCAAGACCTTGGAAAGCGAGTGGGGCCTGGCGCTGCACCTGGAATCGCGCAGGGCGCAGGAGCGGCGCCGCTATCTGCTCGACTTCGGCTTCACCCCCGACGTCTATGCGAACAACCTCGACATTCTGAAGATCGACGTCGGCCAGGTGGACGCTCTGATCGTCAGCCACGGCCATTACGATCACATCGGCGGCCTCATGGGCTTTTTGGAAGCATCGCGCGCGCGGATGCGCAGGGATTTGCGCCTCTATACCGGCGGAGAGGATGATTTCTGCCGTCGCTTCAGCCGCGCCGCGGACGGCAGCTTCACGAATTTCGGCTCGCCCCTCGACCGGCGCAAGCTGAAGGCGCTGGGCGTGGAGCCCGTGCTGTCGGAAGCGCCGATCGTCCTGGAAGGCCACGCCTTCACCACCGGCGCCGTTCCGCGCACCAGCATCGAGCATGTCCTGCCGAACACCTGGGTCGGCTACGGCGTCCGGGACGGGCTGGGCTGCGACACGAACGCCTACAGGAACCATCATTTCACCGCCGAGGAGCTCGCCGGCACGCCCGTGCCGGACCAGCACTGGCACGAGCATGCGACCTGCTTCAGGCTGGGCGACCGCGGGCTCGTGGTGATCAGCTCCTGCGGACATGCCGGCATCATCAACACGCTCCGCCGCGCGCAGGAGGTGAGCGGCGTCGACAAGATCTACGCGCTCGTCGGCGGCTTCCATCTGGCGCCGGCGCCGGACGATTACCTGCGGCAGGTGATGGCGGAACTCAAGAAGTTCGACCTCGAGCATGTGATGCCGATGCATTGCAGCGGCCAGAACTTCATCGATCTGGCCAAGCAGGAGATGCCGGAGAAGCTCGTGCTCTGCGGCACGGGCAGCAGCTTCACCTTCACCGCCTAGCGCGTCCCCCAATCCCTTCCGGCCGGCCGGGCCGGACGGCCGCGGATGGCGGGCGGTCGCCCGATGATCGTCAAGGCGCGAAGGCAGGAAGCGAGATAAACCGCGGAACCGTGCCGCAGGGCTACGCGGCTTTTTCCGGAACGCCGGCGCCGAGATCGAGGAAGCGGAACTCCTCGACCGCCGGCCAGAGCAGCGGCCGGTCCTTGGGCGGCGGCTCGTAGACGCCGCCGCACACCGCGATATTGCTCAACGTCAGCGGCGGCTTGCCGGGCGCGTCGGGCTCGAGCGGCAGGGTCACCATCTCGACGGTGATGCCGTCGCGCCTGCGGCGGTCGCGCAAGATCGAGACGCCGGCGCAGGGCCGCGTCGCCATCTCTGTTATGCGCCAGCGGCGCAGCGGCCAATCGCCGGGCGGGGTGATCGCGGCGAGATTTTTGCCGGTCGCCTCGAAATCGATGTGATTGCGCAGCCGGCTGCCGGCCACCTTGACGCGAAGCCCGTCGGGTCCGCCGAGTTCGACCAGAATCACCCGGTCGAGCAGCTCCTTGATGTCGGCGATGTCGATGTCGGCGCGTTTCGGCAGCAGGCGCGCCGCGCCGCGCCAGCCGAGCCACGCGGCAATGAAGCGGCGGCTCACCTCGTTGCTCGACGCGGCGAGCAGCGCCTGGTCGATCTCGGCAAACGGTTCGGCTTTGTCCATCGCGGTCTCCTGCAAGACCCAAGCGCCCATACTGCACATGCCTGGCAAGCGAGGCAGACGCCATGGCGGCCGTTGGTGCAGGACTGACGGAGTCGTAGCCGCGACTCTACACCGCAGGATTTAAGGTCGCATTAAACGACACGCCCCCCACACGATTTGTTTTGACGCGCAAAAACCTGTCCCTTCGGGCTCGACGCAAGCCGCCGAGGCCGCGCGCCTGGTTTCGAATACCGCCGCATGGTGTGGTTTTCGTTTGCCGTCGCGCCTGAACTCCGCCTTGCGCGGACGCGGCGAGGGCCGCCGGATCCGAAGCGCGGAAGGCTTCGTAGGCGAGGCCGGCACGACGGCCGACGCGCCATCGGCATCGCAGCTTCAGGCAAGCGCTGCAAAAACGGATCGACAAAAAACTCGGGAAGGAAGGGGACCGCAGGCGCGGTCCCGATCCTTGGCTCCAGCCCCGGCGAATTCCTGTCGCTTTCTCCGGCCGATCGGAGCCGGGCCGCCGGCGGAGGTCAGCCGATCGCTATGCGCCGAGGCCCCGCCTCCTTCGCCTTCTTGAGCGTCAGCTTCAGCACCCCGTCTTCAAGTTCCGCGCTGATGTTGTCCTGGTCGATCCTGTCGGAAAGGGTGAAGGCCCGCGCATAGGGACCGATGTTGTATTCGGTGTAGACCGGCTCCAGCCCCTCATATTTCGAGAAGTCGATACGGCCTTCCACGCGCAGCACGTTGTCTTCGAGCCTGATGTCGACGTCCTTGCGCTCCACGCCCGGCATCTCCATGACGACCGTCAATGCATCGTCGCTCTCGAAGATGTCGGTGGTGGGAACGTAATATCTCGCGGGGACGGTCTTCTCCTCCTTGGCGGCAAGCTCTTTCTTCTCCTGAACCTCGAGCGCGCGTGAAATCGCCATGATGTCCTCCGGAAAGCGGCTTGATTAGCTGATCTTGATCGATTTAGGCTTGTCCCGCTCCGCTCGGGCGAGGAACAAGGCCAAGAGTCCATCGCGGCATTCGGCCCTGACGCGATCGGGATCGATCTCCACGGGAAGGGCGACGGTGCGGTCGAAGGCGCCGGTCAGGCGCTCGCGCCGATGGAGGCTCGCCTTGTTGGGGTAGTCGATCGTCTTGCTGCCGGCGATCCGCACGGCGTTTCCCTGGATTTGGATATCCAGGTTCGACTTGTTGACGCCGGGCACCTCGGCGATGATCAGGAGGTCGTCGCCTTTGCGGAACACGTTGATCGGCGGATAGGAGCCGCCGGCGCTTGGACTCGATTCGAGCCAACGACTCTGCCGGAACGTGTCCAATGTCCGCTGCAGGTCGAGCAGCGTTTCGAATGGATCGTATGACAGCATCGGCATCCCCTTTTCCTCGCTGCGGGCAGTCACTCGAAGCCAGGGGAACGCGGCTCAAACAGGATCGTCCTTCTCGGCGAGCCCACGCGCTCTGCCGGTCAACGCATCCCTGACCCCGGATGCTCATCGAGTTGGTGAAGGTTGGGCCGCGGTTCAAGGGGGAGCCGCGTCTTAGTTTCGCGTCCGAGCGTGCGAGGCGCGCGCGGAACGGACGGCGGGCGGCGATTGCGTCTCGCTTGCGGCTTCGGCGGGAATTCGCCGGCGAGCGTCGAATGGGCCACGCAGCTCACGGCGCCGCGCTTCGGGGCGGACGGCGATAAGGCCCGAGCGCCGTCATCGGCGCGCGGCGGCACGGACGTCGACGGCGCCTTCTCCCAAGACCGCGGCGACGGCCATCTCCCGGCGGTTCCATGATCCGCCTGTCGCCGGCATGTCGCCTTGGCTCCCTCTATCGTCCTCCTCGGCCGAGGCTCATCGCAGAGCGCAAGGTGCGTCGCGTTCGCGGCCGGCCTTGACCGCAAACCGCGCATGGTCGATCGTTGGCGGACAGATTGGGGAGGAAGCGTTGCCCGACACGCCGACATCGATCTCTGGCCGCGCGCTCGCGCTGCTGCTTGCCGGGCTTCTGCTCTTCGTCGGCGCGGCGGGAGAAGCAAAGGCGGCGGAGCTCATGGTGGTAAGCTCGGGCGGCTTTGCCGCCGCCTATCGCGAGCTGGTGCCGGAATTCGAGCGCGAGAGCGGAAACACGGTGGTGACGCAATGGGGTCCCTCCATGGGCAACACGCCCCAGGCGATCCCGCAGCGGCTCGGGCGCGGCGAGCCGATCGACGTGGTGATCATGGTGGGCGAGGCGCTGGGCGATCTGGCGAAGCAGGGAAAGGTGCGCGCCGGCAGCGCGACGGATCTGGCGCGCTCGCTCGTCGGCGTCGCGGTGCGGGCCGGCGCGCCCAAGCCCGATATCGGTTCCGCCGACGCGCTGAAGCGCGCCCTCCTCCAGGCGGCGTCGATTGCCTATTCCGACAGCGCCAGCGGCGTCTACGTCTCGACCGAGCTGTTCCAGCGCCTGGGGATCGCCGATCAGGTGAAGGCCAAGAGCCGCATGATTCCGGCCGAGCCCGTCGGCCTCGTGGTCGCGCGCGGCGAGGCGGAGCTGGGCTTCCAGCAGATGAGCGAATTGCTGCCGATCGCCGGCATCGACGTCGTCGGGCCGCTGCCGCCGGCGTTGCAGAAGGTCACGATCTTCTCCGCGGGGATCGTGTCCACCTCGAAGGAGCCGGAAGCGGCGAAGGCGCTGATCGCCTTCCTCGCCTCCCCCGCCGCGGCCGCGGCCATCCTCAAAAGCGGTCTCGAGCCGATAAACTCCGCCGCGCGGAAGTGACCGGCGGTCAGCGGGAACGGCGGCCGAAGCGCCGGGCAGGGGGATGCTTCGGCACGGCGCTGCCGGGCGCGTCAGTCATTTTCGGCGCAGGCCCTTGCGATCGCCTTCGCCAGTTCGAAGAGCCGATGCCTGATCTCCAGATCGGTGATGCCATAATAGGCGCGGAGCAGCTCGAGCGTCTCGCGCGACATTGAGTGAGGCATCTCGGCCGCCTCCGCTCGCTCGCTCGGTCCGCCGCCGGCGACGAGAACCGCTTCGTCGAAGAAATACGACACGGGCACGCCGAGCGCCTCGGCCAAACTGTAGAGCCTGCCCGCGCTGACGCGGCTGACGCCGCGCTCGTATTTCTGCACCTGTTGGAAGGTGACGCCGACGGCCTCGCCGAGCCGTTCCTGGCTCATGCCGACGATCATCCGGCGCAACCGGATGCGCGCGCCGACCCGTGAGTCGACTGACGATCGCCGCCGGAAACGGGTAACGCTTCCCATGTCGCGCGCCTCGCGCAAAAAAAAGTGCAGTCGATGACCTAGTACACCATTCAGGAGAACCCGTCTCTTGCACCGCGCTGCCGGCCGACGGCGTCGATTCATCATCGCACCCGGCTGTTGCCCCTGCCCCGGTCGAATAGAAGCATTCCAATCGCAGGCGGCATTGCGGGCGCTTGCCCGACGCGCTTTGGCCGGCGCATGGTCGCAATCGCTCAAAGCATTGGCGTCGTCAAATAAAAATACGTCATGCGACGCATACCCATACGTCATTTGACGCGCATGAACCAAACACGATGATCTATATCAATGCACGGCCGGCGCAAACGAAAGATGGTCGACGCCACGTGTTCTCTTCCTCTGGCGCCCCGGGCCGGAAGCCGATTCTACGCCCTTCGCCAGCGGCTTTGCTGAGCCTGCCGAGGGAACCGGTCGGCTGGCGGCGGCATTCGCAGGGCAGGGGTGTCCTTTCGTGCTGTTCACAGCCAATCGCCCTGACAAGACGATGTCGTCGATCTCGACCGCGACTCCGCCTGCGAGCCGTCGGGCACACAATCTCCCCACTCTCACGGGATGCGCGCCTTCCCCCCGGCCCGCGACGCAAGGTCGGGAGCGTCCTGAAGGCATCCGGACGTACCCGCCTTTCCCTTGCGCGCGTCACACGCGATCCGTGCGCTCCAGGCGCAGTTTCGCCCCTCCCTGCAGCCTCGCCAGACGAACGCCATGACCAAGCGCGATCGCAGAACCCCGCTCGATCTCTATGAGGCCATGCTGACGGAACATGGCTCCCGGGAGCTGCTGAGAGCCATTGAGGCGCTGATGCATGAACTCTCGGTAAAGTTGCGGCCGCGCAAGGCGCCGCGCGCCCGACCGGCCGGGCGCGACCGCAAGAAGGGCGCGACGGCGGTGCGGCAGCGCCGCTCGGCCGGCGGCTTGGACGCCAACGCGACGAAGCGCGCGCATCGTCCCGGCACCGACCGCGGCGGTGGCGGCAAGGCGCGACCGGCAAAGCACCGTCGCACGGCGAAGCGGGAGGAAACGACCTGACGGCGGCCGTCCGGCCGCGGCGCGCCGCCCTTTGCCGCAAACACCGGCGACGCGCAAGGTTTGGACCGCCGCGGCCGCGTCAGTCATTTTCGGCGCAGGCCCTTGCGATCGCCTTCGCCAGTTCGAAGAATCGATGCCTGAGCTCCGGATCGGAGATGCCGTAATAGGCGCGCAGCAGCTCGAGCGTCTCGCGCGATATCGACTTGTGCATCTCGCACGATGTTGCCCGCTCGCTCGGCTCGCTCGTCCCATCGCCGGCGACGAGAGCCGCCTCGTCGAAGAAATACGACACGGGCACGCCGAGCGCCTCGGCCAACCTGTAGAGCCTGCCCGCGCTGACGCGGCTTGCGCCGCGCTCGTATTTCTGCACCTGTTGGAAGGTGACGCCGACGGCCTCGCCGAGCCGTTCCTGGCTCATGCCGACGATCATCCGGCGCAACCGGATGCGCGCCCCGACCTGCGAGTCGACCGACGATCGTTGTCGGAAACGAATAACGCTTCCCATGTTGCGCGCCTCGCCCAAATGCCATCGATGGTCCCGAGCATCGGCGGGAGAACCGATTTCGTTGCGCCGCGCTGACGGCCGGCGGCGTCGATGCGTCACCGCGCCCGGCTACCGCGTCGTTCGAGCCGAAGCGTTCCGCGCGCCCGCGCGTGCAAAAATCCGATGGTAGTGCGGGCGCATGCTTTGCGCGTTTCAATCGCCGCCCGGCCGCAATCGATCAAGCATCGACCTCGTCCATCGCGAATAATTTTTGAGTGCAAGCCGCAGGCGCGCGATGATCTATGTCAATGTCGACGCAGCCGAAGCCGATGATAGGTAGCACTACTTATTCTCCGACATTCTGTGGAGACGGATCCCGCAGCCGTCATCGACACTTTTGCACGGCCAGCCTGGAGCGGGTTGAGCGGCTGCAACATTGGCGGATCATGGATATTTTTTCGTGCTCTCGATGGCTGTTCGTCCTAGTGTATTGTTCCCGACAAATGATTTCGAACCTTTCTGAATCGTCATGGCCGCCCCCGGGCTGTGACCCGGGGGTGTCACGGCCCTCCACGTGGTTCCGCGCCTCGCCGGCGCAAGGGAATGCGCACCGTCCCGCACGTCGGAAATTCGCGGCCGCAAGCGCGATGACTGCATGCCGGCGCATTTGTCCTTCTGTTGCGCGCGTTGTGTGCGAGCCGCCCGTTCTACACGCACTTTCGGCGCTCCACGCTCCCTCGCGAGGCAGTCATGACCAAGCTCGAGCGCAGAACCCGGTTCGATCGATACGAGGCCCTGCTGGCAAGGCACGGCGACCGGGAGCTGCTGGACACCTTTGAGGCGCTGATGCGCGCGCTCGCGGAAAAATTGCGGAGCCGCCCGGCACGGCGCGCCCGGCCGGACGCAGGCGGCCGTCGGCAGAGCGCGACGCCGCCCGCGAGGCCCGCGGCGGCGGTTCCGTCGCGGCGGTCATGAGCGCCGGCCTTGACCATAAATTGAACATGTTCGACTATCGGCGAAAAGTGCCGGGGAGCCGCCATGCCCGACCGCAAGTCCGCCCTCGTCACCGGCGCCTCGAACGGCATCGGCCGCAGCGCCGCGCTGGCGCTGGCGCGCGGGGGCTACGACGTCGCCATCAACTACCGCAGCAGCGACGCCGAGGCGCGCGCGGTCGCCGCCGAGGCGGAGCGGCTGGGCGCCCGGACGCTGCTGTGCCGGTGCGACGTCTCGGACGACGCCGCGGTGCGCGCCATGCTGCGCGCGGTCGAGAGCGGATTCGCCAAGCTCGACGCGCTCGTCAACAATGCCGGCACGACGACCGAAGTGCCGCCGCGCGATCTCGACGCGCTCTCGGTCGAGGAATGGGACCGTATCTTTGCCGTCAACGTGCGCGGCGTCTTCCTGGTGACGCGCGCGGCCTTGCCGCTGCTGCGCAAGGCGCCGGCGCCGGTCATCATCAACACCGCAAGCATCGTCGGCCTGCGCCCGGGCCCGCAGCCGCTGCCTTACGCCGCCAGCAAGGCGGCGGTGGTCAACCTCACCAAGACGCTCGCCTTGGCCCTCGGCCCGGAGATCCGCGTCAACGCCGTGGCGCCGGGCTGGATGGAAGGCGATTGGATGAAGCGCATGCTCAGGGACAAGTACGACGATCTCATGGCGCGGCGCGCCAGGCTCACGCCGCTGAAGCGCGTCGTCACCGCCGAGGACGTGGCCGAAACCATGCTGTCGCTCATCGAAGGCAACCGCTTCGTCACCGGCGAGGTCGTCGTCGTCGACGGCGGCTTCTCGAGCTCGACCTGAGCCCATGCTCGGCGGCGTCGTGCCCTTTCCGCCGGATTTCGCGCGGCGCTATCGCGAGAAGGGCTATTGGCGGGACCGGTCGCTGGCGCAGGAATTCGCCGCGGCCTTCGCCGAATTCGGCCCGCGCACCGCGGTGATCGACGGCGAGCGGCGCTTCACCTATGCCGAGATCGACCGCTTGAGCGACAACCTCGCGCTCAACCTGCTGGCGCTCGGCGTGAAGCCGCTCGACCGCATCGTGCTGCTGCTCCCGAACGCCGCCGAGTTCGCGCTGCTCTACCTCGCCTTGCAGAAGCTCGGCGCCATCCCCATCGCCGCGCTGGCGAGCCACCGCTTTGCGGAAGTGAGCCAATTCGCCCGTCTCGCCGAAGCCGTCGCCTGCGTTTATCCCGAGCGCCAGGGCGATTTCGCCTTCGCGCCGATGATCGCCCGCGTCAAGGCCGCGTGCCCCTCCCTGCGCTTTTCGATCGTGCTGGGATCGCCGCGGGCGGGCGAGGTTTCGCTCGCGGCGCTGATCGAGCGGCCCGCCGATCTTCCCGGGGCGGCGCTCGCCGGGATCGCCATCGATCCCGCCGATCCCTGCATCTTCCAGCTCTCCGGCGGCACCACCGGCGTGCCCAAGCTCATCCCCCGCACCCACAACGACTACGCCTACAATTCGCGGGCCGCTGCCGCCGTCTGCGGCGTCACCGGCGCCTCCGTGCTGCTGCTGGCCTTGCCGATCGCGCACAACCTGCCGCTCGCCTGCCCGGGACTGCAGGGCGTCTTCTTCACGGGCGGCACGGTGGTGCTGAGCGCGAGCACGCGGCCGGAGGACATCTTCCCGCTGATCGAGAAGCATCGCGTCACCCATCTCAAGGTGGTGCCGGCGCTGCTCATCCGCCTCATCAGCCATCCGGCGGCGCGCCGGCACGACACCGCCTCGCTGCGCTACATCCAGAGCGGCGGCCAGCGCCTTCAGCCGGAGGTGCGGCTCAGGACCAAGGCGCTCATCCCCTCCGCCTTCGTGCAGGAGAATTTCGGCATGTCGGAAGGCACGCTGTTCTTCGTGCGCGCGGAGGATCCCGAGGACGTCCGGCTCGAGACGGTAGGCCGCCCGATCTCGCCCGACGACGAAGTGCGCCTCCTCGACGAGGACGACAACGAGGTGGCCGATGGCGAGACGGGCGAGCTTTGCGTGCGCGGTCCCTACACCTTGCGCGGCTATTACGGCGCCGCCGAGCACAACGCCAGGGCCTTCACCCGCGACGGCTTCTACCGCTCGGGCGATCTCATGCGCCGCCATCCCTCCGGCAACTACATGGTCGAGGGGCGCAAGAAGGATCTCATCAACCGCGGCGGCGAGAAGATCAGCGCCGAGGAGATCGAGAACCTGATCCTGTCGCATCCCGCGGTGCAGAACGTCGCCTGCATCGCCGTGCCCGACCCGCTTCTGGGCGAGCGCATGTGCGCCTGCGTCATCCTCCGCGCCGGCGGCAGCCTCAGCCTGGAGGAGCTATTGTCCTTTCTCGCCGGCAAGGAGATCGCCAAGTTCAAGCTGCCGGAGCGGCTGGAGCTGATGAGCGAGTTCCCGCTTTCCACCTTCGGCAAGGTGTCGAAGACGGCGCTGGTTGATATGGTCGCTAAAACCCTCGCCGCACCCCCGGCCCGGCCTTAGGAGCCGCCATGCGCATCATCGACCTTCACTGCTATCCCAACACCGAGCCCTGGATCCGCTGCCAGGGTCCCTACGTCGAGGCGCTGGCGAAGTACTGGAACCGCGCCTGGACGTGGAAGCAGGAGGAGGACGTCGTCGCCGACTTCGCCGCGGCGGGCGTCGAAGCGGTGCTGGTGGCGCTCGATCTCGAGACCACCGCCGGCACGCCGCCTTGCACCAACGAGTACGTCAAGGCGATGCAGCTTCGCCATCCCGACCGCATCATCCATTCCTGGGCGGCGGTCGACCCCTTCAAGGGCGAGATCGCGATCCAGCAGGCCAGGCGCGCGATCGCCGAGCTCGGCATGCTGGGCTTTCACTTCCACCCCATCATGGGCCATTTCGCCGTCAACGACCGGCGGCTCTACCCGCTCTTCGAGGTCATCAATGAATTGAAAGCGCCGGTGATGATCGACGTCGGCACCACCGGCATGGGGGCGGGCATGCCCGGCGGGCTCGGCGCCAAGATCCGCCACGCGCATCCTTCCGCCATCGACGAGCTTGCGGCCGATTTTCCCGATCTTAGGATCATCGCCGCCCATCCCGGCTGGCCCTGGGTCGACGAGATGACCGCGGTGGCGCTGCACAAGGGCAACGTCTATTGGGAGATGTCGGGCTGGGCGCCGAAATATTTTCCGGCGCAGCTCAAGACCGATATCCGCGCGCGGCTCCAGGACAAGGTGATGTTCGGCAGCGACTATCCCAGCATCCCCTATGACCGCCTCTTCCGGGAATGGCGCGAGCTCGGCTATCCCGACGCCGTGATGGAAAAGATCTTCCACGGCAATGCCGAGCGCATCCTCGGATTGTAGGCGCGACGCGGACAACCCGGCCGACCGCTTTGCGGTCGGCCCCGGAGGGTTCGATCGCGTAGCGATCGAACGGGTTGTCCGTCGCCGGCAGGCGGCAGCGGTTGCCCTTGCAACCGCGAGAGCCCGCACCGTGCAAGCAATTTTGCGACTGCTGCGCAATCGCCGCTCACCGCACACCGAGGCCCATGAGCAGCAGCCGGAAATGCCGGCGCAGCGCGGTAAATCCCGCTTCGAGATCGGGCTTGGCGTCCCCCAGCCATTCCCGGATCTCGGCGGCGTAGATCGAGAAGACGGTGTAGGCGATCTCGCGCGCATCCTCGCCGCTGCCGATCTCGCCCGCGCGCTGCGCGGCGCCGATGAGCTCGGCGAGCCGCGCCAGCACTTGCGCCCGCCCGCCCTGGAAGCGCCGCGCCTGCGGCCCCGCGGAATAGAAGGTCAGCTCCTTCAAGATGATGCGCGAGAGATTGGGCTGCCGGCCGAAGAACGCGAAGAAGACGCGGAAGATCGCGACCAGCCGCTCGAGCAGCGGCGCGTCGATCGGCGCCTCGGCGAAGGCGCGGGCGTTCATCGCCTCGATGTCGTCGTTGATGATGAGGAACAGCAGGTCGCGCTTGTCGGCGGCGTAAGAGAAGAGCGTGCCGAGCCCGACGCCGGCCTTGGCGGCGATCTGGCGCAAGGTGGTGGCGTCGTAGCCGCGGCGGATGAACAGCGCGCGCGCCGCGCGGCTTATCTTCCCGAGCTTCCGCGCCTTGTTGCGCTCGCGCAGGCTGGTTTCCGTGTGTCGAAGCCGCACCCTTGACCCCGCGAAGAGGCGCCGGGGGTAGCATGACGCGCGCCCGGCGGCAAGAGCCGGCGTTGACGGCGGCGGAGGCCGATCTTAAGCTGAACACGTTCGATTTTGCCGCGGGCGCGCCGGCAGGGAGCGGAGCGTCACATGATCAAATTCGGCATCGGCCAGCCGGTTCCGCGCACCGAGGATCCGCGCTTTCTCACCGGCAGCGGCCGCTTTGTCGACGACATCGCCCTGCCGCGCCAGGCCCATGGCTACGTGCTGCGCTCGCCGCACGCCCATGCGCGGGTCCGTCGCATCGATGCGGCGGCGGCGCGCGCGGCGCCGGGCGTGCTCTGCGTGCTCACCGGCGCCGATGCGGCGCAGGACAAGCTCGGCGGCATTCCGGTCGTCGTCACGCCCGTCGCCTGGGGCGGGCCGCCCGGCCATCAGCCGCTTCATCCCGTGCTGGCGCGCGAGCGCGTGCGCCACGTCGGCGATCCCGTCGCCTTCATCGTCGCCGAGACGCCGCAAGCGGCGCGCGACGCGGCGGAGCTGGTGGAGATCGATTACGAGGTGCTGCCGGCGGTGGTCGACACGGCCGCCGCCGCCGAGCCCGGCGCGCCGCTGGTCTGGGAGGAGGCCCCGCGCAACGTCGCCTACGCGCTCGAGCGCGGCAACAAGGCGGCGACCGACGCCGCTTTCGCGGGCGCCGCGCATGTGACGCGGCTCCGCCTCGTCAACAACCGTCTCAGCGCCAACGCGCTGGAGCCGCGCGCCGCGCTCGGCGCCCATGACGGCTGGAGCGGCCGCTTCACGCTCTATACCAGCTCGCAAGGCCCGCACAAGCTGCGCCCGGTGCTGGCGCGCGCCGTCTTTCGCAAGCCCGACCGCGATTTCCGCATCCTCTGCCCCGATGTCGGCGGCGGCTTCGGCATGAAGGCGTGCGTCTATCCCGAGGACGTGCTGGTGCTGTGGGCGGCGCGCCGGCTCGGCCGCCCGGTGAAATGGGTCGCCGAGCGCTCGGAGAGCCTGATGAGCGACAGCCACGGCCGCGACGCGGTGAGCGAGGCGGCGCTGGCGCTCGACAAGGACGGCAGGTTCCTGGCGCTGCGGGTTGCCACCGATCACGCGCTCGGCGCCTATCTTTCCTTCAGCTCCGCCGTGCCGGCGGGGCTGGGCTCGCTCGCCTATGTCAATGTCTACGACATTCCCGCCGTCCACGTGACGGTGCGCGGCGTCTTCACCCACACCACCTGGACCGGCCCCTATCGCGGCGCCGGCAAGCCGGAAGCGGTCTATGTCATCGAGCGCCTCATCGACCGGGCGGCGCGCGAGATGGCGATCGATCCCGCCGAGCTGCGCCGGCGCAACTTCCTCCCGCCCGAGCGCATGCCGGCGAAGACGCCGCTCAACCTCGTCTATGACAGCGGCCGCTTCGCCGCGGCGATGGAAAAGGCGCTCGACATCGCCGACTGGCAAGGCTTTGCCGCGCGCCGGGCGGAAGCGGCCGAAGCGGGCAAGCGGCGCGGCATCGGCCTTGCCTATTTCATCGAGATCGCCGCGCCCTTCAACGACCGCATGGAGATCCGCTTCGACGAGGCCGGCACCGTCACCGTGCTCGCCGGGACCCACAGCCACGGCCAAGGCCACGAGACGGTCTATGCGCAGATGGTGTCGGAATGGCTGGGCGTGCCTTTCGACGGCGTCCGCGTGCTGCAAGGCGATACCGACCTGGTGAGCTTCGGCCGCGGCACCTACGGCTCGCGCAGCATGGCGATCGGCGGCTCCGCGCTCAAGAATGCCGCCGACGTCATCATCGACAAGGCGCGCGTCATGGCGGCGCATCTGCTCGAGGCGGCGCCGGTCGACCTCGCCTTCGCCGACGGCGCCTTCACGGTGGCCGGCACCGACCGCGCGATCGCGCTGGTCGACATCGCCAAGCGCGCGCACGCGCCGGTGGGCTGGCCGGGCGCGCTCGGCATCGGCCTCGAAGCGGCCGGCGCCTTCGCGCCGAGCGCGCCCAATTTCCCCAATGGCTGCCATGTCTGCGAGCTGGAGGTCGACGTCGAGACCGGCGCGGTGACCATCCTGCGCTACACCGCGGTCGACGATTCCGGCGTCATCATCAATCCGCTGCTGTTCGAAGGCCAGATCCATGGCGGCATCGCCCAAGGCATCGGCCAGGCGCTGTTGGAGAAGGTCGCCTATGACGCCGCCAGCGGCCAGCTTCTCTCCGCCACCTTCAGCGACTATGCCATGCCGCGCGCGGACGATCTGCCGAGCTTCCATCTCGACGAGCTGGGCACGCCCTGCAAGAGCAATCCGCTCGGCGTCAAGGGCGCCGGCGAATCCGGCACCGTGGGCGCGCCGCCGGCGGTGATCAATGCCATAATCGACGCGCTGGCGCCGCTGGGGGTCGTCGACGTCGCCATGCCGGCGACGCCGCTCGCCGTCTGGCAGGCGATCCGGAAGGCAACCCCGCCATGAGGAAGACCATCGAGGTCGAGACCGTCGCCGAAGCCTATCTCAGCCTGCTGGCCGAGCGCGGCATCGACTGGCTCTTCGCCAATGGCGGCACCGATTTCGCGCCCATGGTCGAGGGCCTTGCCGCCATCGAGGCCAAATCGCGCACGCCGCGCCTCAAGGTGGTCTCGGTCGGGCACGAGAACGTCGCGATGGCGATGGCGCATGGCTATTACCTCATGACCGGGCGGCCGCAAGCGGTGATGTTCCACGTCAATGTCGGGACCGCCAACGGCATCAACGCGCTCGCCGACGCCGCGCGCGACCAGGTGCCGATCCTGTTCACCGCCGGGCGCAGCCCGCTCACCGAGCGCGGCCAGCGCGGCGCGCGCGACACCGGCATTCATTGGGCGCAGGAGATGTTCGACCAGGCCGGCATGGTGCGCGAGCTGTGCAAATGGGATTACGAGCTGCGCAGCGGCGATCAGCTCGAGGACGTCGTCGACCGCGCGCTCGAAATCGCCACCAGCGAGCCTTGCGGCCCGGTCTATCTGAGCCTGCCGCGCGAGGTGCTGAGCGCGCCGATGGCGCGCTTCAGCTTCGAGACCGCGCCGCGCCGCGGCCTGGGCACGAGCCCCGGCGCCGCTCCCGAGGCGGTGGAGCGCGCCGCGGCGATCCTGGCCGCGGCCGAGCGGCCGCTGATCATCGCCCGCGCTCATGCGCGCCTTGCCGCCGACGCGGCGGCGCTGGCGGAGTTCGCCGAGCGCTTCGCTTTCCCGGTGATCGAGTTCCGCGCGCTGGCCAATGCGCTGCCGAGCGATCATCCGATGCTGCTGGGCTTCGACCCGCTTCCGGCGCTCGGCGAGGCCGACGCCATCCTCTGCATCGAGACCGACGTGCCGTGGATTCCGGTCCATCATGGCGAGCCGGCGCCCGGCTGCCGGGTGATCCAGCTCGGCGTCGATCCGCTGTTCCGGCGCCTGCCCATCCGCAGCTTTCCCTGCGACGTCGCGGTCACCGGCACGCCCGCCGTGGCGCTGCCGGCGCTTGCGCAAGCGCTTGCCGGCCGGATCCCGCCGGCGACGATCGCCGCGCGCCGCCAGCGCCTCGCCCAAGGGCGCGAGCGCGCGGCCGCCGAGACCGCGAGCACGCTGGCGCGGGCGGCATCGGCGCGGCCCCTCCATCCCGCCTGGGCGAGCCATTGCATCGCCCGCGCCAAGCCCGCCGACGCCCTCCTCGTCAACGAATATCCGCTGCTGCTGAGCTATGCGGCATTTCCGCAGCCGCGCAGCTATTTCGGGACGCCCACGGCCGGCGGGCTCGGCTGGGGCATCGGCGCCGCGATCGGCGCCAAGCTTGCCGCGCCCGACCGGGTGGTCATCGCGACGCTCGGCGACGGCGCCTATATGTTCGGCAATCCCACCGCCGGCCATCAAGTGCTGCGCGCGCTCGACCTGCCGGTGCTGTTCGTGATCTTCAACAACGCCATGTGGGAGGAGGTGGGCCGCGCCGCGCTCAGCGTCTTCCCCGACGGCCACGCCGCGCGCGCCAACCGCATCCCGGTGGCCGATCTCGGTCCCGCCGCCGCCTATGAGCACATGATGGCGGTCTATGGCGGCCATGGCGAGCGCGTCGAAGCGCCCGCGGATCTCCCCGCCGCGCTCGACCGCGCGCTTCATGCGGTCACGGTGGAGAAGCGCCAGGCGCTGCTCAATCTCATCGTCGGGCGGCGCGGAGCACGGCCGTGATCATCGACATCTTCACCCATGTCCTGCCGCGAGAATTCACCGGCGCGCTGGAAAAGGGCGGCGCCCGCTTCGGCCTCGTCAAGCGGCTGATGCAAGTGCGCGAGCTGCACGATCTCGATCTGCGCTTTCGCGGCATGGATGCGATCGGCGACTACCGCCAGATCATTGCCTTGCCCAACCCGCCGATCGAGGCCTTCGCCGATGCCGCGAGCGGCGCCGAGCTGGCGCGCATCGCCAATGACGGCATGGCCGAGCTGGTGCGCCGCCATCCCGACCGTTTCCCCGGCTTCATCGCGGCGCTGTCGCCGAACGACATGGACGCGGCGATGCGCGAGCTGGAGCGCGCCGTCACCAGTCTTGGCGCCGCGGGCGCGCAGATCTTCACCAACGTCAACGGCAAGCCGCTCGACCTGCCGGAATTCGCGCCGCTTTTCGCGGCGATGGCGGGCTATGACCGGCCGATCTGGCTCCATCCCGCGCGTTCGGCCGAGACCGCCGACTATGCCACCGAAAAATTTTCGCGCTTCGAGCTTTGGTGGTGCTTCGGCTGGCCTTACGACACCTCGGTCGCCATGGCGCGGCTGGTCTTTGCCGGGCTTTTCGACCGCCATCCCGGGCTCGACATCATCACCCACCATCTGGGCGGCATGATCCCGTTCTTCGACAAGCGCATCGAGAGCGGGATGGCCGTGCTCGGCAGCCGCACGCGCGAGGAGGATTATTCCGGCGTGCTCGCTTCGCTGAAGCGGCCGCATATCGAGTATTTCAAGATGTTTTACGCCGACACCGCGCTCTTCGGCGCCTCGCACGGGCTTGCCTGCGGCCTCGATTTCTTCGGACCGGAGAAGGTCGTCTTCGCCACCGACGCGCCCTTTGCCCCCGTCGCCGCGACCCGCGACGCCGTCGCCGCGCTCGACCTCGACGCCCAGAGCCGCGCGCGCATCTTCCGCGGCAATGCCGAGCGGTTGCTGCGGCGGAGATTGTCCTAGAGTCCCCGACCACGGCAGTGTCTCCGTTAAAAAACCGGAAGCTTTACGGCCTAAGGCACTGCGGTATGGATTGGCCTCTGATCGCGGAGTTCTTGAACAAGGGCGACCAGATCGCGCAGGTGATCCTTGTTGATCTTGAAATCTCCCCAACCTCCTTCGATGAAGCGTGCTACGGCGTCCATCATAATGATGGCGAGATTGTCCTTCACGATATCCTTCATATAGACCTTCTGCCTGACCCCGATGGCGATTGTATCCAAGAAATTCACCAGGAAAATTGCATCCTGTCGCACGGATTGCGGATCACTGATGTGGTCCTGAGTCCCGTTGCCGCGTGCGACCCATATTCGCCGTTTTGCCTCAACGAGGACGGGATCGTTGATCTATCGCTGGCATGCGGCGATTGTTTGCCACTGGCGCTCGCGGTCGCCTTGGATGCGCGTTTGACTTGCGATTTCGCTCAGTTGCCAATATGCAACGCCAACTCCTGTGACGGCCGCGACGGCTGTTGTCGCCTCGGCTATGGCCAGAACCCATTCTGCCACCATTATAGGCCCCTCCCCGGCAGAAAAGCGAAGCGGCGCCGAGCTTACCGCTGGCGCCGCTTACTGGCCAGAAAGAGTTAGGCTAGAAATCCGTCACTCCTCGCATGGGAAGTGCTCCTCTCGGAAACCGGCTGCGTTATATCCGTCTCTCAACCCAAACACAACCACATTTACAAACGTTTGCCAAGATGGGTTTATCCTAGGGTTTGGCTCATATGGGCATCAACGGCTTGGAAATTAAGAGGTTCCGCGCCACGTTCTGTTAATCCCACAGGCTGGCTTGTCAATTCAAAGCGGGACGGTATCCCGGCTTCCGCCGCATCGCCGCGGCGGACCGCGCGCGCTATACTGAACGCCTATCCCAGCTCTCGCTCCGGAGGCGCTGCGTGCAATTCGGCATCGGACAACCCGTGCGTCGCAAGGAAGACCGCCGCTTCATCACCGGCGCCGGCCGCTATCTCGACGACATCGCGCTGCCGGGCGAGGTCTTCGCTTATGTCCTGCGCTCGCCTCATGGCCATGCGGCGATCCGGTCGATCGACACCGCCGCGGCGAAATCCGCGCCGGGCGTGCTCGCGGTGCTGACCGGCGCCGACGCAGTGGCCGACGGCGTGCGCCCCGTGCCGTGCCTGGCGCCGATCGCGGTGAAGCCGGGAACGCCGCCGCAGAATTTTCCCCGCCGCACGGTGCTGGCGACCGACCGGGCGCGCCATGTCGGCGACGGCGTGGCGCTGGTGATCGCGGCGACGCGCGATCAGGCCAAGGACGCGGCCGAGCGGATCGCGGTCGAATACGACGCCTTGCCGGCGGTCGTCGACGTCGCGGCGGCCGTGGCGCCCGGCGCGCCGCAAATCTGGCCCGAGGCGCCGGGCAACGTGAATTTCGTCTGGACCGACGGCGACCGGCAGAAGACCGACGCGGCTTTCGCGACGGCCGCGCGCATCGTCGGCATCGAGCTCGTCAACAACCGCGTCGTGGCCAACTCGATGGAGCCGCGCGGCGCGATCGGCGTTTATGATGCAACCGCGGGCGCCTACACGCTCTACGCCTCGAGCCAGGGGGCGCATCTCCTCAAAGAGATTCTGACCGGCGCCGTCCTGCCCGACACCGACCCCGACAAGATCCGCGTCATCACGCCCGATGTCGGCGGCGGCTTCGGCATGAAGATCTTCCTTTATCCCGAATACGTCATGGTGCTGTGGGCGGCGCGCCGCCTCGGCCGGCCGGTGCGCTGGATCGCCGAGCGCAGCGAAGGCTTCGTCTCCGACACCCAGGGCCGCGATCACGTGACCAAGGCCGAGCTTGCGCTCGACCGCGACGGCAAATTCCTCGCCATCCGCGTGACGACGCTGGCCAATCTCGGCGCCTATCTCTCGACCTTCGGCCCCTTCATCCCGACCGAGGCCGGCAAGGGCATGCAGACCGGCGTCTATGCCATTCCCGCCGCCGCCGTCGAGGTCACCGGCGTCTTCACCAACACCGTGCCGGTCGACGCCTATCGCGGCGCCGGCCGGCCCGAGGCCGCCTATATGCTGGAGCGGCTGGTCGACCGCGCCGGGCGCGAGACCAGACTCGGCGCCGCCGAGATCCGCCGGCGCAACTTCATTCCCGCCGCGGCCATGCCCTACAAGACCGGGCTCGGCCACACTTATGACAGCGGCGATTTCGCCGCCCTTCTCGACACCGCGCTGCGCGCGGCGCAGTGGGACGGGTTTGCCGCGCGCAAGGCGGAAGCGGCGCGGTGCGGCCGGCTGCGCGGCATCGGCCTCAGCTATTACATCGAAGTCTGCGGCGGCGATCCGGGGGTGCCGGCGCAATTGCGCTTCGAGCCCGGTGACGGCGTGACGCTCCTCGTCGGCACGCAATCGAACGGCCAGGGGCACGAGACCGCCTATGCGCAGATCGTCTCCGAGCGTCTCGGCATTCCCTTCGAGCGGATCACGCTGCGCCAGGGCGACACCGCGGCGATGAAGAGCGGCAGCTTCACCGGCGGCTCGCGCTCGGTGCCGGTGGGCGGCGTCGCCGCGCGGATGGCGGCGGACGTCGCCATCGACAAGGGAAAGCAGCTCGCCGCCGATCTGCTCGAGGCGGCCGCGGCCGATATCGAGTTTCGTGCCGGCGCTTACGTCGTCGCCGGCACCGACCGGACGATCGACATTTTCGCCGTCGCCCGCGCCGCCGGGCCCGAAAAGCTCGAAGGCGCGGCGGAATTCACGCCGAAGGTCGCAACCTTTCCCAATGGCTGCCATGTCTGCGAGATCGAGATCGATCCCGAGACCGGCGCCGCGGCGATCGTCGCCTACACCGTGGTCGACGATTTCGGCGAGGTGATCAACCCGCTGCTGCTCGCGGGCCAAGTGCATGGCGGCATCGCCCAGGGCATCGGCCAGGCTTTGCTGGAGCGCGTGGTCTATGATCGCGACGGCCAGTTGCTCAGCGGCTCCTTCACCGACTACGCCATGCCGCGCGCCGGCGAGATGCCGTCGCTCGATTTCCGCTGGAAGGTGATTCCCTGCCGCACCAACCCGCTCGGCATCAAGGGCTGCGGCGAGGCCGGCGCGATCGGCGCGCCGCCCGCGGTGATCAACGCCGTCATCGACGCGCTCGCCGAGCGCGGCGTCACCGCCATCGACATGCCGGCAACGCCGGAGCGGCTCTGGCGGGCGCTGCAGGCCGCAGGCTAGGCGCGATGGAAGCAGAAACGCGCGAAACAACGGATAAAATCATCGCCCCCACCTCACCCTCCCGCTACGCGGGTCCCTCCCTCTCCGCCCCAATGGGGCAGAGAGGCGCAACCCGTTCGATCGCTTCGCGATCGAACCCAAGTGGGACCGACGGCAGAGCCGTCGGCCGGGTTGCGGGGTGAGGTGGGGTGAGGTGGGGTGATTCGCAGCCTTGTGCTGGTTGCTACCTAAGCGCTGCGCTTGCGAGCCAAGAAGGCCGGACGCATAGTTCCGCAAAACACATGCCAAAGGGAGGAACCATGCCGATCCCCGTGACCAGGCCCTCGCGCGAGCAGATGATGAAATGCGTCGCGCGCTTCAGGGATCTCTACCGCTCCGATCACAGTCTGCCCGATTGCCACGTGCCGGGCTATGAGCGCACGCTGGTCAATGTCATCGGCTTTGCGCCGCCGCAAGCCTCGGCGGACGTCAGGGCCTATTCGCCGGTGGGCGACCAGGCGAAGCCCTCTATCAGCCATTTGAAGGCCGGGTTCGGCATCGCCTTCGTCGAGGCCGAGCCGGGCAAGGGCGTGATGATGCACAATCACGACACCAACGAGACCTTCATGCCGGTGGTCGGCACCTGGCGCGTCACCTGGGAAGGCGACAAGGGCGACGATTTCGTCGAGCTGGAGCCGCTCGACGTCATCTCGGTGCCGCCGCAGATGCAGCGGCAATTCCATTGCCTGCGCCCGCCTGCGGGCGAGACGAAAGGCGTGCTGCTGGTGGTCATCGGCGGCGACCAGCCTTCGGCAGAGTTCTCGCCCGAGGCGGAGGCGATCCTGATGGAACGCGGCCTCATGGCGCCGGCGCAGAAGCATTCGTCCTGACGGGGGAAAGAGGGCGCGGGCGGCGAGTTGCGTCCGTCAAGCGTTTCTGGTGGAATCGGCCGGCCGCAAGACAGCAGGATGCCGTTTGAAGCCCGTGCCGCAGGTCAGCGTCGTCATTCCCGTCCATAACCGCGAGGCGCTTATCGGCCGCGCGATCGACAGCGTGCTGCGGCAGAGCTTCGCCGATTTCGAGCTGCTGGTCGTCGATGACGGTTCGACCGACGCAACCGCCGCGCGCGTCCTGGCCCATGCCGATCCCCGGTTGCGCCTGCTGCGGCACGCGGAGAACCGGGGCGCCGCGGCGGCGCGCAACACGGCGATCGCTGCCGCCCGCGGCGAGTTCATCGCCTTTCTCGATTCCGACGACGAATGGCTCCCCGACAAGCTCGCGCGGCAGGTGGCCTGCCTCGCTGCGGCGCCGCCCGACACGCTGATGTGCTGCAGCGGCTATTGGATGGTGCGCGAGCGCTCGCGCGAGGTGGCGGCGCGAATCCCGGCGGCCCGGGGATCCTGGCGCGAGGCGCTGCGGGACGGCTGCAATCTGAGCCCGGGCTCGACCGCCTTCATCCGCCGCCGCGCCTTCGATCTTCACGGGCCGTTGGACGAGCGCCTGGGCCGGCTCGAGGATTGGGACTGGCTGCTGCGCTATACGACGCGGCACGACCTCATCGTCATCGCCGAGCCGCTGGCGCGAATCTACATCGCCGAGCGCATGCGCTTCGAGCCTGTGCATGAGGCTGTGAAGCGGTTGCGCGCCAAGCATGGCACGGAAATGCGCCGGCTCGGTTTTTGGCCTGCGGCCCGGTTCCGCGCGGCGTTGCTGATGGAAGAGGCCGTTACCGCCTTCTATGCCGGCCGCCCGCTGCGCGCGGCCCTCTATTTCGCGGGCTCGCTGGCGATCTATCCGCGCAAGCCCGCCGGCTTCTTCGCTCACGTCGCGCGGCGCGCGCTCAGGCTGCTGCGCCGGAGCAAGGGCGGCCCGCCGGGACAGCGCCTCTCAAGCCCCGATCAACTGTTCTCGAGGCCCGAAGGCTCGTAGACGACGATCTTGCTGCCGGGACTGCCGATCTCGACCGACACCTCGATGAGCTTCGCGAGCCGCTCGCGCAGCGCTTGCCGCTTGGCGGGATCGACGAAGAAGAGCAGGAACCCGCCGCCGCCGGCGCCCAGCAGCTTGCCGCCGACGGCGCCCGCCGCGCGGCCGGCCTCGTAGATCTCGTCGATCGCCGGCGTCGAGACGGCGTCCGCAAGCTGGCGCTTCAATTGCCAGGATTCGTGCAGGAGCGCGCCGATCTCCTTGAGCGGCCGCCGGTCGTCGCCGAGGATCGCCGCCGCCTCGGGAACCATCGCCGCCATCGCCTTCAGCTCGCTCTCGCGCGCGGCGAAATTGGCGATCTTCTTGGCGGCGATCTCCGGCGCGAACCGCGACAAGCCGGTGAAAAACAGCATCATCGACGCCTGAAGCTCCTTGCGGCGGTCGGGCGTCATGATCAGCGGCGCCACCTGGAACGTGCCGTCTGGCCGGAAGTCGATGAGATTGGTGCCGCCATAGGCCGCCCAGATCTGGTCCTGGGAGCCGACGCTCTCGCGCAGCACGTCCTGCTCGATGTGGAGCGCGTTGAGCGCCAGCTCGCGCGCCGGCATCATCTGGCCGCGCAGCGCCGCGATCGCGTTGAGCAGGCCCACGGTGAAGGCCGAGCTCGAGCCCAGCCCAGAGCGCGCGGGAAGATCGCCGTCGTGATGGATCTCGAGCCCTTCCTTGATGTCGAGTTGTTGCAGCACCGCGCGCACCGCGGGATGCTGGATCTCGGCGATCTCCCGCACCGTCTCGATCTTGGAATAGGCGATGCGGTGACGGTGCTCGAAGAAGGGCGGCAGCACGCGCAGGCTGATATAGCAATATTTGTTGATCGTCGTTCCCAGCACCGCGCCGCCGTTGCGCCGATACCAGGCGGGATAGTCGGTGCCGCCGCCGAAGAGCGAGATGCGGAAGGGAGTGCGGCTGATGATCATGCGGCACCCGCGCCATAGCCGCCGACGCCGTCGCGCGCCAGCGCCAGCGTCTCCGGCGTGCCGATATCGAGGAAGCGCCCGGCGATGCGGAAGGCATGGATCGAGCCCGCCGGCCGGCGCTCGAGGAAATCGCGCTCGAGCGAGCCTTTGCCCAGCGCCGCGATCTCGTCGAGCGCTTGGCGGCCCAAGAGATAGATGCCGGCGCTGATCCAATAGGGCGGCGCGCCGGCGTCTTCCTTCTCGCGAAAGCGCATGACCCGTCCGTCCTCCCCGATCTCCATCCTTCCATAGCGGCCGGGCTCATCGACCGCGGCACCGACCAGCGCCACCCCGGCCCGGCGCGCATGGAACGCGGCGAGAAACGCCGCGAGATCGACTTGCGCCAGCGTGTCGCCGTTCATCGCCAGGACCGGGTCGCTCCTCAGCAAGGGGCGGGCATGGGCGAGCGCGCCAGCGGTGCCGAGCGGCTCCGGCTCGACGCTGCACACGACGTCGAGGCCGGCGCGCGGCGCGCGGCGGAGATGGTCGAGGACCGGCGCCGCGCGATGGCCGAGGCAAAGCACGACGCGGCGCACGCCTTGGGCCTGGAGCCAGTCGAGAAGATGCTCGAGGAACGGCCGGCCGCCGGCGGGCGCCAGGATCTTGGGAAGCTCGCCCAGCGCCGTCGCCACGCGCGTTCCGAGCCCGCCCGCAAGCACGGCCACGTCGATGCCGGAGAGCCCCGGCTCGGGCCGAGCCCTGCTGTCGGCCGAGGCGTTCATCCCGCGCCCACCGCCACCTGCTCGAGCAGCTTGCGGCGGAGCTTGTGCCGCGTCATCGCTTCGAGGTGGCGCCGCGTTTCGAGGCCGAAGCGCTGGGCGACCATGTCGAGATAGCGGGCGTTGGTGAAATACTCCTGGAACGCCGCGTCGCGGAAGCGCAAGACCTCGGCGGCGGCAAGATGCTTCGTCGGCAGCGGCTTCGCGTCATAGGCGTGCTGCGAATAGCCGCCCCAGCTCTCCGGCAGGTCCCAGTTCTGCTGCAGCGCGGTCTCGTAGAGCCGCGAGCCCGGATAGGCCATGCCGGAATAGAAATTCGCGAACTCGGTGTTGAGCTCCTTGGCGAGATCGAGCGTCTCTCGCATGGTGTCGAGATCGTCTTCGGGCAGGCCGAAGATGTAGTTGCCGATGACGTGGATCCCGGCCTTCTGGATCTGCTCGACGATGCCCTTGATGTCGTCGCTCCTGAGCGACTTGTCCGCCTCGTCGCGGACTTTCTTGCTGCCGGATTCGATGCCGAGCGCGAGCCAGCGGATGCCGGCGCGGCGCAGCAGCGAGAGCTGGGCCGGCTTGACCGTATCGGGCCTGGCATAGGCCCAGATGTTGAGCTCGTGCGCGAAGCCGCGCGCGACCAGCCCCTCGCAGATGCCGCGGACATGGCGGTCGTTGAGCACGAAAAGCTCGTCGATGATCTTGAAGGTGCGCACGCCGTAGCCGCGGTAGAGGTGCTCGACCTCGGCGACCACCGCCTCGGCGCTGCGCATGCGGTAGTTCGACTTGCCGAAAGGCGCGTTGATGCAGCAGAAGGTGCATTTATAAGGGCAGCCGAGCGAGGTGTAGATCGAGGCGTAAGGCATGCGCGAGGCGAGATCGCCGAAGCATTGCCAGTTATGCGCGCGATAGCGCTCCATCGGCAGCAGGTCCCAGGTATCGCCCGGCAGATCCGCGTCGAGATCGGCGATGAGCGGCGGCATCGGATTGACGACGATCCCGCCGTCCCGGCGATAGGCGAGGCCGGCCACGCCCTCGACCCGCTCCGGCGCGGGGGAGCGCAGCACGTCGAGAAGCTGCTGCAACGTCTGCGGGCCTTCGCCCACCGCGGCATAGTCGACCTGCTCCTCGCGCAAGGTGCGCTCCGGCAGGGCCGAGACATGGCCGCCGAGGATGATCAGCTTCTGCTCGGGATCGCGCTCCTTGATCGCGGCGCAGGCTTCGCCGGCGCCGGCCATCATCTGCGTCGAGGCCGAAGGCTGGTGGCCGAAGACGACCATGCCCACAAGGCGCGGGCGGAGCGAGACCACCCTTTCGGCGACGGTCTCGGGACCCCAATTCTCCGCTTCGCTGTCGATGATGCGGACGCCGTAGCCGCGGCGGCGGACATAGCTCGCCAGCAGCCGGCACCAGAGCGGCGGCTCGACCGCCGTGAGATCCTGCCCCAGCGCCTGATAGATCCGGTCGCGCCCGCCGGGATTGATCAGGACGAGATCCAGCCTTTCGCTCGTTGCCTCAGCCATTGGCGCGATCCCTACACATTGCCGAAGGCGTTGTTGCGGATCATGCGGTATCCCTTGATCAGCTCGCGGATGCCGTCGTCCAGCGAATAGGCCGGCCGGAAGCCGGTGGCCTCGATCCGGGCGTTGGAGACGATGTAGTCCCGCTTGTCCGGATCCTCGCCGATCGGCGCCTCCAGGAAGACGAATTTCGGCACCTGGGCCTGGATGCGCCGGCAAAGCTCGAGCTTCGACAAATTGGCGTCCGACAGACCGACATTGTAGGGCCGGTCGCGCATCTCTTCAAAATGCTCGATGCCGTGCAGGAAGGCGCGGGCCACGTCGCGGACGTGGATGTAGTTGCGCTTGAAATGCGCCTCGAACAGCACGACGGCGCGGTCGGTCACGGCGCGATAGACGAAATCATTCACCAGGAGGTCGAGGCGCAGCCGCGGCGCCATGCCGAAGACGGTGGCGAGGCGAAAGCTGATGGCGTTGCCGCGGTCGAGCACGGCGCGCTCCGCCTCGACCTTGGTGCGGCCATAGAGGCTGATCGGGCGGAGCGGCGTCTCCTCGGTGCAGTGCTGCCCGGCCTCGCCGATGCCGTAGCCGCTGTTGGTCGTCGGCAGCAGGATGCGCTGGGCCGGGCTCATCAGGGCGATGGCGGTGCGCACCGCGCCGCAATTGGTGGTCTCGGCGCCGTGCTTGTCGTTGTCGCAGAGCGGCGCCCCCACCAGCGCCGCCAGCGGAATGAGGATGTCGGCTTGACGCAGCAGCGGCCGCAGCACCGCCTCGTCGCGCGCGTCGCCGCGCACCACGTCGAAGAGGGGATCGGCGCAGAGCTGGTTCAAGGGGCTCTGGCGGAACATGAAATTGTCCAGCACCGCGACCTTGTGGCCGGCCGCCAGCAGCGCCGGCACCAGGATCGAGCCGAGATAGCCGGCGCCGCCGGTGACGAGGATCGAAAGGCTCATCCTTTAGTCCGCTTCAATTGCATATGCCGTCCAGGACCTGGTGCAACCGCTCGATCTGCGGCGCGAGGTCGTGGGGATGGTTGCCGACGAAGAAGCCGCAGTCATGGGCGATGTCGGCGTTGCGCATCTCGCCGACCGTCGCGTAGTCATAGTACTTGATCACGTCGTGGCGCAGGAAGTTGCCGCCGGTGATCATGCGGAAGCCGATATCGGCCCGGCGCAGCGCCTCGAACACGCGCTCGCGGTCGACGCTGCGCTCGGGGTTGAGGATGACGGTGAAGGCGAAGGCCGAGCTCTTGCCGTTCTCGCGCTGGATGATGAAGCGGCGGTCGCCGGCGAATTTTGCCTGGAACAGTGCCAGGTTCTGCCGCCGCTGCGCGGTCATCGCCGCGAGCTTCCCGAGCTGGACCGCGCCGATGGCGGCGGCGATCTCCAGCGGCCGCACATTGTAGCCCGGCAGGATGAAGCGATAGGCCTCGAAATGCTCGTTGCCGCCGCGCTCGAAGAGCGCCGTGTCCGCCGGCAGGTCGCGCGTCCAGCCATGGGCGCGCAGGCTCCGCAAGAGATGGAACAGCTCCTTGTCGTCGGTCAGCACCATGCCGCCTTCCATGGTGGCAAGGTGATGCGAGAAGAAGAAGCTGAAGCTGCTCATGTCGCCGAAGGTGCCGGTCTTGCGGCCGTCCAGCTCGGCGTCCGCCGATTCGCAATTGTCCTCGAAGAAATAGAGCCCGTGCCGGTCGGCGAAGCGGCGCATGAGGTCGAGCGCGGCGGGATTGCCGAGGATGCTGACGCCGAGGATCGCGCGCGTGCGCGGCGTCAGCGCCTCTTCGAGCCGGCTGCAATCCATGTTGAGCGTGTCGAGCTCGACATCGACGAAGCGCAGCCGCAGCCCATATTGGTGCAGCGGATGATAGGTCGTGGCCCAGGAGATCGCGGGCACGATGACCTCGTCGCCGCGCTGCAACGGCCGCTCGCGCTTATGGCAGAGCGCGGCAACGGCGACGAGGTTGGCCGAGGAGCCGGAATTCACCATCACGCCGTAGGTCCGGCCGTGATAGCGCGCGAACGCCTCCTCGAAGGCCGCCACCCGGCCGCCCATGGTGAAGCGCCCGCTGTCCAGCACTTCGAGGATCGCGTTCCGCTCCTCCTCGTTCCAAGTGCTTGCCGCCAGCTCGTAGAACATCGCTCGCTCCTAGCGCCCGTGCCGGAGCACATGCCGATCGGCGAGGTACGACCAACCATAACCCTCTCCACCCGCTTGCGGGGGGCGCAACCCGTTCGATCGCTTCGCGATCGAACCCAAGCGGGGCCGACCGCAAAGCGGTCGGCCGGGTTGCGGGTGCGAGCGCAGCGAGCGGGTGAGGTGGGTGCCGATGGCGGGCGCGATCGTGCGGCGGAAATACACCTCACCCTCCCATTGCTCCGCAATGGGCCCCTCCCTCTCCCCCCGCAAGCGGGCGGAGAGGGGCGACATGCCGCTTGTGATGTCGGCCGGCCGAACCATGCGTCAGAAGGGGCCGCGGAATTGGAGCTGATAGGTGAGCGCGGCGTCCTCGGCGGCGGGCCGCCAGGGCGCAGCCTTGGGCCGCACGAGACGATGCGCGCGCTCGGCGATGGTCGCCGGGTTGGGATAGAATTCGCGCTCCAGCGACGGCGTCGTCGGACAGGTCGTCGGCGCAAAGCCCATGCGGCCGACTGCCGCCAGCGCCTGCGGCCCCAGGATTTCGAGGATGCGCGTGACGATCTCGGCGCTGGCGCCGCAGGTCGTCCAGGCGTTGTCGACGACGAGCAGCCGCCGGGTGCGGCGCACCGAGGCGGCGATGGTCTCGACGTCGAGCGGCACCAGCGAGATGGGATCGATGACTTCGGCCGCGATGCCGGCCCGCGCCAGCAGCTCGCGCGCCCGCAGGCACTCGACCGCCATGTTGGAGACGCCGACCACCGTTATGTCGGAGCCCTCCGCCATCACTCGAGCCCGGCCGAAGGGCAGCGCGTAAGGCGCCTCCGGCACGGCCGCGTCGGTGCCGTAAAGTAGGCGGTGCTCGACGAAGATGACGGGGTTGTCGTCGCGAATCGCGGCGATGAGGCAGCCCTTGGCGTCATAGGCGTTCGACGGCGCCACCACCTTGAGGCCGGGGACGTGCATGAACATGGCATGGAGGCCCTGGGAATGCTGCGCGCCCTGGCCCCAGGACTTGCCGATCATGCTGCGCACCACCATCGGCACCGCGACCGTGCCGCCATACATGTAATGCGCCTTCGCCGCCATGTTGACGAGCTGGTTCATGCACAGCATGAGGAAATCCATGCGGATATGCACATGGATCGGCCGCAGCCCCGCCATCGCCGCGCCGATGGCGACGCCGGTCATGGCGTCCTCGGAAAGCGGCGTGTTGAACACGCGGTCGCGGCCGAAACGCTGCTGCAATCCCAGCGTCGAGCCCTGGATGCCCTTGTGGTCGTCGACGTCGAGGCCGAAGAGGAAGATTCGGGGATCGCGCGCCATCTCTTGCGCCACCGCCTCGTTCAAGGCGTCGACATAGCGCAGCCGCCGCTCCGGCGCCTCGGCCGGCCGCGGCGCGGCTTCAGCTCGCGAAGACATCGGCGGTCAGCTCCTCGACCTCGGGGAAGGGGCTTTCTTCGGCGAAGGCGACGGCCTCAGCAATCTCGCGCTCGATCAAGGCGTCGATCGCCGCGCGCACACCTGCATCGAGGCGCGCGCCGATGCGCTCGACCGGATCGCTCTTCTGCCAGGCATCGAGCTCGGCGCGCGAGCGGTATCCCGATTCATAGTCCTCGCCCGGCCCCACATGCTCGCGCCAGCGCCAGACATGGCATTCGAGGAAGCGTGGACCCGATCGTCCCGCGCGCAGCGCCGCCGCGTTCTCCGTTGCCCAGGCGTGGATCTTCAGCACGTCGCCGTCCGTCACTCTCGTCGTCGCGATGCCATAGGTCTCCACCCGCTCGCACAGGCGGTCGGTCGCCCAGCGCTTTTCCAGCGGCGTATGGATGGCGAAGAAATTGTTCTCGCAGACGAAGAGCACTGGCAGGCGATGGAGCGCGGCGAAATTCAAGCTCTCATAAAACACGCCTTCCTCGGTGGCGCCGTCGCCGAAGAAGGCGACGGCGATGCGCCCTTTGCCTTCCCGCTTCAGCGCCAGCGCGAAGCCCAAGGCGAGCGGGATGGTGGTGCCGACGACGGCGGAGGCGCCGAGGATGAAGCGGTCCATGCCGATCAAATGCATCGAGCCGCCCTTGCCGCGGGCGCAGCCGGTCTCCTTGCCGTAAAGCTCGGCCAGCATGGCCTTGAGGTCGCCGCCCTTGGCGAGATAGGCGGCGTGGCCGCGATAGGTGGGCGCCACCACGTCATCGGGCCGCAGCGCGTCGCAGACGCCGACCGCCACCGCCTCCTGCCCGATCGAGAGATGGACGGGGCTTTTGATCTTGTCGCTGGGATAGAGCCGGGCGATCTCCTCCTCGACCCGGCGGATGCGCCTCAGCCCCCGATAAAGGCGCTCGAGCACTTGCCGATCGAGATCAACGTCACCGTGCAACCTGTCTCTCCCCCGGAGGTTTTCCGCGGCGGTGGCGTAAAATAGCGGAAATCGGCGGCACCGCAAGGCATGGGGACGAGGCCAGGGAATTGCCAGGACACAATAGCTAATTGCGCGCGGCTCCCGGTACGGCGGGCGCGCGAGGCTTCATCGTGGTTGGCCTTTCGCGGCGGGCGCGGCGCCGGCCCTGCGCCGCCGGTGTACACCGTCGACAAAAATTCGCCCTGCGCCGATGACGTAGCCACGCCGCAGACCCGCTCGGATCCAATGGTAAGGCTGCGCCCCTCAGCCGCCAAGGCTCACCTTCGGCGAGACGTGACTTTCCCCGGGCTTGACGCGGGACCCTCGCGGTATTACATTTTCCGGTATGTAATGGAGGCGGCATGGAGTCCGCGATCACCGTCAAGGGCCAGGCGACGATCCCGAAGGCCATCCGGGAGCACCTCCGGTTGAAGCCGGGCGACCGGGTCAAGTTCTTCGTGCATCCCGACGGCAGCGTGGTTCTTCTGCCGAAGCTTCCCGCCTCGGCATTGCGCGGCATGCTCAGGACCCGGCGGCGGGCCGTGACGGTGCAAGAGATGAGTGAGGCCGCTGCCGCCGGCGCCAGTGAGGATAGGGCGCGCCGCCGGCGGCGATGATCGGACTCGATACCAACATCCTCGTGCGCTACCTCACGCAAGACGACCCGCGTCAATCGCCAAAGGCGACGGAGCTGATCGAGCAGCGGCTTACCGAGCAGGATCCCGGCTTCATCAGCGTCGTGGCGATGGCGGAGATCGTGTGGGTTCTCGAGCGTGCCTATGGCTTTGCGGACGAAGACATCGCCGCTGCCGTCGAGCGCATGCTTCAGGCCGATGTTCTCGTCGTTGAAAGTGAGCGGGAGGTATTCACCGCCATGGTCGCGCTTAAGGAGGGGCAAGGCTCGTTCGCCGACGCCCTCATCGGCGCGCTCGGTGCCAAAGCGGGCTGTTCCCGCACGCTGACCTTCGACCGAAACGCGGCGCGGCTTGCCGGCTTCGAGCTTGCGTGAATTACAAGGACACAATACTTAATTCACAAGCACAATGGTAAGCGAGCCGGTCGAATTACGTAATATGTCCCTTTAATTCCTCACACATCGAGATTCGCCACCTCCAGCGCGTTCGCCTGGATGAAGTCGCGGCGGGGCTCGACCACGTCGCCCATCAGGGTCGAAAACGTCGCTTCGGCAAGGTCGGCATGCGGCACCTTGACCTGCAAGAGCGTGCGCGCATCGGGGTCGAGCGTGGTCTCCCAGAGCTGCTCCGGGTTCATCTCGCCGAGCCCCTTGTAGCGGCCGATGTCGCCTTTCTTGGGGCCAAGCTCCAGCACCGCCTCCACCAGGCCCGAGGGGCCGGTGACGACGGTCTCCTGGTCCTTGGCGACGAGCCTGCCGGGCTTGGAATAGACCTCTTGCAGCTCGCCGGTGCGCTCGTCGAGCCGGCGCGCCTCGGCGCTGCGCAGCAGCGCCGGATCGAGCACGCGGCGCTCGCTCACGCCGTGGCGCGTGCGCGTCAGCGCGAAGCCCTCCTTCGCCGCCGCCTCGCCGATCCAGCCGCGCTCCGCCTCGGGCGCGAGCTGGTCGAGGCGCGTGGCGAGATCGGCGATCGCCCGCCGCGCCGCCTCCTGGTCGCCGAGCAGCGCCGGATTGAGCAGGCCGGCGATCGCCGCCTGCTCGACCACATCGAGCGAGCCCACCTTGCGCTGCAGCGGCTGGAGCAGGGCGCGCATCAGCCGCGCCTGATCGACCAGCGCGCGGAGGTCGTTGGCGGCGCGCTGCACGCCGTCGTGCTGGCGGAACACCGCGTCCTTGAGGCCGGCGGCGATGCAGTATTCCTCGAGCGCCGCGTCGTTCTTGAGATAGACCGCCTTGCCCGAGCCGCGCTTCACCTGATAGAGCGGCGGCTGGGCGATGTAGAGATAGCCCTTGTCGATCAGCTCGCGCATCTGGCGGAAGAAGAAGGTGAGCAGCAGCGTGCGGATATGGCTGCCGTCGACATCGGCGTCGGTCATGATGATGATGCGGTGATAGCGCGCCTT
>DASPSJ010000105.1:0-12124 GCA_035623985.1 Allostellaceae bacterium | reverse complement strand
GCGATGATCGAGCGGCCGTCGCGCGGGAAGATCATCAGCGCCTCGCCCTCGACATCCGCGACCGGCTCGACCGCGAGCACGCCCGGCAGCCGTAACAGCGCCGTGGCGGCGTCAACGCCGTCGGCCGCCAGTCCGAGGCGCACCGCGTTGTGGTGGCGCGAGCGCGCCGCAAGCGTCACCGGCGTGCCGTCGGCTAGCACGCGGCCGGCGGCGATGATAAGGGCGCGCGTGCAGATCGCGTCCACCTCCTCGAGCAGATGCGTCGAGATGATGATTGCCTTCTCGGCGGCGAGCGTGGCGATGAGGCGCCGCACTTCGTGCTTCTGGTTGGGGTCGAGCCCATCGGTCGGCTCGTCGAGGATGAGCACGTCGGGATCGTGCAGCAGCGCCTGCGCCAGCCCGACGCGGCGCTTGAAGCCTTTCGACAGCGTCTCGATCGGCTGGTGGAGCACAGTGGCGAGCTGGGTGCGCTCGACCGCGAGCGCGATGCGGCGGCCCGCCTCGGCGCCGGCAAAGCCGCGAATGCGGGCGATGAAATCGAGAAAGCCCGCCGGCGTCATGTCGGGATAGGCCGGCGCACCCTCGGGCAAGTAGCCGATATGCCGTTTCGCCGCGATCGGCTGGTCGATGATGTCGGCGCCGCAGATTACCGCCGTGCCGCTGCTGGGCGCAAGGAAGCCCGTGATCATCTTCATGGTGGTGGATTTACCGGCGCCGTTGGGGCCGAGAAATCCCAGAACCTCGCCGCGCGACACGGCAAAGGATACGTCGTCCACGGCCGTGATCGGCCCGAACCGTCTGGTCAGATGGCGGACCGTGATCATCTCGTCCATTGGCCTTGTCTCACCCGATGCTGCCGCTCCGCGGCCTCGTCATTGCCTGCGCCATGTGCCGCAATTCGGGGGCGAAAATCAAGTCAAGGCGAGTGAAATCGCTGTAATCTGGCGCCGCCGGCCGGGCCGCGGCGGCCCTTGGCCCGCGGCGGGTCTTGCCGGTCACCCGCCGGCCTTGGCCGGCAGCAGCCGCTCGATCTCGTCGGTGACCGCGCGGTCGGTCGGCCGGACCGCCGAAGGCCAGGCGCCGGCGAGACCGCCGTCGGGGGCGACGAGATATTTGTGGAAGTTCCAGCGCGGCGCGCCGGCTTCGCCGAGCTCCGCCGCGATCCAGCGGAAGAAGGGGTGCGCCCCGGGCCCGATCACCTCCTGCTTCTCGGTCAGCGGGAAATCGACGGCGTAACGGCTCTCGCAGAACTGCTTGATCTCCTGCGCCGAGCCCGGCTCCTGCTCGCCGAAATCGTTCGAGGGAACGCCGATGACGACGAGGCCGCGTGGGCGATAGCGCCGCCAGACCGCCTCCAGATCGTCATATTGCGGAGTGAAGCCGCAGAAGGAGGCGGTGTTGGCCACGAGCAGCGGCCGGCCACGGTATTGCGCCAGCGGCAAGGGTTGGCCGTCGATCGAGGTGAAAGTAAAATCATAGCCGCTCATGCCGGTTCTCCGCTGGTTGGAAGCCGCTGCTGCGCGCTGGGCGAAACAGCACAGCGCGCCGAGCATCAGCGCGCGCCTGGAGACGGTATCAGCCATAGCGCTCCTCCTTCCAGGGGTCGCCGTGGTCGTGATATCCCCGCTGCTCCCAGAAGCCGGAGCGGTCGGCTGCGACGAACTCGATGCGGCGAAGCCACTTGGCGCTCTTCCAGAAATAGAGCTTGGGCACGACCGTGCGCACGGGACCGCCATGCTCGCGCGGCAGGGGCCGGCCCGCCCAGGAATGCGCCAGCAGCACATCGTCATCGGCGAAGGCGGCGAGCGGCAGGTTGGTGGTGTAGTCGTCATAGCTGTGAAACACGACGAAGCGCGCCTCGGGCCGGGGCTGCGCGAGATCGAGGATGTGCCGGGCGCTGACGCCCTCCCAGGCATTGTCGAAGCGCGACCAGGCGGTGACGCAATGAATGTCGGAGACGTCACGGAACGCCGGCTGGGCGCGGAAGGCGGTCCAGTTCCAGTCGATGGGGCTCTCGACCAGCCCATCGACGACGAGTCGCCAGCGCTCGACCGGCAGGTCGGGCTGGATGCCGAGATCGAGCACCGGCCAGGTCTCGACCTGGCGTTGCCCCGGCGGCAAGCGCCGGGACTCGGGCCGCGCCGACCGTCCGGTGAGCAGGCGCCCCTCGCGCGCCCAGCGCTTCTTGCTTTCGACCAGCTTGCGCCGGGCGCGATCGAGCAGCCCGCCCTCTTCTTCTTCCGTCATGGCAATCTCCTTGCCCATACCATAGCCTGATCCACACAAACGCGAAGTCTCTTTGCCGTGAACGTCGATTCGCGGTTGCGCCTTGCGCGCGCCTCGCCGAGACTGACGCCCGCCGCTTCTCCCTCGCCGGTGCCGATGTCCACAGCGCTCCTCATCGATCTCGTGAAAGGCATCGTCGTCGGCATTGTCATCGCGCTGCCGGTCGGGCCGGTGGGCGTGCTGTGCGTGCGCCGGACCCTGTTCGAGGGGCCGAGCTTCGGCTTCGTCTCCGGCCTCGGCGCCGCCACCGCCGACACGGTCTTCGGCATCGTCGCCGGCTTCGGCCTCACCATCGTCCGCGACTTCCTGCTACGCTATCAGAACTGGTTCGGCGCGGCGGGCGGCGTGTTTCTGCTTTATGTCGGCATCAAGGCGTTGCGGCAGCGCGGCGACGCCGAGCCCGAGCCGCTCGCCGACGAGGCGCTCTTCGGCGCTTATGCCTCGACCTTCGCGCTGACCATCACCAACCCCATCACCATCCTGGCCTTCGCCGCCATCTTTGCCAAAGTGGGCGTGAGCGAGACGGGGGGATATCTCGACACCGGCGTGCTCGTCGCCGGCGTATTCTACGGCTCGCTGCTGTGGTGGCTGGGGTTGAGCTTCGGCATCGCCTGGCTGCGCCGCGTCGCCGGCACAGTGCGCCTCACCTGGCTCAACCGCATCTCCGGCGGCATCCTCATGCTTTCCGGCCTGGGCCTGCTTGCCGCGGCGGTGGCGGCTCTTGCCGGAATCGCGTGACTTGATCTGCTGCAAACGGGCGTGCAGCACTCTGATAAAATGTTGAGCGGTCGAAGGCAAATTTAACCGGCGTTTTACCGCCCGTCATTATGATCAACCGTTTCGGTCTGTTGCTCTTCGGGATCGAGGTCGAGCGATGCCTGCTGGCAAAGCAAGCGGGAAGCTTGCGATTCTGGCGGCGTCCCTCATGGTGATCGCGAGCTTCCTCGCTCTCGCCGCCTTGGAGGCGAAGCCGCGAGGGCTTACCGAAGTCGCGGCGATCTTTCCGCCTTGGACGACGCGCGAGAGGGCCTTCGCCGGGGTTATCGCCGCTGGCGGCGTGGTCGTCCGCCAGGGAATCGTCGGAACCATTCTTGTGGTCCATTACGACGATCCCGGAATGATCGATCGGTTGCGCGATGCCGGCGCTTGGGCGGTGATCGATCCCGTTGCTTTCGGCGGATGCCTGGTACGACCGAACGACACGGAATGACGGTTGAATGGAGAGGAGAATGGAAACCTCGAGCTTGCTTCATCTCCGTGCCGCCATGGAGCGATTCTTCATCATCGCCCTGTGGCTGCACCTGCCTCTGTTGCTGGTGGTCGGACTCGCCAATGGCACCAACTGGCTCGCCGCGCTGATCATTGGTGCCGTCGCGTCGGCGGTTGCCACGGCGGCATGGCTCAAAGCATCGCAGAGCCCGATCTGTCGCTATGCGATCAGCGTCGCGCTGGTCACCGTCATATCGCTCCTCGTCTGGCTGGCGCACGGCCCGATGCAGACCGACGTGCATATGTATTATTTTGCCGCCTTTGCGACGCTTGCCGCGTTTTGCGACTGGCAGGTGATCGTGCTGGCCGCGGCCGTGACCGCGCTGCATCACCTCGGCCTCAACTTCCTCATGCCGCTCGCGGTCTTCCCCGACGGTGCAAGCTTCTGGCGCGTGCTGCTTCACGCCGCCGTCGTCGTGATCGAGTCGGCGGTGCTGATCTGGCTTACCGGGCATCTTGCCCGCCTGTTCGCATCGAGCCAATCGGCGCTCGACGCCATGGCCGAGGCGGCACGGCGCGAAAAGGAGCTGAACGCCGAGCGCGCGCAACTCAGCGAGCACGCGCAGGCCGAGCGCCGCCGCATCACGCTCGAGATGGCGGATCGTTTCCAGGCAAGCATCAAATCGATGGTCGACAAGCTGTCGGAGGCGACGCGGTCGATGCGAGAGACCTCGACCCGGCTCGCTGCTACTGCCGGCAGCAACCGCGCCGAGGCGCAAGGCGCGGTAGGCGTGCTGGGAGAGACGACGGAGAGCGTCCACGCCGTGGCCTCCGCCGTGGAGATGCTGAGCACGACCACCGAGGCCATCGGGCGCCAGGTGGCGCAATCGGCGACGATCTCGACCAAGGCGGTCGACGAGGCGCGCCGCACCGACGCCTCCGTGCAGGGGCTTGCCGAGGCGGCGCAGCGCATCGGCGAGGTGGTGAGGCTCATCAATGATATCGCCAGCCAGACCAACCTTCTGGCGCTCAACGCGACGATCGAAGCCGCGCGCGCCGGCGAGACGGGCAAGGGTTTTGCCGTCGTGGCGTCCGAGGTCAAATCGCTCGCCAATCAGACCGCGAAGGCGACCGAGGACATTGCCTCGCAGATCGGCCAGATCCAATCCGCTACGCGGGAGGCGGTAGAGGCGATCCGCGGCATCGGCGGCACCATCGGAGAGATCAGCGAGATATCCGTTTCGATCTCCTCGGCGGTGCAAGAGCAGGGTGCGACGACGCGGGGCATTGCCGAGTCGGTGCAGCGGGCAGCCTCCGGCGCGACCGACGCGTCGCGGAAGGTGGCGGCCGTGAGCGACACGGCCACCGCCAACGGCGCCTCGGCCGAGGAGACGCTCGCCGCCAGCGCCCGGCTCTCCGATCTCAGCGACAATCTGCAAAGCGAGGTGGCGCGCTTCCTCGAGCAGGTGCGCGCCGCCTGAACTGCCGGTCGCCGTTATCGGCCGGCCGACCCAACGGAAGGCATTTTTGCGGCAGGCGACCGGCTGGCTTGGCGCACGGTCGGGGCGCAGGTAATCTCCCGCGCGATGATTCTCCCAAAGCGTCGCGCGCTGCTCGCGCTTCTGGCCTTCCTGCTGCTTGCGCCGTCCGCGTCGCTGCGCGCGCAAGCGCCGCCCGCCGCCGCCGCGCCGGTCTCGGCCGACGAGCTGCAGCGCTTGGTCGATACGCTGCAAGACGACAAGCAGCGCGCCCAGCTAATCGGCGATCAGCAGCGCTGATCGCCGCCCGACGCAGCGTCGAGCAGAAGCAGGAGGAACAGACTCCGCCCGGCTGGCTCAATACCATCTCCGCCGAGGTCGACGCCATCAGCGGCGAGATCCTCGCTGCCGCCTCGGTGGTGCTGGATGCGCCGCGGCCGGTCGATTGGTTTCAGGCGCAAGCGAGCGACGCGCAGGCGCGGGCGCGCTGGCTCGCCGTCGGCGTCAAGCTGGCCATCGTCTTCGGCGCGGCGGCGATCGGTGACTGGCTGCCGTATCGGGCGCTGTGTCGGCCGCGCGCGGCTGGCCTCGCGCTCGAGCGATGCGCTGCCGGCGCGGCTGGTGCTTGGGCTGTTGCTGCTGGTGGCGCTCGTCGTCTAGGAGGCATTCGGCTCGGCGATCGAGCGCTATCTGAGCGGCATCGGCGCCGACGGGCTGCGGGTCGCGCGGCGCGCGTGCGCACCCTGCTGCCGCTGCCGCGCACCATCGTCGGCCTCATCGCGCTCTCGGGGATCGGTATCAACATCGCGCCGCTGCTGGCCGGCGCCGGCATCGTCGTGGGCTTCGGCTCGCAGGCGCTGGTGAAGGACGTCATCACCGGCGTCTTCCTGCTGCTGGAGGATACGCTGGCGATAGGCGAGATGGTCGATCTCGGCAACAACCACCTCGGCGTCGTCGAGGGGATGTCGATCCGCACCATCGAGCTCCGGGACGGCGCGGGCGTGCTGCACGCCATTCCGTTCAGCGACGTGTCGACGGTGCGCAACCTGATGCGCGACTACTCCCATTTCGTCGCCGATGTCGGCGTCGTCTATCGCCCGGATCCCGACGGCGTCATCGCCGTGCTGCGCGAGGTGGCCGACGGAATGCGCCGGGATCCGGAATGGGCGAGTTCGATCGTCGAGCCGCTCGACGTCATCGGCGTCGACCGCTTCACCGACAGCGCCATGGTGATCCGCGCCCGGCTCAAGACCCCGCCGCTGCACCAATTCCCCGTCGGCCGCGAGTTCAACCGGCGCATGAAGAAGGCATTCGACCAGCACGGCATCGAAATGCCGGCGGCAAACCAGGCCCATTACCTCGAGCCGCCGCCTCCGCCCGCCTCCGGCTGATCCTCGCCGTGCTCCAGCGCGGCCAGCGCCGCCTCGTCGCGGAGCGCGAGCACGCGCCGCGCCAAGTCGAGGCCGAAGCCGGCGCGCGCCAGCGCCGCGAGATCCTTCTCCCGATGAGCGGCGCGGGCCCGCGCGGCGCGCAGCGGGCCGAGCCGGCGGCGGCGCACCAGGGCGCAGGCGGCGGCAAGCTCGCTCTCCTCCGCCTCGGCGCGGAGCGCCTCGTCGATGAGCTCGCCGGCGATGCCGCTCAGCGCGAGCTTGCCGCGGATCGCGTAGCGCGAGCCGCCGCGCCGGCGCAGGCTCGCCGCCTTTTGCGCGGCATAGGCGCGGTCGTCGAGCAAGCCCACCCGGAGATAGCGGGCGATGAGGTCGTCGACCAGCCGCTCGTCCGACGCGGCATCGTTGCCATAGACCCGCGCCGCGCGCGCCACCTTGCGCATCAGCACGCGCCGGAGATTGCCGCTCGAAGTGGCGAAGCGCTCGAGATAGCGCAGCGCGGCCTGCTCGAGAGAGGCGGCCGAGACCTGCATCGGGCCGCGGCGCGGCTTGGACGGTCGGGATGCCATGGCGGCGATCTTAGGAAGTTCCGCCGCGCCTGCGCCAGCTTCAGCCGCCGGCCCTGGCGGCGAACCCCTCCGCCTTGATCACCCGGCGTGCCGCCCCCTAAGCTTCCGGCCACGAGCAGGAGCGTACCTCTTTTCATGGCCGAGCTTGCCCCGCGCCTACGCCGCTTCGGCGCCGTCAACTGGCTGGGATTCTGGACGCTCTATCTGCGCGAGGTCCGGCGCTTTCTCAAAGTGCCGATGCAAACCGTGGCGGCGCCGGTGGTGACGACCCTGCTCTTTCTCGCCATTTTCCTGTTGGCGCTGGGCGGCCAGCAGCGTCATATCGGCGATATCCTCTATGCCGAATTCCTGGCGCCCGGGCTCATCATGATGGCGATGGTGCAGAACGCCTTCGCCAATACCTCCTCCTCGCTGATGATCGCCAAGGTGCAGGGCAATATCGTCGATGTGCTGATGCCGCCCTTGAGCCCGGCCGAGCTTACCTGGGGCTTCGCGCTCGGCGGCGTCACGCGCGGCGTGCTGGTGGGCGTGGTAGTGGCAGGGGCGATGGCGTTTTTCGTGCCGCTGCGCCTTTACGATCCCGCCTTCGTGCTGTTCCATGCCTTGGCCGCCTCGCTGCTGTTGTCGCTGCTGGGGCTGCTGGGCGGCATCTGGGCCGACAAGTTCGACCACATCGCCGCCGTTACCAATTTCGTCGTCACGCCGCTTTCCTTCCTCTCCGGCACCTTCTATTCGATCGAGCGGCTGCCCGCGCCCTGGCACGAGGTGGCGCTGTGGAACCCGTTCTTCTATATGATCGACGGCTTCCGCTATGGCTTCATCGGCCATGCCGACGGGCCGGTCTGGACCGGCGCCGCGGTTATGCTTGCGGTCAATCTGGCGCTGCTGGCGCTGTGTCACGTGCTGATCGCGCGCGGCTACAAGCTCAAGGCGTAAGGCGCGGTCCCTGGGCCGGCGAGTTATCCCAGGATTGACAGGCGGATATTGCATCCCCATACTCCCCGGCTCCCCCCGACGGCCGGGCTCTGGCGAGGCGGGCAGGCGGTGGAACGGAGCGGATCATGCAGCGCGAAAAAGGTCGGCGCGGCCGGCTTGGGCGGGAGAGGCGAACGGCGCCGCTGTGGCGGCGACGATAGGCGGTCGTTCCTCCCGATCCCCTGGTCCCTCACAGCTATTCGCGCAGGAGAGAGTCCGTGATTCCAGCCGTTTTACCGACCTATGCTCGGGCCGATCTGACGTTCGAGCGGGGCGAAGGCGCCTATCTCTTCACCGCCTCCGGCCAGAAGTATCTCGACTTCACCAGCGGGGTCGCCGTCACCGCGCTGGGCCATTGCCACCCTTATCTTATCAAGCGGTTGACCGAGCAGGCGCAGAAGCTCTGGCATTGCTCCAACCTGTTCCAGGTGGCGGGCCAGCAGAAGGTCGCCGGGCGCCTCATCGCCCATTCCTTCGCCGATAGCGTCTTCTTCTGCAATTCCGGCGCCGAGGCGGTGGAATGCGCCATCAAGGTGGCGCGCAAATACCAGGCCGAGACCGGCCATCCCGAGAGATACCGGCTCATCGCCTGCACCGGGTCCTTTCATGGCCGCACGCTCTCGACGCTCGCCGCCGCCGGCAATGAGAAGTACCTCAAGGGCTTCGGACCGCCGGCGCCCGGCTTCGATCACGTCGCCTTCGGCAATCTCAACGAGATGCGCGCCGCCATCGGCAAGGAGACCGCCGGCATCCTGGTCGAGCCGGTGCAGGGCGAAGGCGGGCTTGCCACGGCGCCCGAGGGCTATCTCAAGGGCCTGCGCGCGATCTGCGACGAGTTCGGCCTGGTGCTGGTCTATGACGAGGTGCAAAGCGGCATGGGTCGCACTGGCAAGCTCTTCGCCCATGAATGGGAGGGCGTGCCGCCGGACGTGCTTGCCACCGCCAAGGCGCTGGGCGGCGGCTTCCCGGTCGGCGCCTGCCTCGTCACCGAGCGCGCCGCCATCGGCATGACCCCCGGGACCCACGGTTCGACCTTCGGCGGCAATCCGCTCGCCATGGCGGTGGCCGATGCGGTGCTTGACGTCATGCTCGCGCCGGGCTTCTTCGAGCGCGTCGACCGCATGGCCGGGTTGCTGCGCCGGCGGCTCGAGACGCTCGTCGGCCGATATCCCGAGATCTTCGCCGAGGTGCGCGGCAAGGGCCTGCTCGCCGGCGTCAAATGCGTCGTGCCCAACACCGACATGGTCGAGCGGCTGCGCAACAATGGCCTGCTCGTCGCTGGCGCGGGCGAGAATGTCGTGCGGCTGCTCCCGCCGCTCGTCGTCACTGAGGGCCACATCGAGGAAGCGATGAGTATCATCGATGGCGTGGCGCGGCGTTGGACGCAGTGACGGCGGTCGAGACCATGGCGACGCCGCGGCATTTCCTCGATCTCGACCGCCTCGATGCGGAAGAGCTGCGCCGCATCCTCGATCGCGGCGTCGCCTATAAGCGCGGCCTCGACCGGTCGCAGCCGCTCAAGGGCAAGATGCTGGCCATGATCTTCGAGAAACCCTCGACGCGCACGCGGCTCTCCTTCGAGGTGGCGATGAAGCAGCTTGGCGGCGACTGCGTGGTGATGTCGTCGAGCGACAGCCAGCTATCGCGCGGCGAGACCGCCGCCGACACCGCGCGCGTGATGTCGCGCTATGTCGACGCCATCATGATCCGCACCACCCAGGTGGCTAAGCTCGAGGAGCTCGCGCAGTACGCCACCGTCCCGGTGATCAATGGCCTCACCGATGCCAGCCATCCCTGCCAGCTCATGGCCGATGTCATGACGCTCGAGGAGCATAAGGGCGCCGCCGCCGGCAAGATCGTCGCCTGGAGCGGCGACGGCAACAACGTCGCAGTGAGCTGGATGCACGCGGCGGTGCGCTTCGATTTCGAGCTGCGGCTCGCCTGCCCGGCCGAGCTTTCGCCGCCGCGGCGCGTGCTCGACTGGGCACGCGCCCAGGGCGGGCGGGTGCGGTTTACCACCGACCCCGAAGATGCCGCCGCCGGCGCCGATTGCCTGGTCACCGACACCTGGGCGTCGATGGGGGTTGAAGCCAGCGTCCACCGTCACAACATGCTCGCTCCCTACCGCGTCGATGAGCGGCTGATGGCCAAGGCGAAGCCCGACGCCATCTTCATGCACTGCCTGCCGGCCAAGCGCGGCGAGGAAGTGACCGCGGGCGTCATCGACGGTCCGCAATCGGTGGTGTGGGACGAGGCCGAGAACCGGCTTCACGCGCAGAAAGGCATCCTCGCCTGGTGCCTCGCCTGAGCGGCGTCCAGCGCCGCCCCGAGCCGAAGGGGCCGAAGATGCTCATCCAGCGTTCCGACGATCTCGTCCAGCCTTTCCAGATCGATGCCTCCGGCCTGCGCGGCCGGCTGGTGCGGCTGGGCCCGCTGCTCGACGAGATCTTGACCCGCCACGCCTATCCTGAGCCAGTGGCGGCGCTGCTTGGCGAGGCGATCGCGCTGGCCGCCGCGTTGGCTGGCGCGCTCAAATATGACGGCGTGTTCACGCTGCAGACCAAAGGCGACGGGCCGGTCCATCTGCTGGTCGCCGACGTCACTAGCGGAGGCGCGGTGCGCGGCTATGCGCAATTCGACGCGGCGAAGCTCGCCCGGACGGCGGCGCAAGGCGGGATCGGCGGGTCGGTGCCGCGCCTCCTGGGCGCCGGTTATCTCGCCTTCACCGTCGATCAGGGCGAGCACACCGACCGCTACCAGGGGATCGTCGAGCTGCAAGGTGCGAGCCTCGCCGATTGCGTCCACTATTATTTCCGCCAGTCCGAGCAGGTCGAGGCCGGGCTCAAGGTGGCAGTGGCGCGGATCGCCGGTGCCGATGGCGTGAAACGCTGGCGCGGCGGCAGCCTGATGGTGCAGCGCCTGCCGCCCGAGGACAGGACGGCGCGTCAGGAGGCAGCGGAGGACGGCTGGCGCCGCGCCGTCATCCTGATGAGCTCCAGCACTTCGGCGGAGCTGGTCGATCCCGCGCTTGCACCCGAGGCGCTGCTGCTGCGCCTCTTCCACGAGGACGGCGTGCGCGTCTATCGCCGCCACGATCTCGCCGCACGCTGCCGCTGCTCGCGCGAGCGCGTCGAGACGGTGCTGCGCATGCTGCCGCAAGACGAGCTCACGGCGATGAAAGTCGACGGCCGGATCACCGTCACCTGCCAGTTCTGCAGCGCCGGCTACGGCTTCGGCGAGGAGGAGATCCACGCGCTTGTGGACTCCTGACATCGGCCATGCCAGTCTCGCGGCGCCGCGGAGGGGCGCGGCCTCTGCGGAGATTCCCATGCGGCTTGGCTTCTGGCGTTTCGTTATCCCGGCGCTGGCTTTGACCGGTGCGCTCGCGGCCTGCGAATCGCCGCCGCCACGGCCGACCTTCCCCGATATCCGCTTCAGCAGCGAGCGGCCGATTCGGCTGGCCGTCAGCGGGGTGGATGTGCAGAGCAATTTCAGGCCCAGCTTCCAGGCGCCGCATGTCGAGCATCTCTTTCCCGTTCCGCCCGCGCGCGCGATCGAGAATTGGGCGCATGACCGGCTGGCGGCGGGCGGCGGCAACGCCCGCGCCCGCTTCGTCATCGAGGACGCTTCCGTCATCGAGGTCGAGCTCAAGAAGAAAGAGGGGGGGATCACTGGCGCCTTTACCAAGGAGCCGGCGCAGCGCTACGACGCGACGGTGGCCGTGACCTTGCAGATCATCGACGATCACGGCGTGCCGGTGCGTACCGTCTCGGTGAAGGCGTCGCGCTCGCAGAGCGTGCTCGAGGGCATCACCCCCAACGACCGCGACAAGACCTGGTACGACATGACCACGGCGCTGATGGCCGATTTCAATCAGCAGATGAGCCAGGAGATTAGCGACCATTTCGGCGGCTATTTCCAATGATAGCTGTCGGCCTTCAGCGATCAGCCATCAGTTCTCGGTTTTCCTGGTCGTGACGAATAGCTGACGACTGACAATTTTGCCAAAAGCTGACGGCTATACATTCACCAGCAACGCGCCGGCGGGCTGGCCGATGATGGCGAGGAACTCGCGCCTGGTGGAGGGGTCGGTGCGGAAGGCGCCGAGCATGCGCGAGGTGACCATGGCGACGCCGGGCTTGTGGATGCCGCGGGTGGTCATGCATTGATGCGCCGCCTCGATGACCACCGCCACGCCCTTGGGCTGGAGCACCTCGTC
>DASPSJ010000095.1:0-82922 GCA_035623985.1 Allostellaceae bacterium | reverse complement strand
CCGGCATCGTGCCGCCGCTCGACGCATTGCCGCCCGTCTGCGCCTTTGCCCCGCGCTGCGAATTCGCCGATGCCCGCTGCCGGGCGAAATTCCCGCCCTGGGAGGAATTGCGGCCGCAGCACTGGGTCGCCTGCTGGCAGGCGGAAGAACGCTATGGCTGAGCCGCCGCCGGTCGTCGCGGTCGCCGGGCTGAAGAAGCATTTCCCGGTCCGCGCCGGGTTGCTGCGGCGCGCCGCCGGCCAGGTGCGCGCGGTCGACGGGGTCGATTTCGACATAGGCGAGGGCGAGACGCTGGGCCTCGTCGGCGAGAGCGGTTGCGGCAAGTCGACGGTGGCGCGCACCGTGCTGCGCCTCATCGAGCCCAGCGCCGGCACCATCGCGCTGAACGGCGCCGACATCACCCATCTCGCGAAGCCGGCGCTGCGGCCGCACCGGCGCGAGATGCAGATCATCTTCCAGGACCCTTTCGCCTCGCTCAATCCGCGCATGACGGCCGGCGACATCGTCGCCGAGCCGCTGCTGGTGCACGGCATCGGCGATGCGCGCGAGCGCGAGGCGCGCGTCGCCGCGCTCTTCGAACAGGTGGGACTGCGCGCCGCGCAGCGCCGCCGCTTCCCGCACGAGTTCTCCGGCGGCCAGCGCCAGCGCCTGTGCATCGCCCGCGCGCTGGCGCTGTCGCCGCTGCTCATCGTCGCCGACGAGCCGGTCTCGGCGCTCGACGTCTCGATCCAGGCGCAAGTCACCAACCTCATGCTGGATCTCCAGCAGCAGAAGCGCCTTTCCTACCTCTTCATCGCCCATGACCTCGCCGTGGTCCAGCACATCGCCCGGCGCATCGCCGTGATGTATCTCGGCAAGATCGTCGAATACGCCGACAAGCGCCACCTCTTCGCGGCGCCCCTCCATCCCTATACCGAAGCGCTGCTGGCCGCGGCGCCGGTGCCCGATCCCAAGCTCAGGCGCCCGAGACGCCTGCTGCAAGGCGACGTGCCGAGCCCGATCAACCCGCCGCCCGGCTGCGCCTTCCACACCCGCTGCCCCTATGCCGAGGCCCGCTGCCGCGTCGAGGCGCCGCGCCTGCGCGAAGCCGCGCCCGGCCATCTCGTCTCCTGCCACCGGATCTAGGCGGAAGCGCGCCGGAGAAGAGATGAAATGCTTTACCCTGAACGGTCGCGCTGGTATCTAAAGCGCGGGATGACTGCCGGGGATCGAAGAGGGAGCGAACCCATGCCGATCACACTTGACGAAAAGAGCTTTTACGCGCGCCTCGACATGATGCCGCCGGGCCCGCCCGCGCTTCTTGTTTCCGGAAAGGGCGAAGCGCCCACCACGGGCTGGACGGCGAAGCTGGAGCCGGCGAAGCCGCAAGGGATAAATCCGCTCATTCTCATTCTCGACGTGGTGGCGAAAGCGCCGGATGGCATCGTCGCCCAGCACGTCACGCAAATCGACTTGAAGTACGAGGAAAGGCCGGCGCGGAACAAATATACGGAAGTGACCATCCGAAACGGCGCGCAGGTCTTCTCGAAAAAAGTCGAGCTGGTCACATAGCGGAGAAAGGCGATCGCGCCCGCGACATCGACCGCGGCAGCGGAAAACGCGCCAGGAGTCCCGCCGGGGAATGGTGGGCACGACAGGGATTGAACCTGTGACCCCTACCATGTCAAGGTAGTGCTCTCCCGCTGAGCTACGTGCCCGATGAGCGGGCGGTGTAACCGATTTCGCCGGCGGTGGCAAGGCGCCGCGGGTTGCGGAGAATTGCCTACCGGAGTGCGGCTTTCGCGGTTGCTGCGCAACCGCTGACGCCACCGCCGACGAGCGCACGAGCGCTCGCGGCGCGCTCGCGGCTATGCCGCGAGAAAGCGGTCGATCTCGTCGACGAGCTGGCGGAGGTGGACGGGCTTGGCGAGCACCGCGGCCTCGCGCCGCGTGACGCTGCGATGGCGCAAGGCCACGGCGGCAAAGCCGGTGATGAACATGACGCGCAGATCCGGCCAGAGATCGTTGGCGCGGCGGGCAAGCTCGATGCCGTCGAGGCCCGGCATGACGATGTCGGCCAGCAGCAGGTCGATCGGCCGCTCGTTCACCCAGGAGAGCGCCGCCTCGCCGTCGCCGACGGCATGCACCTCATGCCCGGCCCGGCGCAGCGCGCGCGCCAGAAAAACCCTGAGATTGTCGTCGTCCTCGGCAAGCAGAATGCGCGCCATGATCTCTCCCGGCAAGTGCCGCAGTTTAGCCGCTGGCTCTCCGCCGCGATAGCAGGATGGCGTGCGTCGAAGGAGCCATGGAAATCACGGTTAACCCGCCGGAAGCGCGTGACAGAAGCACCGGCTTGCCCCTAAATTCCAGGGATGGAAGGCCCGTTTGAGCGAAGAGCGGCCGTCGAGCCGCCGATCGAGGTGATCGCCCCGGCAGTGCAGACGCTGCCGCTGGTCCTGGCCTCGCCGCACAGCGGCAGCGATTATCCCGCCCCCTTCCTCGCCGCCTCGCGCCTCGACCCGCTGACGCTCCGGCGCTCGGAAGACAGCTATGTCGACGAGATCTTCGCCGCCGCCGCGGCGCTCGGCGCGCCGCTGCTGCGCGCGCGCTTCCCCCGGGCCTATCTCGACCCCAACCGCGAGCCCTTCGAGCTCGATCCCACCATGTTCGAGGACGAACTGCCCGCCTTCGTCAACACGCGCTCGCCGCGGGTGCGCGTCGGGCTCGGCACCATCGCCCGGGTGGTCGCGACCGGCGAGGACATCTATGCCGGAAAGCTGCGCTTTACCGAAGCGATGGCGCGAATCGACCGGCTCTACCGCCCCTACCATCGCGCGTTGCGCCAGCTCGTAGCGGCGACGCGCGAGCGCTTCGGCAGCTATCTCCTGATCGATTGCCACTCGATGCCCTCGGGCGCGTCGCCGGGCGAGCGGGGCGTGCGGCGTTCGCGCACCGACATCGTGCTCGGCGACTGCCACGGCGCCGCCTGCCACCCGCTGATCGTCGAGACGGCGCACCGCACGCTCTCGGCCAAGGGCTATGCCGTGGCGCGCAATTCACCTTACGCCGGCGGCTTCACCACCGCCCATTACGGCAAGCCCGGGGCGCAAGGGCACTGCCTGCAAATCGAGATCAGCCGCGGCCTCTACATGGACGAGCGCAGCTTCGAGCGCAAAACCTTCCTGAGCCAGCTCGCCGAGGACATGCGCGAGACGGCGCAAGCGCTGGCCCGCATCGACCTTTCGGTCCTCGCCGCCGCATGAGGAAGCGCGCGGCGGCGGTCCCGGCGTTCCTGGTGCGCGACGCCGAGGACAGCGACATGCCGGCGGTCGCCGCGATCTATGCCCATCACGTGCGCTTCGGCCTCGGCTCCTTCGAGGAGGAGCCGCCGGCGGTCGATGAGCTGCGGCGGCGGCGAAGCGAGGTGCTGGCGCGAGGATTGCCTTACATCGTCGCCACGGCGCCCGACGGCGCGGTGCTGGGCTATGCCTATGCCGCGCCCTACCGGTCGCGCTCGGCCTATCGCTACAGCGTCGAGGATTCGATCTATGTCGCCCCCGAGGCCGGGCGGCGCGGGATCGGCGCGACGCTGCTGGCGGCGCTGATCGAGCGCTGCACCGCGCTGGGCTTGCGCCAAATGGTCGCAGTCATCGGCGACAGCGGCAACCTCGCCTCGATCGGACTGCATGAGCGGCTGGGCTTCCGCCGAGTCGGATCGCTGTCGGCGATCGGCTTCAAGCACGGTCGGTGGGTCGATTGCGTGCTGATGCAGCGCGCGCTCGGAAGCGGCGCCGCCGACCTGCCTTGACCCGGCCGTTGGTGCGGCGCAATCGCTGCAACGCGGCGACGGCACCAAAAAAATGGGCCGTGCTGCAAAGCACGGCCCAAGTTTAGGGAGGAAACGCCTAGAAGACGTACGGCAGGCCGTCGGGCGACGACCGATGCCGCACTGCACAATATGCGCTCGCCGGGGCGACAAATCAAGGGCAAAAACGCAGGTGCGAAAAAATCAAAATCTTGCGGCATTTAGCCATATTCTTAACCGATCGCACTCGCTTCTATTGCGTTGCACAATCGACTTTGCACCCCCGCCGCCGGGGCGAGCAGGCAGCGGAAACCGCGGCCGGGCAAACCCCGCGGCGTGCTATCGCGTTCAGGGGGCGGAGAATTCCCGGCGAATCGCGTCGCTATGCTCGCCGATGGCGGGAACGCCGCCGGACGGGGCGCGGGAGGCGAAAAGCGCGGGCGGCGCGGGGACGGCGACCTCGCCCTCCGGCGTCGGCACGGCGAGGCGGCGGAGCTGGGGATGGCGCGAGAAATCCTCGACGCCGTTGAGATTGCCGAAGGCGATGTCGGCGGCTTCGAGCCGCCGGCCCAGCGCCGCGCGGCTCTGGCGGGCGAAAACCGCGGCGATGAGGGCGTCGAGCGCGGCGCGGTTGGCGACGCGCCGGGGATTGTCGGCAAAGCGCGGATCGGCGGCGAGCGCGCCGTCGCCGAGGATCTCGGCGCAGAAGCGGGACCATTCGCGCTCGTTCTGGATGGCGATGACGATCGCCTTGCCGTCGGCGGCAGCGAAGGCGCCGTAAGGCGCGATCGAGGGATGCCGCAGCCCCTCGCGCGCCGGCGCCTTGCCGCCGTAATCGTAATGCAGCAGCGGCACCGCCATCCATTCCGCCGTGGCGTCGAACAGCGAGACCGACAGCACCGCGCCGTCGCCGGTGCGCTGGCGCGCATAAAGCGCCTCGAGGATCGCGCTGTAGGCGTTGAGCCCGGCGGCGATGTCGGAGACCGAGACGCCGACGCGGCCGGGCGCCTCGGGCGGGCCGGTGAGCGCGGCGAGCCCGGTCTCCGCCTGGATCAGCAGGTCATAGGCCTTCATGTCGCGGTAAGGCCCGCTTTCGCCATAGCCGGTGATGGAGCAGACCACCAGCCGCTGGTGGCGCCGGCGCAGATCCTCGGGCGCGAAGCCGGCGCGCGCGGCGGCGCCGGGCGCCAGGTTCTGCAGGAAGACGTCGGCGCGGGCGATCATGCGGTGCAGCAGCGCGCAATCGGCCTCGCGCTTGATGTCGAGCACGATCGACTGCTTGCCGCGGTTGAGCCAAACGAAATAGGCGCTCTGGCCGAGTGCCACGCGGTCGTAGAAGCGGGCGAAATCGCCGTCGGGGCGCTCGATCTTGATCACCCGCGCGCCGGCATCGGCCAGCCGCGCGCTGGCGAGCGGCGCCGCCACCGCCTGCTCCAGCGCCACCACCAGCAGCCCCTCCAGCGGCCGCGCCGTCATAGCGCGAGCGCGGCGTTGTCGAGGTCGGTGATCAACATCGAGCCCGGGAAATGCGAGATGAAGAAGGGCGGGCGCGCCGTCTCGATCACCACTTGCGGCGTGACGCCGCAAGCCCAGAAGACCGGCAGCTCGCCGCCGCGGATCTCGGTGCGCTCGCCGAAATCCGGCCGGTCGATATCGGCTATGCCGATCTCCGCCGGCAGGCCGATATGCACGGGCGCGCCATGGACGCCGGGGAAGCGGCCGCTGACCTGGATGGCGCGGATGGCGTCGGCCGGGCGGAAGGGGCGCATCGACACCACCATCGGCCCGCCGAAGCGTTCGGTCGCGGCGGTGGCAATATTGGTGCGGTACATCGGCACGACCGTGCCGCGCTCGATATGCCGCAGGCTGAGCCCGGCCTCGCGCAGCGCCCATTCGAAGGAGAAGGAGCAGCCGAGCACGAAGGTCACGAGATCCTCGCGCCAATAGGCCCCGATGTCGGTGGGGGCGGCGATCTCGCGCCCTCCCTCGAAGACGCGGTAGCGCGGCACGTCGGTGCGAATGTCGATGCCGCCGCCCAGGCCCGGCAGCTCCGGCCGGCCCGGCCGGCCCACCGCGAGCACCGGGCAAGGTTTGGGGTTCTGCAGGCAGAAGCGCAGGAACTCGTCGGCCCAATCGGCCGGCAGGATCGCCACATTGCCCTGCACCTTGCCCGGAGCGAGACCGCTGGTCTGCCCGGTGATTTCGCCCCGCCGAATGCGCCGGCGCGTTTCCACCGCCGAGCCGCCCGCCTCTTCCGCCGCCACCCCGTCCATGCGCGATCTCCGCCGCCGGTTCATCCCGCGAGAGAGCTTAGCAAGCCGCCGCGCCCTTGACAGCGCCGCCAGCCATGGATCGGGGCCGCGGCTGCGCTGCAGGGGCGCGCTGACGAAGGAACGCGCTTCGCGCAGTCGCCTGGCGGCTTTCGCGGGACAACCCGTTCGGTCGCTTCGCGACCGAACCCTCCGGGGCCGACCGCAAAGCGGTCGGCCGGGTTGTCCGCAACCGCTGACGCCGCGCGCGACGAGCGCTGGCGCGCTCGCGCTAGCGCTCGCCGAAGAGGAAGGCGAGCAGGACGTAGCGCGTGCCCTCCGTCACGTGCAGCGCCTCGTGCAGCAGCGAGCAGGAAAAGACGATGGCGGCGCCGGTCTCGGGCCGGTAGCGCTGGTCGCCGAATTCGGGAAAGCGCAGCTCGCCGCCTTCGAATTCCTCGGTGTTGAGATTGATCGAGACGGCAAAGCGGCGATAGGCGACGAAGGCCTCGGAATTGTCGCGATGGCCGTGCAGCTCGCCGCCGCGCGCCCCCTCGTAGCAGGCGATGCGCATGCGCTCGCGCCGCGTGATCGGATATTGAAAGGCGCGCTGGATCTCGGGGAAGAGCCGGCCCCGGAGCCGCGTGTCGATGACGTTGATGGTGTCGGGCTCGACCAGCCAATGGTCGATGCGGTCGCCGCGGCCGTATTCGGGAATGCGCATCTTGTAGTCGGTGGCGATGCCGTCATCGCCGTGGCGCGGCTCGACGAAGACGTTGCCGCGCGTTTTGTAGACGCCGACCAGCCGCTGGCAATCGCCGCGGCTCAGCACCTCGGGGACAATCAGCACCGGCGGGTGCGGCGCCATCAGCACCGGCTGGCGCTCGGCGGCAAGCCGCTCGACCGCGGCCAGCGCCGCGCCGGGTTGCGCCGCCGGCGCCTCCTTGGCGATCGCCGCGACATGATGGTTGGAGCGCAGCACGATGGTGGTCGGCGCGGCGCGGCTGCCGGCGTTGAAGGCGCGGAACGTCTCGCCGCTGCGGTCGAGCAGCACGGCGAAGGGCAGCGCCTGCTCCATGGCCACCTTGGCGGGCTCGAGCGTCACCGCGAAAAGCCGGGCGCCCGCGGCGGCAAAGGCATCGAGCGCGGCGCGGAAGCCGTCGAGCACCGCGACGGTCTCGGCGGAAAAGCGCGGACAGAAGACCAGCACCAGCGGCCGGCCGGCGACGGCGTCGCCGCGGAGATCGACGATCTCGCCTTCGAGCGATTTCAAGGCGCAGCCGGGCGCGATGTCGCCCACCGCCAAGGGCGGCTTGAACAGCGGACGGCTCGCGGAAGGCGCCTCGGGCATCGACGGCGACCGGACAGCGGCGGACGGCGATTAGGTAACAAATCGCCGCCGGCGGGGCAATCGCGCGCGGCGGCGGGGCGCTTTGCTCAGACGGCGATCGCCGTTGCCTTCCCGGCGGAGGCGCCGGCGATGCGGCCAAAGACGGCGCCCGACAGCAACCCGGTGCCGCCGGGATAGTTGAAATAGAAGAGGCCGCCGACCAGCTCGCCCGCGGCGAACAGGCCGGGAATGGGCTCGCCTTCGGTGTCGATGACGCGGCCGGCGGCGTCGATGCGCAAGCCGCCGAAGGTGAACGTGATGCCGCAAGTGACCTGATAGGCCTCGAAGGGCGGCGTATCGAGCGTGTTCGCCCAATTCGATTTGGGCACGGGGAGGCCTTCGGCGCGCCGCCCGTCCTTGACCGTGGGGTCGAACGGAACGTCCTGGCGCACGGCGCGGTTGAAGGCGGCCACCTCGGCGATGAAGGCGGCGCGGTCGATGCCTTCGAGCTTTTGCGCCAGCGCCTCGATGCTGTCGGCGCGCGCCTTGGTCACCTGGCGGATGCGATATTCCTCGCGCAGCAGATGCAGCACCTTGCCGTCGAAGACCTGCCAGGCGGTCTGCGCCGGCTGCTCGAGGACGGCGCGGCCGTATTTGGCGTAGGTGTAGTTGCGGAAATCGGCACCCTCGTCGAGGAAGCGGCGGCCGGTGGTGTTGACGACGATGCCGAAGGGATAGGAGTGCTTCTGGAAATTGTCGCCGACGGCGAGGTCGCCGAATTCCGGCGCATTGCGGTCCCAGGCCACGGCATGGCAGCCCGACCAGTTGCCCCAGGGCATGGCGCCCGCATCTAGCGCCATGCGGATGCCGTCGCCGGTGTTGAAGCGCGTGCCGCGCACCTTGGCGAGATCCCAGCCGGGGCCGAGATAGCGCGTGCGCCATTCGGCGTTCGCCTGGAAGCCGCCCGAGGCCAGCACCACCGATTTTGCGGCGATGTCGAAGCTGCGCTCGCCCTGGCGGACATGGACGCCGATGACGCGGCGCTCGTCGAGCAGCAGGCTCAGCGCGCGGGTGCGGTAATGAATCGCGATGCCGTTGCGCCGCGCCGCCTCATGCTCGGCGGCGACGAGGCCGGGACCGCCGCCGGTGGCCTCGACCGTGAGCCCGCCCCAGAAGCGCGTCTTGTCGCCGATCTTGAAGGCCTGGCGGCCATAGGCGGGCAGGAACTTCACGCCCTTGCCGCGCAGCCAGACGAGCGTCTCGAGGCTGCGCTCGATCAGGATCTCGGCGAGGTCGGGGTCGCTGCGATACTGAGTGATGCGGCCGAGATCGTCATAGAACTGCTCGCGGGTGTAGGCGCCGTAATCGGTGCGCGCGATCTCGGCCTCGGTGAGGTCGGGGATGAGCTTCTTCAGATCCTCGACGCCGTTATAGACGGTGCGGATGGCGCCGGCGGTGAAGCGGCTGTTGCCGCCGCACTCCGCTTCGGGCGCGCGCTCCAGCACCACCACCGAGGCGCCCTGCTCGCGCGCCGACAGCGCCGCCGAGAGCGCCGCGTTGCCGGCGCCCACAACCACCACATCGCAGGTCAGTTCGGCCATGCAGCCTCGCTTGTACGCGGTCCGTTGTCAGTTCTCGGTTGTCAGTCCGGAAACAACGACCGATAACGGAGCACTGATAACGGACGGGGAGAGATCCGGCAATGATCCGCGTGGCTATCCTGGACGACTACCAGGGCGTGGCGCTCGCGCTCGCGGATTGGCAGAGCCTCCATCCACAGGCGCAGATGCAGGCCTTCGCCGACCATCTCGACGGGCTCGACGCGCTCGCCGAGCGGCTTCACACCTTCGAGGTCGTCGTCGCCATGCGCGAGCGCACCCCCTTCCCGCGCGCGCTCTTCGAGCGCTTGCCCAATTTGCGGCTGCTGGTCACCACCGGCATGCGCAACGCCGCGATCGACCTCGCCGCCGCCAGCGAGCGCAAGGTGCAGGTCTGCGGCACCGACATGCTGCCCTATCCCACGGCGGAGCTCGCCTGGGGGCTGATTCTGTCGCTCTTCCGCCGCATCCCGCGCGAGGACCGGGCGGTGCGCGAAGGGCGCTGGCAGACCACGCTCGGCCGCGGCCTCAAAGGCAAGACGCTGGGCGTCCTCGGCCTCGGCCGGCTCGGCGGCCAGGTGGCGCGGATCGGCAGGGCCTTCGGCATGGAGACGATCGCCTGGAGCCAGAACCTGACCGCCGCGCGCGCCGCCGAAGCCGGCGCGGCGCTGGTGTCGAAAGAAGAGCTTTTCGCCCGCGCCGACGTCGTCAGCATCCATCTCGTGTTGAGCCCGCGCTCGCAGGGCCTCGTCGGCGAGGCCGAGCTCGCGGCGATGAAGCCCACCGCCTTCCTGGTCAATACCTCGCGCGGGCCGATCGTCGACGAGGCGGCGCTCATCGCCGCCTTGCGCGCGGGGCGCATCGCCGGCGCCGGGCTCGACGTGTTCGAGGCGGAGCCGCTGCCCAAGGACCATCCCTTCCTGACGCTCGATACCGTGGTGATCACGCCGCATCTGGGCTACGTCATCGAGGAGGGCTATCGCCTCGCCTATGGCCAGACGGTCAAGAACATCCGCGCCTTCCTCGAGGGCAGGGTCGTGCGGGCGATCAATCAGGTGTAGGAGAGGCCGGAGGGGGCGGCGTCTGTGCGTGCACGGTGCGGCTTTCGCAAAAGAATCTGTGCTTGCACGGTGCGGCTTTCGCGCTTGCTGCGCAAGCGCTGACGCCGCCCGCGACGAGCGCTGCGCGCTCGCGCGGGGCGCGATGGTCAGCCGCCGCGGAGGATCAGGGAGGAGAGGCTGGCGATCTCGGGCCAGCCGCCGGCGATGACGACATGGCTGGCATAGGCCGCGACCAAGGTCAGGATGCCGACGAGAATGGCGAGCTCACGGATGCGGTGCCGATCGCCGCCGCGAATCTCGGCCGCGAGCACCGCCGAGAAGAACAACAGGCTCAGCACCGAGCCCAGGAGTGCCGAAATCATCGTCCTTGCATCCCCCGCAGCCTGTCATCCCCGTTTGCCGGCGGCAGTCTAGACCATGTCCCGCCCGGTTGGAATTGGGACTCGCTCGCGATTTGTTGATCGATCGCGCTCCGGCACGGAAACGGCGCCGGATGGGGCGGGAAGGCGCGCGGCGGCGATTGCTCGGCAGAAGGTCAGCGGATATTTCGCCGCGGCCGGCGCGCCGCTCGTGAGCCCCATCGTCATGGCGCATGGACGCGAGAGCATGCACCGTGCACCGCCGCCAAGGCGCACGGGGCCGCCCGCGACGCAAGCACATCGCTCCACGAGACGCCCTTGCGCTCGCCGCCGGCAGCCGGGGCGATGCGGCGATGACAGCGCGAATCCATGGCCGCGTATTTCGGCATTCGCACTAATTAATTGTGATAAATCCATATATTCCCCCTTAGGGAGGGGGTGCCGGGTTTACCGATTGTGCCCTGGCGGGAGAAGTGCGAAGGTTGTCACGCCAGTTTCAGCTTCGGCGGCTTTGCCGATCGCCCGCCGGGCGTCACTTCAAGATGCCTAGAGGCCGAGAACTGCGCGGTGCCGCACATTTTGCGCGGCGCCGATCCAACCACATCAAAGGGAGGCCAGCTTGGCTACCGGCACTGTCAAATGGTTCAACGCGCAAAAAGGCTATGGCTTCATCCAGCCTGACGGTGGTGGCAAGGACGTTTTCGTCCATATCTCGGCGGTCGAACGCGCCGGTATGAACTCGCTGCGCGAGGGACAGAAGATTCGCTACGAGGTCGTGGTCGATCGCGGCAAGGAAGCCGCCGGCAATCTGCAGCCGGCCGACTGAGTCCGATAGCCGCCGGCAACGGCGGGCAGCCAAGCCGCCCGCCGTTGCCCGTCAGCTTGCCAGTGAAATTGACACCGCTTCGCGCCCTTTGGGCGTCTCGACGACGCGCATCGACACCTGCTGGCCTTCGCTAAGCCCGGCGATGCCGGAACGGCCGAGGACGGAAATGTGAATGAACACGTCCTTGCCGCCGCCTTCGGGAGCGATGAAGCCGAAGCCCTTGTCGGTGTTGAACCACTTCACCGTGCCGGTCATCTCGACCGCGTTCGAGAGGTCGCGCGGGCCGCGGCTGAAACCGCCCCCGCCCCCGCCTCCCTCGCGCGGCGGTCGTCGCGGCGCTTCCGTGGCCGTGCTCTCATCGACCGAGATGACGCGCGCCACCTGACGGCCTTTGGGGCCTTGAGCGGTCGCGACGCGCATCTTCGATCCCGGCAAGACCGATTGGCGCCCCGCTTGCTGCAGCACGGCGACGTGAAGGAATGCGTCGCCCGAGCCGTCGCCAAGCTCGACGAAGCCGAATCCTTTCTGCCCGTTGAACCACTTGACCACCGCGTCGACCTCGGGCCCTTCCGCCATGGGAGGCGGCGAAAAGGACCCGAAGGGCCGTCGCGGCGCGAAATCTGGCATATCTGGCGGCGGAAAGTCGTCGTCGTTGAATCCGCGTCGTCTCGGGCCGCGGAAATCCCTTCCTCTACCCATACTCGCGCTCTGCCTTCGCTCTCCGTGAGTGAACCCCGCACCTTCCGGGGCCTAGGTTTAACAGGATAGCACAGCAGCGTGAAATTTCCGCGGCGTATTATCGTTGCAGAAGGAGGCGGGGCTTGGCCGGGATTTGAGCGGCATTTGAACGGGATTCCGGCCGGAGCCGGGCGCGATGCCCCCTGGACAGCGCAGAATCTCCGGGTTTAGCCTGGAATGCGCCGGGTCGGACCAGCGGAGTGACCTGCCATGACGGCGACACGAGCCCTGATCGACACGTTGAAGCGCCGCGCCAGCGACATGGCCCGGCCCTTCATCGACGCCAGCGAGCAGCCCAATGCCACCGAGATGGAGCGCGCCTTCGGCGCGGCCGCCCGCCTCATCCTGCGCGACGCGGAGGTCCGCGCCCAGCTCCTGCCGCGCGAGGAATTCGAAAATCGGGTCGAGGCCTTCAAGGCCTGGCACCGCCGCCGCGAGGCGAAGATGCGGCGCGAGATCGCCCGCCTCTTCGAGCACGGCTTCCGCGGCCAGCAGCAAAGCCCGGTCTCCGAGGCGCGCCGGCGCGCCACCGCCGAACTCGACCACCGCGAGGCGGAGTTCCACCAATGGGTGGAGAGCTATGCGCTCACCGCGTGGATCCGGGCGACGGAGGATCTGCTGACGCTGGACCGCCCTTCGGCCTTCATCTCCTCGGAACAAAGCCCGGCGCGCCACTGACCGCCGCGCATTTTACTCCGCGGACGATTGGATGTAAGCTGGCGGCTTCATCCAAAGAGGCCGCGGGGCATTCCCCTAAGCGGGCGAGAGCGATGCGTGGGCAGGGCAGCGAGCCGGTGGAGTTGCGACCCGGCATGAGCGCGCGCGAGGCGGCGCATATAGCCGAGGTCGAGCAATGGGCCTGGCGGCGGGTGCGCGCGCTGCGCGGCTTCTACAGCCACCTCACCGCCTATGTCATCATCAATTTCGTGCTCTTCATGATCGATTCGACGACGCCGGGACCCGCCTGGTTCTACGCGCCGCTGATCGGCTGGGGCATGCTGGTTTGCCTGCACGGCCTTCATGCCTATGAGATGCTGCCCTGGACCACGCAGGATTGGGAGCAGCGCAAGGTGCGCGAGCTGATCGACAGCCGGACGCGGCGATAGGGCACGGCCGCGCACGACGCTGCGCCCGGTGAACAAGAACCATCGCCTCGCCGATTCGCTGCTCTTGCCGCTTGATGGCGGCGACGGCACGGCGCGCCGGCTGCTTAATGGAGCTCTGTTCGGCTCGTCGCCCGTAACAGGAAATTGATCTCACCCTCGCACGGGCGGCGGCACAGAGTGCTCCGAACGCGCCCGCCGGCCCGTTGGCGCACCGGCGTGCCATCCCCATTTTCTGAGGATCAGGTCGCGCAGCGCGCGGGAAGGCGAAGATGGCCGGCACGGCAGCAGGACGGCGCCGAAGCGGATGGGAAACGGCCAGCCGGCTGGCGGTCGCGCTTTTCGCCGCCGCAGCCGTGGCAGCCGCTTCGCCGGCTTCGGCGGACGGACATAGTGGACATGGCGGCGGTCACCGTGGCGGATTTCACCATGGCGGATACGGCTTCCGGGGCGGCGTGTTCTTCGGCGGCGTGTTGGGATTTCCCTACGCCTATGGCTATCCCTACCTCTACATCGACCCCTACGCTTACGCCTATCCCTATCCCGCGCCGCCGCCCGCGGTCGCAGGACCGCCGGTCTGGTATTACTGCCCGGCGTCGAACGCCTATTATCCCTATGTCGGGACCTGCGTGGTGCCGTGGCAGGCCGTCCCGGCCCAGGCGCAATAGAAACGCAGCGGTCGCCTGACTTTCATCGCAGACCGGGCAGCGGAGAGATTTGAGCGCGCCTGAGCGGGGCAAGGCCGATGCCGCGCGTACCGGGAATGCCCGCTGGCGGCGGCTGACCGAGGAGCGGGCCGGCAGCGCCAAATCGGTGTTTCATTTCGACGTGCAAGGCACGGTGGCGAAATCGACCCATGCCGGCATTCCCTGGCTGCGGTCCATCCGCATGCGCCTCGGCTCACGCGTGCATTTCTGGCCGTTCGACGGGTGGGACATCGCCACCGGCCGCTCCGCGATCGCCGAGGTCTATCCGTCGCTGTGGCGGCGCGGCTTTGCGCCGGAGGGGCGCACGCCGGATCCGCACGATGCCTTCTGCATTGCCGCCTGGCTCGGGCGAGCCGACCGGGAGGGAACGCTCGCGGGTTTCCTGAAGCCGGACCTTTCGCCAGCCGAGCGGACGGTGGCGCAGGTCGAAGGATGGATTCTCGGCGTTCCCGGTCGAAGATCTTATCCTTGACCGGTTCATGAATTAAATGTAGACACATATCTACATTTAAGGCACCTCATGGCGATCACGACGCTTACAAGCCGAGAGTTCAATCAGGACGCCAGCGGGGCCAAGAAGGCGGCCAGCAAGGGGCCGGTCTTCATCACCGACCGAGGACGGCCGGCGCATGTATTGCTGACGATCGAGGACTATCAGCGGCTCGCGGGCGGTCAGCGAAAGATTGCCGACGCCTTGGCCATGCCGGGCGATGAGGATATCGACTTCGAAGCGCCGCGCGCCGAAATCAAGATTGGCCCCGCCGATTTGACCTGATGTTCGTGCTCGAAACCAACGTCGTATCCGAATTGCGCAAGGTGCGGCTCGGCAAAGCCAACGCACAGGTCGCACGCTGGGCAGATACGGTCGAGGCAGTCACGCTCTACATCTCAGCGATCACCGTGCTGGAGTTGGAGCTCGGTGTTCTGCTGGTAGAACGCAGGGACGCGAGGCAGGGCAGAGCCCTGCGGCTCTGGCTGGACAACCATGTCATCCCGGAATTCGCAGATCGTATTCTCCCGGTGGATGCGGTCGTCGCCCAACGCTGCGCCCATTTGCATGTCCCCGATCCAAGAGCGGAGCGGGACGCCCTCATCGCGGCCACAGCCCTCGTGCATGGAATGACGCTCGTCACGCGCAATGTGAATGATTTTGCGGCTACCGGTGTGACGGTGCTTGATCCCTGGGCGGTCTGACGGCCCTGACATCTTCGCGCGGTGGTCCGCTCCATTGGCCGGAGTGGCTGGGGCGCCAGGATTCGAACCTGGGAATGGCGGAATCAAAATCCGCTGCCTTACCTCTTGGCTACGCCCCAGCGGAAGTGGCGGCGACCTTACCGGCAAACCCCGCGAGCCGCAACCGAACGCGGGGCCGTGACATCGCGGGTTGACGCGGCGCCGTCCGCCCCCCAATTTGCCGATAGTAGGTCCATGAGCGCCCCCCCGCCCGCCCCCGCCCAGACCGCTCTACCGCTCCCCGCGCCGCGCGACCCGCAGCTCAGGCGTATGGCCGACGCCATCCGCGTGCTCGCCATGGACGCGGTGGAGCAGGCGAAAAGCGGCCATCCCGGCATGCCCATGGGGATGGCGGATGCGGCGACCGTGCTGTGGAGCCGGTTCCTCAAATTCGATCCGACATATCCCGACTGGCCCGACCGCGACCGCTTCGTGCTTTCCGCCGGGCACGGCTCGATGCTGCTTTATGCGCTGCTGCATCTGACGGGCTACATCGATATGAGCCTTACCGAGCTGAAGCACTTCCGCCAGCTCGGCAGCCGCACCGCCGGACATCCCGAATATGGCCACACGCCCGGCATCGAGACCACCACCGGTCCGCTCGGCCAAGGACTCGCCAACGCGGTCGGCATGGCGCTGGCCGAGCGGCTGCTCAACGCCCGCTTCGGCGACGATCTGGTCGACCACTACACCTATGTCATCGCCGGCGACGGCTGCCTGATGGAAGGCATCAGCCAGGAAGCCATCTCGCTCGCGGGCCATTTGCGCCTCGGCAAGCTGATCGTGCTTTGGGACGATAATTCGATCTCGATCGACGGCAGCACCGCGCTTGCGACCTCGGACGACCAGCTCCAGCGCTTCACCGCGGCGGGCTGGGACAGCGTCAGGGTGGACGGGCACGATCCGGAGGCGGTCGCGGCGGCGCTGGCGCGGGCGCGCGAGACGGAGGCTCCCTCGTTCATCGCCTGCCGCACCACCATCGCCTTCGGCGCGCCGGCCAAGGCGGGATCGGCCGCCGCCCATGGCGCGCCGCTCGGCGCCGAAGAGGTCGCCGGCACGCGCCGCCGCCTCGACTGGACGGAGCCGCCTTTCGTCCTTCCCGGCGACGTCGTCCGCTGGTGGCGGACGGTGGGCGCGCGGAGCCGCGACCACCAGGCGGCCTGGCGCCAGCGCCTGGAGGCAGCGCCGCAGGCGCTTCGCGCCGAGTTCGAGCGCTGCGTGGCGGGCGCGCTGCCGCCGGGCTTCGATGACGCCATCGCCGGCATCCGCGCCAAATTCGCCGCCGAGGCGCCGAAGCTCGCGACGCGGCAATCCTCCGGCATGGTGCTCGACGCGCTGGCGCCGGTGATGCCGGAGCTGGTCGGCGGCTCGGCCGATCTCACCGGCTCCAACAACACCAAGGCCAAAGGCCAGAAAGTGATCGCCGCCGGCAAATTCTCCGGCAGCTATCTGCATTATGGCGTGCGCGAGCACGCCATGGCGGCGGCGATGAACGGCCTCGCCGTTCATGGCGGCATCATCCCCTATGGCGGCACCTTCCTGGTCTTCAGCGATTACTGCCGCCCGGCCCTCCGGCTCTCGGCGCTGATGGGACTGCGCGTCATCTATGTCATGACCCATGATTCGATCGGGCTCGGCGAGGACGGGCCGACGCATCAGCCGGTCGAGCATCTGGCCGCGCTGCGCGCCATTCCGGGCTTGCAGGTGTTCCGCCCGGCCGATGCGGTGGAAACCGCGGAATGCTGGGAGCTGGCGCTGCGCTCGCGCCGCGCGCCCTCGGTGCTGGCGCTGACGCGGCAGGCGGTGCCGGCGCTGCGGCGCGAGGCCGCGGCGGAGAACCGCTCGGCGCGCGGCGGCTACGTGCTGGCCGAGGCCGAGGGAAGGCGGCAGGCGACGCTCATCGCCACCGGCTCGGAAGTGGCCTTGGCGGTGGCGGCGCGCGAGATGCTGGCGGCGCGCGGCATCGCCGCGGCGGTGGTATCGCTGCCGTGCTGGTCGCTGTTCGACGCGCAGGCGCCGGACTATCGCGCCGCGGTGCTGGGCGGCGCGCCGCGCATCGCGGTCGAAGCGGCCTCGCCCTTCGGCTGGGAGCGCTATGTCGGCGCGGGCGGCACGGTGATCGGCATGACCGGCTTCGGCGCCTCGGCGCCGGCGGAAGATCTCTTCCGCCATTTCGGCTTCACCGCCGAGGCGGTGGCGGCGGCGGTGGCGTGGCGCCTGTCCTAGAGGGAGGCGGGCGCCGGCGCGGGATCGAGACGCATTTTCCAGCCTTTACGGCAAGGGCTTCTGAGCGGAGGACGGCATGGCGGTTCGGGTTGGCATCAACGGCTTCGGGCGCATCGGCCGCCTGGTATTCCGCGCCATCCAGGAACGCAGCGAGGACGTCCAGGTGGTGGCGATCAACGATCTCGGCTCGGTCGAGGCGAACGCGCATCTCCTGAAATACGACAGCGTCCACGGCCGCTTCCACGGCGAGATCGTTTGCGGCGCGGATTTCATCGATGCCGGGCGCGGCAAGGTGCGGGTGCTGGCCGAGCGCGACCCGGCAAAGCTGCCGTGGAAGGATCTCAAGGTCGATGTCGCGCTGGAATGCACCGGGCTCTTCACCAAGCGCGAGAGCGCGGCGAAGCACCTCGAAGCGAGCGCCAAGCGCGTCATCGTCTCGGCGCCGGCCGACGGCGTCGACTTCACCCTGGTGATGGGGGTGAACCACGACCAGATCACGCGCGATCATCGGGTGATCTCGAACGGCTCCTGCACCACCAACTGCCTGGCGCCGGTCGCCTATGTGCTGAACGAGGGGCTCGGCATCGAGCGCGGCTACATGACGACGATCCACGCCTATACCAGCGACCAGAACACCGTCGACACGCTGCACAAGGACCTCCGGCGCGCGCGGGCGGCGGCGCTGTCCATGATCCCGACCTCGACCGGCGCGGCGCGCGCCATGGGTTTCGTCATGCCGGCGCTCAAGGGCAAGCTCGACGGCACCTCGATCCGCGTGCCGACGGCGGACGTCTCGGTGATCGACCTGACCTTCGACGCGGCGCGCGACACCAGCGCCGAGGAGATCAACGAGTTGATGGTCCAGGCGGCGCGCTCCAACCGCTTCAAAGGCATCCTCGCCGTCAACCGCGACCAGACGGTGTCCGTCGATTTCGTCCACGACCCGCACAGCGCCGTCTTCGACCTCACCCAGACGGTGGTGCTGGACAGGCGCTTCTGCCGCGTGCTGGCCTGGTACGACAATGAATGGGGCTTCGCCAACCGCATGGTCGAAGCGGCCGCGCTGGTCGGCGGGCTCGGGTGAGCCGGCGCGTCATCGTGCATTCGCTGGAGCAGGCGCGCGCCGCCATCGACGCGGCGGCGGCGCTGGGCGTGGCGGTGACGATCGAGAGCGCCGCCGGCGCCGGCACTTACGCCGGGCCACTGTGGTTCAAGGCGCTGATCGCCGAAGCGCGCGCGGCGCATCCCGAGGTCGAGGTGACCGAGGTGCTCGATTGCGCCGAGCAGGCGGGCACCACGCTCGCGGCGCTGCGCGCCGGGCTGAAGCGGGTGCGCTTCACCGGCCCCGAGGAGCGGCGCCGGGTTCTTGCCGAAATCGCCGCGGCGCAAGGCGCGGCGGTGGAAGGCGCGAGCGCCGAGCCGGCGCTCGACCTGCTGGACGAGCGCGATCCCGAAGCGGCGCTGCGCCCCTTTCTCGGCGAGAAGAAAGCGGCGGCCCGGCGCGTTTCGGGCTAAGATGGTTTCGGCGACGCGAAACCGGCGGCGAGCTTTGCCGCGGCGCGGGCCCTCTGCTATACCCGCGCCGATTTCCAGCCGCGCCCGAGGAGCCGGACCGCCATGATGGTCAGCGACCAGGTCAAGAAGATCCTCGACTGCTATGAGAGCGACACGCCCGGAACCAAGGCCAATCTCGCCCGCATCCTGATGCAAGGCATGCTCGGCGGCACCGGCAAGCTCGTCATCCTGCCGGTGGATCAGGGCTTCGAGCATGGTCCCGCGCGCAGCTTCGCGCCCAACCCGCCCGCCTATGACCCGCATTATCACTTTCAACTCGCCGTCGATGCCGGACTTTCGGCCTATGCCGCGCCGCTGGGCTTCATCGAGGCGGGCGCGTCGAGCTTCGCCGGCGTCCTCCCGACGATTCTCAAGGTCAATTCCGCCAATTCGCTCGCCCGCGCCAAGGAGGCGCCGTCGCAAGCGGTGACGGCGAGCGTGCGCGACGCGCTCCGGCTCGGCTGCTCGGCCATCGGCTTCACCATCTATCCCGGCTCGGACGCCGCCTACGGCATGATGGAAGAGATCGCCGAGATGGGGCGCGAGGCGAAGGCGCACGGCCTTGCCGTGGTGATCTGGTCCTATCCGCGCGGCGGCAGCCTCTCCAAGCAGGGCGAGACGGCGATCGACATCTGCGCCTATGCCGCGCATATGGCGGCGCTGCTCGGCGCGCATATCATCAAGGTCAAGCCGCCGACCGAGCATCTCGAGCTGGAAGCGGCGAGGAAAGTCTACGAGCAGCAGAAGATCGACATCGCCTCGCCGGCCGCGCGCATCCGCCACGTGGTGCAATCCTGCTTCAACGGCCGGCGCATCGTCGTCTTCTCCGGCGGCGAGGCCAAGGACGCCGACGGCGTGATAAGCGAGGCCCGCGCCATCCGCGAGGGCGGCGGCAACGGCTCGATCATCGGCCGCAACACCTTCCAGCGGCCGCGCGAGCAGGCGCTGAAGCTGCTCGACGCGATCATCCGCGTCTATCGGGGCGAGGGCTGAGCTTCCCCGTCGTGCCATCGCGGTGACCACGCGCCTTTATCTCGTCACGCCGCCGGCGCTGGAGCCGGCGGCTTTCGCCGACCGTCTCGCCGAAGCGCTCGATGCCGGCGATGTCGCCTGCGTGCAGCTCCGCCTCAAGGACGTCGATGACGACGCCATCCGCCGCGCGGCGGATGTGCTGCGGCCGGTGGCGCAGCAGCGCGACGTCGCTTTCCTGATGAACGACCGGCCCAACCTCGCGCTCGCCACCGGCTGCGACGGCGTCCATGTCGGCCAGGAGGATGCTTCCTACGCCGAGGCGCGGCGCCTTTTGGGACCGGACCGCATCGTCGGCGTCACCTGCCACCAGAGCCGGCATCTGGCGCTCGAAGCGGCCGAGGCCGGCGCCGATTACGTCGCTTTCGGCGCTTTCTTCCCGAGCGGCACCAAGGAGACGACGCATCGCGCCGATCCCGAGCTGCTGCGCTGGTGGAGCGAGATCATGACCGTGCCCTCGGTCGCCATCGGCGGCATCACCCAGGCGAATTGCGCGACGCTGGTCGCCGCCGGCGCCGACTTCCTCGCCGTCATCGCCGCGGTGTGGAGCTATCCCCAGGGGCCGGGCCAGGCGGTGAAGGATTTCATCGCCGCGATCGCCGCCGCCGGCGGCGGGTAAGGCTTGGGCCTCAGCCCACCGGCACCCAGAGCACGTCCTCGATCGCGTCGGCGCCTGTCGCCAGCATGACCAGGCGATCGAGGCCGAGCGCGATGCCGGCGCTCTCGGGCATGCCATGGGCGAGCGCCGCGAGAAAATCCTCGTCGATGGGATAAGCCTCGCCGTAGCGCCGGCGTTTCGCCTCCTGATCGGCGAGAAAACGCTGGCGCTGGGTCGCGGCGTCGGTCAGCTCGCCGAAGGCGTTGGCCAGCTCCAGGCCGCAGACATAAAGCTCGAAGCGCTCGGCGAGCCGCGCATCCTCCGGCTTCGCCCGCGCCAGCGCCGCCATCGAGACGGGATAGTCGTAAAGGATGGTGGGCGCACCGATGCCGAGATGAGGCTCGATGCGCTCCAGAAAAAGGCGGAAGAAGAGATCTTCCCAGTCATCGCCGGGATGGGGCGCGAGGCCGAGCGGTCGTGCCGCGTCGGCGAGCAGCGCGAGGCTCGGCGCCTGCGGATCGGGCGCGGTGGCCAAGAGGTCGATGCCGCAGAAGCGCTGGAACGCCTCGGCGACGCTGAGACGAAGCCAAGGCGCGGCGGGATCGGCGGCGCGGCCCTGCCAGACAAATCGGCTGCCGCCGCCGGCGGCGAGGACGGCGCGCAGCAGCGCCTCGCACTCCGCCATGAGGTCGCGATAGGAGGCGCCGGCGCAATACCATTCGAGCATGGTGAATTCGGGATGGTGCGTGGACGACCGCTCGGCGTTGCGGAAGCAATGGGCGAGCTGGAAAAGGCGCGGCACGCCCGCCACCAGCAGCTTCTTCATGGCGAATTCGGGCGAGGTGTGGAGAAAGCGCGGGCGCGGCCCCTCGCCCGGCTCGATCAGCGTGGTGGCGAAAGCCTGGAGATGCGGCTCGAGACCGGGGCTTACCTGCAGCGCCGGCGTCTCCACCTCGACATAGCCGCGCTCGGCGAAGAAGGCGCGGATGGCGGCAAGGACGCGCGCGCGCGTCATGAGATGCGCGCGCTTCAGCGCAAAACGCTCCGGCCGCCACCATGCGTTCTCTGATCGGCCGGGCCCTTTATCGCTCATATAGATTGACCAGTGAGACAGTGAGGCAGTGAGATATTGCGGGGCGGATGGTCCTCACAACATCAGGCGGCGAACGCCATCCTTGAGAACCGGCGTGTTGAAATTGAGCAGCAGACCGATACCCACGCCGCTCAGCTTCAGATAGGTCAGCACTTGCGCCTCGTGCACAGGCAACAAGCGCTCGACCGTCTTCAATTCAAGAATGACCTTGCGCGCGACCACGATATCGAGCCGATAGCCGCAATCCAACCGGACCGTCTTATAGACGATCGGCAGAGGCACCTGGCGCTGGAAGGCCAGCCCGGCCTGCTTCAACTCGAGACATAAGCATTCCTCATATGCCGATTCCAGCAGGCCGGGACCCAGATGGCGATGAACCTCTATGGCCCGGCCAATGATCTCCTCGGTCAGCGGATCATTTTCGCGTGGCGTCGTCATGGGTTTGGTCCCTCACCGTCTCGCTGTCTCACTGGTTAATCTTGTCGTCAAGGCCGGTCAAAACCGGAACAGCTCCATGAGGTCGCCGATGGCGGGGCGGTTCTCAGGCACATAGGGATCGGCGGCGGACATCACGGGGTTCGGCAGGTTGTCGCGGCTCTGCGGCGAGAGCGGCGGCAGACGCCAGTTGCGCTCGATGAATTTCAGGATCGAGACGTGATCGTAATAGGTATGCTCGACATGACCCGGCCTGGCAAAGGGCGAGACCGCGATGAGCGCGATGCGCGTGCCGTCGCCGAAGAAATCGAGGAGCTGGATGTAGCCGCTGTCGTAATAGCCGCCGCCTTCATCGGTGGTGACCAGGATCGCGGTCTTGGCCCAGAGCGCCGGCGCGGCCTCCACCTTGGCGATGAGCCCGCGCAGGAAGCTCTCATAGCGCGGCACCGTCGAATAGGCGGGATGGCCGCTCTCGACATTGGGCGGCACGACGAAGGAGACGGCCGGCAACGTGCCCTCGGCAAGATCCCGCTCCAGCGCGCCGAGCCCGACGAGATTGCGGCGCAGCGGCCCGGTCATCACCGCCGTCGACAGCGTCAGCGCGTCGCAGATGTCGCAATACTGGTCGCGGTCGATGCCGCCATCGGTGCGCCCGCCGCTGTACCATTTCCACGACACGCCCTTGGCCGAAAGCGCCTCGGCGATGGTCCTCTGTTGCTGGGGCGGCAAAACGAACCTGCCCGGCCCCAGCGGCTTTGCCGCGCCGTCCGGCGTATAGCCCGGCCGGTAGTTGTTGACGAGGTAATAGCGGCCCGGCAGGCAATTGCCGTCGTTGAACGGCTTGTAGGGCAGCGTCGCGAGATGATCGCGGATCGCCTTGACGCCCGGCTGGCGCGGGTCGGCGCAATTGACGTAGGAGCCGCCGAAATAGCTCGACTGGGTATACCAATTGGCGGTGCCGGGACGCGGCGCGGGATTCTCGATCTGGTTGGCGGGCGGCTTCGCCGGCTTGCCGTCGATGAGGTAGGAAGCGACATAGCCGGTGGCGAGCGCGAAGTAATTGGCGCCGGTGCCGCCCATGATCGCCTGATGATAGTTGTCGGCAAGCGCGTAGCGCTCGGCCAGCGCGCGCAGATAGGGCGCATCGCCTGCGGCCATGTTGTAAAAGCCCATGGCAAGGGCGCCCTGATGGGTGCTCAGACTCGGATCCTCGTGGTTCCTCGCCGAGCCTTCGCCCGAGGTGAGGGCGACCCAGACGAAAAGGTCGTGGCGGCCGCCGTCCACCTGCTGCCACATCTGAAAGAAGCGATGCACGGGATCGCCGATCACCGCCATGTAATCGGCATAGCGCGTGATCTGGAACGGAGCGTTCGCCAGCGCCGCCGGAAAGCGCCAGTCGGGCTCGTTCTGCGGCAGGCCGCGGCCATAGGTGGTGTCAGGCCGCGGCAAGGCGGCGAAGCTGCCGGTGACGGGCGGCGTCACCTCGTAGCGCCCGCGCGGCGCGGCGATGCGCTGAACCGCGAGCGCCGCCTGCGGACCGGGGCCGCCATCCTCCGCGACGATGCCTTTGGCCAGCAGGTTCGCCACGCTCTCGCCCGGCGGCGGGCGGAAGGTGGCGAAGAGATGGTCGAAGCTCAGATTCTCGCCGACGACGACGATGAAATGCTCGATCGGCGTCGCCGTCTCCCCCTCACCGAAGGCCGGACCGGCGGCGCTGAGCAGCGCCGCGGCGAAGACGAGCCCCCTTGTCGCGCGCATCGCGTGATCCTCCTTCGGCCGCCCATCATAGCGGCGCCGGATGACACTCCCAGCCTCGCCGGCGCCCCCTTCCTTTGGCCGGGGCAAGCTGCTAGTAAGCGCCACCAACCGCATTCCCGTCACAACCGCCGCGCCAACGAGGACGAGCGCCATGAAGATCAATGCCATCGACATCAAGCCGGGCAACGTCCTGGAGCACCAGGGCAAGCTTTGGCTGGTGCTGCGCCGCGAGCTGGTGCAGCCGGGCAAGGGCGGCGCCTTCGCCCAGGTCGAGATGCGCGACCTGCGCGGCGGCTCCAAGCTCAACGAGCGTTTCCGCACCCAGGAAACCGTGGAGCGCGCCCAGCTCGACGAGAAGGAGATGCAGTTCCTCTATCTCGACGGCGATCTCGCGACCTTCATGGACAATGAGACCTACGAGCAGCTCGCCGTCAACAAGGAGATGATCGGCGAGCCCGCCGATTTCCTCCAGGAAGGCATGGTCTGCACCATCCAGCTCCATGAAGGGACACCGCTCGCCGTGACGCTGCCGCAGAGCGTGGTGATGACCGTGGTCGAGGCCGATCCCGTGGTGAAGGGGCAGACCGCGTCCTCCTCCTACAAATCCGGCAAGCTCGAGAACGGCCGGCGGGTGATGATCCCGCCGCACATCGCCGCCGGCACCAAGATCGTCGTCAACACCGCCGACGGCACCTATCTCGAACGCGCGAAGGACTGAGGCTTGGCGCCGCGCTCGGCCACCATCAACGTCATGGCCAATGCCGCCCTGAAGGCGGCGCGCGGCCTCATCCGCGATTTCGGCGAGGTCGAGCAGCTCCAGGTTTCGATCAAGGGGCCGGGCGATTTCGTCACCGCCGCCGACCTCAAGGCGGAGAAGGTGCTGCGCGCCGAGCTCTCCAAGGCGCGGCCGGGCTACGGCTTCCTGATGGAGGAAAGCGGCGGCGAGGCGGGCGGCGACGCGCATCACCGCTGGATCGTCGATCCGCTCGACGGCACCACCAATTTCCTGCACGGCATCCCGCATTTCTCGATCTCGATCGCGCTCGAGCGCGACGGCGAGGTCATCGCCGGGCTGATCTACGAGCCGGTGCGCGACGAGATGTTCTGGGCGGAGAAGGGCGCCGGCGCCTTCCATAACGACCGGCGGCTGCGCGTCTCGGCGCGCCGCCACCTCGCCGAAGCGCTGATCGGCACCGGCATCCCCTTCATCGGCCGCGCCGATCACGCGAGCTACCTCGCCACGCTCGGCGCGGCGATGGCGGCGACGAGCGGCGTGCGGCGGCTGGGCGTCGCCTCGCTCGATCTCGCCTATGTCGCGGCGGGACGCTTCGACGGTTATTGGGAATTCGCCCTCAAGCCGTGGGATCTCGCCGCCGGCATCCTCATCGTCCGCGAAGCCGGCGGCTATGCCAGCGACCTCGCCGGCAACCACGGCATGCCGGCGAGCGGCGACGTCATCGCCGCCAACGCGCACCTGCATCAGCCGCTCCTGCATCTTCTTAAGAAAGCGCTCGCCGAGGCGGCGATAAACTGACTGTGGCGGCGACCGGCCTGCTTGCGGTATTTTACGGCGATGACCCGGCAAATGACGCGCCCCTGGGAGCAGCGATGGACCGTGGCGGCATGGCCAGCTCATACTCCCGCCGCTGCGTGATGCGGGCGATCCCGGTTGCCGCGGCCCTGCTTCTGCTTGCCGCCGCGGCGGCGCCGGCCGCGGCCCAGACCATCGTCAGCGGCCGCGAGCAGCCCGAGGTGACCGTCGATCTCAGCGTGCTCGACGCGCTGGGACCGGCGCCAACCTTGCCCGAGCTGCTGCTGCGCGAGCGAGGCGCGCAGCAGCGCGGCGCGCTTGTGACGCGCCCGGCGCCCGCCAAGGCCATCGCGCTGCACCCGCCGAAGACGAAGAAAAAGGCGGCGGCCGAGGCCGCGCGCAAACCCGAGAAGACCGCCGCCGTGCGGGCGGCGCCGATTGCCCCGGCAGCGGCGACCGGCGGCGCCGCGCCGCGCGAGAACGTCACGGCACAGCCGCTTGCCGAGGCCGCGCCCAGCCCGCCCGCGCCCGAGGCGACGCCGCCGGCGGCACCCGCCGCGCCGCCGGAAAAGCCCGCCGCGCCCGAAGCGACGCCAACCGCCGCCGCGCCGACCGCGGCGCCGCCGAGCCCGGTGCCGACGACGGCGCCGCCGTCGCCGGCGACGGTGACGGTCATGAACACGCCGCCCAGCCCGCCGCCGCCCAGCCCGGTCAAGCCCACCCCCGCGGCGGCGCCGGCCACCGCCGCCGCCGGCGAGCCCACGCGCATCATCTTCGCCGGCAGCGCCACCGATCTGCCGGATGACGCCAAGGCCGGGCTCGACGCGCTGGCGCGGCGGCTCGCCGATGACGGGCATTTGCGACTGCAACTCGCCGCCTATGCCGGCGGCTCGTCCGACCAGGCGAATCAGGCGCGCCGGATCTCGCTGCAGCGCGCGCTGGCGGTGCGCGGCTATCTGATGGAGCGCGGCGTCGCCAACACGCGCATGGACGTGCGCGCGCTCGGCAACCGCAGCGAGGGCAGCGATCCGCCGGACCGCGTCGACATCGTCATGCTCGAACACTGAGCCGGCGGCTTCGCCGGCAAAGGACGCATGCAAGTGACACGCCCGCAACGCTATCTCACCCGCATGGCCGTTTTCGTCGCCGCAGTGGCGGCCATCGCCGCGCTGCTGTCGCCCGCGCTCTATCGCTTCTTCATGGGCAACCCCGCGGTCAACGGCTTGATCCTCTTCATCCTCCTGGCCGGCATCGTCTACATCTTCCGCCAGGTGATGCGGCTCAATCCCGAGGTCGCCTGGCTCGAGCGTTTCCGCCGCAACCAGGCCAACCTCTCGAGCGAGACCGTGCCGCGGCTGCCGTCGCCGATGGCGACCATGCTCGCCGACCGCCGCGGCGGGCGCGTCAGCCTCTCGGCGGTGTCGATGCGCACCTTGCTCGACGGCATCGGCACCAGGCTCGACGAGACGCGCGAGACCTCGCGCTACCTGATCGGCCTGCTCGTCTTCCTCGGACTGCTCGGCACCTTCTACGGCCTGCTCGAGACGGTGCAGTCGGTGGGCGGCGTCATCGGCACGCTGTCCGCCGGCGCCAGCGATCCCGTGCGCGCCTTCAACGACCTCAAGAGCGGGCTGCAGTCGCCGCTGGGCGGCATGAGCACCGCCTTCAGCGCCTCGCTGTTCGGGCTGGCGGGATCGCTGGTGCTGGGCTTCCTCGATTTGCAGGCGGGGCTGGCGCAGAACCGCTTCTATCACGATCTCGAGGAGTATCTCTCGGGCTATACCAGGCTCTCCGGCGGCGGGCTCTCGGGCGAGGCCGGCGAGGGCTCGGTGCCCGCCTTCATCCAGGCGCTGCTCGAGCAGACCGCCGACAGCCTCGACAATCTTCAGCGCATCATGGGCCGCGGCGAGGAGAGCCGCATCTCCGCCAACGCCAATCTACAGGCGCTGACGGAGCGGCTGGCGATGCTCGCCGACCAGATGCGCGCGGAGCAGGCGCTGCTGCTGCGGCTCGCCGAGGGGCAGGTCGAGCTGAGGCCGGTGCTGCAGCGCCTGGCGGACGCCACCGCCGGCGGGCCGCCCGGCTTCGACGAGGCGCGCGCGCATCTGCGCAACATCGAGATCCATCTGGCGCGGCTCGCCGAGGACGTGGCGCAGGGACGCGGCGAGGCGACGCAGGAGATCCGCAGCGAGATCCGGCTGCTCGCCCGCACCATCGCCGCGCTCGCCGAGGAGGCGGAACGCTCCTAGCCCGGCCCCTTTGCAGGATTGACCCGCCATGGCGATCTCGTCGCGCCGCCAACGCCGTCCCAGCATCAACATCTGGCCGGGCTTCGTCGACGCGCTGTCGCAGCTCGTCATGGTCATCATCTTCGTGCTTCTGGTGTTCACCGCGGGCCAGTTCTACCTGTCGGACGCGCTCACCGGCCGCGACGCCGAGGTGCGCGACCTGCGGCTGAAGATCCAGCAGCTCGCCGACATGCTGGCGCTGGACGAGAAGGCCAATACCGATCTGCGCAACACCGTGGCGCAGCTCTCGAGCCAGCTCCAATCGGTCAACGCCGAGCGCGACGCGCTCACCAGCCGCATCGCCGAGCTCGCCAACCAGGCCGACGACGCCACCGCCGCCGCGCGCAGCGGCACCGCCGAGCTGCAGGAGCGGCTCGGCGCGGCGCAGCGACAGGTGGCCGAGCGCGACGCCCGGCTGGCCGAGGCGCAGACCACCATCGACCAGCTCAACCAGCAGCTCCTGGCGCTGCGCCAGCAGCTCCAGCAGATCGCCGCGGCGCTCGACGCCTCGGAGGCCAAGAGCAAGGAGCAGCAGGTGCAGATCGCCGATCTCGGCAAGCGCCTCAACGCCGCGCTCGCCAGCAAGGTCGAGGAGCTGGCGCGCTACCGCTCGGAATTCTTCGGGCGGCTGCGCGAGGTGCTGGGCGACCGGCCGGACATCCGCATCGTCGGCGACCGCTTCGTCTTCCAATCGGAGGTGCTGTTCCCGCTGGCCAGCGCCGAGCTTTCCGACGACGCCAAGCAGCGGCTGCTGCCGGTGGCGCAGGCGCTCAAGGAGATCTCGGCCAAGATCCCGGCCGACATCTCCTGGGTGCTGCGCGTCGACGGCCATACCGACCGGCGGCCGATCGCCACGGCGCAGTTCCCGTCGAATTGGGAGCTGTCGACGGCGCGCGCCATCTCGGTGGTGCGCTTCTTCATCGACCAGGGCATCCCGGCCAACCGCCTGGTGGCGGCGGGGTTCGGCGAGTTCCAGCCGCTCGACCCCGGCAACGACGAAGCCGCTTTCCGGCGCAACCGCCGCATCGAGCTGAAGCTGACCGAGCGCTAATCCGCTGAAGGGGACTTTGCCTGAGGGGTGCGGCTCTCGCGGTTGCCGCGCAACCGCCGCCGCCGACGAGCGCTACGCGCTCGCGGGGGAAAGAGAGAAGCCGCGGAGCAAGGCCCCGCGGCTTCGTCTCGCTCTCGGATACCGCCGCCGCGACGCTCCCGTGGAGGAGCGTCGCGGCGGCGAGACCGACCTACTTCTTCTTCGCCTTCTTGCGCTTGGCGGCCTTCTTCCGCTTTGGCGCCTTCTTGGCCGCGCCCTTCGAAGCCGCAGCCGTGGCACGTTTACGTCTTGCTTTCATGAGATCAAACCCCCTGTGCCGACGAAACACCGGCGATTCTATGAAAGTCGCAACCGAAAGTCGATTGGAAATGCGCAAAAAGCGGGGCGGAGAGCGGTTTTTTTGCGCGAAATCGCGCGAAAACGGAGTCGTGACGCGCGTTTCGCGCGGTTTTCGCCGGCGATTCCCGTCGAATCGCCGGCGTCGCGGAGTTGCGCAACGCGATTCGCTCCGGTATAAAGCCGCAGCTTTCTCGGAGCAGAGCGATGAAAGAGGGCATCCATCCGGACTATCACGAGATCACCGTGGTGATGACCGACGGCACGAGCTACAAGACGCGCTCGACCTACGGCAAGCCCGGCGACACGCTGCGGCTGGAGATCGACTCCAAATCGCACCCCGCCTGGACCGGCGGCCAGCAGCGGCTGGTCGACAGCGGCGGCCAGCTCGCGCGCTTCAACAAGCGCTTCGGCGGCTTCGGCCTCAAGAAGTAGGGCCGCGACGCAGGCGGCGCATCGCCGCCGCCGCGGCATTCTCCCGACGATCGGACTTAGGCGAGCTGGCGGCGCGCCAGCTCGTCGAGGCGCGCCACCCGCACGTAGAGCCGCCGGCTGCGGTCGAGCAAGCTGGCGAGACGCTGCGGCGCCGCGGGCGCCCACTCCTCGCCTTCCATGCAGATCTCGACCTCGGCGAGCGCGCCGCGATCGCCGAGCGCGTCGCGCTGGCTGATCTCGCCGTTGAAGACCGCGCGCTGCGCCAGCAGCCAGGCCATGATCTGCGTCAGCCGCGCGGTGAGCCGCATGGTCTCGCGGCTCATGCGCAACCGATCCAGCGGCGCCAGCACCTGCCGGTCGATCGGCTCGCGATGGGCGAGGTAGTCGCGCGCCTCGATCAGCAGCTCCATCGCCTCGCCGTAGGTCTTGCCGAAAAATGCCGTCGCCTGCACGTCATCGCCTCTGGCTTGCACCCTCTTGTCTCTACCATTCCCGCCGCGCCGGCACCAGCGCGGCGCTCGTTAACCTTAACCGGCCAGCCCCTTGAACGCCGCGGGCGGATGCCCATCTCGATACCGTCGGACGCCGCCTGGCGGGTCCGGCCTTTCCCGAACGCCCGGCCTCACGGCGGGCGCGGGAAGAACCCATGTTGCTCACTGGAGGATATGGTCATGGATACGCTCGATTTCTCACCGCTTTTCCGTTCCGGCATCGGGTTCGACCGTCTGATGCGGCTTGCCGACACCGCGACGCGGGTCGACGGCGGCAGCGGCTACCCGCCCTACAACATCGAGAGCACCGGCGAGAACGCCTATCGCCTCACCATGGCGGTGGCCGGCTTCGCCGCCGATGAGCTCGACATCACCGTGCGCGAGAATGCGTTGCTGGTCACCGGCAAGGCGAAGCGGGAGGAGGACAAGAAGTCCTACCTCTACCGCGGCATCGCCCGGCGCGCCTTCGAGCGCCGCTTCCAGCTTGCCGACCACATCAAGGTCGTCGGCGCCAGCCTCAACAACGGCTTGCTGCACGTCGACCTCGCGCGCGAGATCCCCGAGGCGATGAAGCCGCGCAAGATCGAGATCGCCAAGAGCGGCGGCGCCGAGGTGATCGGCCAGAAGGCGGCCTGAGGCGCATTTCGATCTTTGCCGATGCAAGAGGGCGGCCCGCAAGGGCCGCCCTTCTGCTTTGACCGCTGCATGTCGCCAGGCGGCTTCGCGCTTGCTGCGCAAGCGCTGACGCCGCAGCCCGACGAGCGCTGCGCGCTCGCGGAGGGCTTTCGCGCTTGCTGCGCAAGCGCTGGCGCCGCAGCCCGACGAGCGCTGCGCGCTCGCGGGGGGCTCTCGCGCTTGCTGCGCAAGCGCTGACGCCGATGCCCGACGAGCGCTGCGCGCTCGCGGGGGCGCTCGCGGGGGCGTCAATGCTTCAGCCGGCCGACGGCGTTGGACAGGATGAGATAGAGCTTGCCGACATCCGCGGTGACGAAGGTGGCGCCGAGCACGTCCATGTGGTCGCATTCGCGCGCCTGGGCGAGCAGGTTCTCGAACTGATTGAGATAGCGCAGCACGTAATCGCGGAAGCCGGGATCCTCCTCGAACTTCTTCTTGATCAGCGTGCCCGCGTTCTTCTCTTGCATCTGCAAGAGCTGGCGGGTGAAGATGCCGCGGTCGCCGGCATGGAAGCGCTTCCACACCGAATCCGGAATGCTCTGGTCGAGCACGCGGTTGAGGTCGACGGCGATCGACTGCAAGGTCTCGATGATGAAGGTGGCGGCCTTGAGGAAGGTATCCTGCTGCGCCTGGATCGCCGTCTCGCGCACCCGCTGCGCCTCGGTCGCGGCGTCGCCCGCCGCCTTGAGCAAGGTCTCGGTCTGCGTCTCGAACAGCGCCGCCGCGTCCTTGGCCTTGACGCCGGCGCGGTCGGCGGCGGCGATGAGGTCGCCGGAATGGCGGCGGAAGGTGTCGGCGATGTCGCGCAGCCGCTCCACCGCCTTGTCGGTGGCGCCGTTGAGCTCGGTGGTCTGCTCGCGCAGCGCGTTGCGCACGTCGCCGAGCTGGCTGCCGGTATGCTCGGCGGCGGCGGCGAGATCGCGGAGCTGGCGGCGCAGCGCCTCGTTCATCTGCTCGCCCTTGCTCGCCGCGGCCTCCGACGCCACGGTTAGGTTGTTCGCCTGATTGCGCGCGGCCTCGCTCAGCTCCTGCAGCCGGTTGGCGACGAGATCGCCGGCGCCGGCCACCGCGGCGGCGCGCTCGTTGACGTGCTCGCTGGCATCCTGCAGCCGCGTCGCGACGCGGTCGGCGGTGGCGGCGAGATCCTGCGCCTGCTGGCGGAAGAACGCGCCGGCCTCGCGCAGCCTCGCGCCCGCGGCGTCGCTGGCGCCGGCCACCTGCTGGCTGCGCTCGGTGAAGCGGTCGCCGAGTTCGCCGAGCCTGGCGGCGGCGCGGTCGGCGACCTCATGCACCTCGCCCGCGCGCTGGCGCAGCAGGTCGCCGCTCTGGCCAAGGCGCAGCCCCGCCACCTCGCTCGCCTGGGCCACCGCGCGCGTCTGCTCGGCAAGAAACTGGCCGATCTCCTCGATCCTGCCGCGGGCGCGGTCGCTCGCCTGCGTCACTTCGCCGGAGCCGGCCTGGAGCGTCTCGTTGATCGAGGCGGTCAGCGAGGAAAGGTTGTCGGCGACGGCGTGCAGCTCGCGCACCTGGCGCTGCATCACCACCGCCATCGCCTCGGCCTGCGTGCTCGCCTCGGCGGCGGCATCCCGCAGCAGGCGCGAATGCTCGCGGAAAGCGTCGCCCACCTGGGTCGAGCGCTGCACCACCGCCTCGGAGGCGCGGCCGAGCTCCTGCGTCTGCTGCTGGAGCGCGCTGCGGATCTCGGCGACCTGAGCGGCGACCGCGCTGCGCGCGGCGTTGAGCCGGCCGAGCTGCTGGGTGAAGCCGTCGTGGAGCTGCGCCACCTGCGCCACCGCCGCCTCGGTGCCGTCCTTCACCTGGTCCATGTGCTGGCCGAGCGTCTCGCCGACGGCGACGAGCGCGGCGCTCGCCTCGGCCGAGGCGCCGGCGAGCCGGTCGGCCTGCTGATCGAAGGTCTCGCCGGCGCGCCGCATCTTGGCCGTCGCCTGATCGGCGATCGCCTGCAAGTCGCTCGCCTGCCCGCGCAGCCCGCTCGCGGCCTCGCCGACCTTGGTCGCCGCCTGATCGGCCGAGCCGGTGAGCGCCTCGCCGCTCTCGCGGAAGCCGTCGACGGCCTGGCGCACCGTGGCGAGGGTGCCCTGCACCACGGCGGAAATATCCTGGCTGCGCTGGCGCAGCGATTCGCCCACCGACTGGACGCGGACCGCCGATTGCTCGGACGCAGCGAGCAGGTCGCGCGCCTGTTGGCGCAGCGCCTCGCTCACCTCCTCGACGCGCGCGCTGGCGTTGCGCGCCGCGGCGGCGAGATGCTCGGCATTGCCGCCGAAGACCTCGCTGCCCTCCTTGACGCGCGCCAGCGCCTCGGCGGCGGCGTTGCGCAGCGCCTGCGCCTGGCGCGCGAAGGTGCTGCCCAGCAGCTCCGCCTGGCTCGCGCTCTGCTCGGTATGGCGCGTCAGGTCGGCGGCATAGTTGCGGAAGGTGGAGGCGAGCACCTCGGCCTGCGCCGCCGCCTTGTCGGACGCGACGAGCAAGGCTTCGGTCTCGGCGTGGAGCGCGTCGGCGCCGCGCCGCGCCGCGCTTGCGATCTGGCTCGCCGAGACGTCGAGCCGCGCCGAGACCTGGCCGAGAGCCTGCTCGACCGCGTCGCCCTGCTCGGCCAGGCGCTCGCTCGCCGCGACGGTGCTGCGCGCCACCATCGCCTCGAAGGCGCCGATCTCGCCGGCGACGCGGTCGGCGGCGGCGGCGGCCTCGCGCGTCAGCCGGTCGCTGACGCGGTCGAGCTCCTGCGCGGTGCGGTCGGCGGCGCGCTCGAAGGCGTCGATGACGCTCGCTTGCAGCTCGCTGGCGCGGCCGGCGATGCGGTCGCCGCTGGCGGTGAAAGCGCGCTCGACCACGGTCTCCACCACCGCCACCTGGCCGGCCAGCCGCTCGGTCGCGGCGGAGAGGTCGCGCCCGGCGGATTTCTCGATCTGGGCGGCGTGCGAGCCGATGGCCGCCGCCAAGCGCTCGATGGTGCCCGCCGCCGCCTCGAGCCCGCCGCGGCTGCGCTCGGCGCGCTCGGTGGCGCCGCTCACCGTGGCGAGAATCTCGGCCATGCGGGCGCCGAGGCCGCTTGCCGTCTGCTCCAGCCGCCCCGCCGCGGCGCTGACGGTGGCGGCGAGCTCCTCGGCCTGGCGATGCAGCGTCTCGCCGGCGGCGCGGGCGCGCGCCTCGGCCTGCTCGGAGGGGAAGGCAAAGGCATCGACGCGCTCGGCCAGGCGCTCGGCGGCGGCGGCAAGCTCGGCGGCGCGGTGGCGGAAGGTAGTGACGACCCAGAGGAAGGCCAGCGGCAGCGTGACGCCGAGCACGGCGATGGCGATCTCGTTCGGCAGCATCGCCGCCAGCACGCCCCAGCCGACCTGCGTATGGATGTAGATGGCACATGCCGCAAGCCAGGCCGCCGACAGCGCCGGCCCGGACAGAAGGGTCCCCCACACTCTTCGCAACGTCGACCCGCTCCCTTCGTATTAAGGGAATGGCGGAGAGTCGCCTATCTCGTGAGTCGCGTCAACCAGTGGTATATGCCGGCCGTCAGAGCACCTCCTGCAACGCCGCGAGGCAAGGGCCGGGCTCCTCGATCATCGGCAGATGCCCCGCCGCCGGCAGCACGCTGACGCGCGCATCGGCAAAGCGCGGCGCAAAGCTCCGCGCCTGCGCCGCCGGGGTCATGCGATCGGCGCCGCCCAGGAGCAGCAGCACCGGACAGCGGATTCTCCCCGCCGAGTCGGCGGCGCCGCGATAGGCATCGCAGGCGGCAAGGTCGGCGGCGAGGCTCTCCTTGTCGGCGCGTTCGAGCAGGCGGAGCGCGCTGCCGGGAAGAAAGACGCCCGGCATCCGCGCGCCGCCGAGCTGGCCCGCGGCGGCGAAGCTCCAGCCGGTCATCAGCTCGACCGCCATCGGCGCGCCGGCGCGCGCGGCGGCCAGCAGATCGGGATGGACGCGCATCTCCGGCGCGAAGCCGATCAGCGCCAGGGCTTCCACCCGCGCGCCGCCCCGCGCCGCCGCCTCGAGCGCGACGAGCGCGCCCATGCTGTGCCCGGCAAGGCGAAAGCGCTCGGCGCCGCATGCCGAAGCGGCGGCGAGCACCCATTCGGCAAGCGCGGCGATGCTCGCCAGCGCCGGCCCCTCGCTGCGGCCGTGGCCGGGGAGATCGAAAGCGAGCACGCTGCGCCCGCGATGGGCCAGCGCGCGCGCCTGCGCAGCGAAGATGGTGTGGTCCATGCCAGCGCCGTGCAGCAGCACGACCACGGGCGCGGCGGGATCGCCCACGCGCCCGCCGGTGCCGGCATAGACGCGCCTGCCGTCGAGGACGAACTCCATGAGGCCGGCCTATTCCGCCGCCGGACGCAGCGACGCTTTCCGCGCCGCGCGCAGCGCCTGGGCGAGGTCGTCGATGATGTCCTCGGCGTCCTCGAGGCCGACGGACAGGCGCACCATGTCCTCGCCGATGCCGGCGGCGGCGAGCGCCGCGGCGTCGAGCTGCTGATGCGTGGTGCTGGCGGGATGGATCACCAGCGTCTTGGCGTCGCCGACATTGGCGAGATGGGAGACGAGCTTGAGGCTGTCGATGAAGCGCCGGCCGGCGGCGCGGCCGCCCTTGATGCCGAAGCTGATGATCGCGCCGCCGCCGCGCGGCATCAGGCGCCCGGCCAGCGCATGGTCGGGATGGCTCGCGAGATCGGGATGGAGCACCCAGGCGACGGCGTCGGAGGCGGTGAGGAAGTCGAGCACGCGGCGCGTATTGGCGATGTGCTGCGCCATGCGCAGCGGCAGGGTCTCGATCCCCTGAAGGAGGTGGAAGGCGTTGGCCGGGCTCATGCAGGCGCCGAAATCGCGCAAGCCCTCGGCGCGGGCGCGCATGATGAAGGCTTGCGGCCCGAACTCGGCGGAAAAATCGATGCCGTGATAGCCGGCATAGGGCTCGCTCAAGGTCGGGAATTTTCCCGAGGCCCGCCAGTCGAAGCGCCCGCCATCGATGAGGGCGCCGCCGATGGCGACGCCGTGGCCGCCGAGCCACTTGGTCGCGGAATGCATGACGAGGTCGCAGCCATGCTCGATCGGCCGGCAGAGATAGGGCGTGGCGAAGGTGGCGTCCACCAGCAGCGGCAGACCCGCGTCATGCGCCACCGCCGCCGCGGCGGCGATATCGAGCACCTCGAGCCCGGGATTGCCGAGGATTTCGGCGAAGACGAGGCGCGTCTCGGGCCGGATCGCCGCGGCAAAGGCGCGGGGATCGCGGGGATCGACGAGGCTCGCCGTGATGCCGAAGCGCGGCAAGGTCAGCCGCAGCAGGTTGACCGAGCCGCCATAGAGCGAGGCGGCGGCGACGATGTGGCCGCCCGCCCCCATCAAGGTGGCGATGGCGAGATGCAGCGCCGCCTGGCCGCTCGCGGTGCAGACGGAGCCGACGCCGCCTTCGAGCGCGGCGAGCCGCTCCTCCAGCACGGCGACGGTGGGGTTGGCGATGCGCGAATAGATATAGCCGGGCTCCTCCAGATTGAAGAGCGCGGCGGCGTGATCGCTGTCGCGGAAGACGTAGCTCGTCGTCTGATAGATCGGCACGGCGCGCGCGCCGGTGACGGGATCGGGCCGCTGGCCGGCATGGAGCGCCAGCGTGGCGAATTTGGGAAACTTGGCCTCGGCCATGGCGGCTCCCATGCTGGAACACCCAGAAAGAGCCACCATACACGAAATGCGGCGAGGACTGTATCCGCCGGCCGAAAGCGGCGCGGGGCCGTCAGCGAGTGACGGCCCCTCTTAACGTGCAAGGCCGCAAGGTGCCTGCGATGCCGGAAAGCAAACGGGGCCGAGCCCCGGGCGGCGGCCGGAGTATCGCGCGGGCTGGTTAAGAGATGCTGAAGCGGAAACGGCAGGGCGCCTTGCCGCGGCACGCCCTCGCCCGGCCGGGCTAGCGCTTGAACAGCGCGTCGGCGCCGCTGCGCTGCTTCTGCTTGGCGCCGATCTCGGCGCGGGCGCGCGCGATCTCCTCCTCGAGCGCGCCGATATAGGCTTCGAGCTCGGCGATTCCCAGCGGCGTCAAGTCCTTCTTCTGCGGCTTCTTATGCCGCGGCAGCAGATCTTCCTCGTCCATGGCTCCTCCGGGCGCTGGCTGTTGCCAGTCTGGCGCGGTCGGGCTAGAGGTGCAATCGGCCGCAGCCGCAGCAAGGGACGCCCTCATGACCACGCTTCCCGCCACCATGACAGCGATCGAGATCACCGAGCCCGGCGGTCCCGAAGTGCTGCGGCCGGCGAGCCGGCCGATGCCGCTGCCCGGCGCCGGCGAGGTGCTGATCAAGGTGGCGGCGGCCGGGATCAACCGCCCCGACGTCATGCAGCGCAAGGGCGAGTATCCGCCGCCGGCGGGCGCCTCCGACATTCCCGGCCTCGAAGTCGCGGGCACGGTGGCGGCGGTCGGCCTCGGCGTCAACCACACCAAGCTCGGCGACGCGGTCTGCGCGCTGGTCACCGGCGGCGGCTATGCCACTTATTGCGTGGCGCCGGAGCCGCAATGCCTGCCGGTGCCCAAGGGCCTCGGCATGGCCGAGGCGGCGGCGCTGCCCGAGACCTTCTTCACCGTCTGGACCAACCTTTTCGAGCGCGGGCAGTTCAAGGCCGGCGAAACGGTGCTGATCCATGGCGGCACCAGCGGCATCGGCACCACCGCGATCCAGCTCGCCAAGGCGCTGGGCGCGCATCAGATCTTCGCCACCGCCGGCAGCCGCGACAAATGCCACGCCACGGAGCGCCTCGGCGCCACGCGCGGCATCGACTACAAGCACGAGGATTTCGTCAAGATCGTCAAGGAAGCGACCGGCGGCCGCGGTGTCGACGTCATCCTCGACATGGTCGGCGGCGACTACATGCAACGCAACATCAACGCGCTCGCGGTCGAAGGCCGCATCGTCCTCATCGCCTTCCTGCACGGCGCGGAGGCGGCGATCAACCTCATGCCGCTGCTGCTGAAGCGCGGCACCATCACCGGCTCGACCTTGCGCGCGCGCAGCGTCGAGCAGAAAGGCGCGATTGCCGCGCCGCTGCGCCGCGTGGTCTGGCCGCTCCTCGAGCAAGGCAAGGTGAAGCCACAGGTCTATCGCACCTTCCCGCTCGCCGAGGCGGAAGAGGCGCACCGGCTGATGGAAAGCTCGGCGCATATCGGCAAGATCGTGCTGACGGTCTAAAAGCCTTCCCAGCGGCCTTCCCGCCGACTATATAGCCTCATCCGGGACATGACCGTCGACCGCCGCGCGGCCCTGGCGCCGTCCGGCCCTATACCCTAAGGGATTGTAAATCAAGGAGGAATCGATGGCTCTGCCGCTCATGCCGAAGGCCACGGCCGTATGGCTCGTGGAGAACACGTCGCTCACCTTCGACCAGATCGGCGAGTTCTGCGGGCTGCATCCGCTCGAAGTGCAGGCGATCGCCGACGGCGAGGTGGCGGTGCAGATGCAGGGGCTCGACCCGGTGGCCGCCGGCCAGATCACGCTCGAGGAGGTCGAGCGCTGCCAGAAGGATCCCGTGGCGCGGCTCAAGCTCTCGGCCGAGGCGGTGCCGGCGCCGATGGTGAAGCATCGCGGCCCGCGCTACACGCCGATCGCCAAGCGCCAGGACAAGCCCGACGCCATCGCCTGGCTGCTGAAGAGCCACCCCGAGCTCAGCGACGGGCAGATCTCGAAATTGGTGGGCACCACCAAGCCCACCATCGCCGCGGTGCGCGACCGCAGCCATTGGAACTCGCCCAACATCAAGCCGCGCCACCCCGTGGCGCTCGGCCTCTGCACCATGCAGGAACTCGACGCCGCGGTGGCGCGCGCCAATCGCGGCAAGAAGACCGCCGAGCCCGCCACCGGCCCGGAAGACACGGCGGCGTAAATCGGGCGCCGGCGTCGCGGCGCCAGGCTGTCGCAGACAATAAGATTCACCGCGGAGGCGGTCGCGGTAGAAGACGATTTTGGCCTGCCATTCCTTGTTTCTCCGTGTCCCCCGTGTTCTCCGTAGTCAATCTTTATCTGCCAAACCTGCCGCAGCATTTGTGACGGCTCCCGCCGGAAGGGCGGCATAGGCTATCGCCGATTGCCCTCAGCGATAAATTCCCTTGCGTCGCTTATCGCACTAGTGGCAAAAGAAAAATCGTCGAGCGCCCGGTCTCCAACATGACGCTCGCAAGGGGGGCGAATGGCGAGACGACATCCTGCCTCGCGCGGCCGGACGGCCGCGCTGCCGGCGCCGGCCGACATCTTTGCGCCGACGACCGCCGTTCCCCAGCCCAGCCAGCGCCCGCTCAAGGTCTACGCCTTCGATCCCAGCGCCGGCCATCTCGTGGGCAACGTCATGAGCGTCCTGCTGCGCTACGAGAAGCTCGCGCCGGGGCCGGTCGGCGAGAAGCTGGCGGTCATCGATTACGACGGCACCCACAAGACTTATTACAAGCCGGTCGATCTCGACGATCCCCGCATCCTGATCCAAGGCGGCGTCGATCCCACCGAATCCGATCCGCGATTTCACCAGCAGATGGTCTATGCGGTCGCCGCCGAGACCTTACAGCGTTTCGAGACCGCGCTCGGACGGCGCATCCATTGGCGCCTGGAGCGCCCTCCCCGCCAGCGCGGCAAGACGCCCACGGGCACCATTCACCGCCTGCTGCTCTTTCCGCACGCGATGTACCAGGCCAACGCCTTCTACAGCCCCGAGGCGCACGGCATCCTCTTCGGCTATTTCCGCGCCAGCATGACGAAGCCCGGGAGCAATTTCCCGGGCCAGACGGTGTTCACCTGCCTGTCGCACGACATCATCGCCCACGAGACGACGCATGCGATCGTGGACGGCATCCGCACATACTTCACCGAGCCGACCAACATCGACGTGCCGGCCTTCCACGAGGCGTTTGCCGATCTCGCCGCGCTCTTCCGCCATTTCTCGCACAAGGAAGCGCTGCTCGACACGCTCCAGAAGACGGGCGGCGCGCTCTTTCAATTCTACATGACGCCCGAAGCCGCCGCGGGCGCCGCGCCGGCGGTCATCCAGGCGCAGATCGCCGCGCCGAACCCGCTGATCCAGCTTGCGCAGCAGTTCGGCCAAGCCTCGGGCATGCATTCGGGACTGCGCAGCGCGCTCGGCACGCCGGTGAATTCCGACGACATCAACGTTAAGACCGAGCCCCATGACCGCGGCGCGATTCTGGTCGCGGCCGTCTTCGACGCCTATTTCTCGACCTATACGCGGCGCACCGCCGACCTCTTCCGCATCTTCCGCGCGGGCGGCGGCTCGGCCCGGCCGGAGGATCTGCCGGGCCCGCTCGCCCAGATGCTGGCGGCGGAGGCGAGCCGGACGGCCAACACCTTCTTCTCGATCTGCGTGCGCGCGCTCGACTATTGCCCGCCCGTCGACATCGCCTTCGGCGACTTCCTGCGCGCCATCATCACCGCGCATCTCGACATGGACCCCGAGGATCCCGAGGGCATTCGCGACGCCTTCATGCAGGCTTTCCGGCTGCGCGGCATCGTCGCCGAGGGCGCGGCCTTCTTCTCCGAAGACGCGCTCTGCTGGGACCGGATCCAACCCGACGCGCTTCCGGCGATCACGGGGCTCGTCTTCGGCGATCCCAACGGCCTTACCAGACGGGAGAAGAACAAGGTCGGCCGAGTCCTACGCACATACGTGAAGGAGAACGCCCAGGCGCTCGGCTTCGACATGAGGGATCGAGGCGAAGACATCGACGTGCCGTCGTTCCATCCCACCTTCCGCATCGGCTCGGATGGCGGCCTCAAGGTCGACATGGTCGTCGAGGTGGTGCAGACGCGCCGGGCAAATCTCGATGAAGACAATCCCGCCGCCGGGCAATTTCCCTTGCGCGGCGGCGTCACCCTGCTCATCTCGCAGCAGCCGCTCGACGAGCACGGCAAGCGCCCGGATCCGAAAATCCGCTATGCCATCCACAACCATATCGGTGACAAGCGGGAAAAGCGCCAGCGCCATCACTATGCCGCGAGCGGGTTTGGCAAGGGCAGAGCGGCGTGGAAGGCGGGACGGAAGGGCGATGAGAGCCGCTTCCGGATCAATTTCGGCCTCATTCACGGGGGAATTTGACCATGGCCACACGCGGCGGCCGGCGCACGGCGAAGCGCCCTCGGACGAAACCGAAATCTGCGACGCCCCGGCGGCGGAAAAGCACGGCCGCCGCCGCGCGGCCGCGGCGCACGACGCGCAAGAAAACGCAAACCCCGGCGCCGGCCAACGCGCCGACAAGCGCGCAACCGAGCCCCGCCGATGCGGTGGCGGCGGCGAGCGCTCCCGCAAAGGCGCCCGCCGCATCGGACCGGAGCGCCGTCGGCCCCAGCGGATTGCGCGTGCGCATGTTCCGCATCGGGTTCGGCGACTTCTTCCTGCTGACGGTGCTGACGCCGGCGGGCCTCAAGCACATTCTCATCGATTGCGGCGTCCATGCCGGAGACATCGGCAGCATCAAGGAAGCCGTCGCCCAGATGGCGCAGGACACCGGGAGCAATCTGGCGCTCGTCATCATGACGCACCGCCATGCCGATCACATCTCCGGCTTCGCGACCTGCAAGGACGTCTTCAGCCAGTTCACCGTCGAGCAGGTCTGGATGTCATGGTTCGAGGATCCCGGCGACACGGGGGCGGCGGCCTTCCAGGCGAGCCTTGCGGGGGTGGCGCGGCAGCTCGCGCAGGCGCTGGCGGCGCGAAAGAACCCCGAGGACGACGAGCTCGGCTACATGGCCGAGAACATCACCGGACCCGCCTTGGCCCTCGGCAAGGGCAACAGCAACGACGTGGCGCTGGGCGTCCTCCATGGCGGCTTCAAGAACAAGCCGCCTATCGCCTATTACAAGGCGGGCGACGCGCCGACCTTGCCCGCGGATCTCGCCGCCGCGGGCCTCACGGCGCAAATCCTGGGACCGCCGCACGATCTCGCGCTGGTCAAACAGATGAACGGCAAGAACGAGCAATATCTTGCCGCAAACGACCTCTCGGTGTCGCAGCCGGTCCAACCCTTCGAGCGCGTCTTCCAGATCGGCGGCAAGGAATACCCGCAAGCCGCCTTCCGCTACGACAGCCAGGAAACCGTCGAGCGGTCGGTGACGGAGGTGCAGCCCGACGTGCTCGCCGCCAAGGCGCGGCAGGCGGACGAGACGCTCAACAATCAAAGCCTGGTGGTGCTGTTCACCTTCGGCGGCAAGCACCTGCTGTTCGCGGGCGACGCGCAGTGGGGCAATTGGGAGAATTTCCTCTATGGCGGCAAAGTCGGGACCTCCGGCCACACCGCGCTCACCGACGCGAGCAAGGAGATCCTCGGCGAAATCGACTTCTACAAGGTCGGCCACCACGGCAGCACCAACGCGACGCCGAAGGACGCGCTCGGCGCGATGCGGCAGGGGTGCGTGGCGATGTGCTCGACCGAGCCCGACTGCTACGGCAAGCCGGCGACCGGCACGGAGGTGCCGCGGATTCCGCTGCTCGACGCCATCGAGAAGAAAACCAACAACCAACTGGCGCGCAGCGACCAGATCGGCGCCGGCAAGACCAAGCCGACCTCCGGCCTCGACGCCCTGGGGAAGCCGTTTTCCACGCGCACGACCTCCGGCATCGACCAGCTCTATATCGATTACAAACTGTGAGCGGGCGGCGGCGGGGCATCATTTGGTCAACCGTTTCGGGTTGACCGAGCGCCAATCAACCGAAAGAGGTTGACAAATCGGAGCGCGCCTTCCCGGCTGTTTCCGGCACGCGCCTCCGCCGGTCGTCAAGCGGACTGCCAAATCGCAAGAAAAGCCCGCAGCCGTCGCCGCTTTCCCGCGCTTCCGACGATTTCATGACGCCGGCCTATCCGCGCCAATCGGCCGGCATTCCTCGCGGGCCGGCACGGCAAGGGCAGGCTACGGCGCCGCCGAACCGGGCCGCGCCTCAATCCCCCGTGAGCCCTCTTCCGGAACCGCTGCTAAGATCCCGATTGTATCTGCAACACCAGCAGATCCGGCCAGAGCGCAAGAAGCGCAAAGCGGATGACGAGGCCGGCGCAGAGCGCGATCAGAATGCTCGCCAAGGATCCAACCAAAAAATATTCCGCGAAGTCCCGTTTGGCGAATTCGTCGAAGCGGATCGCTCCCTTTGCCGCCAGGAGGAAGCCGACCGCGGCAAAGCTGCCGGCGGCCAGGGCGACGGTGAGCACAAGCCGCTCCAGGTTCCCGATCAAACGGCCGCGATTGAACTCCGACACGTCGACGCGGGGAGCGGCTTGCGCCGACGGCGCTTCGGACGCGGGCGGCGCCTGGACGCCCGCGGCGACGGCCGCAACTTGCGGCAAGGTTCCGGCCTTCCGCAAAAAGCTCCTGACGATGTAGGTTCCGCCGCGGACCGCCAACAGCAAGGAGGTTGCCGAAATCAGCAACGCCGCGAGCTTGTCCGCGCTTATGAGCAGGGACGCGGCGCTCGACCTCGGCGCAAGGCCGAGGCGCTCGACGATAAACAGCAGCCCGACGGCCGGTATCATGATGAACGCGCATTCCGCCTCGGCCCTGCGCTTGGCGGGAACCTTATATCGGATCCAGGGCGGGACGGCGACGGAGAGGAAAAGCGAGATCGCCAAAACGGCGGAGCGGCAGACGAGGAGAGCGGCGGCGCAGGCAAGGACGCAGCGTCCCCCATAGAACGCCATCCAGCCGCGCCAGCGAAAATCCTTGCTCTCATCGGCCAAGGGATCCGAATTTACGCCGTAGGCCGCCAGAGCCCACGCGAAAAGGACCTCCGACCAAAGCAGATAGGCATCGCTGATCGCCCTGTGAGCCATTGTCCGGTCACTCCAGCATCGGCTCCACGTAAGCCTGCAAAAGCGCGCGCCAGGACGTCTCCGCCGCGGCGTATGGTCCCCATCCCGACGCCTGAGCCTGTTTCGATATGGCTTGCCGCGAGACGCGCAATCGCCCCGCGATCTGCGTGTGCGTCATCCCTTGGCGCAGGAGATGAACGATCCTGCGTTGCTGACGGGTCAATCTCGACCTGTGGAACCACAGCATCCGGGCAATTCCATCCAGTATGGTATCGAGCTTGCCGAAGCCCCTAAAGACGCCGCCGAGCTCCAATCCGGATTTCGCGACGTCGATCGCGGCGCGCGCGTTGTGAAGAGTGGGGCCGTCGAGGTTTATCGCGTATTCTTGCAGCGGGGTGTAGAGCACGCCGATGCCGAAGCCCAAGCGGAATTCCCGATCTTGAAGCTCTTCCTCGAGATCCCAAACGATGTCGGGGATCGGAGCGGCCTTCGACAGCAGCCCCTGAAATTCATCGCCCAAGGTTATGATGAACTGGGACGCGAGGTATTGACGGTATTTCGCATTGAGATTGCCGATCAGGGCCTGAAACCGCTGCTGCAGCCTTGCGCGCTGGCCGCCCGGAATTTGCCGCGAGCCGACGATGTCGCCGATCAGGGAGATATATTCCGGGGAGCGTCGGGGGGAAGCAGCCATGGCCGTGCAACCGCTCGAGGATCGGCAACCCAAAAAGGTTGTCAACGCCGTTGACAACCTTTATAGGTTGACAATGAGCCTGTCAACCTAAATTGGTTGCCTCGGGCCTGCCTCCCCGCCGGCGCGGTCAGGGCGCGGCGGCGACGTTGCGGAAGCGGGGTCCGTAATAGACCGGCGCCGCGAGATCGGTATAGGCGGCGAGGTCGTTTATCTCGTCCGGGTACAATTGCGGCAGCGCCGCCACCGCGGCGGGCGGCACCTGATGCTTCATGATGTTGAAGCAGGCGAGCACGCGCAGCTTCGCCATCGTCTCGACCGCCTGGCCGAAGGTGGGCCAGGACTTGTCCGCGGGTCCGTTCCACATGGCGTCGAGATTTCCCATGAGGCCGGAATAGGCGCGGTCGAAGGCGAGCAGGTCCTTGGACGCGGCGTCGCCCTCCGGATCCTTGGCGAGGAGCTTGGCATAGCCGTCCTTGGGCACGCTCAGCGTGTTGCGCACGGCGGGAAACGGAATCGGGTAGCCGCCGAAGAATTGCGGCTCCGTCGCCTTGGTGAGCGTCACCACGTCGCCGGGCATTGCGAACTGGTGGCCGTAATAGATCTCGGCGAATTTGCAGTAATGCGACTCTTCGCCTTGCGAGGCCGGGCCGGCATGCAGCGTCCTCGAGGTCGAGCCCTCGCCCTGGGTCAGGATCTCGTCGATCGCGGCCTCGATCCCGGGAACCGGATCCTTGCCTTCGGCGTAGGCGAAGGTGCTGAAGCCGATGTCGTCGCCGACCTGGTTGGCGCCGCCGCCGCGCTTCATCGCGTCGCGGATTTGCGCGCGGTTGTCGCGCACCGCGCCGCGAATGCCGTCGTAGAGCCGCGAGATCGTGGGATAGGCCTCGTGCTGGAACTGCGGATCGAGCAGGAAGAACGGGGTCTCGAGCCGCATGAAATTCTGCAGCAGCCGCTTGGAGAGCGGCGCCAGGCAGACATAGAGATCGGGCTCCGCATTGCCGGGAAGGCCGCGGGAGGGATAGGCCGGCGCGAGACCCATGATCTTCGGCGCGCCGCCGATCGCGGCCAGCAGGTTGCAGGCGATCGCCATGTGGGCCATCTCCTCCATGGCGACGCTGCGCAGGAGGTTGTAGGCGGTATAGTTCTGCACTTCGAGCGAATAGGTCGCCGCGAGATAATAGGGCATCGTCGCGTGCTCGAGCGCGATGGCCGTCTGCAGCGCGCCTTTGAGCCAATCGAGATCGCGGTCCGGCTTGGCCACGGCGAGGTGGTTCGAGATCGTCGTCATGGCGCGCTCCTGCTGGAAGAAGGGGAGGAGGACGGGCCGCCCGGCGCCGTGCGCGCCGCCGCCGCGTCGCGCGCGCGGGCCAGGATCGTCTCGACCGCGGCCTCGAGCTCGCCCGCCCCGTAGGGCGGAACGTCGGGCTTGCCATAGGCGCAGCCTTCGGGGAAGGTCCATTGGCCGTTGACGCAGAAACGGCACGGCCCGTCGCTGCGCTTCAAATGCCCGGTCGCGGCGTCGAAGGCGAGCGTGCCCGCCTTGAACTCGTCGGCGAGCGCGCCCGCGAGCTTGTCGTAGGGATCCATGTAATAGGCGGTCAGCACCTGCCAGCCGGCGACGCTGATCCGGGCGCGCAGGGGATCGCCCGGCCCCTTGAGCTCGATCGGCACGGTGCCGTCGGAATTGGGCTCCCACACGCGATGGGCTTCGGCCAGCACCCTGGCGTCGGCGGCGAAATCGTGCTGGAACGCGGCCCAGGCCGCCTCCGAAAGGCGCGCCTGGGCGAAGAAATTGGCGGCGTAGGAGAAGTGCGGCGGCGTCAGCACGCGCGTGCGGAACTTGACCTTGCCGATGTCGATCGTCACGTAGGTCGGGCGCGAGCAGGTCTCGTCGAGGAGCTGATAGATGTCGTGGCCGGAGTCCTCGAGCGTCATGTAGGGGCCGAACACGCCGCGGAACATGGAAAGCGCGCTGCCGCCGACGAGGATGACCACCGCCGGCTGGCTCTGCACGAACTGCGAGACGATCCAGCCGTGATCGTGCACGCAGTTATGGGCGATGCGCTCGGTCGCCATGTCGTATTTGCTCTGCCAGCCGGGCGAGGCGCAGGAGACCATGTCGTGCTGGGCCACGTCCTCGCCGACGGTGAGGTTGGCGCTCTCCAGCCCGGTCTTGCGCTTGAAGCGCTCGAGCACCTCGACCATGCGCTGGTAGTAGCCCGAGGGGTTCTCGTAGATCTCGGCATCGACCTCGGCGGGACAGTCGAAGCGGCCGGCGATCGGGTCGCCCTTCTTGAACCAGGTCCGCTCGTCCTCGGCTTTGCCTGCATCTTGCACGACGACCCACCGCGCCTCGGGCTTCCAGGCGATCTCGTGGACCGTCGGCGCGCCGCGGCCCCGATACTGCAGGGTCAAGCGGAGGTAATTGTGGACGGGCTCGCGCGCGACCTCGCTGAGGTAGCCGTCATCCTCGGCGAGGAGGCGCTCGTCCGCGCTCAGATGCTTGCGCACATAGTCGAGCGACAGGCTCTCCTGGTAGAGCGTGAAATGGCGATAGTAATAGGCATAGCGCGCATCGCTGTTGAAGGCGGGATAGAGCCAGCCGGCCGCCGAGGCATAAGGAAACCACGCGGTCATGTTGGGATTGATGCCGACGGTCATGATCGGCGCCTTGCGGCAGCCATGCATGATGCCGGGATCGACGAACCTGTCGCCGGTCAGGCGCGCCGTGAGCCAGGGCTTGGGCGACGAGCCCCTGGGCGATTGCGCTTCGTTGCGGTTTGCCTGCGGCGGAAAGTCCGTCGTCCAATCATAGCTCGGATAGGGCCCATAGGGCGGCGTGCCCTTCCAGAACCAGACGCAGGTGCGGCAAGCCTTCACCTCATGCGCCAGACGCAGTTCGAGCGGTTGCGTTTTCCAATCCACCCCGTCCGTCATGCTCCCTCCTCCCGCCGCCGGCGCAAAACCCGCCCTGCGCGGCGCGCTAATAGAAAAGCGCGAAGGTTTGGCCGTCGATCCCGTAGGTTACGATCTGCGACGCGCCCTTGACGGCGGTGAGCCTCGCTTCCGTCGTCCAGCCCAGGCAGTCGCCGTGGACGCGGTTGACGGTGGTCTTGCCGTTCTTCATGTAGGTGATGAAATAGGGCGTGTTGCCGTTCTGGTAGAAGGAGCTGCAGATGTCGAGCTGCTGCGCATCCTCCAGATCCATCTCGGTGCCGACCTCGTTCGAGCGGATGTTCGGATCGCTGTCGAGATGGTCGATGTTGACGTTGGGCTTCAGCGTGTTGGTCTTGAGGAAGAAGTTCTCGCCGCCGAGCTGGAAGAAGGCGAAGCGCGTCCAGCCCTTGGCCCAGACCCAGGACCACACGTTCTCGGTATCGAGCGGCGGCACGTCGCCGGCGACGGTCGCGGCGACCGAGATCGAGAACAGCTCGACCGCGCCGGTGTGGAATCCGTAGGTCATGTAGTAGTTCTTGTTGAGATGGGTGACGGGCTGCAGCACCGTCCAGCCGGTGGTGACGCCCGGCTGGCGGTGGCGGAAATATTCGAAAGGCTTCTTCGAGGAGGCGAGGCCGTCGCCGATGGCGAAGAATTTCAGCAGGCCCGCCTTCGCCGTGTAGGCGATGAAGTGCAGCCGGCCGCCGATCGCGAAGGGCTGCACGATGTCGCAGGGTCCGCCGAGATCGATCGCCGATTTGACCGGCTCGATCCAGGGCGCCTTGTTGCGCAGGCGATAGGCGCTGGCGGCGCCCTTGGCGTTGACGCCGAGGAGGTAGGATGTCCCCTGGTTCGTGAACGGGACGAGATGCGCGAGGCCCGAGGCCAGCGGTTCATCGCCGCTCCACACGCTTTTGACGGTGAGCACGTCGTGCTTGTCCGAAGGGGAGATTGCATAAAGGGTCGGTTCGGGCGATGAAGTACGGGCCATGTCCTGCTGAGCTCCCTGTCTTGGCCCCCAATCCTCGGCTCAAGAGGAGGCGGGGGCGAGGATCGACACCTTCTTTCCGGCACTGCCTGAGCGGCGCGGCGCGGCCGGCCGGCCGCCAAGGCTCAGGATTCCCATCGGCGCTTGAACTGCATGTTGAAGCTGTCGCCGCTGTTGATAGTCATGCCCGGCCAGACCTCCCATAAGCCCCGGTCGAGGCTGGTCGCGTTGGGCAGGAGAAGGCGCGACCAGCCGAGAAGCTTGGTGAGCGGATCGACGCCGCTGCCGCCGGAGCCGCGCCCCGCCAGCTCCCAATAGACGAGGTAGTCGTCGCCGGCACAGGCGATGGCGCCGGCAACGCCGGCCTCTCTCTGCACAGTGGCCAGCACCGCCGCGATCCCGGCGCGAAAATCGCCCGGCGAGACCGCTACCGGCCGGCTGCCGATCAGGTGCTGGACGAAGCCCTTCATCCAATCCGCCGGCGCGTCGATGAGATAGCAGGGCTGCTCGGCGGCAAGCGCGCCCTTGAAGAGCGTGGGGAAATCCGCCCCGCTCGGCGGCCGGTAGACGGCGCCATGGGTGAGCGTGTAGGTGCGGACCGCGAGCGTCTTGAAGCCGTCGAAATAGGTTTGCTGCGTGTCCCAGAACAGGATCGCGGTCTCGTCGGGCACCGTGTCGGGCTTCTGGTCGAGGCCGCCCGGGACCGAGGGAAGATAGGCGTCGAGCCCGACCTTGGTCTGCATCTCGACGGTCGCCGGAACGAAGACGGTGCCGAGCCGCGTGAGAAAATCCGCAAGGCTCAGCGACGGCGCGCGATAGCCGCGCCACACCCTCACCGCATTCGGCGGAATTGCCAGGGCCTGGGCCATGAGTTCCCCCCTCTTGCTCTCGCCGGCGCCCGCCGCTCAGGCGAGCTCCGCAAGGGTCGCCCAGGTGGCGACGGCGCCGTTGAAGCTCGAATAGAGGCCGTAGGTCTCGTAGATCAGTCCCGACCAGCGGCTGCGCACCTTGTCGTCAAGGGACTTGCCCGACTTCGTCTTGGCGGGAACGACGGGATCGGAGATGTTGCGGGCGAAGGCGTATTTGACGCCGTGCTCGCCCGCCACCTTGGCGATGACCGCATCGTCCATCTCGAGGAAGGCGTAGTGGGCGGCGTCGGATCCCTCGGCGATGAAATAGTAGTCCGTCGTCAGCAGCGGCGTGCCCTTGAGCGCGTGGTTCGTCGGCGTGTGCAGGTCGGCCGGAAGGATGGGCGCGTTCACGAGGTCGTCGAGCGCGATCGCGTCGGAGCCCGGCACCTGCTCGTGGAGCTTCGCCACCAGCGCGTCGAGGGCGGGGTAGGTCACCATCGTGCTCATGCGCAGGAAAAGCTGATGCTGCGCCTCTTTCATCAGCGCCATCGACGGATACCAGTCGGCGCAGGTGAAGGTGTCGCCGTTGAGCTTGAAGCCGGCCTTGTTGATGGCGTTTTTAAGCTCGATCTTGGCGGCGTTGGTGATCACCACGTCGCCGAGCCGCTGGTCCTCGCGCGTGCCGCCCGCCGTGCCGATGGAATAGACCCAGCTCGGTGCCGCCTCGGCGATGATCTGGTTCATCATCGCCTCGAGCCCGGAAAGCCCCGGCGCATGGGCAAGGTGGGAATCCGACTTGAAGAGCAGCACTCTGACGCTGCGGCCTTTCCTGTCGGCGATGTCGACCAGCGCGTAGCGGCCCCAAAGCGGCGGCGAGCCCATGGGCTTGGCGCCGGCGGTGCGGGCCGGCGGCGGCGGCACCGGCGGCGCATTGCGGGTATAGTGAACCCAGCCGCCGGCCCAGTCATGCGCCGTCGGCAGGCGGGTGCGGTCGCTGTTGATGAAGACGTGGTCGAGCGCCGACCATTCGGCGCTTGTCCAGGTGATCACCACCGCGTCCGCCTTGGGCAACGGCGCGTTCGGTCCGCCATAAGCGAAATCGACGGTCGTGGGCGCGCTCGCCCCGACGCGCCGCCAGTCGACAATGGGCAGCGGCAGCGGATCGATGGTCGTCGGCGCGCGGGCAATGTCGGTGAATCTGGACATGCTCTCCCCCCTCATTAGTTGAGCATCCAAGCGCAGATTCGGGACGCATCAGAAAGCCGGCGTTCGGTAGCCTCTACATCCGATGGTGTGTTTGTTTGTCAAACAATATCTGCGAGGCTGTGCAACGGCAACAAATTTCGCGCGCCCATGGCCCGTTGCGCGGCCATGCCGGCGCCCGTCACGCGGCATCGATCGTGACGACGCCTGTGCTTGTCTCTTTTCATGCCGCGACTCGTCGACGAGTCGCGTCGGGACTTCCGACGGGACTCGCCGACGCGCGAGTCGCGATGCGATGCGCGGCTCTTCCCGCGACACGACTCGGCCGCGGCGCTTTTCGACGCCGCAGCCGGAGCGGCGCCGACGCGCCGGATCAGGCCGGCTGCTTCAGATGGCCCGCGCCTTTGAGCGTTTCGGCGATCTCGCCGAGGATGGCGGGATCGTCGATGGTGGCGGGCATCTTGTACGCCTCGCCATCGACGATGCGGCGCATGGTGCCGCGCAGGATCTTGCCCGATCGCGTCTTGGGCAGGCGCTGCACCACCACCGCCGTCTTGAAGCTCGCCACCGGCCCGATGCGCTCGCGCACCAGCCGCACCGTCTCCGCCGCCACCTGCGCCGGCGACCGCGTCGAGCCGCCTTTCAGCACCAGGAATCCCATCGGCACCTGGCCCTTGATCGCGTCGGCGACGCCGACGACGGCGCATTCGGCGACGTCGGGATGGGCGGCGAGCACTTCCTCGATGCCGCCGGTCGAAAGGCGGTGGCCGGCGACGTTGATGATGTCGTCGGTGCGGGTCATGACGAAGACGTAGCCGTCCTCGTCGATGTAGCCGGCATCGGCGGTGATGTAATAGCCGGGATATTCCTCGAGATAGGAGCTGATGAAGCGGTCGTCGGCATGCCACAGCGTCGGCAACGCGCCGGGCGGCAGCGGCAGCTTCAGGCAGAGCGCGCCGACCTCGCCGGGCTTCATCTCGTGGCCGTCGCTGTCGAGCACGTGCAGATCCCAGCCCGGCGCCGGCTTGGTCGAGGAGCCGTGCTTGACCGGGAGCCGCTCGATGCCGATGCAGTTGGCGGTGATCGCCCAGCCGGTCTCGGTCTGCCACCAATGGTCGATGATCGGCACGCCGAGCTGCCGCTCGGCCCATTCGACCGTCGGCGGATCGGCGCGCTCGCCGGCGAGGAACAGCGCGCGGAATTTGCCGAGGTCGTAGCGGCGCATGAGCTTGCCGTCGGGATCCTCGCGCTTGATGGCGCGCAACGCGGTGGGCGCGGTGAACATGACCGAGACGCCGTGCTGGGCGATGACGCGCCAGAAGGCGCCGGCATCGGGCGTGCCGACGGGCTTGCCCTCATAGAGCACGGTGGTGCAGCCATAGAAGAGCGGCGCGTAGACGATGTAGGAATGCCCCACCACCCAGCCGACATCGGAGGCGGTCCAGAACACCTCGCCCGGCTTCATCCCGTAGATGGCCGCCATCGACCAGCACAGCGCCACCGCATGGCCGCCATTGTGGCGGACGATGCCCTTGGGGATGCCGGTGGTGCCGGAGGTGTAGAGGATGTAGAGCGGATCGGTGGCGTCGACCATGACGCAATCGGCGGGGCGCGAGAGAGAGAGAAGCTCCTGCCAATCGTGGTCGCGGCCGGCGATCAGCGTCGCCTGCGCCATCGGCCGCTGCAGAATGACGCAGCCTTCGGGCTTGGCCGTCGCCAACTCGATGGCGCGGTCGAGCAGCGGCTTGTAGGGAATGACGCGCTGCACCTCGATGCCGCAGGAAGCGGAGAGGATGATCTTCGGCTGGGCATCGTCGATGCGGGTGGCGAGCTCCGGCGCGGCGAAGCCGCCGAACACCAGGGAATGGATCGCGCCGATCCTGGCGCAGGCGAGCATCGCCATCAGCGCTTCCGGCACCATCGGCATGTAGATGAGAACGCGGTCGCCCTTGGCGACGCCGAGGCCGCGCAGCACGCCGGCAAGCAGCGCCACCCGATCGCGCAGATCGCGATAGCTGAAGGTCTTGATCTCGCCGGCGACCGGGCTGTCATAGATCAGCGCCGTCTGCTCGCCGCGGCCGCCGGCGACGTGCCGGTCAAGCGCGTTCCAGCAGGTATTGAGCTTGCCGCCGCGGAACCAGAGGTAAAATGGCGGGTTGGCGTCGTCGAGCACGCGCTCCCAGCGCTGGTGCCAATCGATGGCCTGCGCGGCCTCGCCCCAGAAACCCTCGGGATCCGCCAGCGAGCGGCGATGCGCCTCGGCATATCGGCCGGTCATGATGGGCCCTCCCTTTAGAGCACAGCGACGGTCATACTCGCGTAGTCTTCGCCCGCCGTCCTTATAGTCCCTCATTCTTATAATCTTTATAGGTAGTTTTCCGGAGGATTCCGCGTCAAGCACCGCACCGCCCGGAGGGTGCGGCCGCGGTTCGCGTGCTCGACGGCGTTGCCGGCAAGGACGAGCGGAAGCCGTGCCCCGCACGACGCTCGGGAGGAACCGGCATTCCGCTGCCGGGCCTGCCGCCGCCCGGCGCCATGGCGATCCGCGGCGGACCCCCGGCCGGCCTTACCGGCGAGCCGCCCTCGCCTCTTTGGCGCCTCGACCGAGGCGGGCATATGGTCTTTAATGGCGACCTGAGCGATGCATCGCCGGCGGGAATCGCCCGTCTTGAGTACCAGGAGAGAGAGATGTCCGATACGCCAAGCTCTTACGACCACGGCCTCTACCGCAATTCAGCGAATTACGTGCCACTTTCACCCTTGGGATTCCTTGCCCGCAGCGCCGCCGTCTTTCCCGACCGACTCGCGGTGGTCCATGGCACGCGCCGCTATCGCTGGGCCGAGACCTATGCACGCTGCCGGCAGCTCGCCAGCGCGCTCGCCCGGCGCGGCATCGGCAAGAACGACACCGTGGCGGTGATGGCAACCAACACGCCGGAGGCGCTCGAGGCGCATTTCGGCGTGCCGATGGCCGGCGCCGTGCTGAACGCGCTCAACATCCGCCTCGATGCGGCGACGATCGCCTTCATCCTGGACCATGGCGAGGCGAAGGTGCTGATCACCGACAAGGAGTTCGCGCCGACGATCGAGAAGGCGCTCGCGATGGCCAAGTGCCGGCCGCTGGTCATCGATATCGACGATGCGCTGGCGCCGCCGGGAAAGCTGTTGGGCGAGACGGATTACGAGAGCTTTCTTGCCACGGGCGATGCCGATTTCGCCTGGCAAAACCCCGCGGATGAATGGGACGCGATCACGCTCAGCTACACCTCCGGCACCACCGGCAATCCCAAGGGCGTGGTCTATCACCATCGCGGCGCCTATCTCAACGCGATCGGCAACCTCATGGTCTGGGACATGCCGCATCACGCGGTCTATCTCTGGACCCTGCCGATGTTCCATTGCAATGGCTGGTGCTTTCCCTGGACGGTGACCGCGGTGGCCGGAACCCATGTCTGCCTGCGCCGGGTCGACGCGCCGTCGATCTACGCCGCCATCGCCGAAGAGAACGTCGATCATCTCTGCGCCGCCCCGATCATCATGAACATGCTGTTGCACGCGCCCGAAGAGCTGCAGCGCAAGGCGGCCGGACGGACGGTGCGGCTGATGACCGCGGGCGCGGCGCCGCCGGCGGCCATCATCCAGGGGATGGAGGCGCTGGGCTTCCGCATCACCCATGTCTACGGCCTGACCGAGACCTATGGCCCGGCCACGATCTGCGAATGGCATGGCGAATGGGACAAGCTCCCGCCCGAGCAGAACGCCGCGCTCAAGGCGCGCCAGGGGGTGCGCTACCCGGTGCTGGAGGGGCTGACGGTGGCCAATGCCGAGACGCTGGCGCCGGTGCCGAACGACGGCCGGACGCTCGGCGAGGTCTTCATGCGCGGCAACATCGTCATGAAAGGCTATCTCAAGAACCCCAAGGCGACCGAGGAAGCCTTTGCCGGCGGCTGGTTCCACACCGGCGATCTCGGCGTCCTGCATGAAAACGGCTATATCGAGCTCAAGGACCGCTCCAAGGACATCATCATCTCCGGCGGCGAGAACATCTCGACGATCGAGGTCGAGAGCGTGCTCTATCGCCATCCCGCCGTGCTCGAAGCGGCGGTGGTTGCGCGGCCGGATGAGACCTGGGGCGAGACGCCCTGCGCCTTCGTCACCTTGAAGCCGGGCGTAAGCGCGACCGCCGACGACATCATCCTCTATTGCCGGAACAATTTAGCGCGCTTCAAAGTGCCGCAGACAGTAGTATTCGGCCCGCTGCCAAAGACTTCCACGGGGAAAGTCCAAAAATTCGCCTTGCGCGACCAGGCAAAAAACCTGGCCACGCCCGCAATGGGCCACCTCAAAGCTGGAAAGACGTGACGGGTTATTGTGTGGCGTGAGCCGTGTGCTGGAGACCGACGATTTCGTCTTTGATTCGAAGTTTTTGGCGCTTCAGGTCGGCGAGGATCTCGAGATTGGGCATCGGACGGCTGGTTTCCTGATCGATGGCCTCCTCCAGGCTGCGATGGCGGGCCCGGAGGGATTCGATTCGATCCTGCAGCGACATGGCTCCTCCTATGCTGAACGCGGGTGAGGGCTGCTGACGGCTCCATGCTAACGCCGATTGGAGCGGCATACCAAGAGAGATATGCTGGCGGCGTGGCGGCTTCCAGCGCCGTCCAGGGGATGACAGATGGCTGCGACACCCCGCCTCATCGTCGGCATCAGCGGCGCCTCGGGCGTCACCTATGGCGTTAGGCTGTTGGAAATCCTGCGAGATCTGCCGGTTGAGACGCATCTCGTCATGACCAAGGCGGCGGAAGTCACGCTGGCGCATGAGACCGGGCGCAAGGTCGCCGAGGTGCAGGCGCTGGCCACGCGCGCCCATGCCGTCGCCGACATCGCCGCGCCGATCGCCTCGGGCTCGTTCCGCACGCTGGGCATGATCGTCGCGCCTTGCTCGGTCCGCAGCATGTCCGAGATCGCCCATGGCACCACCTCGACGCTGCTCACCCGCGCCGCCGATGTCTGCCTGAAAGAGCGCCGCCCGCTGGTGCTGATGGTGCGCGAGACGCCGCTGCATCTGGGGCATTTGCGCAGCATGACGGCGCTCGCCGAGATGGGCGCGGTGCTGGCGCCGCCGGTGCCGGCTTTCTATGCCGAGCCGGCGACGCTCGCGGACATGGTCGACCAAACCCTCGGCCGCCTGCTCGATCTCTTCGGCCTCGAGGCGCCGGCGGTGAGGCGCTGGGGCGAAAGCCAGGGCGCGGAGGCGCCGCGCCCGCTGCGGCAGAAGCCGGGCTGAGCGCCGGCGCTCAGCCGCCCTTGATCCAATGCGCGATATCGCCGACCACCTCGTCCTCGATGCCGATATAGCCGTGGCGCGACAGCGCCTCGCAGGGATCGCTGAGCGGCGTGCTGCCGCCGCTCACCGCGATCAGCTCCTTGCGCGGCGTGCGGGTAAAGCGCGCCATCAGCCCCGGCACGGCGCTGAACGGGCAAAGAGCGCAGGCGTCGTCCTTATTGTGAACGAAGAGCGTCGGCAGCGCGATGTCGCCGACCTCGACCACGGCGTCGACCGGCGCGGCGCGGCGGCTCTGAACGACGATGCTCGAGGTCAGCACCAGCCCGTCGGCGCCGCCGCTCTTGAGCCGCGCCGCGACGTTGGCGGCGGAGATCGTGCCCATGCTGGTGCCGATGAGCCAGACCGGCACCGGCGCCTGCCGGCGCAGATAGGCGATGACGGCGGCGATGTCCTGCGCATGTTCAGCGCTGGCGCGGAAGCCGTCGAGCCCTTCCTGATGATCGGACGGCGCATCGACCGAGGCCACCAGAAAGCCCGCCGCAGCGAATTTGTCGCGCGAGCGGATGAGGAAGTTCTGGCTCCTCAGCCCGCGGCCGCGCGCGCTGCCGAGCAGGCCGGGACCGCCGGTGAAGAGAATGACGCTGGCCACCGGCTTCCCCGGCGGCGTGGTCACCCAGAAAGGCTGCGTCACCCCCGGCCGCGTCGGCAGCTCGAGGAAATCCTCGCCGGCGCGGGCGGGCGCGATGCCCGGCAGCGCCAGCAAGGCCAAGACGGCGATCAACGGCTTAAGACGCATGTCGTCCTCCCCCAAGGAAATTCACGCGAGGCGCGCCGCTTCCCTGATCGCGGCGACGATCGGCGTCGCCGCCGCGTCGGCGGCCTTGCCAGCGAGATAAAGCGCGAGATTGGCGGCGGCATCGGCGGCGCGCGCGGCGCCGCCCGGCACGGTCTCCGGCGGCGCCAGCGCCTCGAGCCGGCGCTGGGCGATGCGCTCGGCGGCAAGCTCCACCGCCTTCGCCGCCTCGTAGAGTTCGAGCATGGCGCCGCGCCGCTCCTCCTCGCCGATCGCGCGGCGCGCGGCGCGCAGCTTCTCGATGACGCCGCCGCGCCAGGGCGCAGCGACGGCCTCGGCGCGGTGGAGGTCGGCGCCGGCGAGGCGGCCGCGACCGCTCAACCCCACCCAGCAGGCATAGAGCATCAGATTGACGTCGCAGCCATGGCGATCCTGCAGCGCGATGCAGGCGGACGACACCCCCGGCCGGCGATAGAAGGCCAAGGCGAAGGTCCAGAAAGGCTCGGCGATCTCAGCCATCGCCGAGACTAATACCGAGTCCGCGCGCCGTGCGCACCAGCGCGCCGTCGGGATCGACCTGCTGCGGCGCCGCCACCGCCTCGCCCAGGGGCACGTCGACGACGGTGCGGTTCTGCCACGCCACCATGCGATCGTATTTGCCGGCGGCGATGAGATCGACGGCGTGGACGCCGAAGGCCGAGGCGATCATGCGGTCGCTCCAGGTCGGCTGGCCGCCGCGCTGCACATGGCCCAGCACGGTGACGCGCGTCTCGGCGCCGGTGAGGCGCGCCAAGCTGTCGCCGAGGCGTTGGCCGATGCCGCCATAGGTGACGCCGCCGCCGGAATGGCGGCGCTGCACGCGCTGGCCGGCGCGGTCCTTCACCGCCTCGGCGACGACGACGAGGGCGAAGTTGCGCCCGTTCCGGCGCACTTCCGCGATATGCGCCGCCACTTCCTCGATGGTGTAGGGAATCTCGGGAATGAGGATGACGTCGGCGCCGCCGGCGATGCCCGCGGCAAGCGCGATATGGCCGGCATCGCGCCCCATCACCTCGAGGATCATGACGCGGTCGTGGCTTGCCGCCGTCGGCTGCAGCCGGTCGAGCGCCTCGGTGGCGACCATGACGGCGGTGTGGTAGCCGATCGAGTTCTCGGTGACGCCGACATCGTTGTCGATGGTCTTGGGGATGCCGACGAGCTTGATGCCGCCTTGCTGCGCCAGGCGGCGCAGAATGGCGAAGCTGCCGTCGCCGCCGATGCCGATGAGCGTATCGATGCCGAGCTCGCACAATCCCGCGATGGCCTCTTGCGACCGGTCGCTCAGGCTGCCGTCGGGCATGGGAAAGGCAAAGGGATTGCCGCGATTGGTGGTGCCGAGGAGCGTGCCGCCCAGCCGCAGGACATTGCCGGTGGCAATGCGCAACTCGAGCGCCTCGAACTCCAGGGGCCGGCGCAGCAGCCCCATGGTGCCATGGCGGATGCCGAGCACGCGCCAGCCATAGCCCTGGATGGCGCGGCTGACCACGGCGCGGATGGCGGCGTTGAGCCCGGCGCAATCGCCGCCGCTGGTGAGAAGGCCGATGGTCTTGGGCGCAAGCGCCATAGGGGCTCTCCCTGCCGGGGATTGGTTAATGCCGTCAGCCCCGCTCACCTTCCGCCCCGGGGTTTGCTATAGTATTGGCCGTCAACCGGCAGGGCGATCATTCCGGTCATGGATCTCGACATCGAAGCCATCAAGGCCAGGATCGAGGCCCTCAAGAGCGAGCATCGCGATCTCGACGAGGCGATCGCGCGCCTGGGCGATCAGGGCGTCTTCAACCCGGTGCATGTCCAGCGCCTGAAGAAGCGCAAGCTCGCGCTCAAGGATCTGATCGCCAAGCTCGAGAGCCAACTCCTGCCCGACATCATCGCCTAGCGCCCTGTTCCGCAAAGGGCCGGTCTCGGCGGCCTCATGCCGCCCGCCGCCGCTCCCTCCCGGCCACGGGCGAGTCCCGCTTTTCTAGGCCCGGACCGGGCCGGGCGTGCCGCCGCGCTGGCGCTTGGCCTGGTACATGGCGCGGTCGGCGGCGTCGAGCGCGTCGCCGGCGTTCTCGCCGCCGCTGAAGGAATAGACGCCATAGGAGATGCTGAGCGGGATCTCGTCGCCTTGCCACAGCAGCGGCGCCGCCGCCACCGCGGCCGCGAGCTGCGCCGCCTTCTGCTCGGCGAGCGGCTGATCGGCCTGCACCAGCAGCACGCCCAGCTCGTCGCCGCCCAACCGGCCCACCACGTCGGTGTTGCGGACGTTGTCGAGCAGCACGCGCGCCACCTGCATCAGCGCCGCGTCGCCGGCGGCGTGGCTGTTGCGGTCGTTGATCCATTTGAGGTCGTTGATGTCGATATAGACGATGCTCGCCGGCGTGCCGTAGCGCTGGGCAAAGGACATCATGCGCGTCAGCTCGCGCACGAAGGCGCGGCGGTTGGCGATCGGCATCAGCGGGTCTTCGTCGGCGAGCCGCTCGAGATAGCCGATGCGCTGGCGCGCCTCGCCGAGCTCGCGGCGCAGCGCCTCGACCTCGGCCATCAGGCCGGTGATCGCCTGGCGCAGCTTCGGCGTGAGCTCGGCCTCGCCGAGGCCGGCAAGATCGAGGATATCGGTCGGTTCCGCCGGCGCCGCGGCGCTGCTTTCCCCGACCGCCCGCCGCGCCTGCACCTTGCGGCTGGCGCCGGCGCCGAGGACCGGCTTGGTGTCGCGGATTTCCATGGCTCCGAGATACGCCGCCTTCGAATCGCGAAACGGGGGCGATTATGCCAGAAATCGCCGGTGGCGCAACGCCACGGGCGCCGGCGCCGCCGGCGGCGGGGTCGTGGGCCAGCTTGAATGACCGGCCTCCTCGCCGTCCGGAACGGCCCGAGATTTTCACTCTGGGGCCGCAGTCCAGTCAGAGTTGGCGGCTAAGCAGCCTCTTTCCGAGTATCCCACTGATCCTCTGTCCGATGGCTTGGCCGCTTGAACCTCACTCTCTCAAAGCACATCGGATGCATGTCTTCAGCGGAGCGAACGTCTTCGATTTTCATGTTGGCGATTGCTTCCGCCGAAAAATCGATGGCCGGCGCAGAGCTTGCCATTTCAGTCCCTGCGATGAGCCGCAAAATCTTTTCGTTTGCGCCCCCGATCGGTTCTTTTCCGTTTTCCCAACGCGACACCGTTCCCTCCGCGACCTCAAGCCGGTCGGCGAGTTTTTTGGCTGTCCAATTCAGCGCCTTGCGCAGGAACCGTATGTCATCCGCCCCGAGCCTTCGTGGGTCGGTCACCCGCACGAGTGCCATGGCGGCGATTAGATTTTGCAGATCGGGGATTTTCTTCGAAATCACCTGATTGCAAAGGCCGCATTTTTTTATCTCCACAGCATCCACAAGGGTGACCGGAATGCCGAGAAGCTCTTCACGATGAACGTGAAGGGTCTCTTTCGTTATCGCGTCTCGCGCGCGGTGTTCGCATTCCTGGCGATCCATCGTCACCTCCTGCCACCTACCCTCCATACTGTAATCACGAAGATCCCCGCCGGCTCTTCCTCGATCTCGACGACTGCACATATCGTTCTATCATTCGTATCTTTTCCAGTTACCGCATAAACAATCGAGCCATCATGATCTTGCTCTTTCGCGCTACTTGCGTTTATTAGAGAATTTCTTATATCCAATAAGTCAATCTGGTCGATATTCATTTCTTCCATTGCATGATTACTTATTTCCCAATCTGTTCCTTTTCGCCCAGCCAGACGTTTGATCATCTCCAAGGCCGATTGAAAATGCGATATCCTCAATCCCGCTCCCGTCGCCAAAGGCAAAAGTCCTGCAATCTCGGCCTCCTAATGAGGCGGAATATACAATTCGACTTGCGGTTATGTCAAGTTTCCTGATGGGTCCGCTTCGACCAACGGGCTTTGGCCATCTTACGAGCGGAGCGACGGCGTTCCCCGAGTCAGTTTCGCCGCACGGGCCTTTCTACTTTTCAAGCCGCCGCGCCGGCCTAGCCCGACGGCGGGTGCATCGCGCGCCTTCGCCGCCGCATCCTCAACTTGGCCGGTCGCGATGTCGCCAATGAGCTTGGCGAGGGTGTTGCGGGCGCGTTTTAGGCGCTTTGTTGCCATGGGCGCGACTACGGCGCCTTGGAGCGGCGGCAACCAGACTATCGTGTTTGCCCTACGCCAACGCAATAATTCAAACTGACCTACTACCGGCGGCGGCGGTCGCTTGCCCTCACCCCCCTCCTACCTATAATGCGCGCTTTCCGCGGCGAAGGACGACAGCGCGATGAGCGACGCGCAACCGGCGGTCGGCATCATCATGGGCAGCCAGTCCGATTGGGAGACGATGCGCCATGCGGCCGAGACGCTGGACGCGCTCGGCATCGCGCATGAGCGGCGCATCGTCTCGGCGCATCGCACGCCCAAGCGGCTCGTCGCCTATGCCGAGGGCGCGCGCCAGCGCGGGCTCAAGGTGATCATCGCCGGCGCCGGCGGTGCGGCCCATCTGCCCGGCATGGTGGCGTCGCTGACGCCGCTGCCGGTGCTGGGCGTGCCGATCGAGAGCCACGCGCTCAAAGGCATGGACAGCCTGCTCTCGATCGCGCAGATGCCGGGCGGCGTGCCGGTCGGCACGCTCGCCATCGGCAAGGCCGGCGCGGTCAACGCCGCCTTGTTGGCGGCGGCGATCCTGGCGCTGTCCGATACCACCGTCGCCGCCGCGCTCGACCGCTGGCGGCGCGCGCAGACCGAGGCGGTTGCCGAACGCCCCGAAAGCTGATGATCGAGCCCGGAGCGACGATCGGCATTCTCGGCGGCGGCCAGCTCGGCCGCATGACCGCCCTGGCGGCGGCGAGGCTGGGCTATCGCTGCCACGTCTACGGCCCCGAACGCGACAGCCCGGCGAAGCTGGTGACGGCCTTCGCCACCACCGCCGCGTATGACGACCGCGCCGCGCTGGCGCGTTTTGCCGAGGCGGTCGACGTCGTCACTTTCGAGTTCGAGAACGTGCCGGCGGACACCGCGGAAATCCTCGCCGAGAAGCGGCCGGTGCGGCCCGGCCCCAACGCGCTGCGCATCGCGCAGGACCGGCTCAAGGAGAAGGACTTCCTGCGCTCGATCGGCGTCGCCACCGCGTCCTATCGCGCGGTCGCCGGCGCCGACGACCTCGCGCGCGCGGTGGGCGGCATCGGGCCGCAGGCGGTGCTCAAGACGGTGCGCGGCGGCTATGACGGCAAAGGGCAAGTGGCGATCCGCCCCGACAGCGACCTCCTCGCCGCCTGGCGCGAGATGGGCGCCGAGCTCGGCATCCTCGAGAGCTTCGTCGATTTCACCTGCGAGATCTCGGTGATCGTCGCCCGCGGCGGCGACGGCCAGCAGGCGAGCTATGTGCCGGTGGAGAACCGGCACGCGCATCACATCCTCGACACCACCATCGCGCCGGCGCGCATCGCGCCGGAGGTGGCGAGGCGCGCCGAAGCGATCGCGCGCCACGTCGCCGACCGGCTCGACCTCGTGGGGCTGCTCGCGGTCGAGATGTTCGTGACCGCGGCGGGCGAGGTGCTGGTCAACGAGCTTGCGCCGCGGCCGCACAATTCCGGGCATTGGACGATCGATGCCTGCGCCACCAGCCAGTTCGAGCAATTGGTGCGCGCGATCTGCGGCCTGCCGCTGGGCTCGCCGGAGCGGCATTCGGACGCGGTGATGAAGAATTTGATCGGCGCCGAGGTCGAAGGCTGGCGCGAGGCGCTGGCCGAGCCCGCCGCCCGGCTGCATCTCTACGGCAAGGGCAAGCCCGTGCCCGGCCGCAAGATGGGCCATGTGACGCGGCTCCTGCCGCGGCGGAATTAGGGTCCGTGCTCCCAAGCACGGCAAGACCTCGTCCAGCCGAGCACCTACGATCGAAAATAGAACTCCCTGGTGCGTCGACCCCGGCTTAGGCCCGCCTCGACCTGAAGGGCGATAGTTTCCCCTCCCTGAATTCTCGATTAGAGTGTAAATGCGGGGATGTGACGGCCGCTTGGGGAAACCGTCACTCCATCTCAGGTCAAGGCCGCTGATGCCCATTGGTGATCCGCCCGAGCCGCGTCTTGTCGAATCGGCAAACGAGATCGCGGAAAAAATGCGATTCGCTGGACCCCGCGACGGCGCCCTCGGGAAAGTGATCTTTTTTATTGGCGCAGGCTGCTCGGTTACCGCCGGCATTCCCGCGGCGGTCGAGATCGCGCGGCTCACGACCCGTGAAGTCGGGCGCCGGTTCGGCTGTTGTTCGGACAAGGACGATTGCGTCGTCGCGTATCGCAGCCTGGTAGGACGGAAATACCTGACGGATGCGGGCGGAGGGCTTCCTCTGGCGGACCAGTCTGATGAAAAGATCGACTGGTACCGTGTTTACGATGAGATGTTCCGACGACATTACGCGACCCCGGACGATACGCGCTCGCTTTTCGGCAAAATCGTTGGAGATACCAAAGGCGCCATCAACTGGGCGCATCTGTGCCTGGGCGAGCTGGCGTCGCGCGGATTCGTCTCGACGGTCCTGACCACGAATTTCGACCAGTTGGTGTTGTCGGGCATGGTTCGCGCCGGGCTTCTGCCGGTCGTTTGCGACGGCGTCGACTCGCTCAATCGCATTGCAGGAGCGCCGCAACATGCCCAACTCGTTGAGTTGCACGGGTCGCGGCATACCTATCTGCTGCGCAACCGGCCTGAAGATGTGAAGGAGGTTTGGCAGAATCCCCAGGCCTCGGCCGCCGTCCAGAAATTGCTGCAGCATGCGACGACCTTCGTGGTTGTCGGCTATGGCGGCCGCGAGGAGGGCGTGATGGACTTGCTGATTCAAGCGGCCGAGGTTTACCGCGACAAGAACCTGTTTTGGGTGCAACACTCTGTCGATCCGAAGAGGTTGCCCGAGAAGGCGAAACGGTTTCTGGGCACCTCGCGAAACGGCGGCCTTCTCATCGGGCAGGATTCGGACGTCTTTTTTCTTGAACTATGCCGGGCACTTGGCGTCGGTGCACCGACAGCGCTTTTGGACCCGTTGAGATCGGTGAAACGGGTTATCGAAGACGTCGAGGGCTCTCGCGTGACGAACACCGATATCCGCTCCGAGATCAACAGCGCGAAGGCGCGTTTTTCGTTCCTGAGCGAAACGCTCGCCAATGCCGCCCGTACAACCGATGACGTCATCGCGGAAATTCGCGAGATGCGGCTTGCCGGAAAATATGCCGAAGCTTATCGATTGGCGGAGAAGGCGCTGGAGAGATGAGAGAGCCTTCCGCCATCGACCCGAAGCTGCTCGAAGAGGCGGCGAATGCCGCCCTCGATTACGGCAAGTACAGTCCCGACTCTCGGCCTCTCGAACAAGCCGTGGAGCGCTTTCGACTTCTGGCGCGCGCCATAGGCTTGAAAGATCAGGATAGATATCGCGTTGTTGCCCGACTTGGCGAGGCGCTGGCGAAGCTTGGGAATAGGTGGCCCGAATCGAGCGCTTTGATAGAGAGCATCAATGTACTCCGCAACGGCCTTCAGAGCGTGTCTCGCACCGATATGCCGCTGGAATGGGCAGACTTGCAGCACAATCTCGGCCTCGCGCTCAGCACTCTCGGTCAGCGCGAGAGCGGCACCGCCCGGCTCGAGGAAGCGGTCGCCGCCTTTCGCGCAGCGCTCATGGAAAGGACCCGCGAGCGCGTGCCCCTCGATTGGGCCGCCACGCAGAACAATCTCGGCAACGCGCTCCAGACCCTCGGCTGGCGCGAGAGCGGCACCGCCCGGCTCGAGGAAGCGGTCGCCGTCTATCGCGCAGCGCTCATGGAAAGGACCCGCGAGCGCGTGCCCCTCGATTGGGCCATGACGCAGAACAATCTCGGCAGCGCGCTCCAGACCCTCGGCGAGCGCGAGAGCGGCACCACCCGGCTCGAGGGAGCGGTCGCCGTCTATCGCGCAGCGCTCATGGAAAGGACCCGCGAGCGCGTGCCCCTCGATTGGGCCACCACGCAGAACAATCTCGGCAGCGCGCTCCAGACCCTCGGCGAGCGCGAGAGCGGCACCGCCCGGCTTGAGGAGGCGGTCGCCACCTATCGCGCAGCGCTCACGGAAAGGACCCGCGAGCGCGTGCCCCTCGATTGGGCCACCACGCAGAACAATCTCGGCATCGCGCTCAGCGCTCTCGGTCAGCGCGAGAGCGGCACCGCCCGGCTCGAGGAAGCGGTCGCCGCCTATCGCGCAGCGCTCACGGAAAGGACCCGCGAGCGCGTGCCCCTCGATTGGGCCGCCACGCAGAACAATCTCGGCATCGCGCTCCAGACCCTCGGCGGGCGCGAGAGCGGCACCGCCCGGCTTGAGGAAGCGGTCGCCGCCTATCGCGCAGCGCTCACGGAATTGACCCGCGAGCGCGTGCCCCTCGATTGGGCCGCCACGCAGAACAATCTCGGCACCGCGCTCGAGACCCTCGGCGAGCGCGAGAGCGGCACCGCCCGGCTCAAGAAAGCGATCGCCGCCTATCGCGCAGCGCTTACAGAATGGACCCCCGAGCGCGCACCGCGTGATTCGGCAATGGCGACGAGCAATTTGCGAAGAGCGATGGCGGAACTGGCGCGTCGCCGTCGGTAGGTTGTGTAGTAATCAAGGTCGTCCTAGCAGAGCATTCGGTGCCCGTTAGATCAGCGCCGAGTCCTGGGCGAGGCGCGCCACGGAGGCAGGGCCGGCCTCAACCCTCGTTGCCAATCCGCCACGTGCGACACTTTCAGATGGCCGCGCTACCTCCGCCGCGCGATGCGCATCAGCCGGAAGGGATTGGGCAGCCCGTCGAGGCGCCGGCGCAAGCGCGCGCCGAGCCGGGGCAGCGCCATCACATGGTCCAGGCGGCGATCGAGAAAGGCTTGCGTCTCGGTGCTGCCGGGGGAGCGGTCCTCAAGCCAATAAAGCGTGGTGGCGGCATAGACGCCGGCCAGCAAGCCGCGCTTGGTGTAGAAGCTGAAATCGCTGGCGGTGTCGCCGGCAGCGCGCCAAACGGCGTCGACCGTGTCGTAGAGCAGCCGCAATCCCAGCGGCGCATGCTGCGGCAGCGCCAGCAGCGCCAGCGCCCGGCGCACCGCCTCGCGATGCGGCTCGAACACCGCCAGGCGCGCGCGGATGGCGGCGGCGACGCGCTCGTGCGGCTTCATCGCTTCGACATCCTGCCCGGCGAGCGCCGCCAGCATCCGCTGATCGGCCCAGCGGCTGAAGCCGGCGACGACGTCGCGCGGGCCGCCGGGAAAGAGCGCGGCGAGCGCGGCCTCGTCCCAGCCGAGGCGCCGCGCGGCGGCGGCAATCGCGCCGCGGCTCCAGCCGTCGAACGGCACGTCCGGCAGCACCGCCTCGATCAGCGCCCAGCGCCGCTCCTGCTCGTCCATCGTCCTACTCCGCCTCCGCCGCGCCGGCGCCGATATCGATCGGATAGCGCGCGCCTTCCTCGTTGAACACCAGCAGGCGAAGGTCCGTCATGCGCTGCGGATAGAGAATGCCGTCGAGATGGTCGCATTCGTGCTGCACGACGCGGGCATGGAAGCCGGCGGCGACGCGCTCGATCCGCTCGCCGTGCAGGCTCAACCCGCGATAGCGGATGCGCGTCCAGCGCGGCACGGCGCCACGCAGGCCCGGCACGGAGAGGCAGCCTTCCCAGCCCAACTCGCGCGCCTCGCCCAAGGGCTCGATCACCGGGTTGGCGAGCACGGTCAGCGCCTGCGGCACATCGCCCTCGGCGCCGGTGGTGCGATCGGCCGGCACCTGGAAGAGGACGAGGCGCAGCGGCACGTGCACCTGCGGCGCGGCAAGCCCGGCGCCGCCGATATCGGCCAGCGTCTCCTGCATGTCGGCGGCCAGCCGCGCAATCTCGGGCGCCGTGGGATCGGCGACCTCGGCGGCGACGCCGCGCAGCACGGGATGGCCCATGCGGGCGATCTTGAGGATGGCCATGGGCCGGTACTATGTGCTCCGCCGGTGCCGCGGTAAAGCGCCGGGAATTCGGCGCGCATACCCCCGCCCCGCGGGGCGGCCGACGGCCCGGTCCGGCTTCACAATTCGGCAACGACGTGCTATCTATAGTGCCAACTGGCTGCGGTCCCGCGGCCGGCTTTTTTTCGCCCTGGCGATCGGAGTGGAGATCTCGTGCAAGTTCTCGTCCGCGACAACAACGTCGATCAGGCGCTGCGCGCCCTCAAGAAGAAGTTGCAGCGCGAAGGCGTGTTCCGCGAGATGAAGCTGCGCCGCAACTACGAGAAGCCGTCCGAGCGCCGCGCGCGCGAGAAGGCGGAGGCGGTGCGCCGCTACCGCAAGCTGCTGCGCAAGCGGCTGGAGCGCGAAGGCTACTGAACCGGTCCATCCCGGCGGTCGTTCCGCAGACTTAAGGTAAACGCTTTCTGAAGGCGCGGCGGGTCAGGCCAGCGCCTTGACGATCTCCTCGCACATCTTCTTGGCGTCGCCGAACAGCATCATGGTGTTGTCGCGGTAGAACAGCTCGTTCTCGACGCCGGCATAGCCCGAGGCCATCGAGCGCTTGACGAAGAGCACGGTCTTCGCCTTCTCCACGTCCAGGATCGGCATGCCGTAGATCGGCGAGGCGGGATCGGTCTTGGCCGCGGGGTTGGTCACGTCGTTGGCGCCGATGACGAAGGCGACGTCGGTCGAGGCGAAATCGCGGTTGATCTCCTCGAGCTCCAGCACCTCGTCATAGGGCACGTTGGCCTCGGCGAGCAGCACGTTCATGTGCCCGGGCATGCGGCCGGCCACGGGATGGATGGCATAGTGTATGCCCGCGCCTTCGCGCTTCAGGATGTCGGCCATCTCCTTCAGCGCATGCTGCGCCTGCGCCACCGCCATGCCGTAGCCCGGCACGATGATGATCGAGCTGGCGTTCTTCATGATGAAGGCGGCGTCCTCGGCGCTGCCCGACTTCACCGCGCGGTCGCCCCTGGCGCCCGCGGCCAGCGTGCCGCCCTCGGTGCCGAAGCCGCCGAGGATGACGTTGAAGATCGAGCGGTTCATCCCCTTGCACATGATGTAGCTGAGGATGGCGCCCGAGGATCCCACCAGCGCGCCGGTGATGATGAGGAGGCTGTTGGCCAGCGTGAAGCCGATGCCGCAGGCCGCCCAGCCGGAATAGGAATTGAGCATGGAGATGACGACCGGCATGTCGGCGCCGCCGATCGGCACGATGAGCAGCAGGCCCAGCGCCAGCGACAGCGCGACGACGGCCCAGAACGCCGCCGCCCCTTGGCCGACGACGAACCAGACGATGATCGCCACCAGCAGCACGCCCAGCAGCGCGTTGAGCGGGTGCTGGCCGGGAAACACCAGCGGCTTGCCGGTGATCAGCCCCTGCAGCTTGCCGAAGGCGATGATCGAGCCGGTGAAGGTGACGGCGCCGATCGCGGTGCCCAGCGACATCTCGATCAGGCTGTTGGCGTGGATGGCGCCCGCCGTGCCGATGGCGTAGGCGTCGGGATCATAGAAGGCGGCGGCGGCGACGCAGACGGCGGCGAGGCCGACCAGGCTGTGGAAGGCGGCGACGAGCTGCGGCAGCGCCGTCATCTGGATGCGCAGCGCGATGAAGGTGCCGATGGCGCCGCCGATGACCACGCCGAGGAAGATGAGGGGATAGCTGACGACGCCGGGCGAGGCCAGGGTGGTGGCGACGGCGATCACCATGCCGGCGATGCCGAAGAGATTGCCGCCGCGCGCCGACTCGGGCGACGACAGCCCGCGCAGCGCCATGATGAAAAAGATCGAGGCGACGAGATAGAGCAGTGCGGCGAGGTCGGCGCTCACGGTCTGCCTTGCTCCTGTTTCGGCTTTTTCTTCTGGAACATCTGCAGCATGCGCTGGGTCACGATGAACCCGCCGAAGATGTTGACCGAGGCGAGGGCCACGGCGATGAAGCCCATCCCCTTGGAGAAGCTCAATCCCGCCGGCCCGGCGGCGATCAGCGCGCCGACGATGATGACGCTGGAGATGGCGTTGGTGACGCTCATCAGCGGCGAATGCAGCGCCGGCGTCACCCGCCACACGACGTAATACCCCACGAAGCAGGCCAGCACGAAGACCGTGAGGAAGAAGACGAAGACGTCGCTATGCTCCATGGGCCTAGTCTCCTGCCGCGGCCGCCGGGGCCATCTGCGGATGGACCACCGCGCCGTCGCGGGTCAGCAAGGTGGCTTTGACGATCTCGTCGGCGGTGTCGATCTTGAGCGCCTTGTCCTTGTCGATGATCAGCGCCAGGAAGGCCAGCAGGTTCTTGGCGTAGAGCTGGCTCGCATCGACGGCGATGCGCGAGGGCACGTTGGCATGGCCGATGATGCTGGCGCCGTTCGCCGTCGTCACCGTCTTGCCCGGCGCGCTGCCCTCGACGTTGCCGCCCTGCTCGACGGCGAGGTCGACGATCACCGATCCCGGCCGCATCACCGCGACCATGTCGCGCGTGATCAGCACCGGCGCCTTGCGGCCGGGGACGAGCGCGGTGCAGATCACGATGTCGGTCTTCTTCAGCGCCTCGGTGACGTGCTCGCGCTGGCGGCGGGCGAAATCCTCGCCCATCTCCTTGGCATAGCCGCCGGCCGTCTCCATCGCCTTCATCGCCTCGAGATCGACCACGAGGAACGTCGCGCCGAGGCTTTCCACCTGCTCCTTGGCGGCGAGCCGCACGTCGGTGGCCGAGACCACGGCGCCGAGGCGGCGCGCGGTGGCGATCGCCTGCAGCCCGGCGACGCCCGCGCCCATCACCAGCACGCGCGCCGGAGCGATGGTGCCGGCCGCGGTCATCATCATCGGAAAGGCGCGGCCGAATTCGTCGGCGGCGTCGAGCACCGCCTTGTAGCCCGCCAGATTCGCCTGCGAGGACAGCACGTCCATCGACTGCGCCCGGGTGATGCGCGGCACCAGCTCCATGGCGAAGGCGGTGATCCCCGCCTTGGCATAGGCCTCGATATCCTCGGGCCGCTGCAACGGCTGCAGCAGCCCGATCAGCACGGCGCCGCGCTTCAACAGCGCGAGCTCGTCGATGGCGCCCTCGCCGGCGCGCAGCGGCCGCTGCACCTTGAGCACGATATCGCCGGCGCCGAGCGCCGCCGCGGCGTCGGGCGCGATGGCGGCGCCCATCGCGGCGTAGGCGGCATCGGGGAAAGCGGCGCCGGCGCCGGCGCCGGTCTCGACCACCACCTGATGCCCTTGGCCGACGAGGCGCTTTGCCGTATCAGGCGAGACCGCGACGCGCCGCTCGTCGGGGCGACGTTCCTTCGCAACGCTGATTTTCATCGGATCGGACTTCCCCTACCCCTCACCCTCCCCCGAGGCCGACGGCCGCCGGCGCTGCACAATGACTTGCGCCGGACTATTTGTGAAGCCTCGCTCTCTTTCAGCCGGTAAGAATCCGTTAAGGATTCCGGCGAGCCCCCGCCGTTCGCGCTCTTTTCACCGGTGCTCCGTCCCACTAGAATGGCTCGCAGGGTCGTTCGTGCCGCTTTTTGCGCCAACCGCGGCGCAAGGCAGCCCCGGACGCGGCCTCGCCGGCCCTAACCGCCGGATTTCGCCAGGGAATAAGCCCCATCGCCACTCGTTGTCACCTTGTTCGGTTTGTTTTGGCGACCTGCCTCGGTCGGGGGGCGTTGCCGTGAGCGTGTCGGTCAGCGATCAGCTCATCGCCGTCCTGCCCCGCTTGCGGCGCTTTGCGCGCGGCCTGACCGGCTCGGCCGTCGAGGCGGACGACCTTGTCCAGGCGGCGTGCGAACGGGCGCTCAGCCGCGCGCACCAGTTCCAGGAAGGGACTCGCTTCGATAGCTGGATGTTCCGCATCGTCCAGACGATCTGGATCGATCAGCTACGCGCGCGGGACACGCGGCGGGAGGAAGCCGAGGAAGACGGCATGCATGTCGGCACGGACGAGCCGGCACGGCGGGCCGAGGCGCGGTTGGCGTTGCAGGAGGTGCGGGTCGCGCTCCGCAAGCTGCCGCCGGAGCAGCGGGTGGCGCTGCTGCTCGTGACGGTGGACGGGTTGAGCTACAAGGAGGCGGCGGAAGTTGCCGAGGTGCCGGTGGGGACGATCATGAGCCGTTTGGCCCGCGCCCGGGTGGCGCTCCAGGCCCAGCTCGAGGCCGGCAGTGGACTTCGGAGGAGCACGCAGGATGCCAAGGCCGGGTGACGACAGGCTGATCGCCTATCTCGACGGCGAGATCGAGGAAGGCGAGCGCGAGAGGATCGCGCAATGGCTCGAGCGCGACGGCGAGCTGCGCGAGCGGGCGGCGCTCTTGGGCGAGAGCGCGGCGGCGCTGCGCGCGGCCTTCGACGAGGTGCTGCGCGAGCCGCTGCCGGAGCGCCTGATCGCCGCCGCGCGCGGCGAGGCCGGCGCGGTGGCGGATCTGTCGGCGGCGCGCGGCAAGCGCTGGAAGCGCGTGCTCGGCGACCGCCGCTGGTGGCTGGGCGCCGCCGCGGCGGCATCGCTCGCCGCCTTCGCCGTGGGCTTCGGCATCGGCGGCGGCGAGGTCGGGCTGAGCGGCGGCCCGGCGCCGGGCAAGATCGCGTCGGGCACCGAGCTGGTCTCCGACACCTTCCCCGACAATCTCGCCGGCTATTACAAGCGCTACGTCAACCTGCATCCGGGCGAGGCCGCTTCCTTCGACAAGCTGCCGCAGAACTTCCATCTGCCCAACCTCAAGCCCTGGGGTCTCGATTTCCAGGGCGCGCGCTTCCTCATGGTCGACGGGCAACCGGCGATGGCGCTGGTCTATACCACCGACGACAAGGCGCTGGGGCCGGTGATCGTCGTCGTCGCCAATTCCGGCAAGCCGGACGACACGGTGCGCTTCGCCAGCAGCGGCGACATCAACGTGCTGCGCTGGCGCTATCACGGCCATGCCTATGCGCTCGCCGGCATCGCGAACGCCAACTACCTCTGGAACATCCACAACGACCTCGCCTACCAGTTCGACGGCATCTGAGCCGCCTTGTCCCCTCGGGCGTCGAGCCGGCTCCCCGTCGCGGCGCCGGCGCTCCGGCGCTTGGGTCCGCCGCCCTTGCCCTCTATGATCGGCCGGGAGCGAAAGGAGAAAAGCGCGGCATGGCCGAGGCATTCCCGCGTCGGGCACGCGATCTCAGGCTCGATTTCTTTCGCGGTCTGTCGCTGTTCTTCATCTTCATCGACCACATTCCGAACAACTTCCTCGGCTGGTTCACGCTGCGCTCGATCGCCTTCTCGGACGCGGCGGAAGTGTTCATCTTCATTTCCGGCTACACCGCCGCCCTGGTCTATGGCCGCAGCCTGCGCCAGCACGGCGCGCTCTTCGCCGCGGCCCAGATCTACCGTCGCGTCTGGCAGCTCTATGTCGCGCACATCTTCCTGTTCATGATCTTCACCGCCGAGGTCTCCTACGCCGTGCTCGCGGTCAACAACCCGATGTATACGGAGGAGCTGCGCGTCGGCGACTTCCTGGAGCAGCCGCACATCGCCATCATCAAGGCGCTGCTGTTGCAGTTCCAGCCGGCGTTCCTCGACATCCTGCCGCTCTACATCGTGCTGCTCGGCGCCTTCCCGCTGGTCCTGCTGGCGCTGGAGCGCGGGCCGATCTGGGCGTTGCTGCCCTCGGCGGCGCTCTACGCGCTGACGCTGCGGCACGGCTGGGGGCCGCCCGCCTATCCCGCCGCCTCGGTCTGGTTCTTCAACCCGCTCGCCTGGCAGTTCCTGTTCGTCATCGGCGCCAGCGCCGGCCATGCGCGCGTCAGCGGCCGCTGGCCCTTCCCGCACGGCGCCTGGCTCTCGCGGCTGGCGACGGCGCTCGCGGCCGTCCTCGTGGTCATCAATCTGAGCTGGCTCGTCCATTGGATCTACGACCCGTTCCCGGCGATCCTGGCAAAGCAGCTTCTCAGCTACACCATCGACAAGACCAACCTTGCGCCGCTGCGGCTGATCAATTTCCTGGCGCTGGCGCTGGCGACGGTTCATTTCGTGACGCCGGACAGCGCCTTCCTGCGCTGGCGCGTCTCCTATCCCGTCATTCTCTGCGGCCAGCATTCGCTCTACGTCTTCTGCCTCGGCATCGTGCTCGCGGTGTGCGGCCATTTCATCCTGAGCGAGTTCTACGCGGAGCTGCCGATGCAGCTCCTTGTCAATCTCGCCGGCTTCGCGCTGATGATCGGCACGGCGGCGCTCATCGCCTGGTACAAGGCGGCGAGCGCCGCGGGCCCGTCGCGCGGCTCGATCCCGGCGACACCTTCGGAGTGACCGAGATGATGCGTCCGCTGCGGCTGCTGGTCGGAATCGCGCTCGCCGCGCTGGCGGCGCCGGCGAGCGCCGCGGGACCCGATTGCGGCGTGCCCGAGGAGCTGATCGAGGACGAAGCGACGCTGCCGCTGGTCGCGCAGGCGCTGCGCGACAAGCGCCCGATCACCATCGTCGCCATCGGCGGCGCCGCGACCGCCGGCATCGCCGCCGCCGATCCGGAGCGGGACTCCTATCCCCGCCGCCTGCAAGAGGCGCTGCGCCGGCGCCATCCGGGCGTGCCGGTCAACGTGCTCAACAAGGGAATATCGCGGCAGACGACGCAGGAGATGGTCGACCGCTTCGAGCGCGACGTCTACGCGCCGGCGCCGATGCTGGTGATCTGGGAAACCGGCACCTTCGACGCCGCGCGCAACGTCGACGTCGAGGTCTTCGCCACGGCGCTGGAGACCGGGCTCGGCGCGTTGCGCGAGCATAAATTCGACATTATGTTAATGAACATGCAATATAGCCGCAGCACGGAATCGGTGATCAACTTCGCGCCCTACCTTGAAGCGATGCAGCACAGGGCCGACGTCGAGGAAGTCTATCTTTTCAGGCGATTTGAGATGATGCGGTACTGGAGCGAGAACGGCGTCTTCGAATTCGCGGACGTTCCCCGGGAACGGCGGGCGGAGCTTGCGGCGCAGGTTTATGACTGCCTCGCCCAGCGGCTCGCCGACGCCATCGAGCACGCGGCGCGATGAGCGAGCGAGCGCCCGGCCACCGCCGTCATACCCTCGTGGCGCTGCTGCTGCTCGGGATTGCCGCGGCGCTGCCGATCCTGGTCTCGCCCGGCGGCCGCAGCGCCGGGGCGGCGGTCGACCGCTGCGCCATCCCGGCCGAGTTCGTCGCCTTGAGCGCGCCGCTGCCGCACACCGCCGCGCGGCTCAAGGCCGGCGGGCCGCTCACCATCGTCGCGCTGGGCTCCTCCTCGACCGAAGGCATCGGCGCCACGCGGCCCGACCGCAGCTATCCCAGCCGGCTCGCCGAGCTGCTGCGGGCGCGGTTCCCGGGCGTGGCGATCCGCGTCGTCAACCGCGGCGTCGGCGGCGAGCTGGCGCCGCAGATGCTGGCGCGGCTCGACCGCGACGTGCTGGCCGAGCGGCCCGATCTCGTCATCTGGCAGCTCGGCACCAACAGCGTGCTGCGCGACCGCGACCCCGCCGACGAGGTCGAGCTGGCGCGGCGCGGCATCGAGCGGATCAGGGCGGCCGGCGCCGACGTCATGCTGATGGATCTGCAATATGCGCCGGCGGTGCTGCAGCATGCGGGCTACCGCGAGATGGAGCAGGTGCTGTCGGCGGTGGCGATGAGCGAGGATGTGCCGATGGTCCGGCGCTTCGCCATGATGCGGCATTGGGCCGAGGACGGGACCATGAGCTTCCGCGTCATGCTGGCCGGCGACCGGCTGCACATGTCGGATGCGAGCTATGACTGCCTCGCCCGCCAGGTGAGCCAGGCCATCGCCGCCGCCGCCGAGGCGCCGCGCCTGGCGCTCGCCGCCTCGCAGGCGGTCCCCGGCCGATAACCCGCCCGCGGCGCGGCGGGCGCGCGAGGCAAGCGCATGGCTGTCGACTACGATCCGCGCCGGCCGGAGGAGATCGCCGATCCCTTTCCGAGCTTCGCGCGGCTGCGCGCCGAGGATCCCGTGCATTGGAGCGACATCCTCGGCGGCTGGGTGCTGACGCGCTACCGCGACGTGCGCGCGGCGCTGGCCGACCGGCGGCTCAGCGCCGACCGCATCACGCCCTTCCGCGACCACCTGGAACGGCGGCAGCGGGCGGAGATCGCCGACCTCTTGGCGACGCTGGGGATGTGGGCGGTGTTCAACGATCCGCCCGCGCATACGCGCCGGCGCGCGCTGCTCAACAAGGCGTTCACGCCGCGCGCGGCGGGGCTGCGAGCGACCGTCGCGACGATCGTCGAGCGCCTCATCGACGGCGTGGCCGGGCGCGCCGCGTTCGATCTCATCGCCGATTTCGCCTATCCGCTGCCGGCTACGGTGATCGCCGGCATGATCGGCGTGCCCGCCGCCGATCTCGACCGCTTCAAGCGCTGGTCGGACGACATCGCCGCCTTCGTCGGCAGCGCGCTCGCCACGCCCGACAAGCGCGGGCGGGCGGAGCGCGGCACGCGCGAGATGGCGGGGTATTTCCGCACCCTGCTGGCCGAGCGCCGCGCGCGCCCGCGCGACGACGTCCTGAGCGCGCTCATCGCCGCCGAGGAGGAAGGCCGGGGGCTCGGCGAGGAGGAGATCGTCGCCGCCGCCATCCTGCTGCTCTTCGCCGGCCACGAGACCACGACCAATCTCATCGGCAACGGCGTGCTGGCGCTGCTGCGGCATCCGGACGAGCTCGCGGCGCTGCGCGCGGCGCCGGAGCGGATGGCGGAGGCGGTCGAGGAGATGCTGCGCTATGACGGGCCGACCCAGGCGATGACGCGCATCGCGCTCGAGGACGTCGATTTCGCGGGCGCCGCGGGCGAGCCGCGCCGGGTTCGGCGCGGCGACCGCCTCTTCCTTCTCCTCAACGCCGCCAACCGCGATCCCGAGATCTTCGCCGAGCCCGAGCGCTTCCGCCTCGCGCGCGGCGACGGCCGCCACCTCGCCTTCGGCTACGGCCCGCATTTCTGCCTCGGCGCGCCGCTGGCGCGGCTCGAGGCGGAGATCGGCATCGGCGCGCTGCTGCGCCGCCTGCCGCGACTGGCGCTCGCCGAGGAGCGCCCGGACTGGAGCGACAGCTTCGTGCTGCGCGGCGTCAAGGCGCTTCGGCTTTCCGCGGCCGGCTAATCCTTGGCCACCAGCGGACAGTTGCCCTGGTTCATCGGGCGGAAGGCCTGCTCGCCGGGCACCGTCGCCAGGATCTTGTAGAGATCCCACTCGCCCTTGGACTCCGCCGGCGTCTTCACCTGCATCAGATACATGTCGTGGACCATGCGGCCGTCCGGGCGCAGCCGGCCGTTCTTGGCGAAGAAGTCATCGATCGGCAGCGCGCGCATCTTCGCCACCACCGCCTTGGCCTCGTCCGTGCCGGCGGCCTTCACCGCCTTCAGGTAATGCATCACCACGGAATAGACGCCGGCCTGGATCGTGGTCGGCATGAAGTGCGTCTTGTCGTAAAAGCGCTTGGAAAACGCGCGCGCCTCGTCGTCGCGGTCCCAGTAGAAGGCTTCGGCCAGGATCATGCCCTGCGCCGTCTCGAGGCCGATGCTGTGCATGTCGGTGATCTGGATGAGCAGCGCCAGCAGCTTCTGTCCGCTCCTCTGCAGGCCGAACTCGGCCGCCTGCTTGATCGCCGTCTGGGTGTCGCCGCCGGCATTGGCGAGCGCCACCACCTTGGCGCCCGACGCCTGCGCCTGCAGCAGGAAGGATGAAAAATCAGGAGTGTTGAGCGGCACGTTGACGCTGCCGAGCACCCGGCCGCCCGAGGCCTTCACGACATCGGCGGTATCGCGCTCCAGCGCGTGGCCGAAGGCGTAATCGGCGGTGATGAAGAACCAGGTATCGTCGCCGCGCTCGACCATCGCCTTGCCGGCGACGTGGGCCTGCCCATAGGTATCATAGCTCCAGTGCACGCCCACCGGCGAGCAGGCGGGGCCGGTGAGATCGGAGGTGCCGCCGCCCGAGATCAGGAGGACCCGGTTCTTCTCCTTGGCGATCTGCTGCACCGCCAGCGCCACCGAAGAGGTCGGCACGTCGACGATGACGTCGACCTTGTCCTGGTCGTACCACTGCCGGGCGATGCTGGCGCCGACATCGGGCTTGTTCTGGTGGTCGGCGGAGATCAGCTCGATCGGCTTGCCCAGCACGGTGCCGCCGAAATCCGCGATCGCCATCTGCGCCGCCGGCAGCGAGCCCTTGCCGGTGCCGTCGGAATAGAGGCTGCTCATGTCGCTGAGCACGCCGATCTTGACGACGTCGTCGGAAATCTGCGCCCGGGCGGCGGCCGGCGCGAGCAGCAGCGCGATGCAGGCAGTGGCAATAGCAGTGCGAATCATGTCTTCCTCCGATCTGGGACGTGTCACGGCGTCAGCACGGCGCGGCCGATGATGCGGCCGGCCTTCAACTCCTCGAGCACGGCGCTCGCCTGCTCGAGCCGGCGCTGGTCGATCGGCACCGGCGGCACCTTGCCGGTGGCGACCAGCGCCAGAAGCTGCTGCATCTCGGCGAGGCTGCCGACATAAGAGCCCTGCACGGCGATGGCGCGCATCGGCAGCAGCGGCAGGCTCAGGGTTATGTCGCCGCCGAAGAGGCCGACGATGACGTATTTGCCGCCCCTGGCGATGGCGTCGATGCCGAGCCGCGCCGTGGCGGAGGCGCCGACGAAATCGATGGCGGCGCCGATCGGCGACTTGGCCGCCGCCTGCGCCTGCTGCACCGCGTCGCGAGCGCCGGCATCGACGGCTGCGACGGCTCCCGCCGCGAGCGCGGCGGCGCGCTTGGCCGGGTCGATGTCGGCGACCACGGCGCCGAGCCCGCCCAGAGCCTGCAACAGGGAAAGGCACATGAGGCCGAGCCCGCCCGCGCCGATCACCAGGATCGGCTGCTCCTTGAAGACCGCCTCGCCGACGCGCTTCAAGGCGCCGAAGGCGGTGACGCCGGAGCAGGCGTAGGGCGCCGCCTGCGCCGGGCTGAGCGCGCCGAGATCGAGCAGGTAGCGAGGATGCGGCACCAGCACGTGATCGGCATAGCCGCCGGGCTTCTGCACGCCGAGAAAGCGCGGCGCGGCGCAAAGCTGCTCCTCGCCGCGCCGGCACACCGCGCAGTCGCCGCAGCCGATCCAGGGATGCGCCAGGCGCCTGTCGCCGGGCTTGACGCCGCTCGCCGCGGGACCCAGCGCCACCACCTCGCCGACGATCTCGTGGCCCATGGTGAGCGGCGGCTGCAAGCCGCGATCCCTGATGGTGAGCTTCTTGCCGCCGCCGAGATCGTACCAGCCCTCCCAGATGTGGAGATCGCTGTGGCAGACGCCGGCGGCGAGCGTGCGCAGCAGCACCTCGGTGCCCTGCGGCTTCGGCGTCGGCTTGTCGCTGGGCTTGAGCGGCGCGCCGAATTCGACGACGTCGTAGCTCCTCATGGCGGTCCTCCCCGGGGCTCTTTGGCGGCAGCTTAGGCGAGAGGGAAGCGGTTGTCAGGGGGCGGTTGCGGTCGCGGAATGAGGGTAGGCGCCCCGGCCGGGCGGCAGGTGATTTCCGGCGGCGCGCGGGCTATACCGCGGCCCCATGAGCGTGCTCGTCACCGGCGCCGCGGGGTTCATCGGCTTCAGCGCCAGCAAGGCCCTGCTCGAGCGCGGCGAGCGGGTGATCGGCGTCGACAATCTCAACGACTATTACGCGGTGACGCTGAAAGAGGCGCGGCTGGCCGAGCTTGCCCGCTTCCCGGAGTTCAGCTTTCACCACCTCGACATCGCCGAGCGCGGCGCGCTCGGCGCGCTGCTGGCGCGCGAGGCCGCGACCGACCGGGTTCTCCATCTCGCGGCGCAGGCCGGCGTGCGCTACTCGCTGGTCAATCCGCACGCCTATGTCAGCGCCAACATCGCGGGCCAGCTCGAGGTGCTGGAAGCCTGCCGGCGCCTGCCGCGCCTGCGGCATCTGGTCTTCGCCAGCTCCTCCTCGGTCTATGGCGGCAATACCAAGCTGCCCTTCGCCATTGCCGATCCCGTCGACACGCCGCGCTCGCTCTACGCCGCCACCAAGAAGGCGGACGAGCTGATGGGCTATTGCTACGCCCATCTCTACCGCCTGCCGACGACGGCGCTGCGCTTCTTCACGGTCTACGGTCCCTGGGGGCGGCCGGACATGGCGGCCTGGATCTTCACCGAGGCGATCCTCGCCGGCCGGCCCATCCGGCTCTTCAATCGCGGCGACATGCAGCGCGATTTCACCTATATCGACGACATCGTCTCGGGCGTCCTCGCCGCGCTCGACCGGCCGCCGGCCGATGACGGCGCGCCGCCTTATCGGCTCTACAATCTCGGCAATCACCGCAGCGAGAAGCTCACGCGCTTCGTGGCGCTCATCGAGGCGGCGCTCGGCCGCAAGGCGGCGATCGAGCTGGCGCCGATGGAACCCGGCGACGTGCCGGCGACCTACGCCGACATCAGCGAGACGACGCGCGACCTCGGCTTCCGGCCGACGACGCCGATCGATGACGGGCTGCCGCGCTTCGTCGCGTGGTACCGGAATTATCATCGCTTGTGACGAAGCCATCGCTTAAGAGGTTCACCACGGAGGCTCGGAGAAAAAGGAGAGGCGCGCCTAAATACTCTTCCATGACCTCCGTGTCTTCTCCGTGGTGATTCTTTCTTAACGGCGCTTCGCGCACTCACTTGCCGTCGTAGAGCGCGATCAGCGCTTCGCCGTAGACGCGCCTTATGGCGTGGCGCTTGATCTTGAGCGTGGGCGTCATCTGGCCGTTGGCGGTGCTGAAGGGCTCGGTGGCGATGATGAAGTGGCGCACGCGCTCGACCGGCGAGAGATCGGCATTGACCCGCGCCACGGCGGCGGCGATCACCCGGCGCAGCTCGCCGTCGCCGGCGAGCGCGGCGAGGTCCGGCGCAAGCCCGCGGCGGCGGGCGAAGCCCTCGAGGAAATCGCCGTTGGGTGCGATGACGGCGACGAGATAAGGGCGGCGGTCGCCGAACACCATCGCCTGGCCGATCTCGGGCTGCAACGTGAGATAGCCCTCGACGCGCGCCGGCGACAGCATCTCGCCGCCGGAATTCTTGATGAAGTCGCGCTTGCGGTCGGTGATGCGGATATAGCCGTCGCTGTCGATCTCGCCGACGTCGCCGGTGTGCAGCCAGCCGCCGGCGAGCGCCCGCGCGCTCGCCTCGGGATCGTTCCAATAGCCTTTCATGACGACGGGGCCGCGCACCAGGATCTCGCCGTCCTCGGCGATGCGCACCTCGACGCCTTCGAGCGCCGGTCCGACCGTGTCGATCTTGATGCGCCGCGGCGGGTTGGCGCTGATCACCGGCGAGGCCTCCGTCTGGCCGTAGCCTTGCAGCAGCCTGACGCCGAGCGAGAGGAAGAAGCGGCCGATCTCCGCGTTCAAGGGCGCGCCGCCCGAGACCATCGCCTTGAGCCGGCCGCCGAAGCGCTGGCGCACCTTGCGCCGGACCAGCAGCGCCGCGACGAGGTCGAGGAGGCGGTCGGCAAGCGTGAGACTCCTGGGATCCTCGATCCGCTTGCCGCCGAGACGGATCGCCAACTCGAAGAGGCGGCGGTTAAGCCCGCTCTGGCGCTCGATGCCGCGCAGGATGCGCTGATGCATGGTCTCGTAGAGACGCGGCACCGCGGTCATGATGGTGGGGCGCGCCTCCTGCATGTTGAGGGCGAGCATCTCGGCGCCTTCGGCGAAATAGATCTCGGCGCCGACGGAGATCGGGAACATCATCCCGGCGGTGTGCTCGTAGGAATGCGACAGCGGCAGGAAGCAGAGGAAGACGTCTTCGCCGAGGCCGAGGGTTTGCAACAGCCGGAAGGCGCCGTAGGCGTTGGCGAAGATGTTGGCATGGGTGGTCATCACGCCCTTGGGCACGCCGCCGGTGCCGGAGGTGTAGATGAGGCAGGCGATATCGTCGCGCCCGGTCGCCGCGACCCAGGCGTCGACATCCTCGGCAAGCGCCGCGCCGCGCGCCATCACCTCCGCCCAGGAATAGACCTCCGCATGGGAGAGCTGGCCGCGGGTGAGCGGCTCCATGGTGATGATGGCGGCGATGGTCGAGATCTGGTCGGCCGCCGGCATGACGCGGTGGGCGAGCGCCGCGGTGGAGATGATGACCGCGCGGGCGCCGCTGTTGGACAGCACGTGGCGGTGATCCTCCACCGTATGGGTGGTATAGGCCGGCACGGTGATTGCGCCCGCCGTCATGATGGCAAGGTCGGCGATCGTCCATTCCGGCCGGTTCTCGGCGACAAGGCCGACGCGGTCGCCGCGGGCGACGCCGAGGCTGCGCAGACCGCGGGCGAGCACCCGCACCTGCTCCGCCGCGGCGCGCCAGGAAACCGCCTTGTAGACGCCGTCGCGCTTTGCCCACAGGAACGGCCGATCCCCCTTCGCCGCCGCCTGCTCGAAGAACATGGCGGCGAGGTTGGGGCAGGTGTGGTAATCCATGGTTTCCCCCCGCTCCGGCGCCCTGCTGCGCCGGCTGCGACTCTTTGGCTGTTGTAAGGGTTTTGCCGCCGCGGCGGAATAGCCGGCTGATTGGCGACGCGGCCGGCAAGAGCCATATGCTGACGCGGCAACCCCCATGGAGAGAGCGATGGCCTCGCAGCCCGACGAAAAGCCCCCCACCGCCGCGGCGGAGCGCGCCCTGGGCGCCTTGCCGGAATGGGATCTGCGCGACCTCTATCCCGGCCGCGACAGCGCCGAGTTGAGGCGCGACCTCGCCGACAGCGAAGCGCGGGCGGCGGCGTTCCGCGCGCGCTATGCCGGCGGGCTGGCGGCGCTCTCGGGCGCGGCGCTGGGCGCGGCGATCGCTGAATACGAGCGCCTGCAGGAGACGCTCGGCCGCATCATGAGCTACGCCGCGCTGATCTATGCCGGCAACATGGAGGATGCCGAGACCGGCCGCTTCTTCCAAAACATGCAGGAGAAGGTCAACGCCGTCGGCACCGTGCTGTTGTTCTTCACGCTGGAGCTCAACCGGATCGAAGAGGGCGATCTCGCGGCGAAGATCGAAAGCCCGGATCTCAGGCGCTACGCGCCCTGGCTGCGCGACACCCGCGCCTTCCGCCCGCATCAGCTCGCCGACGAGATCGAGAAGCTGCTGCACGAGAAATACGTCGCCGGCCGCGCCGCCTGGATGCGGCTTTTCGACGAGACCATGGCGGGTCTGCGCTTTGCCGTCGACGGCAAGGAGCTTACCAGCGCCGAGGCGCTGCATCTCTTGTCCGAGACCGACCCCGGCAAGCGCCGGCGCGCCGCCAAGGCGCTCAGCGAGGTGCTCGGCCGGAACGCGCGGCTCTTCGCGCTCATCACCAACACGCTCGCCAAGGACAAGGAAATCGAGGACCGCTGGCGCCATTTCCCGCGACCGATCTCCTCGCGCAACCTCGGCAATTTCGTCGAGGACGAGGTGGTCGACGCGCTGATTGCCGCGGTGCGCGCCGCCTACCCGGCGCTGTCGCACCGCTATTACCGGCTGAAGGCGCGCTGGTTCGGCGTCGCGGCGCTGCCCTATTGGGACCGCAACGCGCCGCTGCCCGAGCAGGACGACGCGATCGTCCCCTGGCCCGAGGCCGAGCGCATCGTGCTCGGCGCCTATGCCGCCTTCTCGCCCGAGCTTGCCGATATCGGCCGGCGCTTCTTCGCCAATCGCTGGATCGACGCGCCGGTGCGGCCGGGCAAGGCGCCCGGCGCCTTCGCCCATCCAACGGTGCCGAGCGCGCATCCCTATCTGCTGCTGAACTATCAGGGCAAGACGCGCGACGTCATGACGCTGGCGCACGAGCTGGGCCATGGGGTGCATCAGGTGCTCGCCGGCCGGCAGGGCCAGCTCATGTCGGACACGCCGCTGACGCTCGCCGAGACCGCCTCGGTCTTCGGCGAGATGCTGACCTTCCGCGCGCTGCTCGGCGCCGAGACCGATCCGCGCCGGCGCAAGATCATGCTCGCCTCCAAGGTGGAGGACATGCTCAACACGGTGGTGCGCCAGATCGCCTTCGTCGAGTTCGAGCGCCGCGTCCATGACGAGCGCCGGCAAAGCGAGCTGACCGCGGAGCGCATCGGCGAGATCTGGCTGGCGGTGCAGGGCGAGAGCCTCGGCCCGGCGATCGCGCTGGAGCCGGACTATCGCCACTGGTGGACCTATATCCCGCATTTCATCCACACGCCGTTCTATGTCTACGCCTATGCCTTCGGCGACTGCCTGGTGAACTCGCTCTATGCGGTCTATCAGGGCGCGGCGCCCGGCTTTGCCGAGAAATATCTCGACATGCTGCGCGCCGGCGGCAGCAAGCGCCACCGGGAGCTGCTGGCGCCCTTCGGCCTCGATGCCGGCGACCCCGGCTTCTGGCAGAAGGGCCTCACGGTGATCGCGGGCTTCATCGACGAGCTCGAGGCGATGGGCTGAGGCAGAAGTGGCCGAAAGCGACAATCTCGGCGGCCGCGTCTGGCGCTACGCGCGGGTCTCGACCGCCATGGGCGGGCTCGCCGCGCGGCTCGCCGGTGCGCGCTATCTCGGCATGCCGATCGACCGCGCGCGGCATGCCGCCGACCTCAAGGCGGCGCTCGGCGGCATCAAGGGGCCGCTGATGAAGGTCGCGCAACTTCTGGCGACCATCCCCGATGCTCTTCCCGATGAATACGTCCGCGAGTTGATCCAGCTGCAGTCGAACGCGCCGGCAATGGGCTGGCCGTTTGTCCGTCGGCGGATGATGGGCGAGCTCGGGCCCAACTGGGAACGGCGTTTCAAGAGCTTTGAGCACGACGCGGCGCGCGCCGCCTCGCTCGGCCAAGTGCATCGCGCGGTCGCGCTCGACGGCAGCCGGCTCGCTTGCAAGCTTCAATATCCGGATATGGCCTCGGCGGTCGAAGCGGACCTGCGCCAGCTACGCCTGGCGATGGGGCTTTACGAGCGCTACGACCGCACGGTCTCGACCGC
>DASPSJ010000021.1:0-4936 GCA_035623985.1 Allostellaceae bacterium | reverse complement strand
GGCAAGGACGGGCGGCCCCGGGGCCTGCCCGCCGCCGGCGATTAGATCCATTGGCGAGTTTGTAAACCATTCGCTCTACACAATCGTGTGTTCGGTGCCTGGGCACCATACGCACATTGGGGGAACAATATGCTTGATCTCTATGATTCATTGCTTGACCAGATCACCATCGTCCATGGGCCGCACGAGCTGCTTCATCGTTATTTCGTCGTCGCCGACGAAATCGCGCGCCGAGCCGGCGTGCGGATTCGCATCCACAGCGATTTCCGCCGGCTGATGGAGCTCAACCGCCGCCACCAATCAAGCTGGAAGCCGATGCAGCCGGCATTCGACCCGGCCCATAGCCGGCTTCGGCCTGATGCTTCGTTCTGGGTGGAAGCGGTGGACGACACTGGAATGACGGTGGCGACCCACGCCCAGCGGCTTTTCGTCTGGCCCAGTACGACGCTCGAGGAGGAAGTTTGCTCGCTGCGTCTGTTCTATGCGGATCCGGAGCCCCATATCGCGGCGGGCGAATCCATGGTGATCACAGCGCCGATCGGCAAGCGCATGACCGGACGCGCGATGTTTGGCGGCGCGCTATGGACCCATCCCGACTGGCGCCGCCGCGGGCTTGTCCGGATCGTGCCGCGCATCGCCCGCGCCTACGGCTACACCCGCTGGGCGCCGGACTATATCTTTGCCTTCGTCGAGGCGAAACTCGCCGGGATCGTGCCGCACGCCTCCGGGCCATACACGGTCGAGCCGGGGTTGATCTCTCGCATCAGCTTCCGCGAGGATTTCCCCGCCGTCATCATGTGGATGACGGCCGACAGGATGCTGTGGGACATGATCGCTCTTATCACTCAGGAGACGACCGAGAGAGAACGATTGATGGAGATGCCCAGAACGAACAGCTCGCCCGACTTTCTGGACCATGGTATGAGCGCACGGTCATAGCGGGCCCTGATGGTCCGCCCCTCCGATACTTGGAAAGTCGCGTCGATGAAGGCGAGACGCAAGCGGCGTTCGGATAAAGCGCGGGCGTAGGTCTCCGCCACCCAGCCGCCATATCCTTGATCGTAGTCGTCGCCGAGGTCGCGGCCGACGAGGAGCAGGCTTTTGCAAGGCTTCATCATGGCGGTAAAGCCGCAACCGAAATACTCGATGACCAGCCGAGAAGAGGCGCCGTGAGGCCGTGCCACCACGCTGCGGGCGAGAAGTCCTGCTTCGCGGAGGTGGCCAAGCAAATTCTCCGGCATGCGTCCGCGCGTCTCCTGCCACAGTCGGAGGAGTGGTGCGGCGCGATTGGAGGTTGGTGAATTGACGAAGGTTTGATTGCTTATCTCTATGGCAAGCCAGGGGCGGCGCCGAAACGGCTTTTCGTTGGCGATGTCCTCCGCACGCGCCGCAAGCTCGGCGACGTTGGAGCAGATGGCGTAGCTCCATTCCTCGCCCGAGAGCACGGCGAGAAGAATGCGTCTTGGCGCCTCCTCGTGTAGTGCGTGCAAAGTGCCGGCGAGCGCCGAGAAGCTGAAGCGCCCGGCGCAAAGCGACACGCGTATCTTGTTGCCCTTGGGGACGATATGGATCAGGCCGCGACGCACGGCATGGGCGGGGAGATCCAGGAATGAGCCGCGATGGCCGATGCGCCGCCCCAGCTCCGAAGCGCTTTCGGGCCAGATCCGCCCTTTCTCGTCGACGAGAATTCCGCCGAGCATCCCTCGCTACTCCGCGCGCTTCGTATTCCCCAGGCTCATGCGTCGCATGAGCTGAAAGATATCATCCTGCAATTCCGGCTTTATACCACGGAAATAACGGACTACGCGCATCTCGATGGGCGACAGGACCGTCGGCACGCCGGGCTCCGGCGCTTGCCCCGGCGGGTTCGCCTCGAAGAAATAGGACAACGGCACCTGGAGCACCTGCGCGGCGGCGGCAAGACGAGCGCTGCTGATGCTGTTGCGCCCCGTCTCGTATTTGTTGATGGCGTGAAAGCTCACGCCCAACGCGGCGCCAAGCGCCTTTTGGCTGAGCCCGAGAAAGGCGCGCGCCGAGCGCAGCCGCTGGCCGATGAGCATGTCCGTCGGGGTCGAGCGCTCTTTTGCGCTGCGTCGATGCGCGGTGGACTTCCTGCGCGGGGAATCCGTCGCGCTCACGCCCCTCTCTCCGCCAGCGGCCAGATAATGTCGTTACGCTACACCGTTCCGTACTTTAAGTATAGAGGAAGACGCGCGCGGAAGACGCGAAAGCGTGCGGGTGCTTTCGCCGATCATGCAATCGAGGCCATTGCCCTTCTGATCGAAATCGCTAGGACGACCGATTTTTGGGATCGATAGGTCCACGGCATCAAGATGCGGTCATAGCGCGCTCGGATGTAGCTTGCGCGCGGCGTCTGAAATGTAGCATCGCACGTGTCTAGCCGAAGCCGCGATCCGGCAAACGTCCGGGCGTAGCTTTCGGCGGTCCAAGCGCCGTAAGCCGCATCGCAGAACTCATGGACATCGCGGCCTACCTGCAGCAGGCTTTCGCAGGGCTGGTATACGCCGGTGAAGCCGGCGCCAAAATGTTCCCAGACCAGTTGCGCTCCCGCGCCGCGAGCGAGGAGGCTGCGGTCAAAGAGGCCGGCGCTCATCAGGGTCGGCGCGAGATCCTCGGACAGCTCGCCGCGGTTCTTCCGCCACAGGCGCACCACCGGCAGCGCCTTTCTGAACGTCGGCCAGGCGGCGAGGGCGGGCTCGGGCTTTTCTATGGCGAGAAACCGCTGGGTGGCGCCGGGCCGTCCGGCGGCGAGGTCTTCGGCATGCGCGCCGAAATCGGCGATGGAGGCAAAAATGCGATAGCTCCACGCTCCGCTCGCCAGCGCGGCGAGCAGGATCTGGCGCGGCGCGCGCGCGGCAAGCGCGTAAAGCGCCGCCGCAAGCGCCCGGCGGCCGAAGGCGCCGGCGCTGAGCGCGACGCGGATGCCGCTCTCGTTCGGCTTTAGATGGATGCAGCCGAGATCGATCGCGTGGAGAATGAAGGCGCGCGAGGAGCCCCGATAATCCAGGCGCCGCATCAGCTCGCGTGACTCCTCCGGCCAGAGGCGTCCGCTCTCGTCGATGAGAAGTCCCCCGCGCATGGCCCGGACGGGCTCCTAATCCAGGCAGTCGTTCGGCTGGACCATGAGCTGGACCAGCTCGAAGATTTCGTCCTGCCGATCCCGTTCCAAGCTGCGGAATTGGCGGAGGATATAGGCTTCTTTGGGGGTGAGGACCGTCGGGTCGCCGGCTTCGAGCGTCATCACCGGCAGATCTTCTTCAAAGAAGAAGGCGAGCGAGACTTCGATGGCTGCCGCCGTCGCCGCCAGATGCACCGCGCCCAGCCGGCGCCGTCCGCTCTCATAGTCTTTGATTGTCCGCACGCTGACGCCTAAGATACGGGCAAGCGCCGCTTCGCTGGTGCCGGTGAGTTGTCGCGCATAGCGCAGCCGGTTGCCGACGAGCAGATCGGTGGAGGCCGGTTGCTTGTGCCTGCGGGCGGGTTTCTGCGCCATGTTCTCGCCATCATGAAGCTGCGCCGATATCCGGCACGGTAGCAATAGAGGAACGTCTTACTCTTTTTCGTATAGGCAACACAAGCAGATTCTACGGTCTTTCGTCCGATCGGTGACACTTTTATTTAATGCGCCTGATGCGCCGCTCGCCGTAGCCGGTCGTTGATGGCGAGGCCGAGCCCATGCGCGGGTATGGGCATCACGGCGATCCCCGTGTAGTCCGGCCGGTCGACCGAGCGCAGCGCGGCGAAGAGATTGGCCGCGGCCTCGGCAAGATCGCCCTTGCGCGACAGCCAGCGCACCGCCTTGGCGCCGCGCGGCGCGCGCGGCCCGAAAGCGAGCAGCGCTTCGCCCGGCCGCGCGTCCTTCGCCTCGAGCCGCAGCGGCAGCGCCGGCGCATAGTGGCGCGCCAGCAGGCCGGGCGAGCGCGGCGCCCCGCCGCTTGCCGGCGCGCGCTCGAGCGGACCCACGACCTCTTCGATCGCCTCGGCCGCGAGGCCGCCCGGCCGCAGCAGCATCGGCCGCGGCGTCGTCAGATCGATCACCGTCGATTCGAGCCCGACCCGGCACGGCCCGCCATCGAGCACCGCGGCGATGCGGCCGTCGAGCTCGTCGAGCACATGCGCGGCGGTGGTCGGGCTGACGCGGCCGGAGCGGTTGGCGCTGGGCGCGGCGATCGGCCGGCCCACGGCGCGAATGAGCGCACGCGGCAGCGGATGCGCCGGCACGCGCAGCGCCAGGCTGTCGAGCCCGGCGCTCGCCAGCAGCGGCACGGGACAGCCCGGGGCGCGCGGCAGGACGAGGCTGAGCGGGCCCGGCCAGAAGCGCTGCGCGAGCAGCCCCGCGCGCGCGTCGAAGACCGCCAGAAGGCGCGCCGCGGCTTCGTCGATGACATGGATGATGAGAGGGTTGAAGCGCGGCCTCGCCTTGGCCGCGAAGATCGCCGCCACCGCCTGCGCGTTGGTCGCGTCGGCGCCGAGGCCATAGACCGTCTCGGTCGGAAAGGCGACCAGCGCGCCCGCGCGCAGCAATTCCGCCGCGCGGTCGAGATCGGCCGGGGTGAGACGTTCCGTCACGGCGGGAGCAAGCTCGGCGGTCATGGCGCGACAGGATATGGTATAGTGGCGACGGGACGGACGAGGCAAATCGCCTCGCCCGGACGCGCCGGGCACGCGTCGAACCTTCGGGGGAGCGACGATCATGGCGGCGAAGATCATCACCATCGCGCAGCAGAAGGGCGGAGCCGGCAAGACGACGCTGGCGGCGCATCTCGCCTTGGCCTGGGCGGCGACCAGCCGCGTCGCGATCATCGACATCGATCCGCAGGCGAGCCTCGCCACCTGGTTCCGGCTGCGCCGCGAGCGGCTCGGCGCGCTGGCGCCGGGCATCGAGGTCGCGGCGCTCGGCGGCTGGCGAGTCGCC
>DASPSJ010000014.1:0-126577 GCA_035623985.1 Allostellaceae bacterium | reverse complement strand
CCAGTCGGCGGAAATATTCCGCCTGTGCCCGAAGGCGGCGAGCTCGTCGATCAGGCTGGCGCGCCAGTCGACGATGGTGCCGAAGGTATCAAACAACAGCGCGCGCGGCATGTTCGGGCCTTTCCTTATCGACGCACCGGCGGCAGGCGCCCGCCTGCCACGGGAAAATCGCATGACCATATATTTCGGCGATCGGATATGGAAATGAATTCCCACGGAAGGCGTTCGGAGTTTCGGGGACACAATACTTAATTAACGGCGCCTCGCGGAATTAAGTATTATGTCCCTTTAATTCATGTCCCTTTAATTCACCTTTAATTCCATTGCGCCGTGGTCTTCGGCTAGTACCCTTAGCTTTTTGTTCTGTCGGTATAAACTTACCTGCTCGCAGCCAATGATCCCCGTCGCGATCAATTTTGCAGCCGAGATTGGCAAGCCGATTGGCAAACTCGTTGCGTGATTGATCAGACCCCGTAAGGCGCAAAATATGCATCCCGCCAATGTCGGTGAAGGACTTGACATTCCCGATCTGCACTATGAGTGTTTTCTCATGATGAGTGCCAATCGCGATTCCAGTTTCGAAGATCACATTAGCCCGTGCTTGTCCTTGCGCTTTGCCCTCTGTTCTGCGCTCACCACGAGAGACAAACTGTGGTTTGAGTCTCACCTCGTCGTCTGGCGAGAGTATGACGACGATTGCTTGCGCCTGTTCCATGATCTTGGTAACAGCGTCGTTGACGTATGGATTGGCTCCTTTACGAGCCGCACGAATGGCGTGGCCCCACTCTTGCGCTTTTAACCCGAGCGCACCTAGCAGTTCGTACATGGAATCGCGCAGCTTCGTGTCGCGTCCGTGCACAACGAAAACGGTATTCTCCTTCGGTTTTGCAACTTTTTTGTTCCCCCTTTTTCGTGGAAACGCGCGGTCCGGTGCAGAGGATGTCGGCAATGCATTTATTGTAACGGGTGTGTGATTTGGTATGCCGCGTAAGTCGGCAAGGTCTTGCGCTGAAGCGTACTTCTGGATGCTGATGCCATTATCACCAGCAAGGAGCAGCGCGCCTAAATGACGGGGAACACGATTCGTTGCAGAAATCTGCTGTATGAGCGCGTAAACACGCCCTTTCGTTACGTTCAGTCTTTCGGCTAGCCGCTCCAACAGAGCTTGGTTGATTTTCGCCATCAGACCTTCTTGGTTGCTTTTATGATCTTCTTTCTAGGCTTTTTATTTTTCCTATGCTTGGCAACGTTCACATAATTCAAATTTACGCCAAGCAACAGAGAGATTTCCTGCGCACTGAAGCCGATCGCGTCGAGTTTTATGGCTGCCTCATCTGTTTCCATACCTTGCGTCGCCAACAGCGCCAAGAGGCTTGCGATCTTATCTGTCGCGGAGGCAGCGCGATCCCCTTCAGCGGCGCCGCTTTTTGGTTTTCGCCTTCGCTGTGCCACGTTTCCCCCTTTTCTGCCTAGCTTGTCGGTGCAACTCGGTGAGAGACGCTGGTGTCGTATTTAACATAGATGCCGCATCAGCTCGGCTAAGGCCCAAACCCTCTAGGAACTGCGCTCTCTGTTGCAGGCTATTATGTTCGGCCGACTCCGATTTCATGCAAAGGTATGCAAGTGCTCGTCCTATGACCGGCAGCCATTTAGAATTTGCGGATCCATCATTTGTCATGTGCTGTCCTCGATTTGGCAACAGCCCGCAAGCTAGCTAATAACCCGACACCCCGACTCGGAATTAAGTCAAGATCCAAAATGATCGCAATGATCTAGCGGAGTTGGATTTTTAGTTCTTGGTGCTGGTGCCTAGGTCTGAGACAGCGTCTACTGTTTAGTGTAATACCAATTGAGGCAATCTGCGCAAAGCCGGTGCCGACGCGCAGGTTCGAACTGCGGACCTACTGATTACGAATCAGTTGCTCTACCGCTGAGCTACGTCGGCTTATCCCGGGGCGACGGACCTTACATCCGCCTCTCTCCGGCAGTCAACCGCGCCTGCGGCGGGGCTTCGATCGAGGGCGCCGGCACCGGCAAGGCTGGCATCAGGCTCGGCGCCGGCGCCGACAGCCGCTGGGCGCTGCCGCCGGGCAGGCGCCAGGCAAGGCTGGCGAAGGCGCGGCAATGGGGACAGAGCGCGCTCCACCCCGCGCTCTCGCCGCCGCAGGCGCCGCACACCCAGGCGGGATCGAGCGCCGTCGTCGTCGCCGCGCGGCCGAGCCAGGCGCGCGCCGCGGCCATGTTCTCGTGCTGCGCCTCTTCGAGCTCGGCCATCAGCCGGCAGATGCGCGGGCTCACCGGCGCCGCGCCGTCGCCGAGCCTGGCGCCCAGCGCCTCCAGATGCCGGCGCGCCTCGCCCCAGAGCCGCGCCGCCAGCGCCGCGCGCGCCTGCGCGAGGCGGCTCTCGACGTGGTCGGGATGGGCGCTCGCCAGCCGCTCCGTCTCCTTGACGCGCGCCACCGGCGTCTCGTCGGCAAGGAGCGTCAGCCACGCCTCGGCGAGATCGGGATGCGGCGCGGCGCGCCAGGACGCTTCGAGCGCGCGCGCCGCATGCTTCGTCCGGCCACCGACGCGCAACAGCCCGGCGTAATGAACCGCGCCCGGCGCAAAGCCCAGCTCCGCGCCATGCGCCTCGGCCGCGAGCAGCAGCGCCTGGCGCTGCGCGCCCGCCGCCTCGGCGGCGCGGCTGCGTTCGTGCAGCAGCACGGTGCGGTGATGGCGCGTCGCCGCTTCCGTGAGCGCCTTGCGCTTGACCGCCTCGGCAAGCGTCGTCTCCGCCTCGGACCATTTGCCGGCGCGCGCCTGCAGCTCGTAGAGGCTCGACATCACCCAGGGCGTCCGCGGCCTGAGCCGGCGCGCGCGCTCGACGAGCTCGAGCGCCGCCGGCTCGTCGCCGGCGCGCAGCGCCTGCATGACGAGGCCGCGCAGCCCCAGGAACTCGGTCTCCGGCCGTTCGAGCATCGCCTGGAAATACTTGGCCGCCGCCTGCTCGTCGCCGCTGAGCTGCGCCGCTTGCGCCGAGAGCAGCAGGGTGAGCGGCGGCTCCGCCAGCAGCACGTCGGCCTTGCGCGCGAATTTCCCGGCTTCCTCGGCATCGCCCGCCGCCACCGCCACCATGCCCTGCGTCAGCGCGCGATAGCCTTCGCGCCGCCGCCGCTCGCGCCGCGCCCTCAGGAAGGCGCGCGGGCCGCCCAGCAGCTTGCGCAGCAGGTGGAAGAGCGCCGCCGCCAGCATGGCGAGCAGCACGACGCCGAGCGCCAGCCGCGCGACGCTGGTGTAGATGTGCCGGCCTTCCCAGGTGAGCACGACGCTGCCGGGCTGGGCGGCGAGATAGGCCGCGCCGATGACGATGAGGGCGATGATGATGATCGCGGGAAAGCTGCGCATCAATGCTCCGGCGCCGCCCCGCCGGCCAGCCGCGCGCTGATCCCGGCATCGAGCCGGCCCGCCGCTTCGGCCGCGGCAAGGCGCTGGTGCGCCGCCGCGAGCCAGCCCTGGGCGGGGGCGGCTTCGCGTGCCGGCAGCGCTTCGAGCGCCGCGACGGCGCCGGCGAGGTCGTTGCCGGCAAGCGCCGCCTCGGCGCGTTCCACCGCGCTTTCGACGGGGTCGCGGGCATCGCCGATGCGGTGGATGACGACAAGCGAGCGCAGCCGCGCCATGATCCGGTCGCCGATGTCATCGCTCTCCGGCGGCGGCGGCGCGCGCAGCAGGGCGGGCGCCACCTCTTGCGTGAAGCGCTGCATCAGCGTCCCGAGGCTGGCGACGCCGGTCGCGGCGGCGCCGGCCAGCGCGTCGATGGGCTGGGCGAGCTCCGGCCGGTCTCGCGCCAGTGCCTTCACCCGGGCGAGCTCGGCGGCGAAGGGGCGGCCGCTGTCGAGCGCGCCGCGGAGCTGCCCCAGCGCCAGCAACAGCGCCGCGCCTTTAGGGCTGCCTTCGGCCTCGCCGACGCGCGCTTCGAGCTTGTCGAGCCGGGCGCGCAGCTCCGTCATGCCGGCGGCGAGCGTGCTCGCGGTCTCGCCGAGCGCGGCGAGCTGCGCCGGATCGCCGGCCGGCGGCGGGCGCTGCTCCAAGAGGGTGAGCCGGTCGGCGAGCTGCCGCAGCGCCGCCGCCGTCTCTTGCTGGCTGCCGGAGGCGGGCGCGCCGGCGAGCCGTTCTTCGACGCCGGCAAGGCGCTGCGTCAGCGCCGCTTGGCGCTGCGCCATGTCGGCAAGCTCCCGCTCGACTTGGCCGAGCGCGGCTTCCGCCCGGTCGTCGGGCGCCGCCCAGGGCAAGAGGGCCGCCCAATAAGGCGCGCTGGCGATCGCCCCGGCCGCCACGACGGCCAGGAGCAGCAGCGCCGGCCAAAGCCGCCGCTCGCGCCGGCGCTGCGGCGGCGCTTTCGCCCTTGCGTCGATCGGCGGCGGGGCTTGCGGGATTCGATCCGGCGCGCGCTCCGGGCCGGCATCGCCGTGCTGCTCGCTCATTGCCGCCCCCTGCTCCGATGGCCGTCGAGCGCCGCCAACAGCTCCGCTTGCGTCGGCGCGCCTGCCACCAGCACGCGCCGCCATGCCAGCGCCCCCAGCGCCTCGGCCACCGCCGGGCTCAGCGCCAGCGCCGTCATCGCGCGGCAGGCGGGCGCCAGCCCGGCATCGGCGATGAGCCTAACAAAGGTGGCGGCGGTGCGGGGAGAGAAAAACAGCGCCAGCTCGATCGCGCCCTCGGCGAGCGCCGCGGCGACGTCCGGCGCCAGCGCGCGCGCCGGCCGCGCCTCGTAGATCGCCGCGCGGCGCACGCTGAAGCCTTGCGCCTCGAGCCTGCCGGCGAGATCGCCGGCGGTGACGCTGCCGGCGGCGTGCACCAGCGCTCCGTGCTGCGGCGCGAGCCGCGCCGCCGCCAGCGCCGCCAAGGTCGCGACGTCGCCGCCGGCGCTGGTCACGCTGCGGAATTCGGCGAGCCGCGCCGCCGCCGCCGTGGCGTCGCCGACCGCGAAGACCGGCAGCTCGCGCCGCGCCGAGGCGGCGGCGAAGACGCGCGCGCCGTTGGCGCTGGTGAAAAGCACCGCCTGCGCGCCGATCAGCGCGTCGGCCAGGAGCCGCGCCGCCTCCGGCAAGGGCGCGATGGCGAGCATCGGCGCGAGCAGCGTCTCGATGCCGCGCGCGTCAAGCGCCCGGACGAGCGGCGCCGCATCCTCTTCCGGCCGCGTCACCAGCGCTTTCACGCGCGATCCTCGGCGAAGAAATCCGGCGCGGCGCGCCGGCGCAGCTCGCCGCCGGCGTCCTGGCCGAGCGCCACGGCCGCGGCGGCGGGGCCGCTTCGCTCGGCAAGGAGGCGCTCACTGCCGTCGGGACGCAGGATCATCGCGCGCAGCCGCAACGCCCCGTCCGCGCCGATCTCGGCCAGCGCCGCGATCGGCGTGCGGCAGGAGCCGCCGAGCGCCGCCAGCACCGCGCGCTCGGCCGTCACGCGCGCCGCGGTCGGCGCGTCATCAATCGCCGCGGCAAGCGCGCGCGCCGCGGCGTCGTCTGCGCGGATCTCGACGCCGATCGCGCCTTGCGCCGCCGCCGGCAGCATCTCCTCGGCCGAGAGGATGGCGGTGATGCGCCCGGCAAGGCCCAGCCGCTTGACGCCCGCCACCGCCAGCACCGTCGCATCGACCTCGCCCGCCTCGAGCTTGCGCAGCCTGGTCTCGACATTGCCGCGCAGCGGCACGATCGCGACATCCGGCCGCGCATGGCGGAGCTGCGCCTCCCGTCGCGGCGAAGAGGTGCCGATGCGCGCGCCCGGCGGCAGCGCGCCGAGCCCCGGCGCCCGCGGCGAGAACCAGGCGTCGCGCGGGTCCTCGCGCGGCAGATGCGCGCCGAGCGCCAGGCCCGCCGGCAGGAAGGTCGGCAGGTCCTTCAGCGAATGGACGGCGAGATCGATGCGCCGCGCCAGCAGCGCCTCCTCGATCTCCTTGGCGAAAAGGCCCTTGCCGCCGAGCGCGGCGAGGCTCTGGGTCGTGGCGTCGCCGCTGGTCCTGATCGCCACCGTCTCGATCGCGCCGGGCGCCGCCAGCGCCGGCTGCGCCTTGGCCAGCCGCGTCGCCACCTCCGCCGCCTGGGCAAGCGCCAGCGGGCTGCCGCGGGTGCCGATGCGCAGAAGGGGGCTCGCCATGGCGCGCTCTTTAGGCGCTGAAACCGGGCAAGGGAAGGGGCCGGGGAAGTCGTCAGTGATCAGTTGTCAGTTGTCAGTTGGGGTCCGCCGACCGATAACTGACAACTGATAACTGACGACTGACGACTGACGACTGACGACCTATGTTTATCCTCGGCATCGAGACGAGCTGCGACGAGACGGCGGCGGCGGTGGTGAGCGATGTTGGCGAACGCATCCGCGCCAACATCGTGCTTTCCCAGCTTGCCGAGCATCGCCCCTATGGCGGCATCGTGCCGGAAGTGGCGGCGCGCGCCCATCTCGATCATCTCGACGGCATCATCGCCCGCGCCCTGGCCGCCGCCGGCATCGGCATGGGCGATCTCGCCGGCGTCGCCGCCACCGCCGGGCCGGGCCTCATCGGCGGCGTCTTTGTCGGCGTCATGGAGGCGAAGGCGATCGCGCTCGCCCGCCATATCCCCTTCATGGCCGTCAACCACCTCGAAGGCCATGCGCTGTCGCCGCGGCTGGAGGCGCCGCTCGATTTCCCCTATCTGCTGCTGCTGGTCTCCGGCGGGCATTGCCAGCTCCTGGTCGTCGAGGGCGTCGGCCGCTACCGCCGCCTCGGCACCACCATCGACGACGCCGTCGGCGAGGCCTTCGACAAGGGCGCGAAGCTGCTGGGGCTGGGCTATCCCGGCGGTCCCGCCATCGAGCGCTTGGCGCTGACCGGCGACGGCGCGCGCTTTCCTTTGCCGCGCCCGCTCTTGGGCCGGCCCGGCTGCGATTTCTCCTTCTCCGGCCTCAAGACGGCGCTCGGCCGGCAGGCGGCGTCGCTCGCCGACGCGGCGGGCGCGCTCGCGCCGCGCGATGTCGCCGACCTCGCCGCCTCGCTGCAAGCGGCGATCGGCGATTGCCTGATCGACCGCGCCGCGCAGGCGATTGCGCTCCTGCGCGCTTCCTGGCCCGCGGCAAAAAGCCTCGTCGTCGCCGGCGGCGTCGCGGCCAACGCGGCCTTGCGCCGGCGGCTCGCCGCGCTTGCCGCCGGGCGCGGCCTCGCTTTCCGCGCGCCGCCGCCGTCGCTCTGCACCGACAATGGCGCGATGATCGCCTGGGCGGGGCTCGAGCGCCTGCGCCTCGGCCTCGTCGACGGCCTCGATTTCGCGCCGCGCCCGCGCTGGCCGCTCGATCCCGCCGCGGCGCCCGCCCGCGGCGCCGGCGTCAAGGCGTAAGTGATCAGCGCATAAACAGTGGCGTTGCGCCGCGACCGCGGCTAGGATCGCCGGCAATCACAACGCCAAGATCCAGAGGGGGGAAGCATGCGCAAAGACAGTTTTGGCCTGGTGGCCGCTCTTGCCTGCCTCGCCGGCCTATCCGGCGGTGCGCTTGCGCAACAGCCGGCGGCGCCGGCGCCGGTGCCGGAGCAGATGCCCTTCGACATTCCCTACGGCGCGCCGATCGGCCTCGATCACGCCAAGCGCGTCGCCGCCGCGGCCGCGGCCGAGGCGCGCAAGCATAATTGGAAGCTGAACATCGCCGTCGTCGGCCCGGCCGGCGAACTGATCTATTTCGAGAAGATGGACGGGGCGCAGAACGCCTCCATCCCGATAGCCCAGCACAAGGCGCGGGCGGCGGCGACCTTCCGCCGCGAGACCAAGGTCTTCCAGGACGCGGTCGACGGCGGCCATCCCTACTTGCTGTCGCTCGACGGCATCATCGCCTCCGAAGGCGGCTTCCCGCTGGTGCAGGCCGGCAAGCTCATCGGCGCCATCGGCTGCAGCGGCGGCACCGGCGGCCAGGACGGTGTCTCCTGCAAGGCCGGCGCCGAGCTGGTGAAATAATCCTTCTCGCTGGGGGGCGAAGCGCCGCAACGCCGTCAAGGCCGCCGTCGCGACGGAGGCAGGATGGCGTTGCGGCGCACGAAGCTTGTATGCTCGCGCCGTCGAAGCGAGGAGACAGGCTCCTAGGGCAGGAGCGGCGATGCAGCGCATCGGCATCATCGGCGGCGGCGCCTGGGGCACCGCGCTGGCGCTCACCGCGCGCCGCGCCGGGCGCGAGGTGGTGCTCTGGGCGCGCGAGGAAGAGGTGGTGGCGGCGATCAACCGCGACCATGTCAACCCGCTCTTTCTGCCCGGCATAGCGCTCGATCCCGCCATTGCCGCCACGCGCGCGCTCGATGAGGCCCTGCGCGGCGCCGAGGCGCTGCTGCTGGTGGCGCCGGCGCAGCATTTGCGCGCGCTCGTTGCCGCGCTGGCGCCCCGGGTGCCGGCGGGGCTGCCGCTGGTGATCTGCGTCAAGGGCATCGAGGAGGGCAGCGGCGCGCTGATGACCGAGGTGGTCGCCGACGCGCTGCCCGACGCGCCGCTGGCCGTGCTGTCGGGTCCGACCTTCGCCGGCGAGGTGGCGCGCGGGCTTCCCACCGCGGTGACGCTGGCGAGCGCCGACCGCGCGCTGGGCGAGCGCCTCATCGCCGCGCTCGGCACCCGCAGCTTCCGCCCCTATCTCGCCGCCGACCTCGTCGGCGTGCAGATCGGCGGCGCGGTCAAGAACGTGCTGGCGATCGCCTGCGGCATCGTCATGGGCCGCGGCCTCGGCGACAATGCGCGCGCCGCGCTCATCACCCGCGGGCTTGCCGAGATGGTGCGGCTCGCCCGCGCCAAGGGCGGCCGGAGCGAGACCCTGATGGGGCTCAGCGGTCTCGGCGACCTCGTGCTCACCTGCACCGGGCCGCAGTCGCGCAACCAGTCGCTGGGGGTGGCGCTGGGCGAAGGCCGGGGGCTCGCCGAGATCCTCGCCGGCCGGCGCTCGGTCGCCGAAGGCGTGAGCTCGGCCGCCGCCGCCGCCGCGCTCGCCGCGCGCCTCGGCGTCGACATGCCGATCACCGCCGCGGTCGACGCGATCCTGCATCGCGGCGCCGCCATCGACGCCGTCATCGCCGGCCTGCTGGCGCGTCCCTTCACGAGCGAGATACGGTGAAGTCGTCAGTCGTCAGTCGTCAGTCGTCAGTTATCAGTTATCAGTTTTCAGTAGGCTGACGACTGACGACTGACAACTGACAACTGACAACTGACAACTGACAACTGACAATTCCCCCTTGCCCCCTGAACCTGAACCTGATACAGATACAGCCATGAGCCGCGCCACCCGCTTTTCCGTCGCCGTCCATGCGCTGGCGCTGATCGACCGCCTCGGCGGCGACCGGATCACCTCCGATCTCATCGCCGGCAGCGTCGGCACCAATGCCAGCTTCGTGCGCCGCGTGCTGGCGATGCTCTCCCATGCCGGGCTGGTGCGCACCTCGCCCGGCGTCGCCGGCGCGCAATTGGCGCGGCCGGCGGCCAAGATCTCGCTGCTCGAGGTCTACCGCGCCGTCGACATGGAGGACGAGCATCGCCTCGCCGTCCATGACGAGCCCAATCGCCGCTGCACCGTCGGCCGCCACATCCAGGGCGCGCTCGACGCCGTCATCGGCCCGGCCGAGGCGGCATTCGAGGCGCAGTTGAAGCGCCGCTCGCTCGCCGACGTCACCGCCTTCATCGCCGCGCAATCGCAGTGACGGTGGTGCCGCGCATCCATGGACCTGCTGTCGATAGAGCCACGACAACCGCCGTGAAAAGGAGGAGGATCATGAAGCTTTACTACGCCCAGGGCGCCTGCTCGCTGTCGCCGCACATCGTGCTGCGCGAGGCCGGCTATGACTTCGATCTCCAGCGCGTCGATCTCCAGGCCAAGAAGCTCAAGCCCGGCGACGGCGATTTCTGGCCCGTCAACCCCAAGGGCCAGGTGCCGGTGCTGGAGCTCGACAGCGGCGAAAGATTGACCGAGGGGCCGGCCATCGTGCAATACCTCGCCGATCAGAAGCCGGCGAGCGGGCTCGCGCCCGCCAACGGCACCATGGCGCGCTACCATCTGCAGGAATTGCTCAACTTCATCACCTCCGATCTGCACAAGATATTCACGCCGCTCTTCCGTCCGACCACGCCCGAGGAATACGTCAAGATCACCAAGGACAACCTCGCCAACAAATTCACCTATCTCGACAAATACCTCGCCGGCCGGCAATACCTCATGGGCGACCAGTTCACCGTCGCCGACGCCTATTGCTTCACCATCCTCAATTGGACGAAGTTCAAGTCCATCGACCTCGCGCCCTGGCCCAACATCCGCGCCTATATGGACCGCGTCGCCGCGCGTCCCAAGGTGCAGGAGGCGCTGAAGGCCGAAGGGTTGTTGAAGTAGCCGCCGCAGCCGCGGCCGCAGCCCCACCTCACCCTCCCATTGCGAAGCAATGGGAGGGTGAGGGATCGCAAGCATGGCGCGGTGTGGAAAGTGACCGTCGTCACACGCCTTCGCCCGTCCGGCTCGCTATCGCCGTTTCAGTCCAGCGCAAGGCGCTCGCCGCCCGCTTCGCCATTGGAGATTCGGCCCATGATCCCGCTTCCCGGCTGGTCCTTTCCCGACTCGCCCTTCCATCCCGGCGAGCAGCAGGTGCAGCAGCGCCTGGGCGTGCGCGAGCGCATGGAGGCGGTGGGTCGCCGCGTGCTGCGCAACGTCATGCCCGATCAGCATCGCGCCTTCTTCGCCGCCCTGCCCTTTCTTGTGCTGGGCACGGTCGATGGCGAGGGCTGGCCCTGGGCGTCGATCGCCGCCGGCGCGCCGGGTTTTCTCTCCACCCCCGACGCGCGCACCTTGCGCGTCGCGGCAGCGCCGCCGCTCGGCGCCCATCTCGCCGACGGCGGCGACATCGGCGCGCTCGGCATCGATTTCGCCGCGCGCCGACGCAACCGCGCCAACGGCCTGGTGCGCGCGCCCGGCGCCGGGGGATTTGACATCGCCGTCGCCCAATCCTTCGGCAATTGCCCGCGATACATCCAGGCGCGCGACTGGAGCCTCGCCGAGGGCGAGGCGGCTGCGCCCGGCGCGGCGCGGCGCGGACGCTGGCTCGGCGCCGCCGAGCGCGCGCTCATCGCCGGCGCCGACACATTCTTTATCGCCAGCGCGCTCGGCAGCGCCGAGGGCGCGCCGAGCCACGGCGTCGACGTCTCCCACCGCGGCGGCCCGCCGGGCTTCGTCCGCGTCGATGACGAGCACGCAATGAGCGTGCCGGATTTCACCGGCAATTCCTATTACAACACGCTCGGCAATCTCGTCCTGAACCCGCGCTGCGGCCTGCTCTTCATCGATTTCGACAGCGGCGGCATCGTGCAGGTCGCCGCCACGGCGGAGATCGTCTGGGAGGGGCCGGAGGTCGCACGCTTTGCCGGCGCCCAGCGCGTGCTGCGCTTTCATGTGGAGGAGCGCGTCACCGCCGAGCGCGCCGTGCCGCTGCGCTGGCGCCTGCGCGACTATTCGCCCTTTCTTGCCGCCCTGGGCTCCTGGGGGCCGCCGCCGGGCGCCGCGTGATCGCCGCCGCCGCAGATCGGCCTGTCATCATCCTGACGCGGTCGCCGGTTAGAGAGAAACGCGGCGGCGGCTGAAGCAGCGCCGCCGCGAAGGAGGTAGCGATGCCGCAGATCCTCGCCGCGCGCCGCCGGCTCGGCCGCCGCGCCTTTCTCGCCGGCGCCGCCGGCAGCCTCGTCCTGCCGCGCGCCTTTGCCGAAACTCCGGCCGCTCCCGCCATCGTCACCTCGGAGAAGGTGCGGCCGGGGCTGCCTTGCGGCGTCATGAGCGGCGACGTCACCGACAGCCGCGCCGTGATCTGGAGCAAGACCGATCGGCCGGCGCGCATGCTGGTGGAGGTCGCCGCCACGGAAAGCTTTGCCGATGCCAGGCGCGTCGCCGGCCCCGCCGCGCTCGAGGACAGCGATTTCACCGCGCGGCTCGATCTCGGCGGCTTGCCGCCGGGCGAGACGCTGTTCTACCGCGTCGTCTTCCAGGATCTCGGCGATTTGAAGACGCTGAGCGCGCCCGCGACCGGCCGGCTGCGCACCGCGCCGCTGTGGCGGCAGACCGTCACCTTCGCCTTTTCCGGCGACGAGGCGGGGCAGGGCTGGGGCATCAATCCCGATATCGGCGGCTATCGCATCTATGAAGCGATGCGCCGCGCCAATCCCGATTTCTTCATCCATTCCGGCGATCAGATCTACGCCGACAACCCGATCGCCGCCGAGATCCGCACCGATGACGGCCGCCCCTGGAAGAACCTGACCGCGCCGGGCAAGGCGCAGGTGGCGCAGAGCCTCGTCGATTACCGCGGCAATTTCGCCTACAATTTCCTCGACGCCAACAAGCGCCGCTTCGCCGCCGAGGTGCCGTTCCTGGTGCAATGGGACGATCACGAGGTGCGCAACAACTGGTATCCCGGCCAGATCCTCGGCGATGAGCGCTACACCAAGGAGCGCAGCGCCTCGCTGCTCGCCGCCTGGGCCAGGCGCGCGCTCTTCGAATACAACCCCATGCGCTTCGACGTCGACGATCCCGAGCGCGTCTATCGCAGCTTTTCCTTCGGCCCCGCGCTCGAGGTGTTCATGCTGGACGAGCGCAGCTATCGCGGCCCCAACTCGCCCAACCGGCAGAGCGTGCTGGACGCCGACAGCGCTTTCGTCGGCGCGGCGCAGCTCGACTGGCTGAAGCGGCGGCTCCTGGCCTCCAAGGCCACCTGGAAGCTCGTCGCCAGCGACATGCCGATCAGCCTCGTCGTCCCCGACCTCAACCCCGACGTTCCCAAAGACACTTTCGAGGCCTGGGCCAATGGCGACAACGGCCCGCCCCTGGGCCGCGAGCTGGAGCTTGCCAGCCTCTTTGCCTTCATCAAGAAGAACGCCATCAAGAACGTCGTCTGGGTCACCGCCGACGTGCATTACGCCGCCGCCTACCGCTACAGCCCCGACACCGCGCAATTCACCGAGTTCAGCCCGTTCTGGGAATTCGTCGCCGGCCCCATCAACGCCGGCACCTTCGGCCCCAACGAGATCGACCGGACGTTCGGCCCCGAGGAAAAATTCCTCAGCATTCCCAAGGACATGAAGCAGAACCGCTCGCCCCTCGACGGGCGCCAGTATTTCGGCCTCGGGCGGATCGACGGCGCCACCTCGGCGCTCACCGTCTCGCTCCACGACATCGACGGCGCGGAGCTCTACAAGGTGGAGCTGCCGCCCGACGCCTGACCCCCCTCTTCCGCGCCCCACCACATCTTGAGAAATTACGTTAGGAACCGCCAAGTCCTAGTGACAAGCCTTGGATTTGCCGGTATCGTCCTGGGGTCGATGTCGTTGTCTCTTGGGTCTTTCTCCGCCCCGCCCCGGCCCCTGCCCGGCTCCCTCCCGGGCAACCGCCCGCTCCCATGCGCCTTATCGCCTGCCGCGCTCGGCCGCGGCGGGCTTTCGCTGGTCCGTTCCCGCTCTTTCAGAAGGAATTCGGCATGGCCAAACGTTCGAGCCGCGCAGCCCAGGCACGTTCCCCGGAAGGCAAGGTCGAGCCGCTGTTCGGCCCCGGCTGGCATCCGCTCGGGGTCGAGCGCGACGCGGCGCGCGAGCAGAGCTATCTGCGCAAGGTGCGGCCGCAAAGCGACAATCAGCGCGCCCTCATGGAGGCGATGGAGCGGCACAATCTGACCCTGGCGCTGGGACCGGCCGGCACCGGCAAGACCTATCTCGCCATCACCGCCGCGGTCGAGGCGTTGGAGGCCGGCAAGGTCGGCCGCATCGTGCTCACCCGCCCCGCCATCGAGGCCGGCGAGAGCCTGGGCTTCCTCCCCGGCGACCTCCACGACAAGCTCGACCCCTATCTCCGCCCGCTCTACGACGCGCTCAACGAGCGCATCGGCGGCAAGCGCGTGCGCCAGCTCATCGCCGAAGGCGCCATCGAGATCGCGCCGGTCGCCTATATGCGCGGCCGCACCCTCAACAACGCCTTCATCGTCATCGACGAGGCGCAGAACTGTACCTATGGCCAGATCAAGATGCTGCTGACCCGGCTCGGCTGGCATTCCACCATGGTGCTGACCGGCGATCCCGATCAGAGCGACCTGCTCGACGGGCTCTCGGGCCTGTCCGACATCGCCCGCCGGCTCGAGCAGGTGCCCGACATCGCCGTCATCCGCCTCGAGGACCGCGACATCGTCCGCCACCCCCTGGTCGCCGGCATGCTGACGGTGCTGTAGGCGCCACGGCGATGCCCGGCGCGATCGCGCTGCGCCACGTCGCCTTCGAGGATCTCGGCACGCTGGCGCCGCTGGTGGAGCGCCGCGGCTACGCCCTGTCCTATCGCGACGCCGCGGTCGACGACCTCGCCGCGCCCGATCTCGCGGAGGCCGACCTTCTGGTGGTGCTCGGCGGTCCCATCGGCGCCTATGAGGAGGCGAGCTATCCCTTCCTCCTCGCCGAGCTGGCGCTCATCGAGCGCCGGCTTGCCCGCGGCCGTCCGGTGTTCGGCATTTGCCTCGGCAGCCAGCTCATGGCGCGTGCGCTCGGTGCCCGGGTCTTTCCCGGCGCCGGCAAGGAGATCGGCTGGGCGCCGCTTGCCTTGACCGAGTCCGGGCGCGCCTCGGTGCTGGCGCCGCTCGACGGCGTGCCGGTGCTGCACTGGCATGGCGACACTTTCGACTTGCCGGCAGGCGCGGCGCATCTCGCCGCGACCGAGCGCTACCGCCATCAGGCCTTCGCCTGGAAGCGTCATGGCCTCGCGCTGCAATTCCACATCGAGGTCACCGCGTCGGGGCTCGAGCGCTGGTATGTCGGCCACGCCTGCGAACTTGCCGCGACGCCGGGCGTGTCCGTGCCGGCACTGCGCGCGGAGTCCGAGCGCTGGGCGCCGGCGCTGGCGCTGCCGGCGGCGCGGGTCGTCGGAGCGTGGCTCGAAGGGCTGCGCTGACCAGCTTGTCAATCATCACTCTTTCTGCCTAATTTTCCACTGACACGGGAAAATGTCTGCGCGCCGCACCGCGTGCGGCGAAGGGGTTGTTGGATGGCCGTTCATCCTTTCTCGATGCTGCGCCCGATCGAAGACCGAATCTGGTTCGAGGTGGCGCGAGCTGGGGCGACACAAGCGCGGGCGGTCGAAGTCGACGCCGCCGGTTCGGCGGACCCGACTGTGCGCGGCGATTTTCTTGCCTGGCTCTTGGCCGAAGGTGCGTCGAAGGCGGCGCCGTTGCTGGCGCAGTTGACGCTGTTGGGCGCAACCATCGAAGAGTCGCTCGATCTCCGCGGGCTGCGTCTGACGCTGACGCCGCGCTTCGTCGGCTGCACTCTGCCAGTTGTCGAACTGCGCGATGCCAATGCCATCGGCTTCGAGATCTTGGCTGGTACCGTGTCGAGCGTCGCCGCGGACCGCCTCACTGCAACTGGTGCGCTGGCGATACGAGCAACGACGGAGCGTGACCGAGTGCCGAAGGATTATCGTGGGGCGCCGGTGATCGAGTGCCAGCTTCGCTTCAGCGGAGCAATGATTCGCGGCAATCTCGACTTGCGCGGTTGCAACATCCGCGGCGAGGGACAAGATGACGGCGTCGCGCTCTTCGCCGATGGGCTCAATGTTCGCGGGAACGCGCTGCTCAGCGACCGGTTTAAAGCGCGGGGGGAAGTGCGACTCGGCGGTTGTCAATTCGAGAGAAATCTGGATTTGTCCGGCGCTAAGCTGCAAGCGCGCCAAGCCTACAGCTTATTCGCCAAGGGCAGTCAAATCTCGGGCAGCCTCTATCTTTGTCGGACGAAAGCGTGGTCGATCTATCCCAAGCGCACCGGCTTCAGGTCGCTCGGTATGGTGACGGTGGAAGGCGCCCGCATCGACGGTGACTTCGACTGTTCGGGCGGTTTCTTTCTGGCGCCTGAATTGGCTGGCCGATGGATCTCCATCCCTGACGAGAGCGACGATGACCTCTCGTTCGCGATCAACGCGGCCGGGGTGGTGGTGCGTCGCGACGTGTTGCTGTGCGATGGATTCTGGGCCAAGGGCAAAGTCTGTCTCATCAATTCACGGATCGACAGCGACCTGCAATGCGGCGGCGGATATTTCGACTACGCCGCAAGTACGGCGCTGGAATGCGATGGCGTCGTGGTCGCCGGCACGACTTTCTTCGATAAGGGCAGCGACCTTCCTGCCGCCACTCATCGATGCGCTCGAACCAACGGCTCCATCGATCTGATCTACGGCAGCTTCAAACAGGGAGTCCAGATCGCTGCGCTCGAATTCATCGGCACTGTTGGCGGGGCGGTAGCTGACGATAAGGACGAGGGCAATTGCGGCATCGATCTCTCCTTTGCCTCGATCAGTGGCAAGCTTCTGCTCAAAGGCGTGACAAAGGCTGAGACTGAGACTAAGACTGCGAAGATTAATCTAAATCTATACCAGGCGAAGATCGATTTGCTTGAAGATGAAGAGTCTAGCTGGAAGTCGGCATCGTTCTTGAACCTGACAGGCTGTGAGTACAAAGCCATCAAGGATCTTCGCCCCAACGTGAAGGAGCGGCTCGCGTTGCTCGACAAGCACTATGTAAAGCGCGGCGAAACCATGCCAATGCAGTACTTTGAGCCACAGCCCTATTTGTATCTGGCCGACGTGATGCAGCAGTCGGGTTACGACGAGGCGGCAACAGAGATCCGCATACATTTGGAAGATGCGCACACGGACGTTGGCGGCTTCCACCGCAGGCAGCACTTCTGGCGCCGCGTCCTGAGCGCGACTATCGCCCATGGCTACGAGCCGCGGCGCGCGTTTCGTTGGCTGGCGGTCGCGATCGTGGTCAGCGCCTTCGTGTTCGCCTTGGCACCCGACGGAGAGATCATCAAGGCGAAGGACGCACAAACCACGTCTTCCGCCTCACTATCAAAGCCGTCACTTGAGTTCAGCCCGCTGGTCTACGCCATCGATATGCTGGTCCCGCTCGTCGATCTCCACCAGAAGAGCAACTACCTGGTACAACCGCCGACCTGCCAGCTCTGGGTCGAGGCCTGGAGCAATTCGAAGACGGACCCTCAGATCCTGCCGGTCCGCCTGCTGGCGGCGCTGTGGAAAACGATCGTTCGCCTGATCGGCGTCTTCGATCCGTTCATTGGTTGGACGCTCACCAGCCTGTTTGCCGCCGGGGTCACCGGGCTGGTGCGCCGTGCTTAATGCAGCGGCGAGAAGCCCGCCGGGATCGCCAGCAGATTCTCCTGGCTCTGGAGCAAATCGCCGCCGCCCTTGGGCGGCCAGATGCCGCGCTTTACCGCCTCCTCGCGGATGCGCTGGCGCTCGGCCGCGTCCTTATAGGCCCAGACATGGGTCCATTGGTTGAGCGGGCCGAGCTCGCTGTACCAAGCCCCCACCAGCGGCGACAGCTTGACGCGCTCGCCGATCGCCTCGCTCCAGCGCGCGATCACCTGCGGGATCGTGCCGGCCTTGTAGGTATAGGTGCGGAACTCGTAGACGCCGCCGAGCTGGCGCGGCTCGAGTGGCGGCGTGAACGGCGCCGGCACCAGGATCTTCGTGTCCATATGCTCGATGAACTCGGCGATCTGCGGCGGCCAGGCGCCGGACGCCGCCGCCTTGGCGCGGATCTGCTCGCGCTCGGCGAGGCCGGCATAGGGCCAAAGCTCGATGATGCGGTTGAGCGGCCCGACATCGGTGTAGAAGACGCCGCCCAGCGGCGAGAAGGCGAGCCGCGCGGGGAGCGCCTCGCCGAGGCGCTTCAGCACTTCGGGCTGGCTGCGCGGCTTGAGCTGGACGGTGCGCATCTCGACGATCATCGGGCCCCTCCTCCCGTGGTTCGCCTCAAGTCTAGCCGCAATTGCCGCCGAGGCCATAGCGGCGTCGCCCCTGCCATCGTAAAGGGAATGTTAATCCTGTCCTTCCAAACTTCGGCGATGAACCTGCACGAGATCAATCCGACCGTGGTGGCGCTCGGCTTCTTCGCCATCATCGCCGGGCTGTTGTTCCGCCGCTGGCTATGGCTCGTCCTGGTGCCGCCGGGCGCGTCGCTGCTCGTCTACATCATCCTGAACACGATCTCGCATCACCACTGATCCGGCGGTTTCCCTCAGCCGCGGAAACCGAAGAAATGCGGCAGGGACAGCGTCAGCCACGGCACGAAGGCGACGATCAGCAGCCCCGCCGCCAGAATGGCGAGATAGGGCAGCATGGCGCGCGAGGCCTCCTCGATGCCGGTGCGCGCGATGGCGCAGCAGACGTAAAAGCCCACCCCCGCCGGCGGCATGAAGGCGCCGAGCCCCATGGCGATGATCAGCACGATGCCGTAATGCAGCTCGCTGATGCCGATCTGGCCGGCGATCGGGATGAGCAGCGGCGCCAGCACGTTGAGCGCCGGCAATCCCTCGAGCAGCGAGCCCACCAGCACCAGGAGCGCGATCGATCCCAGCATGAAGAGCGCGGTGCTGTCGTCGACGCCGTGCAGCAGCGCCACCAGCCGCTGCGGCACATAGGCAAGCGTCAGCGCCGAGGAGAAGGCGTTGGCCGCGGCCAGGATGAAGAGGATCATGCCGGTGAGCGCCGCGCTGTCGGCGAGCGCGCGCTGGAAGCCGCGCGCGTCGAGCGCGCGATAGGCAAGGCTCGCCAAAAGCAAGCCGTAGACCACCGCGAAGGCTGAAACCTCGGTCGGCGTCGCGACGCCGAGCAGGATGCCGGCGAACAGCATCGCCGGCATGAGCAGCGCCGGCGTGGCCGTGAGGGCGGAGCGCGCCACGACGGCAAGCGGCGCGCGCGGACGCGCCGGCGGATGGCTGCGGCGCGCGCGCAGATGGATCAGCGCCATCAGGCAGAGCGCGATCACGCCCGCCGGGATGAGGCCGCCGATGAACAGCGCGGCGATCGACAGCTTGGTGATCGAGCCCAGGATCAGCATGGCGATGCTGGGCGGCACGGTCTCGCCCATCGTCGCCGAGGCCGCCAGCACCGCCGCGCCCTCGGCAAGGCTGTAGCGCTCGCGCTTCAGCATGTCGCGCATCACCGAGCCCACCGCGGCAACGTCGGCGCTCTTGGCGCCGGAAAGGCCGGAGACGAGATACATGCTGACGACCATGACCTGGAAGAGACCGCCGCGAAGGTGGCCGACGCAGGCCTGGACGAAGGCGACGAGCCTGAAGCTGATGCCGCCGCGCTCCATGATGAGGCCGGCGAAGATGAAGAAGGGCAGCGCCAGCAGCACGAAATTGCCGGTGCCCTGCACCATGGTCTGCGGGATCGCCGCCAGCGGCACGGCGCCCGACGCCCAGAGATAGCCCGCCGTCCCCAGCAGCAGCGCGAAGGCCACCGGCAGGCCCGCCAGCAGCGCGATGAAGAGCAGCGCCAGCGCCAAGGCGATCGCGCCGTCGCCGGCGAGCAGCGGCAGCCACGCCGCGCGCGTCGCCAGCGCCGCGCCGAAGGCGAGCGCCAGCGCTATTGCCGGCGCCGGCCATTGCCGGCGGTGAAAGCGGCCCAGCCGCTCCGCCGCGTAGAGCGCCAGCAGCAGCATGCCGGCGCTGAGCGGCAGCGCGTTCGCGGCGGCCGGAAGCTGCAGGATCGGCGTGCGCTCGCTCCAGCTCGCCGCGATGACCGGCCAGGACGCCGCGGCGACCACTGCCGCCAGCACCAGCACCAGCAGGTCGGCGAGCGCCAGCGAGAGCCGCCGCGCGCGCTCCGGCAAAAGGTCGATGGCGACGCGGACGAAGCCGTGATGGCCGTGGCCGAAAGCGATCGCGCCGCCGATGAAGGTGAGCGTCGACAGCGCCAGGCGCGCGATCTCGTCGGTCCAGAGAAAGCCGATGCCGAAGAGCAGCCGCGCCAGCACGTTGACCAGCACCACCGCAAGCTCGCCCAGCAGCGCCGCCGCCAGCACGGCCTCGCCCGCCGCGTCGACCAGCCGCAGCGTCAGGCCGCGGCCCAGCCGCGGTAGGCCGCTTGCCGCCTCCTCGGCGCCGCTGCTCATGGTTTCCTCCCCGCGCCGCCGATTACAGCCGAAGGTCTCCGCCTTGTCATAGATTTTCTTGACCGCGGCGCGGCGCTTCGCTCCAATCGCCGCCGTAAAACGCCGCCGCGCCGCGGCGCACAACGACACGGGGAGGGGAGATCCGATGCGCCGCAGGGCCTTTATCCGGGGCGGCGCGAGCGCCGCCGCCCTTGCCGTCGCCGCGCCGCGCCTTGCCCGCGCCGAGGCGCCGCTCACCTTGCGCTTTGCGCATTACGCCGCCGAGGACCACCCCGCCCACACCGCCGCCAGGCAATTCGCCGCCCGGGTCGAGGAGCGCAGCGGCGGCGCGGTCAAGATCGCCCTCTTTCCCAACAGCGTGCTCGGTTCGCCGCCGGAGCTGACGCAGCAGATCAAGCTCGGCCTCATCGACATGGGGCTGCCCACCGAGGGCCAGCTCGACAAATACGACAAGGCCTTCGCCACGGTCGAAGTGCCCTTCGCCTTCGACGACCTCGCGCATGTCTATCGCGTGCTCGACGGGCCGGCGGCGGCGTGGTGGACGCCGCTCGCGGAGAAGCAGGGCTTCATCCTGCTGGCGCCGTGGGAATACGGCTTCCGCAACGTCACCAACAATGTCCGCCCGATCAACGCGCCCGAGGACATGAAGGGGCTCAAGATCCGCACGCCGCCCGAGATCCAGATCCAGGCGGCGATGGAGGCGCTCGGCGCCACCGTCACCGCCATCGCCTTTCCCGAGGTCTATCTCGCGCTGTCGCAGGGCGTCGTCGACGGCGAGGAGAATCCGGTCGCGGTCATCTACTACAACAAGTTCTACGAGGTGCAGAAGCACCTGGCGTTGACCCGCCACGTCTACAACAACATGATCCATACGGTGAGCGCCGCGTCCTGGCCGAAGCTCAGCCCGGCGCAGCAGCAGATCCTGCGCGAGGAGAGCGCGGCCGCGGGCGCGCTGATGCGCAAGCTCATCGCCGATCAGGAGGCCGACCAGCTCGCCGGGATGGAGGCGGCCGGCATCAAGCTGACGCGGCCCGATCTCGCGCCCTTCCGCGCCAAAATGGGGCCGGCGATCGAGCGGGTCGCCGCCTTTGCCGGCGAGGACAACGTCAAGAAGTTCATGGCGATGGTGGAAAAGGCGCGCCACGCATGAGCCGCGAGCGCTATCGCGCGCTGTTCGACCTCAGCGGCCGGACGGCGCTGGTGCTGGGCGCCGCCTCCGGCATCGGCAAGGCCTCGGCCGAGGCGCTGGCGGCGCTCGGCGCCGCCGTCATCTGCGCCGATCGCGACGCGGCCGGCGTCGCCGCGACGGCGGCGGCCATCGGCGGCGAGGCCGAGGTGGTGGATGCGGCAAGCGGCGCCGGGATCGACGCGCTGGCGGCGGCCGTCGCCAAGCGCCATCCGCGCATCGACGTCGCCGTGACCACGCCCGCGGTCAACATCCGCAAGACGATCTTCGACTACACCGAGGAGGATTTCGACCGCGTCGTCGGCCTCAACCTCAAAGGCGTCTTCCATTTCCTGCGCGCCTTCGGCCGCATCATGGCGGCGCAGCGCGGCGGCAGCCTCATCGCCTGCTCCTCGATGCGCGCCATGACGCTCGAGCCCGGCCTTGCCGTCTACGCCGCCACCAAGGCCGGCATCATCCAGCTCGTGCGCGGGCTTGCCGCCGAAATCGGTCCCGCCGGCGTGCGCGTCAACGCCATCGTGCCGAGCATCGTCGAGACCGCGCTGACGGCGCCGCTCAAGGCGCGGCCCGAAATCTACGACGCCTATGCCGCGCACACCGTCTTCCGGCGCTGGAGCGGCGCCGACGAGGTTGCCGGCGCCGTCGCCTTTCTCGCCTCCGACGCGGCGAGCTACGTCACCGGCAGCGCGCTGGTGGTGGATGGCGGCTGGACGGCGATCGACGGCCCGCCGACCGGCCTCACCCGCGCCGGGAGCTGAGCGCCGCTTGCGCCGCTCTCGGCGGCGGCGCGAAAATCGGCTATATCGCGCGATGAGAGGAGCACTCATGTTCGATCGCGACGCGCCGTCTTCGTCCACCCTCGTCATCCTGACCGGCGCCGGCATCAGCAAGGAAAGCGGGCTCGATACTTTCCGCGATGCCGACGGGATCTGGGCGCGGGTGCGCATCGAGGACGTGGCGACGCCCGAGGCCTTCGCCCGCGACCCTGTCGGGGTCCATGCCTTCTACAACGAGCGCCGGCGCGGCCTCGGCGCCGCCGGCATCGAGCCCAACGCCGGGCATCTTGCGCTGGCGCGGCTCGAGCGGCTTTGGCCCGGCGAGTTCCTCCTGGTGACGCAGAATATCGACGATTTGCATGAGCGCGCCGGCTCGGCGAAGCTCGTTCACATGCATGGCGAGCTGCTGAAGGCGCGGTGCGAGCAGTGCGGCGCCGTGCATCGCCATGCGGGGGATCTGTCGATTGCGACGCCCTGTCCCCTGTGCGCCGGCGAGGGCGGCATGCGGCCTCATGTCGTGTGGTTCGGCGAGATGCCCTTCGAGATGGATCGCATCGATGCCGCCCTGGAGCGTTGCGGCCTTTTCATCTCCATCGGCACCTCCGGCAACGTCTATCCCGCCGCGGGCTTCGTGCAGCAGGCGCTGCTCCGCCGCGCGCACACCGTCGAGCTCAATCTCGAACCGTCGGAAGGCGCCAGCCTCTTCCGCGAGCGCCATTACGGCCCCGCCAGCGAGATCGTGCCGGCTTTCGTCGAGCGCCTGCTCGGCGATACGTGGTGAGTGGCGGCGCGGCGGCTGCCGTCCCGCTGGGGCCGATTGATCCTCGCTGGGGCGGGCGTCATACTTTGTGGAGCTGAGGCGCGAGGGGATCATGGGCATCGCGGTCAGGCCGCTCCATCCGCATCTCGGCGCCGAGGTCACCGGCGTCGATCTCGCATCGCCGCTGCCGCCCGAGACCTTCGCCGCCATCGAGGCCGCCTTCAACCGCCATGCCGTGCTGGTGTTTCCCGGCCAGCCGCTCGGCGACGAGCAGCAGATCGCCTTCTCGCGCCATTTCGGCCCGCTCGAGACCAGCCCCGAATACGCCGGCAGCAAGAAGTCGCGGCTCGAGCGGCCGGAGATCGCCGACGTCTCCAATCTCGATCCCGAGGGCCGCGTCATGTCGGCCGAGGACAAGCGGCTGCTGTTCAACCGCGGCAACCAGCTCTGGCACACCGACAGCTCCTTCAAATTCGTCCCGGCGCGCTGCTCGCTGCTCTCGGCGCGCGAGATTCCGCCAAGCGGCGGCGAGACCGAGTTCGCCGATCTCCGCGCCGCCTATGACGCGCTCTCCGAGGAGAGGAAGCGCGCGTTGGACGGCCTCGTCGCCGAGCACAGCATTTTCCGCTCGCGCGCCCAGATCGGCTTCACCGAGTTCAACGAGGAGATCCGGCGCGAGCTGCCGCCGGTGCCGCAGCTCCTGGTGCGCCGCCATCCCGGCTCAGGGCGCAAGACGCTGTATCTCGCCGCGCATGCGTCCCATGTCATCGGCTGGCCGCTGGAAGAGGGCCGCGCGCTGATCGAGGAGCTGATCGCGTTCGCGACCGAGCCGCGCTTCGTCTATTGCCACCGCTGGTCGGTCGGCGACCTCGTGATGTGGGACGACCGCTGCACCATGCATCGCGGCCGTCCCTATGACGACACGCGCCATCGCCGCGACATGCACCGCACCACCGTCTCCGACGAGCTGAATTCGGTCGAGCGCGAGCGCCGGGAGACGGCGGCATAGCCGCCCGTGCGTCCTTCCAAACGCGCCGGCTCAGTCCCCAAGCCTTGGCGACGGAGGGGTGCATGCGTATCATGAGTCCGGAGCTTCCGCCCTCTCCACCCCGCGGGGCGACTCTCGGGTTTGCCAAACTCGGCACTACGTCAGCGACGCACGCTAATTTTTGTGTCGCCGGTGTACACCAGCGACGTAGGGTCGCCCGCAAACTCAGGATGCTGTAGTCTCGTCCCATGCGCGCGCATGCCGCCCCCCGCGAAGACGCCTTCGACCGCCTGATGGCGGAGGTGCGCGCCTGCGCCCATTGCGTGCCGCATCTGCCTTTGGGGCCGCGGCCGGTGCTGCGCGGCCTGCCCTCGGCGCGGCTTCTCATCACCAGCCAGGCGCCGGGCACGAAAGTGCATGAGACGGGCCTCTCCTTCAACGACCGCAGCGGCGACCGGCTGCGCCAATGGCTCGGCATCGACCGCGACACTTTCTATGACGAGCGCCGCGTCGCCATCCTGCCGATGGGTCTCTGCTATCCCGGCCGCTACGAAGCCGGCGGCGATCTGCCGCCGCGGCCGGAATGCGCGCCGCTCTGGCACGCGCGCCTGCTTGCCGCCTGGCCGCGGGTCGAGCTCACCCTGCTCGTGGGCTCCTATGCCATCGACTATTACCTGAAGGGACGCCGGCAAAAGAGCATGACCGAGACGGTGCGCGCCTGGCGCGATTTCCCGCCCGCGATCCTGCCTTTGCCGCATCCGAGCTGGCGCACCACCGCCTGGGAGAAGCAGAACCCCTGGTTCGCCGCCGAGCTGCTGCCGGAGCTGCAACATCGGGTGCGCACTCTGCTATAGTGTGCGGTATCGGACATGCTCGCAATAGTATGTGAGATTATCGATACGTTGCTTTAATCAGTCTCCGCACTATATACGTGCATAACTGTCGCGCAGTGCAACCTGAATCTCGGCGATGAGAAGGTTGTGCGGCTTATGAAGAGGCACGCTGGCGCATACCTCAAATACTACTATAACAAGGGATTGATGCACTTAGAGCGGAAGGAATCGCAACCGCACTGAAAAATTGTAAGATATGCTTAGCCAGTGCTAACCTTTTTCTCCTTCGCCCGATCAAGAATGAAATCGGAAATTTCCTTGGCGCGCTCCTTGACAACCTTGGAAAGCTCTTCCGTTAGCCTCGGATCAGAACCACGTGTGCGCCCCAGCTTCGCAGCGACTTCCTCCACTGAACGGCCGGAAGTCTGCGCCATCATCGCCAAATCGTCCTTCCTTACTGCGGTGGCCATGATCAGAATCCCCTAATTGTCCGCTCCACGATTCGGATCGGATGGTGGGATCAAAGAGTCAAATTTCCATGCTAGATCAATGGTTAATAGACGACCGATTGCCCCTCTATCCAGCACTTGAAGAATCATAAGCTACCTCGATCGTGCTGGCAATAACACTGGAAGCGTGTACTAGGACGAGGGCGTTCGCCTTGTCAAACCGATTTGGTAGATTGCTGGTCGCGACGAGCACGCCGAACGGTTTGGTATCGCCCAGCGCACTGATGGGTTGGGACACAAAGGATCTGTAGGTGGCAGCATCGTACGGCTGTTCCTTTTCACCCGCGGCCATTAGGTCTCGGATCGCCGGAACTTGAGCGTCGGGAGTGATCAACGCATCGCGCCGTCGAAATGCGTGACCAACATGTCCCTCTCCATCCCGCCAATGACGTCCGTCCCCCTTCGATGGATGCTGGGGATGTCTGTCGCGCCACACAGGTATCAGTTCCTGCGTCTGCTCATCCCATAGGTATACGGCGAAATTCCAAAGCTCATTCCTCTCGAACGCAAAATATTCCTCCCGTCTCGCGACGATCTGCCCGCAGATCGCCTTCACTGCATTTTTTAACTGGTCAGGGGTGGTTAGGCGTCCTTCCGCATAACCGCGCACCATGATGTTCCATGCCAAAAGGTGCTCCTGAAGCAGGGACATATAGACGATATTGAATGAAAGATTGTTGTTTTTAACTTTTTCCTGATCTAAATCAATGTAATACTCGGCCGCTAACGGCATTTCTATAGTAAGGCCTGCATATAGACAGGATATTATAATAACAAAAATCAACGGAAGCCAAAATAATAATGGATTTATTATTATCAATTCATGATAATATACAACGAAAACGCCCACCAAGATAGGTATCGCTACTGAACAGATAACGCTGGATATTCTGGCGAACTTAACTAAAGATGCGATCGACCTGCGGATTTGGTCCAACATTGTTGCCCCCTGTCCGAAAAGTACTTTTCGGTTGTATAGACAACTAAAGATGCCATTTTTTAACCCGGCAGCAAATGGGAGAAGCTGGGGTTCGCGCCCTGCTTGGCTGGTTGGGAGATGCTTGTCGTGGTAGCCGTCGCGGATCATTTCATCCAGCTCGCCGGCTCCGAGAATCATGCGACTGACCGTGCGGCAAGGATTTTTCTGGTTTGTGAAGTATTGTCGAAGCTGGAATTGCGCGGTATCAGGGCCACGCCACTTTGAAAAATCTGGTTCCTTTCGCGCTCGAGTAGTGCGTCGATGCGTCACCTGATCTTTCGTTGGTGGGCGCGCCGGATATGCGATAGGCGGCGCTAACCCTCCCGCTCGATCCGCTCCATGTCCTCGTCGCTGAAGCCGAAATGGTGGCCGATCTCGTGGATCAGCACGTGGCGCACCACCGCCGGAAGGTCTTCGCCGGTCTCGCACCAATAGTCGAGGATCGGCCGGCGATAGAGGAAGATCAGCTCGGGCTCGGCGCGCGGGTCCATCACGCTCTGGCGCGGCAGTGCCACGCCGCGATAGAGCCCCAGGATGTCGAAGGGGCTCTCGAGCCCCATCTCCTCCTCGGTTTCGGCGTCGGGGAATTCGACGACGCGGATGACGACGCGGCCGAGATGGCGCGCCAGCGCCGCCGGGATCGTGGCGAGCGCGCGCTCGGCCATCGCCTCGAGGTCGCCGAGGCTCGGCGGCGGGCCGAATCCGGTCACCGCTTGATCTCTCCGCGGCGACGCGCCAGTACTGCCTCAGTCAGGTTCAATCCGGGAGGGGAGGCATGGTCGAGCGTCTGGTCGGCGCGGCGCGCAAGGCCGCGATCAAGGAGCTTCACGGCTGGTCCGAGGTCGAGGACCGTGACGCCATCCGCAAGACCTATCACTTCGGCACCTTCGTCGAGGCCTGGGGCTTCATGAGCCAGGCGGCGCTGATCGCCGAGAGGATGGATCATCATCCCGAATGGTTCAACGTCTACAACCGCGTCGAGGTCATCCTCACCACCCATGACGTGGGCGGGCTGTCGGAGAACGACCTGCGCTTCGCCCATGCCATCGACGAGCTTGCCCCGCCCCGCGACAAGGAGCGCAGCCGCTAGCCCGGAATCGCGGGCGGCTATTTCGGCGCCATCCTGAGCGCGCCGTCGAGCCGGATGGTCTCGCCGTTGATCATCGGATTGGCGATGATGTCGAGCACGAGGCGGGCGTATTCCTCGGGCCTACCCAGGCGCTGGGGAAACGGCACCGATTTGCCGAGGCTCTCCTGCACCGGCGGCGGCAGGCTCGCCATCAGCGGCGTGGCGAAGAGGCCGGGGGCGATGGTGTTGACGCGAATGCCCGCCGCGGCGAGCTCGCGCGCCGCCGGGAGCGTCAGCGCCACGATGCCGCCCTTGGAGGCGGAATAGGCCGCCTGGCCGATCTGGCCTTCGAAGGCGGCGACCGAGGCGGTGGAGACGATGACGCCGCGCTCGCCTTCGGCCAGCGGTTCGAGCTTCTGCATGTCGGCGGCGGCGAGCCGCATCAGGTTGAAGGTGCCGATCAGGTTGACGTGGATGACGCGGCTGAACTGGTCGAGCGGGTGCGGCCCCTCGCGGCCGACGATGCGCGCGCCGATGCCGATGCCGGCGCAATTGATCAGCACCCGTGCCGGCCCTTGCGCCGCCCGCGCCTTGGCCACCGCCTCCTCGCCGCTCTTGGCGTCGGCGACGTCGCAGCGGATGGCGATGCCGCCGATCTCGGCCGCCACCTTCTTGGCGTTGTCCTCGTTGATGTCGAGCACCGCGACTTTGGCGCCTGCCTTGGCGAGCGCGCGCGCCGTGGCCGCGCCGAGGCCCGATCCGCCGCCGGTGACGAGTGCCGCTTGACCCCTGAGCTCCATGCCTCTCCTCCTTATATCCCCGGCCGATGCTTAGCAGATCGGTCGCCCGGCGGCGATACCGCCTTGGCGCGCTCCGCCGGCGGGGAGGCTCGGATCGCCCTCGCCGGGTGTTGGCGGCAAGGGGCGCGCGTGCTATGCCGCAGCCAGCAAGACAGGGATGCGCCGGCCGAGGCCGCGCGGGAGCGGGTCGATCATGGTGAACAAGGTCTATCCCAGCGCCGATGCCGCTCTGGCCGGCTTGCTGCGCGACGGCATGATGATCATGTCCGGCGGCTTCGGCCTCTGCGGCATTCCCGCGGCGCTGATCGAGGCGGTCCGCGAGTCCGGTGTCCGGAATCTCACCGTGGTCTCCAACAACGCCGGCGTCGACGGCGCCGGGCTGGGACTGCTGCTGGAAAGCCGGCAGATCCACAAGATGATTTCTTCCTATGTCGGCGAGAACAAGCTCTTCGCCCAGCAGTTCCTCGCCGGCCAGCTCGAGATCGAATTCAATCCGCAAGGCACGCTGGCCGAGCGCATCCGCGCCGGCGGCGCCGGCATCCCCGCCTTTTTCACCAAGACCGGCGTCGGCACGACCATTGCCGAAGGCAAGGATCTCCGCATGTTCGACGGCGAGCGCTACGTCATGGAGCGCAGCCTGGTCGCCGATCTCGCCATCGTCCATGCCTGGATGGGCGATAGCGAAGGCAACCTCGTCTATCGCAAGACCGCGCGCAACTTCAACCCGATCATGGCGACGGCGGCCAAGGCGACGGTCGCCGAGGTCGAGCATCTCGTGGCGCCCGGCGAGATCGATCCCGACCACATCGTCACGCCGGGCATTTTCGTGCAGCGCGTCGTGCACGTGCCGCACATGAAAAAACTGATCGAGCAGCGCACCGTGCGCAAGCGCCCAAGCTGAGGAGACCGGCATGCCCTGGACACGCGAGGAAATGGCGGCGCGCGCGGCCAAGGAGCTGCGCGACGGCTTCTACGTCAATCTCGGCATCGGCATTCCCACCCTGGTGTCGAACTACATCCCGCCCGGCATGTCGGTGCAGCTCCAGAGCGAGAACGGCATGCTCGGCATGGGCCCCTTCCCCTATGAGGGCGAGGAGGATCCCGATCTCATCAATGCCGGCAAGCAGACGGTGACGGAGCTGCCGACCACCAGCTATTTCTCCAGCGCCGACAGCTTCGCCATGGTGCGCGGCGGGCATATCGATCTCTCGATCCTCGGCGCCATGCAGGTGGCCGAGAACGGCGACCTCGCCAATTGGATGATCCCCGGCAAGATGGTGAAGGGCATGGGCGGCGCCATGGATCTCGTCGCCGGCGTCAAGAAGGTGGTGGTGGTGATGGAGCACACCGCCAAGGACGAGAAGAAGCTGCTGCGGCATTGCACCTTGCCGCTCACCGGCGCCGGCGTCGTCGACATGGTGATCACCGATCTCGGCGTCTTCACCATCGACAAGAAGGGCGGCCGCGGCATGACGCTGATCGAGCTCGCGCCCGGCGTCACCTTCGACGAGATCCGCGCCAAGACCGACGCTAGCTTCCACCTCGCGGCGTAGCTGGGCAGCCCCCGCCGCGTGCCTATCCGCGCCGCCTGGTCTCAGCGGCGGAAACGCCCGTGCCCGAAGAAGCCGACGCCGACGAAGCCCGGGTAATAGCCATAGGGATAGCCATAGGCGTAGGCGGGATAGCCGTAATAGCCGTAATAGGGATAAGCGTAAGGGTAGGGATAACCGCCGTAATAGGGATAGCCATAGGCGCCGGGCGGCGCGTTGAGCGCGCTGGGCACGCTCTCGCCCTTGGCGGACATGCACTGGATGTAGCTCATGTCGTATTGCTGCTGCACCGCCGCGGCGGAATAGCCCGCGGCGCCGAGCCCGGTGGCGCCGCCGAGGAACAGGCCGCTGCCGGCGCCGATGGCGGCGCCCGCCGCCGGGTTGCCGGCCGCGGCGCCGATGGCGGCGCCGGCCGCCGCGCCCAGCACAGTGCCGAGCGCGGCGCTGGTGGCTTCGCTGTTATTGGCGGCTTGTCCGGGCGTGGTGCCGCCGGTCTGGGCCGAGGCGTATTGCCGGCAGGTCGCGTCATCCTGCTGGAAGGTGGCGAAATCCTTGCCCTGTGCCGGCAGCGCCATGACGCTGGGGCCCGGCGGCGGCGCCACGGCGCAGGCGCCAAGCGCCAGCATTCCGGCGAGAGCGGCGACTTTCTTCACGGGGCGCATCGAGCTCTCCCTTCTCTTGCGGGTTCGGCCATCCGTCCACCATAAATATAGGGCGGCCTGTCCCTTTTCGTTATAGGCGGCTGGGGCGCCAGGCGTTCCCGCGATCTTACGTCGCGCCGCCTTCCCGCCGGGTCATCTTTTCGTGAACGCGCCGCTCAGAGCGCGGGCTCGGCGATGCCGCGGCGGCGGCAGGCGGCGATGAGCGTGTTGCGCAGCAGGCAGGCGATGGTCATCGGCCCGACCCCGCCCGGCACCGGCGTGATCGCGCCGGCAATGCCTTGCGCCTCGGCGAAGGCGACGTCGCCGACGAGCCGGCTCTTGCCGCCGGCATCGGGAAGGCGGTTGATGCCGACATCGATCACCGTGGCGCCCGGCTTGATCCAGGTGCCGCGCACCAGCTCCGGCCGGCCCACCGCCGCGACCAGGATGTCGGCGCGGCGCGCGATCGCCGGCAGGTCGCGGCTTTTGGAATGCGCGAGGCCGACGCTGCAATTCTCGGCGAGCAGCAGCGCCGCCATCGGCTTGCCGACGATGGTGGAGCGGCCGAGCACCACCGCCTCGGCGCCGGTGAGGCTGCCCAAGGTCTGGCGCAGCAGCATCAGGCAGCCGTAAGGCGTGCACGGCACCAGCGCCGTGCCGCCGCTCCACAGCCGCCCGACGTTTTGCGGGTGGAAGCCGTCGACGTCCTTGGCCGGGTCGATCGCCTCGATGATCCGGCGAGGATCGATCTGCGGCGGCAGCGGAAGCTGCACCAGGATGCCGTCGATGGCGGGATCGGCGTTGAGCGCGGCGACGAGGCGCAGCAGCTCCGCCTCGCTGGCCGCCGCCGGCAGCCGATGCTCGATGCCGTCGAGCCCGGCCGCGCGCGTCGCCTTCGCCTTGCTGCGCACATAGACCTCGCTGGCGGGATTCTCCCCCACCAGCACCGCGGCGAGGCCCGGCACGATGGCATGCTGCGCCTTGAGCGTTGCCGCCGCGGCGGCGACGCGCGCGCGCAGGGCTTCGGCCGCGGCCTTGCCGTCGATCAGCCGCGTTTCAACCATGGGCCGAGCCTTTCCGTGAGCTGAGCGGCGAGCGCCGCGGGATCGCCCGCGATGTGCAGCAGCTTGCGCCGGTCGGCGGCGCCGAGCACGAGCTGGATATCGCGCCGCTTGAGGCCGAGCGTCTTGGCCAGCAGCGCGAGCAGCGCGTCATTGGCCTTGCCCGCCTCGGGCGGCGCCGTCACCGCCACTTTGAGCGCGACCCCGCCGCTGCCGTCCTCGATCAGCCCGACGATCCGCGATGCCGCGGCCTTGGGCGCGAGCCGCACGGCAAGGCGCACTCCGTCCGGCGCGGCGGCGAAAGGGACCACGCCTAGAGCCGCGCGAAATAGATTTCCACCTGGATCAGTTCGCGCTCGATGAGCCACAGGATCAGCAGCAGGATGATCGGCGAGATGTCGAGGCCGCCGAGATGGGGCAGGAACTGGCGGATCGGGCGCAGCGCCGGCTCGGTTGCGCGATAGAGGAAGTCGCCGATCATGGCGACGGGGCGGCTGTAGGTGTTGATGACGTTGAAGGCGATGAGCCAGCTCATCACCGCCGAGATGATGACGATCCACCAATAGATGTGCAGCAGCGCGATGACGACGTCGATGACCGGAATCAGGAACCCGCCCATGAACCCGCCCGTCCCCCTTTCGCGAAGCGGCGGTAGGCTAGCCGTGGTAGCCTGGAGGCGCAAGGCCGGCGGCCGGACTCGCCCTGTCGGCTCAGCCTTGACAGTTCCCGGCGCCCGCCCACATAGTCGCCCGCCGTCGCGGGGCAGTAGCTCAGTTGGGAGAGCGCGACGTTCGCAATGTCGAGGTCAGGGGTTCGATCCCCCTCTGCTCCACCATTCAAACCCGCAGGAATCCCAGGTTCCTGCGGGTTTTCGCTGTCCTGACGGTCGGCAACGCTCGGCAGGTTTCGGCGGAACCGTGCCGGAACTCGGCGGCTTGGGCGGCGCAAATCTCGTGCAGTCCGTTCCAGGCGCGTTCGCGCCGCTGCCTGCTCTTCGGCTAGTGTACCGTGTCCAACAAATGATTCCGGACCTCTCCAGCCGTCATGGCCGTGCTTGTCACGGCCATCCAGTGCGTCCGCCACCCGCTGCGAGACATGGCTGGGCCTCCCCTACGGGCGGCCCGGCCATGACGTTCAACGGAATGAACCGTTAGAGTCACAGCCTAGGTCCTTGCCTGAACTATCTGCGGGGATTGAAAGTTAGAGGCGGCAGCGTATATTCATTGTTTACACAGGATCTGGTCGATCGCCGGAGGCCGCGATGATTGTAAAATTTGCCAAGTGGGGAAACAGCATCGGCGTTCGCATCCCCGCGGCCTTTGCGGAGGAGGTTGGGGCCATAGAAAATGGCACCGCGGAACTGTCGATCGAAGGGCGCAAACTCGTTTTGACACCCGTAGAGGAGATTCCAACCTTTGATCTCGATGAACTCGTCGCAAAAATCACGGACGCGAACCGTCATGAGGAGATCTCCACGGGACACGCCGTTGGCGCCGAATTTGGCTGATGCGTGCCGCGCCGCCGCCTTATTGTCCGGATGCGGGCGACATAATTTGGCTTGATTTCAATCCTCAGACAGGACGCGAGCAGGCGGGGCGGCGACCGGCTCTCGTTTTAACGAAGCGAAAATACAATCAGGCAAGTCAGCTCTGTGTACTTTGTCCGATTACGGGGCAACCAAAGGGCTACCCGTTCGAGGTTGCTATCCCGGCGGATCTTCCCGTGGCGGGCGTCGTGCTTGCGGATCAAGTCAAGAGCCTTTGTTGGCACGCGCGCAACGCCCAGCTTATTTCCGTCGCCCCGCCAGCGCTGTTGGGACGGGTTCGTGGCATGATAAAAGCCCTTTTGCAAATTCCCTAAGCGCCACGATCTGCCGCTTCTCTTCAAGAGACCAAGCTCGCCGCCGCCGGCCTCCCGTCACCCCCTCGCCGCTCCCCTCCGCCAATGACTGTTCCAGTCTTGACGTGGTTTTCGCAGGTCATTGGGCCGCTCACCACCGGCTCGCCTGTGAGCGTGGCGCTGTCGCGATTGATAGTCTCGATGTGGACGGGAATGAATTTGAACGAACCGAAGACTCTGCTCCACCAGTCAAACCCGCGGGAATCCCAGGTTCCAGGTTCCTGCGGGTTTTTCATGGCCCGGCGGATCGCTCATGGTAAATTTCCGCGTCAAGCGGTGACGGCCGGAAGCGGCAGGGTTTTGCGCGCCGGCGGAGCTTGGCGAGGTCGGCATGACCAGGCACGCCTCGAGGCTTTCGTCCGCCGCGACCGGAAGGAGGAGACGTCAAGATGTCAGGGAGCCAAGTCGTTTCGCCGCAACTGCACCGGCCTTTCGCCGATCGCGTGCGGCACGTCGGCACCGAGGAGCCGTTCCGCTGGCTGGCCGCCGGCTGGTCCGATTTTCGCGCCGCCTTCGGCGCGAGCCTCGCCTATGGGCTGATCTTCGTCGTCGCCGGCCTGGTTTTGACGGCGACGCTGTTCGCCGCCGACATGATGTACCTCTTCTTTCCGCTCGCGGCGGGCTTCATGCTGATCGGCCCGGCATTGACCACCGGCTTCTACGCCATCAGCCGCGATCTCGAGCAGAAAAAGCCGCCGAGCTTCGTGCGGGCGGTGCTTGCCTTCCGGGTCAATCCGGGGCCGCTCTCTTATGTCGGGCTGGCGCTGCTGTGCCTGCTCCTGCTTTGGCTGCGCCTCGCGCAGCTCGTCTTCGCGCTCAGCTTTCCCTCGACGGTCGGGCCGGATGTGCAGTCGCTCGTCGATGCCGCGTTCTTTACGTCGGATGGGCTGGTCTTCGTGGCGATCAGCCTGGCGCTGGGCGCGGTGATCGCGGCGCTGACTTTCGCCGGCGGCGCGTTCTCGTTGCCGTTGCTGATCGATCGCCCGGTCGGCATGGTGGAAGCGGTGGCGACGAGCTGGACGGCGGTGATGATGAATCTTCCGGCGATGGCGGTATGGGCGGTGACGCTGGTGCTGCTGACCGCGGCCGGCATGGCCGCGGGATTCATCGGCCTTGCGGTGACGCTGCCCTTGGCGGGCCACGCCACTTGGCACGCTTATCGGGCGGTGATCCGCCCGGAAGGGGCGGGGCGCAGCCCTTCCGGCTGAGCGCGGCAGCGCGACGCTGCCGGACCTCGAACTGCCGCGATGCGGATCTCGCGGGGTTCGCTCCGGATGCTGTCCGCGTCACTTTTCCGCCGGAAGCTTGGTGCCGGCGATGCGGCCCTTTGCATCCTTGGCGTGCCTGGAAATCGCGGCGGTCCAGTCGGCGACGGCCTCAGGGTTGGTGATGTGCAGCCCCATCGAGGTCTTCCGCAGCCAGACGACCGCGCCGATCACGCGCCCGACGCCGCGAACCGTCAGCATCACGGTCTCGCCGATCGCGGCGGCGGGACCGATCTGCGGCGTCACCAGGCGGATCTGCGCCCCTTCCGGCGACACGTCGATGATCCGGCAATCGAGGCTGCGGCTCGACGTCCTCAGAATGCCGCGCCAATAAGTCTCGGTGCGCGGGTGCTTCCGGCGCTCCTTCAAAGGTTCGGCCGGCGCGCCTCTGTCCTGCGATTCGACGCTCATCGATCGGTCTGCGGCTTGGAAATGAGCCGGTCCCTGGGCTCGGCGGAGAGAGGCGAATCATGCATCCGCGTGATTGCCAAGAGGTAAATCCGCGTCGGCCAAATCTCGCCGGCGCTCAGGCCTTCTCGAAATCGATCCGCTCGTCGAGCGGCAGGCCCAGCAGCCTTCGGCGCAGCCCGTCCAGCGCCAGCTCGACCGCGCCGAGGCGAAGCCAATCCCGGCCGCCGAGGAGCCGCGCGCGGCGGCTCGCGACCTCCTGCGCGGTGGCGATGCCGAGCGCGATCGTGCCGCCGAATTCGAGCCGGTCCTCGCCTTCATCGACCTCGACCAGCACGGCAAGGCCGATCCCGGCGCCGGCCGCGCGCCGCGCCGCTTGCGCCACGGCCTCGGCGCGCGCGGGCTCGCCGGCCTCGCCGGGCCAGGCGCCTTCATGGCCGAGCGCGGCGGCGACCTGCGCCAAATCGCGCGACACCACCGCCCGGCGCAGCACCGTCTCCGCCCCGGGCAGCGCGGCGAGCCGGCTTGCGATCTGCCCGCCGGTGAAGGTTTCGACCAGCGCCAGCGACAAGCCGCGCGCGCCGAGCGCCGCGAGCACGACGCCCTCGAGCGTCTCATCGTCCTCGGCGATGATGAAATTGCCGAGCCGCCGGCGCAGCTCCGCCGCCACCGGCGCGAGCTTCAGCGCCGCGTCCTCGGGGCTCGCGCCGCGCACCGAGAGCTTGGTCTCGAGCTGCGGGTAATGCGCGCGAAAGCCGAGCTTGACGCCGCCGCCGGGCGCCAGCGTCTCGATGCCGGACAGCATGGCGTCGACATGCGATTCGCCGAGGCCGTAGGAATGGAACCGCTTCAGCAGGATCGCCGCCTGCGGCCCGCTGCGGGCGAGCAACCGCGGCACGACTTGCTCCTCGACCATGCGCCGCATCTCGCGCGGCACGCCCGGGGTGAAGAAGAAGCGCGCCTTGCCGATGTCGAGCGCGAAGCCGCAGGCGGTGCCGATGGGATTGTCGAGCCGCTCCGCCGTCGCCGGCAGCATCGCCTGCTTGCGGTTGTTGGGCGGCATCGTCCGGCCGCGCCGGTGGAAGAACGCCTCCATCCGCGCGAGCCAGGCCTCGTCGAGGACGAGCTCGACGCCGGCGGCGCGGGCGGCGGCTTCCTGCGACAGATCATCGACGGTGGGGCCAAGGCCGCCATTCACCACCACCGCATCGGCGCGCGCCGCCGCCAGCCGGAAGGCGTCGAGCAGCGCCTCGCGGTCGTCGCCGACGATGGTTCCCCAGCGCACGGCGAGGCCGACATCCTCGAGCTTCTGGCTCATGAAGCTGAAATTGGTATTGACGGTCTTGCCGGTGACGACCTCGTCGCCGGTGCAGATGATCTCGATGCGCATGAGAGAACCCGGATGCGTTCGGCCGGAACCCATCATATCCGACGCGCCCAGCGAGAACAGGCGGAGGCTCGCGGCGCCTATCCCGCGGCCGCCGGGCGCTGCCGGCGGGCCGTGTACCAGAGGCTGGCGATCTCGCGCCGTCCGGTGGCGGCGTCCACCAGCGTGACGACGAAGGTGGTGATGGTCGCGCCGGCGTTGTTGGACGACGGGTCGGCGCTTTTGAACGAGGTGATCTTGGCGTAGACGGTCTCGCCGGCGGCGATGCTCACAGTCTTTGCCTGCTCGGGCCACAGGCCCTCGCTCTTCGCCTCGATGCGATAGCCGCCGGGCGGCAGGTCGCGCATGATCACATAGCCGGGGCCGACCGCGCCGACCTCCTTGCCGTTGAGGAAGACCGGAACCCAGGACAGGCTCTGATAAGGCTCGAAATCGCGGTAGACGAAAAGCCGCGCGCCGTTGGCCGGGGCGGGCGACAGGCCGGCGGCGACGTCGTCGAAGGTCGGCGCCTCGCCGGCGCAGCCCGCCAGCGCCAGGGCGAAGACCAGGAAAAGCCGCTTGACGGCCGCTGTCATGGCTCCCTCAGTCCGCTGCCGGCGCGCGCATCCACGAAGATTTGGCGCGGCGCCGCCGCCGCGCCAAGCCGCTCTCACGCGGTTGTGACGGCGCCTCAGCTCGCGCCGGCGATGAAGCTGCGCAGCGAGTTCGTCTCGTATTCCATCTCGTCGAGCCGCGCCTTGACCACGTCGCCGATGCTGACGATGCCGGCGAGCAGGCCGTCGCGCAGCACCGGGATATGGCGGATGCGCCGCTGCGTCATCTCGGCGGCGAGATCGGCGACGTTGTCGCGCGGCGTGCAGGTGAAGACGCGCCGCGTCATGAGCTGCTCGACCTTGGCCTCGAGCAGGGTGCTGCCGAGCCCGGCGAGGCCGTGGACGATATCGCGCTCGGACAGGATGCCGTCGACCGAGCCGCCGTCGCGGCTCACCACCAGGGCGCCGACCCGCTCGCGCTGGAGCGTTGCGGCCGCCGCGGCGATGGTGGCATGGGGCGAGATGGTGGCGACCCGGGTTCCCTTGCCGCGCAGAATGGCTTCGACATTCATCGGTGTCTCCTCCAGACGAACCGAGGACGACCCTGACCGGTGCGGCAGTGGGCCGCCCTTTTTTGCGGAGTCGGCGCCGGCCGAGCAGGACCGGCTCCGGCGCACCTGCAAGCAGTCTATGCCGAAGCCCCGCCGGCTCCAATGGGCGACAAAAAAAGACGCAACGTCAATGGTTTGGAGTCTGGCGGCCTGGCGCCGACGTTAACCTTTGGCGCGGCTGGCCGCTTCGCTACACTGTAAGGATGATCGACAATCCCTTTTTCGAGCGCTGGACGACGCCCTTCGGCCTGCCGCCTTTCGATCGCCTCCGGCCCGAGCATTTCCCGCCGGCCTTCGATGCCGGCATGGCCGAGCACCTCGCCGAGATCGCCGCCATCGCCCGGAATCCGGAGCCGCCGAGCTTTCCCAACACCATCGAGGCGCTGGAGCGCGGCGGCCGGTTGCTCGCCCGCGTCGACAAGGTGTTCTCGAACCTCGTGCGCAGCAACACCAGCGACGCGCTCGACGCGGTGGCGCGCCTTTATGCGCCGAAGCTCGCTCAGCACCGCATGCGCATCGCCCTCGACCCCGGCCTGTTCCGCCGCGTCGCCGACCTCCACGCGCGCCGCGACGCGCTGGGCCTGGCGCCCGATCAGCGCCGCCTCCTCGACCGCCATCACCTCAACCTGGTGCGCCAGGGCGCGCTGCTGGCGCCGGCGGCGAAGGCGCGGCTGGCCGCGATCGCGGAACGGCTCGCCACGCTCCAGACCCTCTTCGGCCAGAACGTGCTGCATGACGAGAAGACTTGGCATCTGGCGCTCGGCGAGGGCGATCTCGAGGGGCTGCCGGGCTTCGTCCGCGCCGCCGCCGCCGAAGCGGCGCGCGAGCGCGGGCTCGCCGGCGGCTACGTCGTCACTCTCGCCCGCTCCTCGGTCGAGCCGTTCCTCACCTTCTCGGCGCGGCGCGACCTCCGGCGCGCGGTGTTCGAGGCCTGGACGCGCCGCGGCGCGCAGCCCGGCGCGCACGACAATTTGCCGCTCATCCGCGAGATCATAGCCTTGCGCGCCGAGCAGGCGCGGCTCATCGGCTATGACGACTTTGCCGCCTACGCCCTTGACGACACCATGGCGAAGGACGCCGCCGCGGTCGAGCGGCTGCTGCTGGAGGTATGGGCGCCGGCCAAGCGCAAGGCCGTCGCCGAGGCTGCCGAGCTGCAGGCGCTGGCGCAGGCCGACGGCCTCAACGGGGCGATCGAGCCCTGGGACTGGCGCTATTACGCCGAGAGGCTGCGGCGCGAGCGCTACGCCGTCGACGAGGCGGAGGTGAAGCCCTATTTCGCCCTTGACGACATGGTGCGCGCCGCCTTCGACACCGCCGGGCGCCTCTTCGGCCTCAGCTTCATCGAGCGCCGCGGCTTGCCGCTCTATCACCCCGACGTGCGCGCCTATGAGGTGCGCGGCCGCGACGGCGGCACGGTCGGGCTTTTCCTGCACGACAATTTCGCGCGCACGGCCAAGCGTTCCGGCGCCTGGATGAGCAGCTATCGCGACCAGGAATCCTTCGACGGCGAGGTCGTGCCGATCATCGTCAACAACAACAATTTCGCCAAGGGCGCGCCGGCCTTGCTGAGCTTCGACGAGGCCAGGACGCTGTTCCACGAATTCGGCCACGGCCTGCACGGGCTGCTCAGCCGCGTGCGCTATCCCTCGCAATCCGGCACCGCGGTGCGGCGCGACTTCGTCGAGTTCCCCTCGCAGATCTACGAGCATTGGATGTCGGCGCCGGAGACGCTGCGGCGCTATGCCCGCCACCACGAGACCGGCCGGCCGCTGCCCGAGGAGCTGCAGCAGCGCCTGCTCGCGGCGCGCAACTTCAACCAGGGCTTCGCCACGGTCGAGTACGCCGCCGCCGCGCTGTTCGACCTGGCGCTTCATCGCCACGCCGCGCCGGAGAGTCTCGATCCCGCCGCCTTCGAGCGCGAGGTGCTGGCGCGGATCGACATGCCGGCCGCGATCCCGCTCCGTCATCGCCCGGCGCATTTTCAGCACCTTTTCTCCAGCAGCGGCTACGCCGCGGGCTATTACGCCTATCTCTGGGCGGAGACGCTCGACGCCGACGGCTTCGCCGCCTTCCTCGAGGCGGGCGACGTGTTCGATCCCGCTCTCGCCGCGCGGCTCGAGCGCATCTACGCCGCCGGCGACAGCGAAGATCCGATGGCGCTCTATGCCGCCTTCCGCGGTCGCGCTCCGCGCATCGACGCGCTGCTGAAACAGCGCGGCCTCGCCGAGACCGGCGTCTGACGCAGAGGCGCCGCGCGGGCCGGCGGGGTGGCAAAGCGCCGGCGGCGGGCCTACACTCCGCCTCTTCGGCCGCACGTCACGGGACACGCCATGCTCGTCGAGCAGATCTGGACCGCCAACGCCTTTCGCAACTTCAACTATCTCATCGCCTGCGCCGAGACCGGCGAGGCGCTGGCGGTCGATCCCCTCGACCACGAGAAATGCCTGGCCGCCGCCAAGGCGAAAGGCTGGACCATCACCCAGATCCTCAACACCCATGAGCACCGCGACCACACCGGCGGCAACGCGGCGATGGTCGCGGCGACCGGCGCCAGGCTGCTGGCGCACGCCAACGCCAGGGACAAGATCGCGGGCATCGATCGCGGCTTGCGCGCCGGCGACGTCATCAGGGTCGGCAAGACGGTCGAGCTCGAATCGCTCGACACGCCGGGGCATACCATGTCCCATATCTGTTTGCTGGCGCGGGGCGACCGGCCGGCGCTCTTCTGCGGCGACACGCTGTTCAATGCCGGCGCCGGCAATTGCCACAATGGCGGCCATCCGAGCGAGCTTTACGAGACCTTCGCGGTCCAGCTTGCCAGGCTGCCGGAAGAGACGCTGATCTATCCCGGCCACGACTACATCGCGCGCAATCTCGGCTTCACGCTCGACCGCGAGCCGGACAACGCCAAGGCCAAATCGCTGCTGCCGGCGATGGAGCGGCAGGATCCCTCGAAGCCCCTGGTCACGACCTTGAAGCTGGAGAAGGAGATCAACACCTTCTTCCGGCTTTCCAGCCCGTCGGTGATCGCCCGCCTGCGCGAAGCCTTCCCCGACCTGCCGGAGAAGCCCGATGCCAAGACGGTGTTCCTGAAGCTCCGCGAGCTGCGGAACAAGTGGTGACGGCCGGGCGGGCGTCCACCCTCTCCCGATGATCCCCTTCTCCGTCCTCGACCTCTCGCCGATCCTCGCCGGCGGCAGTGCCGGCGAGGCCCTGCGCAACACCCTCGACCTTGCCCGCCACGCCGAGCGCTGGGGCTATCACCGCTATTGGCTGGCGGAGCATCACAACATGCCGGGCATCGCCAGCGCCGCCACCGCGGTGGTGATCGGCCACGTCGCCGGCGGTACCTCGACCATCCGCGTCGGCGCCGGCGGCGTGATGCTGCCCAACCATGCGCCGCTGGTGATCGCCGAGCAGTTCGGCACGCTGGAGGCGCTTTATCCCGGCCGCATCGATCTCGGCCTCGGCCGCGCGCCGGGGACCGATCCGCTCACCGCCCAGGCGCTGCGGCGCAATCTCGCGGGCGGCGAAGAGGATTTTCCGCGCGGCGTGGTCGAGCTCATGGGCTATTTCCGTCCGGCGGAGCCGGGCCAGCGCGTGCGCGCGGTTCCCGGCGCCGGCCTTGCCGTGCCGGTCTGGATCCTGGGATCGAGCCTTTTCGGCGCCACGCTTGCCGCGGCGCTCGGCCTGCCCTTTGCCTTCGCCTCGCATTTCGCGCCTGGCGACATGATAGCGGCGCTCGCGCTTTATCGCGCCCAGTTTCGCTTTTCCGGCCATGCCGAGAGGCCGCGGGTCATGCTCGGCCTCAACGTCTTCGCCGCCGAGACCGACGGCGCGGCGCGACGCCTCTTCACCTCGCTGCAGCAGGCTTTCGTCAATCTGCGCCGCGGCCGGCCCGGGCCGTTGCCGCCGCCGGTCGACGACGTCGAGGCGCTTCTCTCGCCGCGGGAGCGCTCGATGCTGGCGCAATCGCTCGCTTGCGCGGTGGTGGGCTCGCCCGAGACCGTGCGGCGCGGCCTTGCCGATTTCGTCGCGCGCACCGGCGCCGACGAGATCATGATCACGGCGCAGATCTTCGACCATGCCGCGCGCCTGCGCTCCTTCGAGATCGCCGCCGAAATCCGCCGCGATCTCGCCGAAGCGGCGGCGCCGGCCGCGAGCGGCTGACGCGATCGATCGCTTGCGAAGCGCAGCCTCGGTCTCTAAGGCTGCGATCGGCGCATAGGGAAAGCTGCGAGGGAGACGGCCATGAAGGCGGTGCTGCTGGTGAAGCATGGCGGGCCGGAGATGCTGCGCTACGGCGAGGCGCCGGATCCGGTCGCGGGGCCGGGCGAGGTGGTGGTGGATATCCACGCCGCCAGCGTCAATGCCGCCGATTGGAAGGTGCGGCGGGGCGGCGGCCGTTATGCGCTCACTCGCTTCCCGCACATCCTGGGCCGCGATTTCTCCGGCGTGGTGAGCGCGCTCGGTCCCGGCGTCGCCGATCTCGCGCTCGGCGACGCCGTGTTCGGCGTCACCGAGCAAGGCGTCGAAGGCGCTTATGCGGAGGAGATCGCCGTCAAGGCGGCGATCCTTGCCAAGAAGCCCGCCCGTCTCGGCCATGCCGAAGCCGCCGCTTTGGCGCTCACCGGCCTTACCGCGCTATGGGCGATCGAGGACACGGCGAAGCTCAAGGCCGGCGAGACCATCCTGATCCAGGGCGGCGCCGGCGGCGTCGCGAGCTTCGCCATTCAGCTTGCCAAGCACATCGGCGCCACGGTGATCACGACGGCGAGCGCCGGCAATCACGCCTATGTGCGCCGTCTCGGCGCCGACCGCGTGATCGACTACAGCGCCGAGGATTTCGCCGCCGCCGTCTCCGGCTGCGACGTCGTGTTCGACACGGTGGGCGGCGCGGTGCAGGTCGCGTCTTATGCCGTGCTGAAGCCCGGCGGGCGCCTGGTCTGGATCGCGCCCGCGCCGGAAGACTTCAAGCCCGCGCGCCAGGACGTGGCGACGTTGCGCCCCAACGTCTTGCGCGACCGCGCGCATCTCGAGCGGATCCTGGCGCTGCTCGCGGCGGGCGCGGTCCGCCCGCCCGCCATCGTCCATTACGCGCTCGCCGACGCCGCCGAAGTCCATCGCGTGAGCGAGGGACGCCATCTCCAGGGCAAGCTGGTCCTCGACGTGCGCTGAGGACAGCGCGCCGGGAGAGGGGTTTAGGTCCTCCGGTAGCTCATCAGCTCGGCCTCGGTCTTGGGCGGATGCGCGCGGAGCGCCGCCTCCTTGGGCTCGGTGCCCCAGCCCGGCCGGTCCGGCACGATCAGCTCGCCCTTCTCGATCGCCGGCAACTCCGTGAACAGCTCGTGATCCCAAGGCAGCCTGTCGATGTCGATCTCCATGATGCGCAGATTGGGCACCGCCGCGGCGAAATGCGCGTTCATGAGGCTGCAGAGATGGCCGTAGTAGTTGTGGGGCGCGACGTTGATCTCCTGCGCTTCGGCGAGGGCGGCGATCTTCATCGATTGCCAGGCGCCGTTCCACACTGCGTCGATGATCGCCACGTCCATCGCCTGGGTGCGGAAATAGGGCAGGAACTCCCGGATGCCGAACAGCGTTTCGCCGGAGCTGATGGGGTGCGGGCTCCGCCGCCGGATGAGGCCCAGCGCCTCGGGGTCGTAGCAGTCGATCTCCACCCAGAAGAGATCGAGATCGGCGATCGCCCGCAGGATCTCGAGATAACCCTCCGTCTTGGCGTTGAAGTTAGGTCGAGCAGGATGTCGATCTCGGACCCCGCGCCGTCGCGGAAGGCGTCGAGATGCGCGCGCAGGCCGCGCAGCACCGTGCGGTCGATATTGAGCGCGGCGGAGAACGGGTTGGCGAAGCCCGGCTGCCAGCCCCGAAGCACGCCGTCCTGCGCTATGAAGATGTTGGTCTTGAGCGCGCGGAAGCCCTTCTCGCGCACCTCGGCGCCCATCGCCTTGACGCCGGCGAGATCGGTGATGGCGGGCTTGTAGAAGGCGGGGTGGCTGATGCGCCAGGTGGCGCAGTGCGACCAGTAGAGCGGGATGCGGTCGCGGATCTTGCCGCCCAGCAGCTCGTAGCACGGCACGCCCAGCGTCTTGGCCTTGGCGTCGAGCAGCGCGTTCTCGATGGCGCCGATGCCTTCGGCGACCACGCCGCCCGCCGCCGGCCGGGTCAGCGCATAAAGCTCGGCGTGGATGCGCTCATGCGCCATCACCGATTTGCCGATGACGCGCCCGGACAAGCGGGCGATCGCCGCGGTGACGCCGGGCGAGCCGAAGCCTTCGTCGAACTCGCTCCAGCCGACGACGCCGTTCTCCGCCGTGAGCTTGACGAAATGATAATTCCGCCAGCCGGCGTCGCACTGCAGCGTCTCGATCGCCCTGACCTTCATCGCCTGCCTCGTTCGCCGGCGGCGTTCCGCTATCCCTTGCGCAGCGCCTTCGCGAGCCGGAGGCGCAGCGCATTCAGCTTGATGAAGCCTTCGGCCTCGCGCTGGTCGTAGACCTCGTCCGCTTCGAAGGTGACGTGCGCGAGGCTGTAGAGGCTCTTGGGCGATTTGCGCCCGACGACGCGCGCCAGCCCCTTGTAGAGCTTCAAGCGCACCGTGCCTTCGACGTTCTCCTGGCTCTCGTCGATCAGCGCCTGGAGCATCACGCGCTCGGGCGCGAACCAGAAGCCGTTATAGATGAGCTCGGCATAGCGCGGCATCAGCTCGTCCTTCAGATGCGCGGCGCCGCGGTCGAGCGTGATGCTTTCGATGCCGCGATGGGCGGCGTGCAGGATGGTGCCGCCCGGCGTCTCGTAGACGCCGCGCGACTTCATGCCGACGAAGCGGTTCTCCACCAGGTCGAGCCGGCCGATGCCGTGCGTGCCGCCGAGCTCGTTGAGCCGCGCCAGCAGGTTCGCCGGCGACAGCGCCGCGCCGTCGACCGCCACGGCATCGCCGCGCTTGAACTCGATCTCGACATATTGCGGCTGGTCCGGCGCCGCCTCGGGCGCCACCGTGCGGCTGTAGACGAATTCCTCGGGCTCGGCCCAGGGATCCTCGAGCGCCTTGCCCTCGGCCGAGATGTGCAGCAGGTTGGCGTCGGTCGAGAACGGCGCCTCGCCGCGCTTGTCGCGCGGGATCGGGATCTGGTGCCGGTCGGCATAGGCGATGAGCCGCGTGCGCGAGCCCAGATCCCATTCGCGCCACGGCGCGATCACCGTGATGTCGGGCTTCAGCGCGTAATAGGCCAGCTCGAAGCGCACCTGGTCGTTGCCCTTGCCGGTGGCGCCATGCGCCACCGCGTCGGCGCCGACCGCCTCGGCGATCTCGATCTGGCGCTTGGCGATGAGCGGCCGGGCGATCGAGGTGCCGAGGAGATATTGGCCTTCATAGAGCGCGTTGGCGCGGAACATCGGGAAGACGAAGTCGCGCACGAACGCCTCGCGAAGGTCGTCGACGAAGATCTCCTTCACCCCCATCATTTCCGCTTTCTTGCGCGCGGGCTCCAGCTCCTCGCCCTGGCCGATATCGGCGGTGAAGGTCACGACCTCGCAGTGATAGGTCTCCTGCAACCAGCGGAGGATCACCGAGGTGTCGAGCCCGCCGGAATAGGCGAGCACGACCTTCTTCACCGGACCGCTCATGACGCAGGGGACCCTTCAAGGACGCACAGCGCGCGGGAGTATAAGTGGCGGGCCGATGGCGGCAAGGGCGGGCCGGCGGCCGGCCGGAGGCGACCTACTCGCCCGCCGGCGCCGGCGCCAGGGCGGCCTCCAGCACGCGCTGGCGTCGGCCGAGCCAAAGCCCGCTGACGAGCCACAGCGCGGCGAAGCCGATCGCCGCCAGCGGCGCGATGCCCGTGCCCAGCGCGCCCAACAGCACCGTCGACCAGGCGCCGATCTGGTCGCCGAGGCGATAGACCACCGTGTCGATGAAGCCCTTGCTCTTATAGCGGTCCTCGCGCGGCAGGACCGTGAACAGGACCTCGCGCGTCGGCCGCGCGATCGCGTATTCGCCGGCGCGCCGCGCCACCTGGAACACGGCCACCGCCGCCAGCGTCGGCGCCAGCGCCAGGGCGCCGAAGCCGATCATGGTCAGGACCGGCACGATCGACAGCGCGAGCGGGACGCCGAGCAGCAGGACGATGCGGCCGGTCAGGAAGAGCTGGAAGATCAGGGTCAGCGTGTTGACGCTGAAATCGATGGTCGCGAAGAACTGGGTTTGCGCGCCGCGATCGGTAAAGCTGTGGCTGACGATGTCCGCCTGCTGGAAATAGAGGAAGGTCGAGGTGATGGCGTAGAGCAGCAGGAAGCCGCTGACGTTCAGCAGATAGGGCGAGCCGAGGGCATGGCCGATGCCGGCGACGACGCTGCCGCCGACCGGCCGCTCGGCGAGCTTTTCGCCGGGGCCCGTCGGGGGAAGGTAGTGCAGCACGGGCGACAGCCCGGCAAGGCGTCCGACGGCGAACACCGCCACCTCCAGCAACAGGGCCGCGCCGATCAGCAACGGCATGGGCGGGACATGGCGCGCGAGGCTGCCGGTGATGGCGGCGCCGGCCATCGCGCCGAGCGTCGCTCCGACCGCGACGAAGCCGAACAGCCGCTTGCCCTGCTCGGGGCTGAAGAGGTCGACATTGAGCTGCCAGAAGACGGACACGACGAAGAGGTTGTAGACCGAGATCCAGACGAAGAAGACGCGGCCGACCCAGACCGTCTGGCCGGGGCTTGCCACGGCGAGCGCCAGCGCGAACAGCAGGATGTTGGCGGCGAAGAAGCGGTAGGTGAGGGGAATGAAGCGGCTGCGCGGCAGCGTCTTGACGAGATAGGCGAAGGGCAGGTTCAGCAGGATCATGCTGCCGAGCGTGCCCGCGAACAGCCATTGCAGGTTGTTGACGCCGCCGGCGATCCCCATCTGGTCGCGGATCGGCCGCATGATGTAATAGGAAGAGAGCACGGCGAAGATATAGAGCCAGCACCAGAGCACGGCGCGCATCTCTTCGGGCCGCGCCGCGACCACCTTTTGCAGCAGCCGATGGGCAAAGGGAGGCGCCGGCTCGGGCCCGGCGGCGGGATCGGTATCGGTCAAGACCGGCCTGCGCTGTCGGTCATTTCAAGCCGGCGGCGATCTGCCGGATCTCGGCGGCGCTGTGCTCGCCGCCGAGCGGCGTTCCCGGCACGAGATACTTGCCCATGGCGAGGCCGCCGACCAGCACCGGCTCGAACCCGATCTCCCGGATCAGGTCGGTCGCGATCGCGATCGCCTTCGCGTCCTCGCCGGCGATCGGCACGCCCACCTTCTCGCCCGGGCGATGGGCGTCGTTTGCCAGGCTGCTGGAGCCGATCGCGTTGAACGCGCGCACGAGACGGGCGCCGGGCAGCAGTTTTGCCGTGGCGAGGCCGGCCCCGCCCTGCTCGGCCACCCATTTGACGATGTCCTCGCCGTCGCGCCGCGCGATCGGGTTGGAGACATCAAGCACGAGCGCCTTGGCGGCGAGCGCCTTGCCGTAATCCCGGCCGATCTGCTCGACCGCGGTATAGGGAACGACCAGGATCACGACGTCGCCGAAGGCGACCGCCTGCTCGACCGTCCCCGCCTCTGCCGTCGGCCCGGCGGCGGCGACCAGCTCGTTCAGCGTCTCCGGATGGCGCGAGGAGAACATCACCTTGTGGCCCGCTTTGGCGAAGAGCGTGCCGAGCGCGCCGCCCTCGCGTCCGGCGCCGATCGTGGCGATTTTGAGCGCGGCTATGCCCGCGCCCTGCGCCGGCGCGGTCCCGGGCCAGGCGGCGAGGATGCTTGCGGCCGCGCCGAGCGCGCCGAGCGTCAGGAAGTCGCGGCGGTCGAGGTCGGATGTCAAGCGATCTGCCATAAAAGACCTCCTGCGCAGGGGGGCTTGCGCACCATAGGGCGCCACGGGAGGTTCCACATCTCACGATTTCGTTGGCGCCGGCGCCGGCCGGGCCTGGCGCGTGAGACCTTTTATGCAAGAACGCTCGGCGGGGAGTATAGGCAAGGGATCGCCGGCAGCAAGGGCGGGGCCGGGGCGCGCGGCGGCGTCATCTCTTGCCCATCTTGCGCCGCTCCTTCGGCAGCAGCCGGTCGATCGCCCGCCAGTAATTGACCGGCATCAGGAAGCGCAGCGCCGCCATCAGCCAGGCGTCGGCGCCGATGAGGATGCGTTGCTCGTTGCGCTTGATGCCGCGGAGGATGCGCGCCGCCGCTTGGTCGGGGCTGGTGCGCGCCAGCCGGTCGAAACCCTTCACCACCTGCTCGCGCCGCGCCGGATCGGATTTCGCCGGCAGGCGCGCATGGCGCGCGATGTTGGTGCGCACGCCGCCGGGATGGACGGTGGTGACGCGGATGCCGGTGTCGCCAAGCTCATGGCGCACCGCCTCGCTGAAGCCGCGCACCGCGAACTTGCTCGCGGCATAGGCGCTCTGCCCTGCCGGCGCGATGATGCCGAAGATGCTCGAGATGTTGACGATGTGCGCCTGCCGGTTCTCGCGCAGCAGCGGCAGGAAGAGCCTGGTGCCGTAGACCACGCCCCAGAAATTGATCTCGACCAGCCAGCGCATGTCGTCCACCGACAGCTCCTCCAGCTCGCCGATCAGCGCCACTCCGGCATTGTTGATCAGAAGCTGGACGTAGCGATGCGCCTGCTTCACCTCGTCGCGAAAGCGCGTCATCGCCGCGAGATCGGCGACGTCGACGGCGTGGGTCGAGACCGTGCCGGCGCCGGCTTTCTTCGCCTCGGCCGCGGTGTTGGCCACCGTATGCGCGTCCTTGTCGGCAAGCGCCAGCGCGCAGCCTTCGCGCGCCAGCGCCAGGGCCAGCGCCCGGCCGATGCCGCTGCCGGCGCCGGTGACGACGGCGACGGTATTCTTGGCAAGTCTCATGCTTTCCCCCTGGCAGCGCTGGCCGAGTATACCTGGTGCGTGCGCCTGTGGAGCGCCTCTCGACTGATCGCAGTGGCCGCAGTCTACGGCGCCACCCGCCGGATGAACGCCGCCGCCTCCTGAAGCGCGGCGCGGCCTTCGGGCAGGAAGGTCGCGAAGAACTGCCAGACATGCGGCAGCTTGTGCCAGGCGCGGAACTCGACCGCGACGCCGGCCCGGCGCGCCTTTTCGGCAAGACGCGCCGCATCGTCGAGCAGCACCTCGCTGTCGCTCGCCTGGATGAAGAGCGGCGGCAGTCCCGCGAGATCGGCATAGAGCGGCGAGGCGAGCGGCTCGGTGGGCCGGGCGTCGCCGAGATAGATGCGCGCGCCTTCGGCGACGTGGCGGCCGTGGAACATCGCGTCGCTGCGGTCGTTGCGGGTGATCGATGGGCCGGTGGCGGCGAGATCGGTCCAGGGCGAGAACAGGACCGCGCCCGCCGGCAGCGGGTCGCCGGCCGCGCGCAGCGACAGCAGCAGGGCAAGCGCGAGGCCGCCGCCGGCGCTGTCGCCGCCGACCACGATGCGTCGCGCCGGCGTGCCTTCGGCGATCAGGCCGCGATAGGCGCCAAGCGCGTCCTCGACCGCGGCGGGAAAGCGATGCTCCGGCGCCAGGCGATAGTCCGGCACGAAGGCGCGCGCCTCGGCGCCGGCGGCAAGTCCGACGGTGATGACGCGATGCGTCTTGGGCGAACAGAAGTAATAGCCGCCGCCATGGAGATAGAGCAGCGTGCGCGCCGTCTCCGCCGCGGCGCCGCCCACGGGCTCGATCCATTCGCCCGCCATCGGCGCCGTCGCCTCGCGGATGCGCCAGCCCGGCGGGATGCGCGGGCTCTTGGCCATCTTGGCCGCCCCCCGCCGCGACTGGGCGACCTCGGGCAGGCGGTTGGTGCGGCGCTTCACGCGATAGCGCAGCATCAGCGTCAGGACGACATTCTGCCAGCTCACGGGGCGTGCTCCGGCTTGTGCGCTAATAGACCCTGAGATCGGCGTTGGGCCAGGCGAGCGGCCCGTCCTCGGCGAGCGGCGGGCTCTCGCGGCGGATCTTGCGCCTCAGCCGCTGTTCCGCCCGCGGCAGCAGGTGCGGCAGCAGCCGGCGCGCGCGCCGCATCTGGCGCAGCGCCGCCGCCGGGTTGACGAGATGCGAGGCCGGCGGCTTCTGCCCCAGCGCCTGCAGCACGCGGCCGAGCGGCAGCTCCATCCGGTCCTGAAGCTCGACCATCATCGCCAGCAGCTCGGCGCCCTCGCTCAGCAGCGGCCCGAAGCCGTAGCGCACCTGCATCGTGCCGATGATGTAGAGATGCCGATAGGCCGGCAGGAACGCTCCGCCATAGACGTGGGCGAGCCCGCCGGTCACCGGCACCAGCCCCTTCGGCAGGAACGGGAAGTCGACGTGGAAGCCGGTGGCGCAGACCACCACGTCGTAGGTTTCGCTGCTGCCGTCGACGAAGGCGACGCGGTCGCCTTCGAAGCGCGCGACGTCGGCGCGCGGCCTGATGCGGCCGTGCTTCACGTAATGCAGCAGCTCCGAGTTGATCGTCGGGTGATGCTCGAAGATCCTGTGGTCGGGCAGCGGCAGCCCATAGCGCCGGTAATCGCCGAACACCAGCTTGAGCGCGACGCGCAGCATCAGCCGCTGCAACGGGACCGGCAGCCAGAGCGGCAAGGCCTCGACCAGCGGCTTGCCGAAAATGGTCTTGGGCAGGAACCAATAGCCGCGCCGGAGGCTGAGGTCGCATCGCGCGCCGACCCGCGCCGCCTCGCTCGCGATGTCGCAGGCGGAGTTGCCGCCGCCGATGACCAGCACGCGCTTGCCGGCGAGCTGCGCCGCGGTCTTGTAGTCCTTGGAATGGATGAAGGTGCCGGCGAAGCTGCCGGGATAGTCGGGAAAGCGCTTCGACCAGTGATGGCCGTTGCACACCATCACGCCCTTGTAGATCCGCCGCTCGCCGCCGGCGAGGGCGACGTCCCAAAGCTCGTCCCGGCGCGGCCGCGCCAGCACCACCTTGGCGTTGAACTGGATGGCGCCGCGCAGGCCGAAATGCCGGGCATAGTCGCGGAGATAATCGACCATCTGCTGCCGGCTCGGGAAGTCCGGATAGTCCGCCGGCATCGGGTATTCGGCGAATTCCGTCGTCTTGCGCGAGGAGATGATATGCGCGCTGTCGTAGACGCCGTGATACCAGTTGCCGCCGACGTCGTCATCGGCCTCGAGCTGGTCATAGGCGATGCCGCGCGCCTTGAGCGCCCGGGCGATGCCGAGCCCGACCGGCCCGGCGCCGATCACCGCCATCCTGTCGCGACGATCCTCCATCCGCCCTCCCGCGCCGCGTCGCTCGGACCAGTTTTAGGCGACCTAGGCAACGCGCCGCGCATCGGCTAGGGTGGTTTCGCGGCCATTCTAGGGTAGCCCCCCTATTTGTCAAACGGTATCTGCGTGAAGCGCGGCGCGACGGTGAAGACGCGGGACAGAATCTTGAAAGCGGCGCTCGGCCTGTTCAACGAGCGCGGCGAGGGGCATGTCTCGCTCGCGCAGATCGCCGGCCGGCTCGGCATCAGCGAGGGCAATCTCTGGTATCATTTCCGCGCCAAGCACGACATCGTCGCGGCGCTTTTCGCCGAGCTCGAGGAGCGCATCGAGCACAATCTCTCGCGCGAGCCGGCCTCCGCCGGCGCCCATCTCGACGATTTCAACGATTACGCGCGGCAGAGCTTCCGCGACATCTGGGAATACCGGTTCCTCTATCGCCACCGCTTCGATCCCGAGACGGAATGCGAGCTGGCGCATCGCATCGCCGATCTCATCGAGCGCGCCCACCGCCGCATCGAGCGCATCCTTTCCGAGATGGTCGCGCGCGAGCTGCTCGCCGCCGGCCCGCAGGAGATTTCCGAGCTCGCCGCCAACGCCTGGATCATCTCGCGCTATTGGCTCGATTATCTGCAAGAGCGCCACGGCCTCGCCCGCATCACCGAGGCCGAGCTTCAGGCCGGCGTCAAGCAGCTCTTCGCGCTCTACCGCCCCTATCTGACCGAGGCCGCCCGCGCCCAGATCGCCGCCGCCCACGACGCCCAGCCGAGGAAGAAGGTCGCGCGCGGTTAGTGTCGATGTCGATTCGTATCGAGGGGGAGCCGTCATGTTTCGCGCGATTTTTCGCGTTGTGGCAGCCGCCGGGACGGCCGTGGCCTTGGTCGGCTGTCAGGTCATCGGTCCCAGCTCGATCTCCGCTGGGCGCGACCAATATAATGCCATTATCCATTCGACATCGATGGACCAGACGCTGGCGAACGTCGTCCGCGTCTATAATCACGAACCGACCTTGTTTATGGACGTGACCGAGGTCGATGCGGTGCCGACCTTCCTCGGTTCGGTCGGCGGCGCGGCGACCAATATCGGCGCCAATCCCGGAACGTCGGGTGGCACGATCGCCGGTCGCGTAGGGAGTGCCGTGGGCGCGCTTCAATATTCGGAAACATCGACCATCCGCTACGTGCCGCTGCTCGGGCAGGCTCTGGTCCAGCAGCTCGTGACGCCGGTCAGCGTCGATGTCCTGGCGGAGTTAACCGATTCGGCATGGGCACCCGACTCGGTTTTGAATTTTGCGACTTATCTAACGCTTGATAAAGATGCATTTTATCCAACGCTGAGCACAATCGCGGAACTCTATGATAAGGACTTTTTGCAATTCGTGGCGGGGAAGTCCGAGTTGACGAAAGAAAAGCCCGAGACGCCGGAAAAGATCGCGGTGGCCGGAAGCACGATCGTTCAGGTTGAGACCGTTCAGCCGAAATCGGGGGCGAACGATTCGCTCGTTTTACAGTTGCTGCCTTTTCATCCGCACGAGCTTGACCAGAAAACCCAAAAGCCAGGCGATCTGAAGGACAAACGGCGGTATCTACAGTTGTGGGCGCGCCTGTTGAGGATATATGCCGGAACCCAGCCTCAGTACGAGATTCGGCTGGATAAATTGAAAGAGGGGGATAAAGAGAAGCACCATTGGACATGCGGAAAACTCGATTTCAAGAATTTGAACGGACCAGATGAAAAAAACCATATGAAATGGGACATCCACTGGAAACAAATAACAGACGCCCTGGCCGATCTGGACAAAAATATTGATGATAAGATTACGAACGATGGGGATTTCAAGGATACGCTTGCATGTCTGCGGCCGTGGATCGAGCTTCGCACCGCCCCGGTGCCGTATGTTAAAGCAAATGCGACCGCCCCCGCGACCAATCCAGGCACTCCGCATCAACCTGATGAGGACGCCGTTGCGCGACAAAATGAAGTGCCGAAGTTGAACCTAGCCAGCCTGGCGCCGTTGATGAGAACCGAGTCTGCCATAGGGATCCTGAAGTCCGCGACGGAACCACCTGGCCCAGAGATAGAGTTCCTGAAGCCCGAAGAATATCAGAAGATCAAAGAAGAGCCCTGGAACAAATACAAGCATCCGTCTCATTACACTTTGCTGCCCGATAACGAAGACTCGCTCTGCCCAGAAGAGGAGAAGAAAAAACTCGAAAGTGGTGGCAGTGGTGGATGCGACAATCCCCCCGAACAATCAGGCGACGACGCTATTACGGACAGGATTGGCGAATGGGTTCGTGCTTGGACCAAAGATCGCCTGCGCCTGGGCGGAATGTATTCGTATGAAATGCAGTGCGACGATGTGTTGGACGATGATCACATAAAGATGAACCGCCGGCTCGGGCATCTCAGGCGCTTGATTTTGGTCGTGGTCGCCCCCGAGCTACCGGCGAATCCGCCCTACGCGAAGTATTTCGATCGTGGCCGATGGTATTATATCGCCGCCGACGACGAGATATCGCAGAAAAACTTCCACCTCCTGTCCATGTTCCTGACGATGATGGCGGCTCCGCCGCAAACCCCGCCGCTGACGCCGACGATCAGCGTGGGCGGATGAAATGGCGCCGGCCGTTGGGGGTCATGGTCTGCGTAGCGGGCGGACCGGCTTCAAGATTGGTTAGACGGAGGTATGCGGGCTTGGCGGAATTCTATTGTGCTTGATGTTGTGGATCGATCCACATGGCAAGCGGCTGTGGCGCTTCCGCCAAACGTTCATGCCTCCCGCCTCGAGGGGTGGAGAAGGCGCGGCTGGGACGAGCGACGGATTTGCAATCGTTGCTCTTAGGCGGCATTGGCGCGTGTTGTCGGCGCCTTTATTCACGGCAGTATCGGCCGCATAGCCAATGCTGTTGGGACGATTCGTGGAGACCGCGGTGAACGAGATCTACGACCTCGCGATCATCGGCGGCGGCATCAATGGCTGCGGCATCGCGCGCGACGCGGCGGGACGCGGGCTCTCGGTCTATCTCTGCGAGCAGGCGGATCTGGCGAGCGGCACCTCCTCGGCGGCGACCAAGCTCATCCATGGCGGGCTGCGCTATCTCGAATATTACGAGTTCCGCCTGGTGCGCGAGGCGCTGAAGGAGCGCGAGGTGCTGTGGCGCCTGGCGCCGCACGTCATCTGGCCGCTGCGCTTCGTGCTGCCCTATCACAGGCGCCTGCGTCCCGCCTGGATGCTGCGCCTCGGGCTCTTCCTCTACGATCATCTCGGCGGGCGCAAGCTGCTGCCGGCGACCCGCACGCTCGATCTTGCCAAGGACCCGGCGGGCAAGCCGCTCAAGCCCGGGCGGTTCGCGCTCGGCTTCGAATATTCCGATTGCTGGGTGGAGGACGCCCGCCTGGTCGTGCTCAACGCCCGGGACGCGGCGGAGCGCGGCGCCGCCATCCGCACCCGCGCCAAGCTCGTTGCCGCCCGGCGCGACGCTTCTTCCTGGCGGCTCGCCGTCCAGGATCGTCGCGGCGGCGGCAAGGCGGAGACCGTTGCCGCCCGGGTTCTGGTCAACGCTGCCGGCCCCTGGGTCGGCGAGGTGGTCGCGCTGACGGAAGGACGCGACGCGCCGGTGCATGCCCGTCTCGTCCAGGGCTCGCACATCGTGGTGCGCCGCCTCTACGAGCATGACCGCTGCTACATCTTTCAGAATCCCGACGGCCGGATCATCTTCGCCATCCCCTTCGAAGGCGATTTCACGCTGATCGGCACCACGGACAGCGACTATGTCGGCGATCCCGCCCGGGCGCGCGCGACGCAAGCGGAGATCGACTATCTCTGCGCGGCGGCGAGCGAGTATTTCGCCGCCGCGATCGCGCCGGCGGACGTGGTCTGGACCTATTCCGGCGTCCGCCCGCTGTTCGATGACGGAACGAGCAAGGCGCAGGCGGCGACGCGCGACTACGTGCTGGAGCTCGATCTTCGCGGCGCGCCGCTGCTGTCGATCTTCGGCGGCAAGATCACCACCTATCGGCGCCTCGCCCAGCAGGCGCTCGAGAAGCTCGCGCCCTATCTGCCGGCCGCGTCGCGCGCGCGGCGCGACTGGACGGGCACGGCGCCGCTGCCGGGCGGCGACTTTCCGGTCCAGGGCTTCGAGGCGCTGGTGGCGGAGATCGCGCGCGCCTATCCCTGGCTCGAGGCGCGGCAATGCCGCCGCCTTGCCCGCGCCTACGGCACCCGGGCGCGCGCGATCCTCGCCGCCGCCGCCGGCACGGCGGATCTCGGCCGCGATTTCGGCGGCGGCCTGACTGAGGCCGAGGTGCTCTATCTCATGCGCTGCGAATGGGCGGAGGCGGCGGCCGACATCCTCTGGCGCCGCTCGAAGCTCGGCTTGCGCCTGTCGCCGGATCAGGCGGCGGCGCTCGAGGCCTTCATGGCGGAGCGCCGCGCCTCTCTTCTTGTCCCGCCCGGCTGATCGCTCACGGCAGCCATTCGCGCCAGGCCGGCCATCCCTCCACCAGCTCGGCGATCAGCGCGTAGCCGGCGGCGCCGGGATGAGCGCCGTCGCCGACGGCAAGTTCGAGCCGCCAGAGGCCGATCGCCGCCAAGGGCGTGTAGAGATCGAGATAGGCGATGCCGAGCTCGCCGCAGAGCCTTGAGAAGGCGCGCGACAGCGCCGCGATGCGTGCTTCGGCGTCTGCCAACGGCAGCGGCGGCGGCCCCAGCATCAGCGTCGGATGACGCGCCTTGGCGGCGCCGAGGATGGCGCGGGCATTGGCGAGCGAGGCGTCCGGGGCGAGCCGCGGCGCCGCGTTCTCGCGCAGGCAGTCATTGCCGCCGAAGGCGAAGACGAGGCGGCCGTCGATGCCGGCCGGCAGCCGCCGCGCCGTCTCCTCGCGCCAGCGCAGGGCGATGTCGGCGCTGGTGTCGCGGCGGATGCCGAGGTTGTAGCAGGTGAGGTCGTGGCCGCGCCGCCGCGCGGCGGCCGAGACGCGGCCGACCCAGCCGAGGCCGGTGGGATCGCCGGTGCCGTTGACGAAGCTGTCGCCGATGAAGCAAAGCCGCATCGCTTGTTCCTCCGCGCCGCTCCTGCCTATCATGCGCGGGCAGGCAAGCGGCGATCGAGGGAGAGGCCATGAGCGTCACCATCTATCACAACCCGCGCTGCGGCAAGTCGCGCGCCACCCTGGCGCTGCTCGAGAAGAAGGGCGTCCGGCCGCGCGTCGTCGAATACCTGAAGACGCCGCCGGACAAGGCCGAGCTGAAGCGGCTGCTGCGTCTGCTCGGCATGAGCCCGCGCGACCTGCTGCGCGCCAAGGAGGCGAAGGAAGTGGGCCTCGACCGGCCCGGCCTCTCCGACGACGAGATCATCGCCGGCATGGTCAAGCATCCCATCGTCATCGAGCGGCCGATCGTCGTCGCCGGCAGCCGCGCCGCCCTTGGCCGCCCGCCCGAAGCGGTGCTGAAGATCCTGTAGTCAGACGATCCCGTCTTCGTTACCATCTCTAGTTACGCTCCCGGCCGAACGGTAAATGCCCGTTGGAAGGGAGACATGACCCTCCATCAGACGCACGGTCCTCGCCATGCGCTAACCAGTTGTTTCAGGAGGCAGAAGATGCCGAAGTCGGACACGTTGCCTAAGAAGAATGGTCACCCTGTTCCACTGTATGGCGTCACCATCCATCATTGCATCGCCGGCGGCGACCTGCAAAAGATGAAGCAGCTCTGCGCTGAGGCGGAGAAGCAACTTACCGAATATGGGGATTTGAGGGCGGCCCTTGAGGTGCTGAAAGCCGAGATCGCCAAAGCGGAAGCGAAGGGCCGTTGAGTTGCGGTTGAGACGTCGTCTGGTCCGCCGCATTCGGCCCACGGGCGCAGGCGAACGACCTGGCGCCACCTGACCCGCAGGGCTCAACCGGGATGTCGGATCGCGCCCGTATCGCCGTCACTCGTGGCAACGGGTCCAGGCCATGCTCTGCCGGTCTAGGAGGTCGCTGTCCCTTAGGCCATCGTCGTGGGCGACCTTGCCCGAATGAGGGTTGTCGCGCGCCATGCGGCTGAAGGGGCGGCAGAGGACGGTGATGGCGGCGTCTCTGTCGAAGCATTGAAGGCCGAATTCGCCATCGGGAGGCAGAGAAATCCCAACCTGGCCTCGCGCTCGAGATCAGAGTGAGCGGAGAACGCCCGTGGATGCCGCTGAACGCGAAGTGCCTGCCCGTTTTCTTTCCGACGCGGATGTCCGGCACTGCGTTCCTGTTCACGTCGTTTGGGAGATCACCCTCGCTTGCGATCTCAAATGCCTTCATTGCGGCTCGCGCGCCGGGCACCGACGCACGGCCGAGCTCGATACGGCCGAATGCTTGGCGGTGGTCGACTCGCTGGCCGCGCTCGGAACGCGCGAGGTCTCTCTGATCGGCGGTGAGGCCTATCTCCGCAAGGATTGGACGACGATCGTCAGCGCCATCCGCTCTCATGGAATGTACTGCGCCATACAAACCGGTGGGCGCAATCTCACGCCCGACCGGTTGCAAAGGGCGATCGAAGCCGGGCTGAACGGTGTCGGGGTATCGCTCGACGGCTTGGCGCCTCTCCATGATCGCGTGCGCAACGTCCGCGGATCCTTCGATCGCGCGGCTGATACGTTGCGGCGCGCACGCGACGCCGGACTGGCCACCAGCGTCAACACGCAAATCGGCGCCGAAACAATGGCCGATCTCCCGGGTCTGATGGAAGTCGTTATCGGGCTTGGCGCGAAGCAGTGGCAAATCCAGTTGACCGTTGCCATGGGCAACGCGGCGGACCATGACGAGCTTTTGCTACAGCCCTATCAAGTGCTCGATCTCATGCCGCTGCTGGCCAAGCTCTACCAGGCCGCGGCAGCGCGCGGGTTGCTGATGATCGTCGGCAACAACATCGGCTATTTCGGCCCCTACGAGCATCTTTGGCGCGGCTTCGGCGATGAGCGCGTGCATTGGACGGGGTGTAGTGCCGGGCAGACTGTTTTGGCATTGGAGGCCGATGGAACCGTCAAGGGATGCCCCTCGCTCGCGACGGTCGGGTTCGCCGGCGGCAATGTCCGCGATCTGACGCTGGAGGACATCTGGAGGAACAGCGCGGCGATCCATTTCGGCCGGCTCCGTTCGGTGGATGACCTCTGGGGCTTCTGCCGTAGCTGCTACTACGCCGATTTGTGCCGGGGCGGCTGCACCTGGACGGCGCACTCGCTCCTGGGCGAGCCCGGCAACAATCCGTACTGCCACTATCGCGCTCTTGAGCTCGAGAAACGCGGCCTTCGCGAGCGGGTCGTGAAGATTCGCGAAGCGGCCAAGACGTCCTTCGCCGTCGGGGAGTTCGAGCTCGTCACCGAGCGCGCGGCAGACGGCACGGTCGTAGCGCGCAGCACGTCTGAGCCGCGGCCGGCGAAAAAACCTGCCGCGGCAAGCCCGCCGGCGACCGGGCGCATTCCACCGCGACTCGACCTGTGCCGCGCCTGCGATGCCTATATTCTGCCCGGCGAGTCGACTTGTCCGCATTGCGGCGCGGATGTTCGAGCCGCCGCCGCCGCCTATGACGAGGAACATCGGCGCAGAGCGGCTGTCATGGCCAAGGTGGAGCAGCAGCTCCAGGCGCTGGGACGACCACGATGAGATTGACGCCGAGCCTTGACCGCAGAGCTTGGCGAATATCTCGACACCCATATCCTGATCGCGGGGAGATTTTCATGGCTATTCCTCGGGGTGCCGCCGCCTCGCCGGCAGCCGCACCGCGCCCGCACGAGGCGGCGCTGAAGATACTTTAAGCGCCCATCACGGGCAGCGCGGTCCTTGCCACGCAAGAGAAGGACCGCGGCACCGCGCAGGAAAAACCACCGCCGGGGAAGAGGTCCTCGGCTATTCCGACTCGATCACCTTGCCGATCCGCTCCCAGATCTTGCCGTTGAACTTTGCCATCTGCATTTCGCGGATCGGATAGAACTGCGTCGGACCGGTGCTGACCTTGATGCCGGGCAGCAGCATCGGCAGCTCCAGGTTCAGATTGGCGGCTTGCTTCATGATGTTCTCGCGCGTGAGATCATCGCCGCACTGCTTCAGCACTTGCACCATCGTCTGCGCGACGGAATAGCCATAGACGTTGAAGGCGTCGGTAAGGTCGCCGTCGGAATAATATTTTTTCATCCACGCCGCCCAGTCCTTGTACCCCAGGTCGTTCTGCCATGCCGGATCGGTCGGGTCCTTGCCGTAGATGAGCGTGATGACGCCGATCGATTTTTCGATGCCGGCGGGCGTCAGCACGGCGGAGACCGAGGTCGAGACCCCGTTCAGCAGGTGGAGCGGCTTCCAACCGATGTCATAGGTCTTGCGGATCGCCTGAGCCGCGAATTTCGGCGTCGTTACGTCGTAGAAGGTGTCGGCTCCCGAAGCCTGGAGCTGGATGATCTGGGAATCGATGGTCGGGTCGGAGGTCTCGTAGGTCACCTCCGCGACGATCATCTTGCCGGCGTGGTCGCCGAGGCCGTCCTTCATGCCCTTGAGGTAGTCCTTACCGTAGTCGTCGTTCTGATAGAGGATGGCGAGCTTCGCGTTCGGCCGGTCCTGGAGAAGGTATTTGGCGAAGATGTGCCCTTCGGTCTGATAGGTGGGCTGCCAGCCCATGGTCCAGGGGAAATGCGCGGGATCGCCCCATTTGGTGGCGCCGGTGGCGACGAAGAGCTGCGGCACCTTGCGCTCGTTCATGTATTTCTGGATCGCCGTGTTCGACGGCGTGCCCAGCGGATTGAAGTCGAGCAGCACGCCTTCCTGCTCGATCAGCTTCCGCGTCTGCTCCACCGTCTTGGGCGGGCTGTAGGCGTCGTCGAGCGATATCAGGGTGATCTTGCGCCCGTTCACGCCGCCCTGGTCGTTGATCATCGCGAAATAGGCGGATTCGGCCTTGCCGATGGTGCCGTAGGCGGATACCGGGCCGCTATAGGGCATGGTCTGGCCGAGCTTGATCTCGGTATCGCTTACGCCCGGTCCATAATTCTTCTGTGCTGCCGCCGGCGTCGCGAGTGCGACGGCCGCCGCAAGCGCCGGCAATGCCAACCACGGATGATTCATGATTTGCCTCCCATGCGGTCGCGCCCGCGCGGCCACGACAGCCCGATTTCGCCGTCGCCGGCCGACCGCGACCAGATCGTCCTACGAAGACAGTGCCAACGTCAACCCGGTTGGCGCGAAGCGGCGTGCGCGATTTTGCAATTTGCCGCCCGCGCTCGACTCCCTCGGGACGTGCCGGTCTCGCCGCTCCCGGCGGTCATGGGCTCGATCCCGAACGACTCGCGTTTGCTTGAGATTTCAGGGAGCAGGCGCGCCGGCATGCAACAATCGCTCGCGACTCATCCTGTGATCGTATCGCGCGCACGGGGTTCGCCCGCCCGAGGCGGCTCGCCGGTCGGCTTCTATGAGAAATACCGGCGATGGCGTCTCGATCGTGCCGGCGCTCAGGGGGTCTCGGCCGCGGCCGCCGGCGCTTCGCTGGGCGCGCTCCGGCGCCGCCTGACGCTGGCGGATTTGAGCTGGCCGCAGGCGGCCATGATGTCCTCGCCGCGCGGCGTGCGCACCGGCGAGGAATATCCCGCCGCGTTGACGATGTCGGAGAATTCCTTGATCGCCGCCGCGCTCGAGCGCTCATAGGGCGCGCCGGGCCAGGGGTTGAACGGGATCAGGTTCACCTTGGCGGGAATCCCGGCGATGAGCCGCACCAGCGCGCGCGCCTCGGCCGGGCTGTCGTTGACGCCCTTCAGCATGACGTATTCGAAGGTGATGCGCCGCGCGTTGCTCGAGCCGGGATAGCTGCGGCACGCCGCGATGAGCTCGGCCAGCGGATATTTCCTGTTGATCGGCACCAGCACGTCGCGCAGTTCGTCGCTCACCGCGTGCAGCGAGATCGCGAGGTTGACGCCGAGCTCGGCGCCGCAGCGGGCGATCATCGGCACGATGCCCGAGGTCGAGAGCGTGATCTTGCGCCGCGACAGCGACAGCCCCTCGTGATCCATGACGATCTTCAGCGCCCGCGCGACGTTGTCGTAATTGTAGAGCGGTTCGCCCATGCCCATCAGCACGATGTTGGTGAGCTGGCGGTCGTCCTGGGGCGACGGCCATTCGCCGAGCGCGTCACGCGCCAGCATCACCTGGCCGACGATCTCCGCCGCGGCGAGGTTGCGCACCAGGCGCTGCGTGCCGGTATGGCAGAATTTGCAGGTCAGCGTGCAGCCGACCTGCGAGGAGACGCAGAGCGTGCCGCGGTCCTCCTCGGGGATGTGCACGCACTCCACTTCCTGCCCGTCGGCAAGGCGCAGCAACCATTTGCGCGTGCCGTCGCGCGAGGCGAGCGCCCGGATCACCGCCGGCCGGCCGACGCTGTAGCGCTCGGCGAGCGCCGCGCGGAACGCCTTCGACAGCGTCGTCATGGCGGCGATGTCGGTGACGCCGCGGTTGTAGATCCAGTGCCAGAGCTGGCGCACGCGGAACGGCTCGGCGCCCATCGCCCGCATCTCGGCGGCGAGCTCCTCGCGGCTCAGGCCGACGAGGTCCTTGCGGGCCTCCGGCGCGGCTTTCGGTGCCTCCATGATGGCGCAAGATATAGGGGCGCCACCGCGCGGGCGCAAAGGAAAAGGCGCCGTCGCCAGGCTGTTGCGCCCGCCCGCGCCAGCGGGCAAGCTGGCGCACCCGACCAGCCCGAGCGCGACCCCCAATGCCCCTCGATCCCGCCAAGGTTGATCTCGACCCGCAAGCCAGGACGCTGCTCGAGGTCATCGCGCTGGCCGGCCGCATTCCCTACAGCGAGATCACCCCGCCGCTGGCGCGCGCGCAATTCGCCGAGCTTTGCCGGCGCACGCGCAAGGCCGCGGAATTCCCGGTGAGCGTCGCCGATCATGCGCTGGCCGGTCCCGCCGGCGCGCTGCGCGCCCGGCTGGTGCGGCCGCGGGCGGCTGGCGAAGCGCCGTTGCCGGTGCTCGCCTTCTTCCACGGCGGCGGCTGGTGCATCGGCGATCTCGACACGCATGACGCGGCGCTGCGCCAATTGGCGGTGGAGGCGGGCTGCGCCGTGCTCGCGCTCGATTATCGTCTGGCGCCGGAGCATCCTTTCCCCGCCGCGGTCGAGGATTGTTTCGCCCTGCTGCAATTCCTCGCGGCGGAAGGCGGCAGCCTCGGCCTCGATCCCCGGCGCATCGCGGTGGGCGGCGACAGCGCCGGCGGCAATCTCGCCGCGGTCGCGGCGATCCTGGCGCGCGATGCCGGCATTGCGCTGAGCGGCCAGGTGCTGATCTATCCCGGCACCGATTTCAGCCGCGAGCGGCCCTCGCATGACGACTATGCCGAAGGCTTCCTGCTGACGCGGGAGGCGATGGCCTGGTTCGGCGGCAATTACGTCAGGCCGGCCGACCGCCATGATTGGCGCGCGTCGCCGATCCTGGCGCCGGATCTCGCGCGCCTGCCGCCCGCCGTCGTCATCGTCGGCGAATGCGATCCGCTGCGCGACGAAAGCCGCGATTACGCCGCTGCCTTGCGCGCCGCCGGCAACGAGGCGGCGTTCCACCTCTATCCCGGCATGATCCACGGCTTCTTCACCATGGGCGGTGCGATCGCCGCCGCCGACCGCGCCATCGCGCAATCGGCGGCGCTGCTCGGCCGCGTCTTCGCGTCTTAGCGCGTCAGCGTTTCACCGCGCAGGCCTTGTCGATCTCGGCGAGCGCCTTGCCGAAGCCGTCGAGCGCGTAGGTGTCGGTGGTCGCCGTGCCGCGCGCCGAGGTGCCGGTGATGATCGCCTGCCGGCCCTTGGCCATCGCCTCCGCCACCGCCTTGTCGGTCGCGGCATCCTGCGTCCAGGCGCCGTCCTTGTTGGTGAAGAGCGAGAATTTCTTGCCGTCGACCGCAAGCTCGGCGCTGGAGCCTTCCTTGAAGAGATAGCCGGAGGTGAAGCTCACCTCGTAAAAGCGCTTCTCGCTTGGCCGGTGGGTGACGCTGGCGAAGACGGCGGCGCGCTTGGCGCTTGCCGGCTCGCTCTTGCTCGGCTTGCCGATGAGATAGCAGATCTTGGCGCCCTTCACCGTGTCGGCATAGGCGTCCCAGCCGTCGGCGGCGCCGAGCCGGTTGATCCCCTGGCCCGGCGTCGCGTCTCCTTCCGCCGCGCGCGCCGCATGCGCCGACAGCAGCAGGCAGGCGGCGAGCAAAAGCGCGCAACCTCGCATGGCGCAACCATAGCCAAAGCGGCGCCAAGCGCAAGTTGCCCGTCGTCGGTTCCGCCGGTCGCCGGCTCGCCGATTGACAACGGACGACCGGCAACTGACAACTGACGGCTTCCAACGGAGGACGAACCATGCGCGCGGTGTTGTGCACGGAGCTGGGCGGGCCGGAGAAGCTGGCGGTGGCGGACGTGCCGCCGCCGCCGCTCGCCGACGGTGCGGTGCGCCTCGAGGTCCACGCCGCCGGCGTCAATTTCGCCGACATTCTGCTGATCGCCGGCCAGTATCAGGACCGCCCGCCGCTGCCCTTCATTCCCGGCATGGAAGTCGCCGGCGTGGTGCGCGCGGTGGGCGCCGGCGTCAGCCGGCTCAAGCCCGGCGACCGCGTGCTCGCCGCGGTGGGGCGCGGCGGTTACGCGGAGGAGGTGGTGGCCGAGGCGGCGATCGTGCATCGCATTCCCGACGCCATGGATTTCGCCACCGCCGCCGGCTTTCCCGTCGCCTACAGCACCTCGCACGGCGCCTTCGATTGGCGCGCCCGGCTCAAGCCCGGCGAGCGCGTGCTGGTGCTGGGCGCCTCGGGCGGCGTCGGGCTCACCGCGGTGGAGGTCGCCAAGGCGATGGGCGCCAACGTCATCGCCGCCGCCGGCGGCGCCGAGAAGCTCGCCGTTGCCCAACGCGCCGGCGCCGATCACCTCATCGACTACACGCGCGAGGATTTGCGCGAGCGCGTCAAAGCCATCACCGGCGGGCGCGGCGTCGACGTCGTCTACGATCCCGTCGGCGGCGATGCCTTCGATCAGAGCCTGCGCTCCGTCGCCTGGGAAGGCCGGCTCATCGTCATCGGCTTCGCCGGCGGCCGCGTTTCGCAGATCCCGGCCAATCTCGTGCTGGTCAAGAACATCGACATCATCGGCTTTTTCTGGGGCTCCTATCGCCTGCACAAGCCGGAGCTCATGGCGCAATCCTATGAGCAGCTCTTCCGCTGGTTCGCCGAGGGCAAGCTCAAGCCGCACATCTCCCATCGCCTGCCGCTTGCCGAGGCGGCGGCGGCGTTGGCGCTGATCAAGACGCGGAAATCCACCGGCAAGGTGGTGCTGACCCTGCGCTGACCGCACACTTGCCGGGTGTGCCGGCGAACCCGTCCGGCGTGCAACTTCCGAGATTACAGATCGTTCATCTTCGGGGATGAGGGCCTCGCTGCGGCCTTACCATCCCTTGCTACCTCGATGACGAGGTCGGGAGGTGCAGGATGAGCGGACTTCTTCGCGCCGGCGTGGCGGCGCTGATGCTGGCAGGGCTCTGCGGCTGCGTCGTCGCTCCCGCCGCCCCGCCGCCCCCGGGCTACGCCTACGGCTACGCGCCGGGATATTACTACGGGCCGCCGATCGGGATCGGCGTCGGCGGTTGCTGGGGCTGCGGCTGGGGACGGTGGAGGTAACCATGGTTTGCCGGAGAATCGCCCTGGCGGTCGCGGCGGCGCTGGCGCTTGGCGCGGCGTCGCCGGCGCTGGCCCAGCGTCACGACGGGGGCTGGCACGACCGCGACATTCATCGCTTCAACGAGCGCGATGTCGGCCGCTGGCGCGGCGGCCATTGGATCCATTCCTGGCATGGCGGCAGGTTCGGCTGGTGGTGGATCGTCGGGCCGGACTGGTACTACTACCCCCGCACGATCTATCCCTATCCCGATCCCTTCGTGCCGCCTTACGCCGTCCCGGGCGCGCCCGCCTGGTATTTCTGCCCGCCGGCGCAGACCTATTATCCTTATGTCGCAAGCTGCCCGGCGCCATGGCAGATGGTGCCGGCGCGCTAGCATCGAAACTTTGCCGGCTTCGTACTATGATGGCGCCGCGGAGGAGGTGGCGGTGAGCGTCATCAGGCAGGCAAGGCTGACGGATGCGCGGGCGATCGGCCGGATCGAGGTCGAGACCTGGCGCGCCACTTATGCCGGAATGCTCCCCGACCGCGTGCTCCTCGGCATGTCGGAGCAGCGCCAGGCGATGTCCTGGGCGAGCTTCCTGCGCCACCGGCCGGACGATGTCTATGTCGCCGAGGCCGGCGGTGCCGGCGGGCGTCTCGTGGGCTTCGGCAATTGCGGCCCGCAGCGCGATCCCGCCTTCGCCTTCGCCGGCGAGGTCTACACGCTTTACGTCCAGCCCGACGCGCAAGGCGGCGGGCTCGGCCGGCAATTGCTGCTGGCGTTGTTCGCGCGCCTGCGCGACGGCGGCCACCGCTCGGCGCTGGTCTGGGTGGTGCGCGCCAATCCCGCGCGCTTCTTCTACGAGCGTCTCGGCGGCAAGCTGACGCTGGAGCGGCCGATCCCGATCGGCGGCCGGGCGGTCGACGCGGTGGGCTATGGCTGGAGCGATCTCGGCGCCGTGCTGGAACGCGAGGCGCGCAGCCGCGCCCGTTTCTGATCGCGCCGCTGCGCGGCCATCGGGCGGCGGGAAGACGGGGAGCGGGCCAATGACGGGCGAGGAGCGAGGACCGACGCGGCGCGCCGTGCTGGCGGCGGGGCTGGGCGCGGTGCTGGCGGAAGGCGCCGCGCCGGCGGCGGCGGCCGACCGGGCGCCGGACGCGATCTGGAGCGGCGCGTATTGGGCCAAAAAGGGCGAGGTCTCGCTCGCCCTCTATCGCAAGCGCGCCCGCCCGCCGCAGCCCGGCGAGAAGACGCTGCCGGTGCTGTTTCTCGTGCATGGCTCCTCGATCTCCAGCCGCTCCTCTTTCGACCTCGCCGTGCCCGGCGCCGGCGAGTATTCGCTGATGAACGTCTTCGCGCGCTACGGCTACGACGTCTGGACGATGGATCACGAGGGCTATGGCCGCTCGACCGCGACGTCCGGCAATTCCGACATCAAGAGCGGCGTCGCCGATCTGGAAGCCGGAACCGCGCTGGTGGCGCGCGAGACCGGCCTCGCCAAATTCCATTTCTTCGGCGAATCCTCGGGCGCGCTGCGCGCCGGCGCCTTCGCCATGGCGCGGCCCGACCGCGTCGACCGGCTCGTGCTCGAGGCTTTCGTCTGGACCGGCGAGGGTTCGCCGACCTTGGCCAGGCGCGCGGAGCAGGTCGAGTATTATCGCACCCACAACCGGCGCAAGCGCGACCGCGAGATGATCGCCGGCATCTTCACCCGCGACAAGCCCGGCACGTCCGATCCGCGCGTGGCCGAGGCGCTCGCCGATGTCGAGCTCGAATTCGGCGACACCATCCCGACCGGCACCTATCTCGACATGACCGCCAATTTGCCGCTGGTCGATCCGGCCAAGGTGCTCTCGCCGGTGCTGATCGTGCGCGGCGAGTATGACGGCATCGCCACGGTGCAGGATTTGCTCGCCTTCTTCGCCAGGCTGCCCAATCCCGACCGTCAGTTCGTCATTCTCGCCGGCGCCGCCCACGCCGTCGCCCTCGGCATCAACCGCGCCCAGCTCTGGCACGCCGTGCACGGCTTTCTCGACATGCCGCCGCGCCTCGACGTGTGATCAGGAAGCCGCTCGGCGCTGGCGGGCGAGAGCGTCGCGCAGCGGCGTGTGCACGAAGTCCCTTGAGGGGCTGGCCTCGGCGGCGCTCCTCGCTTATGGTGGAGAAAATAGGCTGCCGCCCCTAGCCGGTGGCGCGGCGCCGGGAGGAGGACGATGGCGCATCTCTGGGAGAAATCTTATCCGCCCGGCATTAGCTGGGGCGAGCCCTTTCCCGCGCCGGTGCCGGTCGAGAGCCTGCTCGAAACCGCCGCGCAGCAATGGCCCGACAAGATCTCGATCGATTTCTACGACCGCAAGCTCGGCTATCGCGAGCTGTTCGATCTCGCCGCGCGCGCCGCCAAGGGCCTCCAGGCGCTGGGCGTCGGTCCCGGCGTCAATGTCGGCCTGCACCTGCCGAACACGCCGCATTACGCCGTCTGCTTCTTCGCCGTGCTGATGGCTGGCGGCCGCGTCGTCAATTTCAGCCCGCTGGCGGCGCCGCGCGAGCTCAAATACCAGCTCGTCGACAGCGACACCGAGATCATGGTGACCTTGGGCTTGCCGGTGCTCTATCCGCAGATTGCGGCGCTCAAGGGCGCGGCGCGGCTCAGGGCGGTGGTGGTGTGCGCGATCGAGGATTTCCTGCCGCTGCCGGTGGTGCGCGCCGCTTTCGGCCCCGGCGCCGAGCGCGTCGCGGGGCCGGGCCAGGAGCTCGACTTCGCCGCGCTGATCGCCAATGACGGCGCCTTCCGGCGTCATCCTCACGGCCCGCTCGAGGAAGAGGTGGCGGTGCTGCAATATACCGGCGGCACCACCGGCGATCCCAAGGGCGCGATGCTGACGCACGCCAATTTCTGCGCCGTGGTCAATGCCCGGAACCGCTGGGTCGGCAGCACCGCCGCCGAGGGCGGCGACAGGGTGCTGGCGGTGCTGCCGCTGTTCCACATTTTCGGCCTCTCCCTCATCCTGCTGCTGTCGATGGCCATCGGCACCGAGCTGGTGATGCATATCCGTTTCGAGGCCGACCGCGTGCTGCAGGACATCGCGCGCAAGCGGGTCACCATTTTCGCCGGCGTTCCGACGATGTACACGGCGCTGGTGAACCATCCGCGCATCGGCGAGACCGATCTCTCCTCGCTCAGGTTCTGCGCTTCGGGCGGCGCGCCGCTGCCGGTGGAGGTGATCGGCCGCTTCAAGGCGCTCACCGGCCTCGCGCCGTCGGAAGGCTACGGCCTCACCGAGACCGCGCCCCTGGGCACGATGCAGCCGACGGAGCCCGGCCCGCGCCCGGGCACGGTGGGCCTGCCGACGCCGCGAACCATCGTCGAGGTGGTCGATCTCGACACCGGCATGACCGTGCTGGCGACGGGCGAGAAGGGCGAGCTCTGCATTCGCGGCCCGTCGGTGATGAAGGGCTATTGGAAGCGGCCCGAGGCGACCGCCGAGGCCTTCCGCGGCGGCCGCTTCCACACCGGCGACATCGGCTTCATCGACGCCGAGGGCTACGTCACCCTGGTCGACCGCAAGAAGGACATGATCCTCTCCGGCGGCTACAACGTCTTTCCGCGCAACATCGAGGAGGCGATCTACGAGCACCCGGCGGTGGCCGAGGTGACGGTGATCGGCATTCCCGACGCCTATCGCGGCCAGTCCGCCAAGGCTTTCATCGCGTTGAAGCCCGGCGCGGCGGCGTTCGGCCTCGACGAGCTCAAATCCTTCCTCGCCGACAAGCTCGCCAAATACGAGATGCCGGCCGCCATCGAGTTCCGCGACAGCCTGCCCAAGACGCCGGTCGGCAAGCTCTCCAAGAAGGAGCTCCTCGCCGAGGAGATGGCAAAGCTCGCCCCGGCGACCTCGCCCGGCGGTTGAGCGTCCTGATTCAGATCAATGTTCCGCCCGCCCGGCGCTGGCAGCCTTGCTCTCCGGGCCGGCGGTGCGAAAGCATGGCCGGCCTGGGCAACGCCCTGTCCGCGCGAGCATCGGCAGGGCGTTCGCCATTGCGCCCGCGCTTTTTTCGCCTTTCGCCGTTTCGGCTCCGGCTATGATTCGGCGGGCGCGCCCGCGGCGCGCGCTTGCGCGCGCAGCGCCGCGATCTCCGCCCTGAGTGCGCGCGCTTCTCCCGGCACGGCGCCGCCGAAGCCCGGCAGCAGGTAATCCTCCGGCACCAGCGCGCAATCCGCCTCGGCCTCGGCGAAGCGGCCGAGGCGGGCGCGGCAATAGCCGCGCAGCAGCGGGATCATCGGCCAGTAATGGCCGTCATCGACTTTCGCGGCGCGGTCGAGATCGGCCGAGGCGGCGGCGAAATCGCCGAGCCGGAGCTGATCCTCGGCGCGCGCCATATAGGCGCCGGGAAGCCGCGGGCAGAGCGAGACGACCTTGTCGCGGTCGGTGAGCGCCAGCCTTGCCTCGCCCATCAGCACGCGCACCACCGCGCGCAGGTGATAGCCGTGCGGATGGTCGGGATGATCGGTGATGAATTCGCCGCAGAGGCCGAGCGCCTCGGCCAGGCGCCCCGCCTCGCACAGCGTGCCGACCTCGGTCAGATCCTGCAACGACAACGGCATGGCGCTTACTCCAACAGGTCGACGTAGCTGGCGCTGAGATCGATCTGCGCCTCGTGGCCGACGCGGCCGCGCAACGGGCGCGTGAACTCGAAGGTGAGCGCGCCCAGGATCTGGTTCACCGCGTCGCCGTTCTCCGACAGCGGCAGCAGCACGCGGTTGGCGATGAGGTCGACGTTGCGCGTGCTGACGTATTTGCTGCGCACGAAGGCCGGCCGCCGCGAGGCGCAGACGGCGCGGTAGCAGGCATGGACGAAGCAGTCGCGCTCGCCCGAGACCAGCTCGTCGACGTATTTGCCGGTGAACTCGGCGCCGAAGGCGTCGACGATGGCGGTGCCGACCAGGCGATAGCGGAAGCGGCTGCCGCCGTCGATCGCTTCGGTGATCTGCAGATGCGCCAGCACCTCGCGCAGCTCCGCCGGCTCGATGTCGCGCCGCTGCGGCATGCCGCGCACGCCGCGCTTCAGCCGCCAGTAGTCGAGCGCCGCGCCCAGCACCGGGTCGGCGCGGAAGTCATAGCGCGCGGCGCTCGGGCCGGCGCTGGGAAGCGCCTTGGTCTCGCGGCGGCCGATGCTTGGTAAAGGGCAGGTTACTTTCATGGCTTCCGCCGGGCGATCCGCAAGGAGGTTCGGCGAGGCCGCCTGTGCGCGGCCTCTGGGCGCTCGCCGCCGCCGTCCCGGGCCCGGCCCGCGAGCGTTCCGCTGCCGGCGCGCGCCCGCATACTGGAGACGCGCCTATTGATTTTCCATTAAAAGGCGGCCCGGCCCCGGGTCATTTGCCTTGGATCGCCTGGATCGCCTCGGCCACGGCTTGGCGCTGCTCGCTCTCCGGCGGCAGCACCGCCAGCAGCCGCTGCCAATAGCCGCTCGCCTCGGCGAAATGGCGCTGTTGCGCCGCGGCGAGGCCGAGATACCACAGCGCCGCCGGCTGCTTCGGATCGAGCGTCTCGGCGCGCTTCAAGAGACTCACCGCCTGCTCCGGCAGCGCCGTCTCGGGCTTGCCCTCGGGCAGCAGCGCCTCCGCCTCGGCGACCAGGATGCGCGTGTCCTCGGGCCGGAGCTTCGCCGCATGCTCATAGGCCGCGGCCGATTTGTCGCGCTCGCCCAGCACGTCATAGGCGCGGCCGAGCCGCAGCCAGCCCTCGGCGTCGCTGGGATCGGCCTCGAGCCGGACGGCCAATCCCTCGACCATGCCGCGGATCATCTGCTGGCGCGCCTCGGGGGTCATGCGCGCCGCCGCTTCCTGCTGCGCCTCGCTCGGTCCCGGCGCCGGCGCGGCGAGCGCCGGCGCCGCCAATCCGGCCTCGCGCGCCACGTCCTCGATGCGCCTCTTGAGCTCGGCGCGCAGCGGCGAGTCCGCCGGCTGCTCGGCGGCGAGCGCTTGCCAGGCGGCGATCGCCGCGGCGCCGTGGCCTTCCTGCGCCGCGCCCAGCGCCAGGTAAAAGCGCGCGACGACGTTGCCGGGATCGCCGGCAAGCGCCGCGCCGAACGCCGCGCGCGCCTCGGGCGTGACGATGCCGTCCGCCGCCATCGCCAGCGTCTCGCCGTAATCCGCTGCGATGTCGGGCCGGTCCTGCGTCAGCCGCAGCGCCTGGCGATAGGCTTCGGTGCTCTTCTGCCAAAGGCCCAGCGCGGCTTCGCTGCGCGCCAGCAGCAGCCAATCCTCGGCGTTGTCGGGATTGGCCTTGAGCCGCTGCTCCAGCGCGGCCGCGGTCTTCTCCGCCGCCGCGTCGCCGCCGGCGGCGGCGAGCGCCCGTTCCTGCGCGCGCTCCGCGTAAGGCTGGTCCGGCACTCCCGGCGCGCCCAGGGCGAGATAGATCAGCACCGCCGCCGCCGGCACCGCCAGCGCGAGGCTCACCGCCAGCACGGCGCTGCCGTCGGCTTGCGCCGGCGCCTCGTCCTCCGCCGCGTCGGCGGCGAGCAGCCGGCGCTCGATCTCGAGCCGCGCGCCCGCCGCGTCGCCGGCATCGATCAGCCCGCGGCTCGCGTCGCGCTCGAGCGCGCGCAACTGGTCGCGATAGACGGCGCGGTCGAAGGCGGCGCGCTCCGGCCCCGGAAGCCGCGGCTTCATCAGCGGCAGCACCACCGTCGCCACGACCGCCAGGCACGTGACCGCCAGCGCCGCCGCCAGCAGCATCAGCCGCCCTCTCTCAAGAGGCGCGCGAGGCGGCGGCGCTCCTCTTCGTCGAGCGGCGCCGGCGGCGCTTCGGCGCCGCGGCGCTTCAGCCGCAGCAGGATGGCCAGCGCCACCAGCGCCGCCAGCGCCGGCGGGCCGAACCACAGCGCGTAGGTGGCGGGCTCCACCGGCGGCTTCAGCAAGACGAACTCGCCGTAGCGCGCCGTGATGTAGGCGATCGCCTGCTGGTCGCTGTCGCCGGCCGTCAGCCGCTCGCGCAGCAGCACGCGCAGATCATGCGCGAGGTCGGCGCCGCTGTCGTCGATCGATTCGTTCTGGCAGACGAGGCAGCGCAATTCGCCGCTAATGGCGCGCGCCCGCGCTTCGAGCGCGGGATCGGCCAGCCGCTCCCCCGGCTCGACCGCGCGCGCCGGGAGGCCCAGCGCCAGCAGGAAAAGCGCCGCCAGCGCCAGCGCCTTCATGACGCGCCTAGCGCCTTGAGGCGCGGCAGCAGCTCGCGTTGCAGCGCCTCGGGGGTGAGCGGCCCGACAAAGCGGAAGCGGATATGTCCCTCCTTGTCGATGAGATAGGTCTCCGGCACGCCGTAGACGCCGAAATCGATGCCGGTGCGGCCGCTCTCGTCGAGGCCGACGCGGCGATAGGGATCGCCGAGCTGGTCGAGATAGCGCTCGGCTTCCGCCGGCTTGTCCTTCCAGGCGATGCCGTAGAGCGGCACGTGCTCGTCTTGGGCGAGCCGCATCAGCAGCGGATGCTCGACGCGGCACGGCGCGCACCACGAGGCGAAGAAATTGACCAGCGCGACCTGGCCTTCAAGCGTGCCGCGCGCCAGCCCGGCCTTGCCGTCGAGCCCGCCGAGATCGAAGGCCGGCGCCGGCTGGTCGATCATCGCCGAGGGCAGCACCGAAGGATCGCGCCCCGGCCGCAGCGCCAGCGCGAAATACCCCGCCAGCACCAGGAACAGCGCCACCGGCAGGAGATAGATCAGCCGCCGCATGGCGCCTTTCACCGCCCCCCGCCCCTGAAATGACTCTCCCCTCCCCCCTTGAGGGGGAGGGCAGAGAGGGGGGCGGCAATCCGACGGGTCTTGCCCATGGCGCGTCAGCCCGCCGTCCGCGCGCCGCGCGGCGCCCGGGCGCGCTGCGCGATGCCGACGCGCCAACGCCGGTCGCTGAGGCTCAGCAGCCCGCCGCCCGCCATCAGCACCGCGCCGATCCAGATCCACGGCACCAGCGGCTTCCAATAGGCGCGCACCGTCCAGCCGGCGGCGCTCTCGTCGCCGAGCGCGACATAGAGATCGGCGAGCAGGTTGCTGTGGATCGCGGTCATCGCCGTGGTCTGCTGCTGGAGCGGGAAGAAGCGCTTTTCCGGATGCATCTCGGCGACGCTGGCGCCGTCGCGGGTCACGCTGATGCTGGCGCGGTCGGCGGTGAAGTTGGGGCCCGGCCTCCGTTCGACGCCGTCGAGATGCAGCACATAGCCCGCGATCGCGATCTCGCCGCCCGGCGCCAGCACCTCGATGCGCTCCTGCTGCCAGGCCGAGGCGGCGATGCCGGCCACCGTGACGGCGAGCCCGATATGGGCGAGGCTCATGCCGTGGCTGGCGCGCGGCAGCGCGCGCGCGCGCCGCCAGCTCTCGCCGAGCGGCGCGCGCAGCAGCTTGAGGCGCTCGGTCCACTCGACCGCCGCCGCGAGGAACGTCCAGGCGGCAAGCCCGAGCCCGAGCACCGCCAGCACCGGCCCGCCGCCGGTGACGTAAAGCGCCGCCAGCATCACCGCCGCCGTGCCCGCCAGCGCCAGCCACAGCCGCTGCAGCGCGGCGCCGAGGTCGCCGCGCTTCCAGGCGAGCAGCGGCCCGATCGCGACGGCGAGCAGCACCGGCACCATCAGCGGCACGAAGGTGCGGTTGAAGAACGGGAATCCCACCGACAGCTTGGGTCCGCCGACCGCGTCGGAGAACAGCGGATAGAGCGTGCCGAGGAACACCGTGGCGCAGCCGGTGCAGAGCAGCACGTTGTTGAGCACCAGCGCGCCCTCGCGCGAGATCGGCGCGAAGATGCCGCCCGATTTGAGCAACGGCGCGCGCGCGGCGTAGAGCGCGAGCGAGCCGCCGATGGCGACGAGCAGCAGCAGCAGGATGAAGGTGCCGCGCGCGGGATCGACGGCGAAGGCGTGCACCGAGGTGAGCACGCCCGAGCGCACCAGGAAGGTCCCCACCAGCGACAGCGAGAAGGTGACGATGGCGAGCAGGATGGTCCAGCTTTTGAGCGCGTCGCGCTTCTCGACGACGATCGCCGAGTGCAGCAGCGCCGTGCCGACCAGCCACGGCATGAAGGAGGCGTTCTCCACGGGATCCCAGAACCACCAGCCGCCCCAGCCCAGCGTGTAATAGGCCCACCAGCTTCCCATGGCGATGCCGATGGTGAGCGCGCACCACGCGGCGAGCGTCCACGGCCGGACCCAGCGCGCCCAGGCGGCGTCGACGCGGCCCTCGATCAGCGCCGCCACCGCGAAGGAGAAGGCGACGGAAAAGCCGACATAGCCCAGATAGAGGAACGGCGGATGGAAGGCGAGGCCGGGGTCCTGCAGCACCGGGTTGAGCCCGCGCCCGTCGGGCGGCGCCGGCACCACGCGGTGGAACGGGTCGGAGGTCAGCAGGATGAACAGCAGGAAGCCGCTGCCGATCATGGCTTGCACCGCCAGCACGCGCGCGCGCAGCCCCGGCGGCAGATTGTCGCCGAACCAGGCGACGGCGGCGCCGAACAGCGACAGGATGAAGACCCAGAGGATCATCGAGCCTTCGTGGTTGCCCCAGACGCCGGTGACCTTGTAGAGCAGCGGCTTCGCCGAATGGCTGTTATCCGCCACGTTCGCCACCGAGAAATCCGAGGTGACATAGGCGTTGATCAGCGCGGCGAAGGCGAGGCTTATCAGCACGAACTGCGCCACCGCCGTGCTCTGCCCCAGCGTCATCCAGCCGGCGTTGCGCCGCGCCGCGCCGAAGAGCGGCACGCTCGCTTGCACCAGCGCCAGGCAGAGCGCGAGGATGAGCGCGAAATGGCCGAGCTCGACGATCATCGCGCGGCTCCTTCCTGCCGCGCCGGCCCGGCCGCGCCTTCCTGCCAATGGCCGGATTTCTTCAAGGCCTCCACCACCTCGCGCGGCATGTAGTTCTCGTCGTGCTTGGCGAGCACGGTGTCGGCGACGAGCGTGCCGCCGCGGTCGAGCTTGCCTTCGACGACGACGCCCTGGCCTTCGCGGAAGAGGTCGGGCAGCGCGCCGCCATAGGTCACCGCCACCCCGTTGGCGCCGTCGGTGACGCGGAAATGCACGGTCTTGCCGTCGGCCTCGCGCGCGAGGCTCGCCGTCTCGACGAGGCCGCCCAGGCGCAGCCGGCGCCCCTCCGGCGCCGCATGCGCCTTGAGCTCGCTGGGGCTGGTGAAGAAGGCGAGGCTGTCATTGGCGCTGAGCGCCAGCAGCACCAGCGTCGTCGCCAGCGCCAGCATGGCAAGGCCGAGCAGCACGGCGACCAGCCGGCGGCGCTTGCGCGTCATGGCTCGCGCGTGCCTTGCAGCCGCTCGAGCCGGCGCTGGCTGCGGCGATAGGCGGCGAGGCACCACCACAACAGGCCGCCTAGCACGCCGGCGGTCAGGCCGTAGGCCGGCCAGACATAGGCGGCATAGCCGCCCATCGCGAGGAAGCGCGCGGCCGCGTCGCTCACGAGGTCACCGCCCCGCGCGGCGCGGCGGCGCCGTGGCGCTCGATCTCGGAGAGCATCAGCGCGCGGATCTTGGCTTCGATCAGCGCCGTGCGCATGCGGATCATCAGCAGCGTCGCGAAGAGCAGCGTGAAGCCCAGCGCCATGACGAGCAGCGGCCACAGCATCGAGGCGTCGATGGTCGGGCCGCCGAGGCGGAAGACGCTCGCCGGCTGGTGCAGCGTGTTCCACCAGTCGACCGAGAATTTGATGATCGGCAAATTGACGATGCCGACCAGCGCCAGGATGGCGCCGGCGCGCGCGCCGCGCCCGGGCTCGTCGAAGGCGTTCACCAGCGCGAGATATCCGAGATAGAGGAAGAACAGCACCAGCACCGAGGTCAGCCGCGCGTCCCACACCCACCAGGTGCCCCACATCCGCTCGCCCCAGAGCGATCCCGTCGCCAGGCAGAGAAGCGTGAAGCCGGCGCCGAGCGGCGCCGCGCTCAGCGCCGCGATGTCGGCGAGCGGATGGCGCCAGATGAGGGCCACGGCGCTGGCGAGCGCCATCAGCGCGTAGACCAGGCTCGCCATCCAGGCGGCGGGCACGTGCACGTACATGATGCGCACCGCCTCGCCTTGCTGATAGTCGGGCGGCGCGACGAAGAGCGCGAGATAGAGCCCGATGGCGATGAACGCCGCCGCCGCCGCCCCGCACCACGGCAGCAGCGCCGAAGAGAGGCGCATGAAGCGGGCGGGGTTGGCGAAGCGGTGCAGCGTCATCGGACGGCTCCGGGTCACTCCAATGCCTGGCGCAGGGCGGCGGCGGCGGCAAGCGGCGCCAGCGGCAGCGCGCCGGCCAGCATCGCCCCCAAGAGGAGGAGATGCGGCCCCGCGCCGAAGCCCCCGATGCCCGCCTCGATCGCGCCGACGCCGAAGATCAGCACGGGTATATAGAGCGGCAGCACCAACAGCGACAAGAGCACGCCGCCGCGCCGCGCGCCGAGGCTCAGCGCCGCTCCCACCGCGCCGATCAGGCTGAGCGTCGGCGTCCCCAGCAGCAGGCTCGCCAGCAGCGCCGGATATCCCGCCGCGTCGAGCTGCAACAGCAGGGCGAGCAGCGGCGCCGTCGCCGCGAGCGGCAGGCCCGTCACCAGCCAATGCGCCAGGCATTTCGCCAGCACCTGGGCTTCGAGCGGCAGCGGCATCAGCGCCAGCGCCTCGAGGCTGCCGTCCTCCCAATCCGCCTGGAACAGCCGCTCCAGCGACAGCAGCGCCGCGAGCAGCGCCGTCACCCATACGATGCCGGCGGCGATGCGCGACAGCAGCTCGGGCTCCGGGCCGACGCCGAAGGGAAAGAGGATGGCGGCGAGCACGAAGAATCCCACCACCATCGCCGCGTCCCCGCCTTGGCGCAGCGCCAGGCGCAAGTCGCGCTGCACCAGCCGGCCGAAGCCGCTCACCCGTCGCTCCCCTTGCACTTGGCCAGGCGGCGCAGCAACGCGAAATCCCCGGTGATGAGCGCTTCCTTTTTGGCGCGCGTCCAGCCTTTCACCTGCCGTTCGGCGGCGATGGCGTCGGTGATGCGGTCGAATTCCTCGGCGAAGACCATGGTCACCGGCCGCCGTGCCGCGGTGAAGCCGCCGTAATGCCCGGCATTATGCTCGCTCACGCGCGTCTCGAGGCTGCCGCGCGTGGTGCCGACATAATACCGTCCGTCGCTGCACCGCAGGATGTAGAGAAAGGCGCCCATTATCCCCCGGTCCTCGCCCGATCAAAGACCCTCGTCCTGAGGAGGCCGCGCAGCGGCCGTCTCGAAGGACGAGGCGCCTTGTTTTGTGACTCTCTGCGCCCGACGCATCCAAGGAGCCTCGTCCTGAGGAGCGCCCGCAGGGCGCGTCTCGAAGGACGAGCCGGGAAGCCGCTCCTCACGCCGGCCTCGCCGCGAAATCCGCGAGCGACAGGCTTGCCGCCCCCGGCATCGCCAGCGGCGTATGCGTCGACAGCACGACCCGGCCGCCCGCCGCGCGCTGCGCCGCGATCGCCGCGCCGAGATCCTCGAGCGCCTCGCTGTCGAGCCCGGTGGCGGGCTCGTCGAGGAGCCACAGCGGCGCCGGGCTCGCCAGCAGCCGCGCCAGCGCCAGCCGCCGCCGTTGCCCGGCCGAGAGCAGCCGGCAGGGAGAAGCGGCAAGCGCGCCGAGGCGGAAGCCGGCCAGCGCTTGCGCCACGTCGCCGCCGCCGCGCATTCCCGCCCAGAAGGCGAGGTTCTCGGCCACGCTGAGCAGCGGCTTCACCGCTTCCTGATGGCCGATGAAGTGGAAGCGCGCGCGATGCGCCGTCGGGTCGTCGCCGATGGGCGCGCCGTCCCAGCCCAGGACCCCGGCCTCCGGCCGGCCGAGCCCCGCCATCAGCCGCAGCAGGCTCGACTTGCCGCTGCCGTTGGGACCGGTGAGCACCAGCGCGCCGCCGGCGGCAAGCGTGAAGGAGAGTCCGGCGAAGACCAGCCGCTCGCCGCGCCGGCAGGCGAGGTCGATGCCGGCGAAGCCGGCGGCGGGAAGCGCAAGGCGGGGAGCGGCGGGCATGGCGGGGGCGGATGATGCCACCGAAGCGGCGGGGCTTCCCGCAAAAAGCGACGGCCCCGGCGGGGGGAGGGTGCCGGGGCCGCCTATGAAGCGGTCGGGGGGGGGACCGCTGCGAAGAACCGAGACGAGCCGATATCGCCTCGTACCCCTACAATAAGCCCTGCGAATGCGACCCGATTTCGATCGAATCGTGGCGAAACGATGATTTCTGATACCGCCGCCGCTCCGGCCCTCAAGGGACGGGAGCGGCGTCCTGCGGCGGCATGCTTGCGTGGCGCGTGACGAGAAGGCGAGGCCGCGGCTCAAGCGGATGGTGTTGCCGGTCGTCGGCGGCGATCGGCGTCAGGCGAGCCAGCGCTTGCGCCGGCGGTAGTGCTTGACGTCGCGGTAGCTCTTGCGGCCGGCGGCGCCGAGGCCGAGATAGAATTCCTTCACGTCCTCGTTGGCGCCGAGCGCGGCGGCGGCGCCGTCGAGCACGATGCGGCCGTTCTCCAGGATGTAGCCGTGATCGGCATAGCGCAGCGCCATGTTGGTGTTCTGCTCGGCGAGCAGGAAGGAGACGCCGGCGTCGCGGTTGAGCCGGCGCACGATCTCGAAGATCTCCTCGACGATCTGCGGCGCGAGCCCCATCGACGGCTCGTCGAGCAGGATCAGCTTCGGCTTCGCCATCAGCGCGCGGCCGAGCGCGGTCATCTGCTGCTCGCCGCCGGAGACGTAGCCGGCAAGCCCGTGGCGGCGCTCCCAGAGGCGCGGGAAATAGCCGTAGACCCGGTCGAGGTCGGCCTGCACCTTGCGCTTGCCGTCGCGCCGGGTGAAGGCGCCGGTGAGCAGGTTGTCCTCGACCGTGAGATGGCCGAAGCAATGCCGCCCTTCCATCACCTGGATGACGCCGCGGCGCACCAGGTCGTTGGGGCTGAGCCGGTCGACGCGCTCGCCCTCATAGCGGATCGTCCCCTTGGTCACCTCGCCGCGCTCGGCGCGCAGCAGGTTGGAGATCGCCTTCAAGGTGGTGGTCTTGCCGGCGCCGTTGGCGCCGAGCAAGGCGACGACGCCGCCCTTCGGCACCGCCAGCGATACGCCCTTCAGCACCAGGATGACGTGGTTGTAGATGACCTCGATGTTGTTGACGCTGAGCAGCGCCTCGTCCGCGGTCATGTCGGCTCCGATGGTGCCGCGCCCTCCCTCTGCCGCGCGGGCGGGAGAGGGAGGGGGTGAGCGTGAGGGCCTATTTCGCTTCCGCCGATTGCGCGGCGCAGTCGCGCGGCTTGATGCCCTTTTCCTGGGCGTATTTCAGCGCCGATTCCTTGTACTGCTCGCGCAGCACGTCGTTGTGCGGCTGGATCCAGTCGGAGACGACGTTCCAGCGCTGCCCGTCCCACTGGATGATGCGGGCATTGCCGTTGCCCTTGTGGTCCTCGCAGGAGAGCTTGAGCGGGATGGCAAGGCCCTCGAAGCCGAGCTGCGCCAGCCGCGCCGGGGTCACGTCGAGATGCTCCAGGCCCCATTGCACCTGCTCGCCGGTCATCGGCTTGTTGCCGAAATGCTCCTGCGCCGTGCGCATCCCTTCGAGAACGTACATCGCGGCGATCATGCCGCGGTCATAGAGCACCTGGCCGACTTCCTCCTTGGTGCCGTGGCCGCCGCCCTTGGCATAGACGTATTTGAGGACGTCCCGGATCACCGGATAGTCGGCGCCGACGCCGTGGAAGGAGGCGGCCTTGTAGCCTTTGGCCGCGGCCCCCGCCGGGACCACGTCGGACTCGGCGCCGGAGAACCAGACGCCGATGAGGTGGTCTACGGGAAAGCCGACCGCCGCCGCTTCCTTGATGCTGGTGGAGTTCATCACCCCCCAGCCCCACAGGAACACCCAGTTGGGCCGCTTCTGGCGGATCTGCAGCCACACCGCCTTCTGGTCGATGCCCGGCGGCGAGACGGCGTATTTCTCGAACTCGTACCCGTCCTCCTTGGCCAGCCGCTCGAGCGTCGGGATCGGCTCCTTGCCGTAGGCGCTGTCGAGATAGACCAGCACGATGCGCTTGCCTTTGAGCTTCGCCGCGCCGCCTTCCTGCTGGCCGACATAGGTGATCATGGCGTCGGCCGCGTCCCAATAGGTCGTGGCGAAGGGGAAGACGTAGGGGAAGACCGGGCCGTAGCTCGCATCGGCGCGGCCGTAGCCCATGGTGATCAGCGGGATCTTGTCGGCCGCGGAGCGCTCCAGCAGCGCATAGGTGATGCCTGTGGAGAGCGAATCGAGGAAGGCGGCGCCCTTGGTCTTCAGCCGCTCATAGCACTCGACGCCGCGGTCGTTGTTGTAGGCGAACTCGCATTCCTCATAGGTGAGCTTGACGCCGTTGATGCCGCCGTCGCGCGCATTGAGCATGTCGAGATAGTCGGCATAGCCGTCGGCGAAGGGGATGCCGTTGGGCGCGTAAGGCCCGGTGCGATAGACCAGGCGCGGCACGAATTGCTCGTTTTGCCCGCTTTGCGCCAGCGCCTCGCCGGCGGCGAAGCCCCATCCGGCCGCGGCGGCGATGGCCAGGATGACGACGCTTTTCCAGCTCATGGATGCCTCCCTCGTGGAATTCCCCTGTTCGCGTTGTTTTTTTTACATTACTCCCGTGCCGCCGCCGGCGCAAACGCGCGATGGCATCGCCGCGGAGACTTCAATTGTTCCGTAATGAAAGGGCCAAGGGAAGGCGGGCCGTCCCGGCCGCGCCCGGCCGCGCAACTCGCCCTCCGCCGCCGGCCGTCCCGGCTGGCGCGCGCCGGAAGAGGGATGGCGCCGCGCCGGGGATGGTCCTCAACCTGCTGGTGCGCGGTCCTCGATCTCTTCGGCCACTTCCTCGCAGATCTCCGCCAGCTCCAGCAGTTCCGCCACCAGCGTCGCGTCGGTGACGCTTTCCGCCCGCTCGCGGAACTTTGCCCCTTGTTCACGCCAGAACGCCGCGTCCTCCATGGCGCCTCTCCCGGAGGGGTTACACACCTATTAGGTTAATAGGGTAGCACGATTGGTTCGGCCGCAACAGGGGTGCCCGCGCCTGCGCAAAAATGCCACACCCTGCGGCGCTTTCCGAGGCGCGCGAGGCGCTCGCCGCGCGTTGCCGGTGGGGGCCGCAAGCTCCGGCGCATGCCGCCGCCGCTCCCTTGGCATTGACGACGCGGGGGCGGATTCGGTGCAAGATGCCCTCCCTCGGGACGGACGCGGGAGGCGCCGGCATGACCCTTGACCTGATCCTGCGCAACGCGACGCTGCCGGACGGGCGCGTTGGCGTCGATCTCGCGATGCACGGCGGCCGCTTCGTCGAGATTGCGCCCGCCATCGCCGCCGCCGCCGCGCGCGAGATCGACGCCGCGGGGCGCCTGGTGACGCCGCCTTTCGTCGACGCTCATTTCCATCTCGACGCGACGCTCACCTCGGGGCTCGGCGGCAAGGTCAACGAGAGCGGGACCTTGGCCGAAGGCATCCGGCTCTGGGACGAACTCCGGCCGCACGTCACCGCCGCGGCGCTGCGCCGGCGCGCGCTCGCCTATTGCGATCTCGCGGTAAGCCAGGGGCTGCTCGCCATCCGCAGCCATGTGGATGTGAGCGACGACGCGCTCATGGGCGCCGAGGTGCTGGTCGAGGTGAAGAAGCAGGTGGCGCCTTATCTCGACCTCCAGCTCGTCGCCTTTCCGCAGATGGGCTATTTCTCCAAGCCTTCGCTCGCCGAGAACCTGCGCCGCGCGCTCGATCTCGGCGTCGATGTCGTGGGCGGCATCCCGCATTTCGAGGCCACCGCCGAGCTCGGCCGCGACAGCATCCGCGCGCTGTGCGCGCTCGCCGCCGCGCGCGGCCTGCGCGTCGACATGCATTGCGACGAGACCGACGATCCGCTTTCGCGCCATGTGGAGACGCTGGCGCACGAGACGCGCCGGCTCGGCCTTGGCGGCCGCGTCGCCGGCTCGCATCTCTGCTCGCTCCATTCCATGGACAATTTCTACGCCGCGCGGCTCATCGGCCTGATGGCGGCGGCGGGGCTTGCCGCGGTCGCCAATCCGCTGGCCAACATGGTGCTGCAAGGCCGCTTCGATACCTATCCCAAGCGGCGCGGCATGACCCGCGTGCCGGAGCTGATGGCCGCCGGCTGTCCGGTGGCGCTGGGCCATGACAGCGTGCTCGATCCCTGGTATCCGCTGGGCCGCGCCGACATGCTGGAGGTGGCGCACATGGCGGTGCATGCCGGCCACATGACGAGCCAGTCCGGCATGCGCGCCTGCTTCGCCGCCGTGACCGAGGTGCCGGCGCGCATCCTGGGGCTCGAAGGCTACGGCATCGCCGTCGGCTGCCACGCCGATTGCGTCCTCTTGCAGGCGCGCGATCCCGTCGACGCGATCCGCCTGAAGCCGGCGCGGCTTGCCGTCATCCGCCGCGGCCGGGTGGTCGCGGAAGCGGCGCTGGCGGTGAGCCGGCTCAGCCTGCCGGGCCGGCCGGAGAGCATCGATCCCTCGGCTGCACGTTCGATCGAGGTTTAGGCACGCTCCCCCTTGAGGGCAGGGCTATCGCCTATGGATTCACCACGGCGAGCAGACAGCCCTATTAAACTGAACTTCCCCTGAAAAAGGGGATTGCATAGGCAAATTATCGAATCAGACGAATCACTTGAGCCGATTTTGACCGCGCCCTTACTGATTACAAGCCGCTACGGGCGAAAAGCGAATCCTTTCAACGACGTCGGCATTTGCGAGTCATGCCTACGGCCTCCACAACCGTACATGGGTATCATGCCGAATTGCAGGGTCATATGAGTCACTTACAGAACACACTCTGTCCTTCCCGTATCGGAAGTTCGGATTAAAGATGAACCACAGAGAAGACAATGAGGCGGTGAGAGAACCAAGCGCGTTGGCGCGCCTGCCTTCGCCGAAGCGAAGCTGCTTCGGCTTCGCGTAGGCAGGCGAAGCGCGCCAGTACTTCTTTCCTCACTGCCTCACCGTCTCTGCGGTGAATCCCTTCCTGCCGCGGGCATGGCGACAAATGCGATTGCTCTGCCTCTTGAAGGGGGGATTATCACCTTGACATAGCACCCTCTACCGGTGGGACCGGAGAGAATGCGGCTCGATGTCGATCCACATGCGCCGTGCGGCCTTCTCCTTGGTAAAGGCCCATTCGTGTTCGATGAGAGTCATGGCTTGCTCGGTTCGTTGCGCGCCAAGAATGCCATTGCATCCGATCCGGATAAGATTTAGACGGGCAAAGCGGGTGTTGCCTGGATTTGCGCCGTAACGCTTGGCAATTCGTTTCATGTCGTTGTCAAGTGCTACCAAGATCGCGTCATTCTTTAGCGCGGCAGCACAGACAACTTCGTCCGGGGTGCGATCCGGCAACACGTCCCGGTGAAGGATGACTCCGTGGCCGCGTTTGGCGAACACTGCCGCCACGGAATCCGGAACGCTTGCATCCAGCAAAACCAGAAATGGATCTGGGGCCGTCAAGCCGCTGCGTCATAATTAATTGCGGCTTGGATGTCCTCTTCTGTGAGAGTCGGATATTCTAGTTTGATCTGATCGACCGAATATCCTTGCGCCGCGAACGCTTTGATGTTTTGGACGGGGATACGCGTTCCGGCAATGACAAGCTGGTTATCAGCGACGTCTCGCCTCTTCTCGAATTTACCGATCGTCTCTGGCTTGCGTTGATTGAGCAATCTAATTGCTTCTCGCATGTTGGCCGACGCCACCAGCAGCGGGATTTGGAGCACGCCTTGCCCGGATACGACTTCCTCCAGTGTGTCGGTTTCCGGATTCACAAACACGACGCGCTTGTTGTGAACGTAGAGCGTAGTTTCTCCCCAAAGCTTTTCGCCGAGTGACAACAGCCTTTCCTTCACTTCGCGAAGATGCCCTAAAGGCACCTTCACCTCGTTTCGGAGCCCGTTTAGAACCTTGAGCGCAACGAGATCGCGAAAGGAATAAAGACGGCTGTACGGCTTTGAGCGATCTTCATACCCGAAGCTGGGAGAGAAGAAGCCGTCCGAATCCCAATAGCGAAGTTGACGAACACTCACGCCGGTCAGACGCGAGGTAATCTCTTCGCTGAACATCGCTATCGGCTTGCGCTCGTCCATATAGTCCAGTATCCTCTTTGGCCTTCAAAAATCAATTAAATTATTGTTTTCTAAGGCAGAATCATGGCGGCGGCTAAGGCATTGAAAGCCAAGAAATCTTCGGCGCCCGGACAATTCTCGCCCAAGGCAGCATGGGAGAGATTCGAGCGCGCCGTCGATTACGCGATCAAAACGCCACCTCGACACCGCGTCGCGAAGAAACAACGTCCTGCCGGCAAAGGTCGTGTCCGCAAGGGCAAGAGCGGACACTAGCCGAAATCAAACTCTGGCTGGCGCGGATCGGGCAAATCCTCCCGTTCGCGCAGGGGGCGTGGCCGCCGCCTGCGCGCCGGTAAGCGGCGGCTCCGGCGCGATGCGGTCATGCGTCATCTTCGGCGCGATGCGTCCGCGCGCGCCGCGCTCGAGGCGGATCAGTCCATGGCCCGCCATCGTCTTGAGCGTCCGCGACAGGTTGGATTTCTTGCGGCCGGCAAGCCGTGACGGCGCTGTTTGCGCTCGCCCCTCAATACGGAAACGGCCACCGCCGCAGCTTCTCCTTGCCGACCTGCCAGAGCCGCGCGAGGCCGTGCGGCTCGGCGATCAGGAAGACGATGATCAGCGCGCCGAAGATCATCGATTGCAGGTCGGCCACGGCGTTGACCGGGATCTCGAGGCCCAGGAGGCGCGGCGCGTTGTCGAGGAAGATCGGCAGCAGCACGATGAAGGCCGCGCCCAGGAACGAGCCCAGGATGCTGCCGAGCCCGCCGATGATGATCATGAACAGGATCTGGAACGACCGGTCGATGTCGAAGGCCAGGGGCTCGACCCCGCCGGTGTAGATGAAGGCCCACATCGCGCCGGCGATGCCGCAATAGAAGGAGCTCACGGCAAAGGCCAAGAGCTTGGTCTTGAGCGGGTGGATGCCGATGATCTCGGCGGCGATGTCCATGTCGCGGATCGCCATCCAGGAGCGGCCGATCCGCCCGCGCACCAGGTTCTTGGCGACGAGCGCCAGCACCGCCGCGAAGGTGAGCACGAAGAGGTATTTGTCGACCGGGCTCGCCTCGGCGCCGGTGACGTAGAAATGCCCGAGCACGGCGCGCTGCGGCGCGCTGATGACGCCGGACGAGCTGTAATTGGTGAACCACGGGAATTTGTTGAACATCCAGATCAGGAAGAATTGCGCGGCGAGTGTCGCCACCGCGAGATAGAAGCCCTTGATCCGGAGGCTCGGGAAGCCGAAGACCAGCCCCACCAGCGCGGTGATGAGCCCGGCGAGGACGAAGACCGCGACGATGTTGAGCTCGGGAAAGCCGGTGGCGAGCTTGTAAGTGGCGAAGGCGCCCACCGCCATGAAGCCGCCGGTGCCGAGCGAGACCTGGCCGGCATAGCCCGTCAGCAGGTTGAGCCCCAGCGCCGCCAGCGCATAGACCAGGAACGGCACCATGATGCTCAGCAGCCAGTACTCGCTGGCGAAGAGCGGCACGCCGACATAGGCGAGAACGAGGCCGGCGAGGAGCAGGAAGCGGTCCTGGCGGATCGGGAACACCGCCTGGTCGGCGGCATAGCTCGTCTTGAACTGCCCGGCCTCGCGGTAGATCATCTCAGACCCTCTCGATGATGCGCTCGCCGAACAGGCCCTGCGGCCGGAACAGCAGGAAGACCAGCGCCAGCCCGTAGGCGAACCAGTCCTCGATGGCGCCGCCGGTGGCCGGGCCCCAGAACACTTCCGCCACCTTCTCGCCGGCGCCGACGATGAGCCCGCCGAGGATGGCGCCGGGCACCGAGGTGAAGCCGCCCAGGATCAGCACCGGCAGCGCTTTCAGCGCCACCAGCGCGATCGAGAACTGCACGCCGAGGCTGCTGCCCCAGATGATGCCGGCGACCAGCCCGACGACGCCCGCCACCGCCCAGACGATGACCCAGATGGTCTTCAAGGGAATGCCGACCGAGAGCGCCGCTTGGTGGTCGTCGCCCACCGCGCGCAGCGCGCGGCCCACCGCCGTCTTCTGGAAGAACACGGCGAGCACCGTCACCAGGCTGCCGCAGACCGCGGCGGCGATGAGGTCGAATTCGTTGACCAGCACGCCGCCGATGATCAGCGGCTGGTTCGGGATGCCGATGTCGAGCGGGTGCACGTCGCCGCCCCAGACGAGCTGGCCGAAGCCCTCGAGGAAGAAGGCGAGGCCGATGGTGGCCATGAACAGGATGATCTGCTCCTGGTTCACCAGCGGCCGCAGCACCGCCCGCTCGATGGCGAACGCCATCGCCGTCATCGCCAGCGCCGCGATCAGGAACGCCGCCCAGACCGGCGCGCCCTTCTCCAGGAGGCCCACGAAGGTGAGCGCGGCGAACAGCACCATGGTGCCTTGCGCGAAATTGAACACGCCCGAGGCCTTGTAGATCAGCACGAAGCCGAGCGCGACCAGCGAGTACATGACGCCGGTGAGCAGCCCGCCGATGATCACCTCGAGCAGGAACCGGGGATTGTCCCACATGCTGGCAAAGGGCGCGACGAACACCGCCTGAAGGAAATCCATGGCGCTACTCCTCGACCCCCACCTCACCCTCCCAGCGCTGCGCGCTGGGTCCCTCCCTCTCCGCCCCGGGGGGCGGAGAGGGTCGGGGTGAGGTGGGGCGAGCCTCCGAATTGCGACCGTCCGCCCTATTCCTCATGCGGCACTCCGAGATAGGCGTCGATGACGTCCTGGTTGCGGCGCACCGCGTCGGGCGGGCCGTCGGCGATCTTGCGGCCGTGATCGAGCACGACGACGCGGTCGGAGAGATCCATGACCACGCCCATGTCGTGCTCGATGAGGGCGATGGTGGTGCCGAACTCGTCGTTGACGTCGAGGATGAAGCGCGACATGTCCTCCTTCTCCTCGACGTTCATGCCCGCCATCGGCTCGTCGAGCAGCAGCAGGTCCGGCTCCATGGCGAGCGCGCGGCCGAGCTCGACGCGCTTCTGCAGCCCGTAGGGGAGCTGGCCCACCGGCACCTTGCGGATCGCCTGGATCTGGAGGAAGTCGATGATGCGCTCGACGAAGAGGCGGTGCTCGAGCTCCTCGGTGAGCGCCGGGCCCCAATGCAGCGCCTGCCACAGGAAGTTGCGCCGCATGCGCAGCAGCCGGCCGGTCATGACGTTGTCGAGCGTGGTCATGCCGCGGAAGAGGGCCACGTTCTGGAAGGTGCGGGCGATGCCGGTCGCGGCCGCCTGATGCGGCCGGAGGCGCTGGCGCGTCCGGCCCTTGAAGGTGATGGTGCCGCGTTGCGGCGAATAGACGCCGTTGATCACGTTGAGCATCGAGGTCTTGCCGGCGCCGTTGGGACCGATGATGGCGAGGATCTCGCGCTCGCGGATCTCGAGGCTGACATTGGCGAGCGCGCGCACGCCGCCGAAGGCGAGGCTGATGTTCTCGGCCCTGAGCAGCGGCGGCCCGATGGGCTTTTCCGCCCGCGCGCTCACCGCCGCCTCAGCCGGCCCGGCGCGGCGGGGCGGCGCCCGCCGTAATCTTGGCGTCGCGGATCTGAAGCTCGGCGCGGACCGTGCCCTTGCGGCCGTCCTCGAAGGTGACCTCGCTCTCGATCCGCGCCGTCCGGGCGTCGCCGTAGAGCGCCTCGACCAGGCTCCGATAGCGCTCGCCGATGTGGTGGCGGCGCACCTTGCGCGTGCGCGTCAGCTCGCCGTCGTCGGCGTCCAGCTCCTTGTGCAGGATGAGGAAGCGGCGGAGCTGCGAGCCCGCCAGGTGCGGCTCGGCGGCGAGGTCGCGGTTCACCGTCTCGACGCAGCTCTCGACGAGGTCATAGACCGCGTCGAGCCCGGCCAGCTCCAGATAGCTGCCATAGGTGATGCCGTTGCGCTCGGCCCAGTTGCCGACCGCCTGGGCGTCGATGTTGATGAAGCAGGCGGCGTAGGGGCGGCCGGCGCCGAACGCCACCGCTTCGCGGATGTAGGGGAAGAATTTGAGCTTGTTCTCGAGGAATTTCGGCGCGAAGAGCGTGCCGTCCTGGAGCTTTCCCACGTCCTTGGCGCGGTCGATGATGCGCAGGTGCCCGTCCTCGCCGAAGAAGCCGGCGTCGCCCGAATGCACCCAGCCGCCGGGCTCCTTGGCCGCGGCGGTCGCCTGCGGGTTCTTGTGATAGCCGATGAAGACGCCGGGGCTGCGATAGATGACCTCGTCGTTCTCGGCGATGCGGATCTCGACCCCCGCGAGCGGCGTTCCCGCCGTGTCCGGCTTCGCCTGGCCGTCGGGCTGGATGCACAGGATCGACGCCTCGGTCATGGCGTAGATCTGCTTGATGTTGATGCCGAGCGAGCGATAGAAGCTGAAGAGGTCGGGGCCGATCGCCTCGCCGGCGGTATAGGCGACGCGGATGCGCGAGAAGCCCAGCGCGTTCTTGAGCGGCGCGTAGATCAGCGCCGTCCCGACGGCGTAGCGCAGCCGGTCCCAGAGCGGCACCGGCGCCCCATCGAGGATGGCGCCGCCGACGCGGCGGGCCAGCGCCATGAAGTGGCGGAACATCCGTCGCTTGGCCCAGCCCGCGTCCTCCATGCGGATCATCACCTGCGTCAGGATGGTCTCGTAGATGCGCGGCGGCGCGAAGAAATAGGTGGGGCCGATCTCGCGCAGGTCGCTCATCGCCGTGGCGCCGGATTCCGGGCAGGAGACGCAGAAGCCGGCGCAATAGGATTGCGCGTAGGAGAAGATGTGATCGCCCGCCCAGGCGATCGGCAGATAGGCCAGCACTTCCTCCCGCTCGCCGAGCGCTTCGCGCTCCGCGGCTTGGCGCGCCATGACGATGACGTTGTCGAAGCTCAGCACCACGCCCTTGGGCTCGCCGGTGGTGCCCGAGGTGTAGAGGATGACGGCGACGTCCGTGCCGCGTCCTTGCGCGATCTCGCGCGCGAGGAAATCGGGATCGCGGCGGGCGAAGTCGCGGCCCCGCTCTTGCACCGCCCCATAGGCGTGGAGAAAGGGATAGGCGTAATGGCGCAGGCCGCGGGCGTCGTCATAGAGGATCGCTTCGAGCTTGGGCAGGCGCTCGCGCACGGCGAGGAGCTTGTCGACCTGCTCCTGGTCCTCGGCGACGATGAAACGCACTTCGGCGTGGTTGAGCAGGAATTCCATCTCGGCGGCGACCGCGTCCTGGTAGAAGGGCACCGGCACGCCGCCGAGGCATTGCGCGGCGGCGAGCGCCCAATAGAGCCGCGGCCGGTTGTCGCCGACGATGCCGAGCCTGTCGCCGCGCCGGAAGCCCAGCGCCGCGAGGCCGTTGGCGAAGTCCTGCACCTCGCGCGCCGCCTCGGCCCAGCTCCAGCTTTGCCAGATGCCGAGATCCTTCTCGCGCATCGCCGGGCGCCGGCCGCGCCTTGCGGCGTTGTCGAGCAGCAGCTTGGGAATGGTGTCGAGCGCGGCGCGCAACTCTTCCCGCCCCGCCGGGCGCGCCTTCCGCTCGGTCTCCACCACCGCCATACCGGGTCTCTCCCAGACCGCCAAGCCGGCGCCGCCGCCCGCGCAACGTGGCGCTGCATTTTTGTCGCAGCTTCCACGTGCCGCGTTGCTTAGCTACGGCATCGGCCCGGCCCGGTCAAGCGGTCCTTGCCGACGAAGCGGCGTGGCCTGTCGGCGTGGCCTGGCCCCAAGGCCGGCCAAGTCTATGCTCATTCTTCAACACCTCTGGAGGTGAGCACGCGCCCGACCGCCTTGGTCGCCGCCGCGCTCTGGGGGGATGTTGCTGCCGGCTGCCGCCCAGGCACCGGACCAGACCCCGCCGGCGTCAAGCGAACGCGGGTGGCGGCGAGAACGATAAGTTTTAAAATTTGAGCATCCCAAAATTGTTCAGCGTCGGTCGCGTCGGATGCTGTCATAGAATGATTGCCCGGAGATGCCCAGAACACGGGTCATCGCTGCTTTAGCGGCCTCGCGTGTTGCATCCCGAAATTCAGAAAGAGCGAATATCCTAACTTGATAGCGGTAGTGTTCATACGCCTCAGTCCATTCGCGGATCGGGAATACTTGCGCGATGGGAACTCCTGAATCGACGTTACTCGAGCCGCTTACCATCGTGTCGACGTCTTCAAATTTGGGTGGCTTGGGCGCGTCTACCCAAACTCCTGCCTTTGCTATCGCTTCTGCTGCATCGGTGCCAAGTTCTGGGCAACGGTTTATGAGCTCCTCACCTATTGCCGCTTCCAACTCTGGGACTATTTTTTCTCGCGCTCTACGGTCGTTCAATTTCAGCAAAAAATCCCGAATGATTACGCCTGCGGCATGGGTTGCCGAGGGACCGCTGATCCCATAGACCTCTCTTGGCACGAGGCGGTTCACAAGCCTGTAGGAATAGTCCTGAATTATCGGATCGTCGTTGCTATCCGTCGCTATCTGGCGCAACGAGGCGTCAGTCATTCGGAGAAAGCGAATCATCCCGTCGCTATCTGACACTCCGCTCGCCCGCCAAGCCGAAAGGCGCCGCCGTAATAGCCGTTCTAGCAATCCTTCCGAAGCGCGAACCTTGCCATGGTGATAGATATAGCTGAAAAGCATCATCTTGCAGATTACAATTTGCTCAATCACGTTCATGGCGCGCCGAGATAGACGTAAACGATAGGTCTCGTAATAGGGAAATCTCGTCTGAGAACTGGCTGGTGATCGTGCCGGTATCCTGTCGAAGTGCGAGTAAAGTTTTTCAAGTTGGTCGTTGCCGTCTGCTAGTATCTCCGTTTTGACGCGAACATCGTAGAGATACCGGTCGATGTCATAGCTCAATGGCAGTCCAGCAGCCTTGGCGTCCCGCAACAGGTAGTCCAATTTGTCCGCATCGAATCCGGATGAAACTATGTCGCCGAGAAACTGCAAGAACGGATGCGTGGACCTTCCGACGATTATCAATGCAACATTTTTTAGGTCGATCGCCCCCTCGTAATCGTCGGACGCGGTGTCTCCGATTAGTTTTCCCTCCGCTCGTGTCAACAGTTCCCGAACTGCGGGCGTGAGAACCATGCAGAAGGATAGGACCTCGCCAGCTCCCTTCTGCTTACCGACAAAAGATGTCAGTTCTTTCGAAGCCTCAACGAGGGGGCCTAGCTCTTCGTAAACGCGTTCTGACGTGTGGCTGAACAAGCTGTGGCCAATGTCGTGCAGCAGCGCGGCTAGCCGCAATTCTTGTTTGAAACGAAGGATGGACTTGTCGGGCTCGACCCCGGGATTGACCGCTCGCGCGATATCGCGGATTTCGTCCCGCTGCTTATGTAACAACGCGTCGAAGACGCGTGAAGCTATATTTGCCGCTCCAAGACAATGTTCGAAGCGACTGTGGCGTGCAGACGGGTAAACGTGAAATGCGAGACCCGTCTGATGGACATCGCGCAGTCGCTGCATCAAGGGCGAGTCGATCAGCGTGAGTTCCCGCCATGAGAACCGTACCGTCCCCCAGAGGTTGTCGTGTATTACCTTTGAGCGCTTTGCTGGAAGAAGAGGATGCGTCGCAGCGGGACCGAATACGCTTGGATGCTCGCTTTCAAGGTAGGTGTTGAGCTGGTTGACTACATTCGCCAAGGCGGGATAGCCGGCAAATAAAGCTGCATCCACATCCATCACCGCCTCCGTTGATGAAAACGCGACGGCACCGCGAAGCACGGTCTGGCTTTGTAATGTGTCGAATGCGAGAAATCGACATAAGCGAGCGACTACACCGCCGTGACGGTAAACTCCCGACTTGCCAGTTCTGCCGCGCGCTCTACAAACGACTTCGAATTCGCCCCCATTTTATCGAAATCCTTTAGCCACCGTTCGGCGTCTGCGTCGTCTACGCTGACCAAGTTGAATCGTGGATTGTGGCCGGACACGTTTGCCGTGAAGTGCAATGCGTTTAGGAAGCTGGATAACTCTTCGCATGTTGGAAACGGGCCATCCCAATCAAAGACGAGATCATCCAGGAATTTGGGTCTGTCAGGTTTTGGTCCTTCCATTTTCAAAGTATAAAGGAGCAAATGCCAAGGCTTCTGATTCTTGAAAGGTAGCGGAACACGGTTTTTGTGAAGGGTCGCTGCTAATAGCTTGACCATTTCGCCAAGAGACATCCCCGCGCTCGCATCCAAGTTCATGTCTGACATGGGCAACCCCTCTTAAATCGGTCGTTGGCTTTCGGTGTGTACTAGTCGAACGTCTGCCGAGGTGGAGCTTCCATCCCAAATTTGTTTCTTGTTTGTTCGCAACACTATACAATATAGAGCGGCTAACAGGCGGGCGTCCACAAGATTTAGCTTGTCATGCTACCATGTGCTCTATGCGCAATATGCGGTCGCTCAGTGCGTCAACCGTTCGATTCGGCTGCCATCGGCGCCCGCGCGGTCAACCTACATCTCGCTGACCGTTGATCTCAAGCGATCGGTGACCTTGGCGTCAGCCAAAGCTGATATCAGCGTTCGTCAGGTTCATGCGGAATGCGCGGGGCCGAGCGACATTGCCTGACGACCCTCGGTTGATGCGACAGGTTGATGCGACAAGCCTTGCCATGGAGACCTGGAGGTTTAAGCTTGAGCATTTCGTTTACGGGAGATCGGCATGCGTCCGACCGCCGCCGTCGTCGCGTTCTGGCTCGCGGCGCTTCCCGCCGTCGCTCAGGCGGCGGATCGCAGCCCGCTGCCGGACGCGGCCGCGCCTTCCGCCGACGCCTCGAAGCTGCCGCTGGCCGCGATGCGCCATCAGCAGCCGCGCCGCGACGAGGTCGATCGCCTCGAGCAGCAGCGTCTCGGCTCCAAGGCGCAGGAGATCCGGCAGCAGCAGGGCCCCAAGGTCGACCGGCTCTACGAGGAAGTGATGCGCCGCAGCGCGCCCGGCGCTTCCGGACAATAGCGTGCGAAAGACATTGGACTATGACGTTGTCCGAGATCCCTCCCGCTCGCGCCGGCGCGTTCTCTTGATCTCGGGCGCGATAAGCTGTAGCAGCAGCCGCGGACCCGTCCCGCCCCGCCCTCCAGGAGACCGACCGTGCCCGTCACCGGCCATGATTCGCTGAAAGCCCGCCGCACGCTCACGCTCGACGGCAAGGACTACGATTATTTCAGTCTCGAGGCGGCGGCCAAGGCCGCGGGGCTGGGCGACCTTTCGGCCTTGCCCTTCTCGATGAAGGTGCTGCTGGAGAACCTGGTGCGGCTGGAGAACGGCCGCACCGTGACGCTCGACGACATCAAGGCGGTGGCGGAATGGCTGAAGGCGCGCCGCTCCGAGCGCGAGATCGCCTTCCGCCCGGCGCGCGTGCTGATGCAGGACTTCACCGGCGTTCCCGCCGTCGTCGACCTCGCCGCCATGCGCCAGGCGATGGCCAAGCTCGGCGGCGATCCTCGCCGCATCAACCCGCTCTCGCCGGTCGATCTCGTCATCGACCATTCGGTGATGGTCGACGCCTTCGCCTCGAAGGACGCCTTCGCCGAGAACGTCAAGCTCGAATTCGAGCGCAACGGCGAGCGCTACGCCTTCCTGAAATGGGGCCAGAGCGCCTTCGACAATTTCCGCGTCGTGCCGCCCGGCACCGGCATCTGCCATCAGGTCAATCTCGAATATCTCTCGCAGGTGGTCTGGACCACCGAGGAGGCCGGACGGACGGTGGCCTATCCCGACACGCTGGTCGGCACCGACAGCCACACCACCATGGTCAACGGGCTTGCCGTGCTCGGCTGGGGCGTCGGCGGCATCGAGGCCGAGGCGGCGATGCTGGGACAGCCGATCTCGATGGTGCTGCCGGAAGTGGTGGGCTTCCGCCTCGACGGCAAGCTCAAGGAGGGCGCCACCGCCACCGACCTCGTGCTGACGGTGACGCAGATGCTGCGCAAGAAGGGCGTCGTCGGCCGCTTCGTCGAGTTCTATGGGCCGGGCCTTGCGCATCTGGCGCTCGCCGACCGCGCCACCATCGGCAACATGGCGCCGGAATACGGCGCCACCTGCGGCTTCTTCCCGATCGACCAGGTGACGCTCGACTACCTCGCCTTCACCGGCCGCGATGCCCGGCGCGTCAAGCTGGCGGAAGCCTACGCCAAGGCGCAGGGGTTGTGGCGCGACGCCGCCACGCCCGATCCCGTCTTCACCGACACGCTGGCGCTCGATCTCGCCGCCGTCGAGCCCTCGCTCGCCGGCCCGCGCCGGCCGCAGGACCGCGTCGCGCTCTCGGGCGTGGCGAAATCCTTCGCCGCCGAGCTGCCCAAGCTCGCCGGCGCCGGCGACGCTGCGAAGCTCGACCGTTCCGTGCCCGTCGCCGGCGGCAATTACGCGCTCAGGGACGGCGCCGTGGTCATCGCCGCGATCACGAGCTGCACCAACACCTCGAACCCCAGCGTCATGCTCGCCGCCGGCCTCCTGGCGCGCAACGCCTTGCGGCGCGGGCTCAAGGTGAAGCCCTGGGTCAAGACTTCGCTCGCGCCGGGGAGCCAGGTGGTCTCCGACTACTACGCCGCCGCCGGGCTGCAACAGGATCTGGACGCTTTGGGCTTCAACCTCGTGGGCTATGGCTGCACCACCTGCATCGGCAATTCCGGGCCGTTGCCCGATCCCATCGCCGAGGCGGTGGACAAAGGCGATCTCGTGGTCGCCGCGGTGCTCTCCGGCAACCGCAATTTCGAAGGCCGCATCAGCCCGCAGGTGCGCGCCAATTATCTCGCCTCGCCGCCGCTGGTCGTCGCCTATGCGCTCGCCGGCAGCATGCATGTCGACCTCGCCGCCGAGCCGCTCGGCGAAGGCGGCGACGGCAAGCCGGTCTTCCTGCGCGACATCTGGCCCTCGAGCCGCGAGGTGCAGGACACCATCCGCAAATCGCTCACCCCCGACATGTTCCGCAAGCGCTACGGCAACGTCTTCCAGGGTCCGGCGGAATGGCAGAAGGTGGCGGTGGCGACCGGCCAGACCTTTGGCTGGGACATGGGCTCGACCTATATCGCCCATCCGCCCTATTTCGACGACATGCCGAAGGAGCCGGCGCCGCTTGCCGACATCGCCATGGCGCGCGAGCTGGCGGTCCTCGGCGACAGCATCACCACCGACCACATCTCGCCGGCGGGCTCGATCAAGAAGGACAGCCCGGCGGGTTCCTATCTCATGGGCTTCCAGGTGCGGCCGGCGGATTTCAACTCCTACGGCGCGCGGCGCGGCAATCACGAGGTGATGATGCGCGGCACCTTCGCCAACATCCGCATCCGCAACGAGATGGTGCCGGGGGTCGAGGGCGGCATGACCAGGCACCTGCCCGACGGCGCGGTGATGCCGATCTACGACGCCGCCATGCGCTATCAGAAGGAAGGCGTGCCGCTGGTCATCATCGCCGGCAAGGAATACGGCACCGGCTCCTCGCGCGACTGGGCGGCCAAGGGCACGCGGCTCTTGGGCGTGCGCGCGGTCATCGCCGAGAGCTTCGAGCGCATCCATCGCTCCAACCTGGTCGGCATGGGCGTGCTGCCCTTGCAGTTCAAGGACGGTGCCGACCGGAAGAGTCTCAAGCTCGACGGCAGCGAGCGCTTCGACATCCTGGGCGTCGCCTCCGGCTTGAAGCCGCGCGGCGATCTCGCCTGCCGCATCCACCGCGCCTCCGGCGCGATCGACGCCGTGTCCCTGCTCTGCCGCATCGACACGCTCGACGAGCTCGAATATTTCCGCCACGGCGGCATCCTGCAATACGTCCTGCGGCACATAATCAAGACCACTTAAATCCGTGCGGCGTAGCCTGTGTTTGCGCTGCATCGGCTCACTGCGTCCTTCGAGACGCGCCCTGTGGGCGCTCCTCAGGATGAGGAGGGAGTGAATCGGGCATCATCGATCGATGCTATTCTCATCGCTTCCTCATCCTGAGGAGCCCGCGAAGCGGGCGTCTCGAAGGACGCAATGAGCCAATGCAGCGGAAGCCGCTCCGCTTCCTCGAGCGACCTAGCTCGCACCGTGCGGCTCCCCCGCTTGCTGCGCAAGCGCTGACGCCGCCAGCGACGAGCGCTGGCGCGCTCGCGCTATTTCCAGCCTTTCATCGGCCATTGCAGCGCCGCCGCCGCCGCTTCCTCGGGCCAGACCGCGACGTAGTGCTTGCCCTGGAGCTGGATGAGATAGGTGGACGCCTCGATGTTCTGCCCGGTGGCGTCGAATTTGACGCCGCGATAGCCCATCATGAGCTGCGCCGGCTTGAGCTCGGTCTCGCGCAGCGCCTGCTGGATCTTGGCGGGATCGGTCGAGCCGGCGCGGTTGATGGCGTCGGCGAGCACGAAGAAGCCCTGCATGTCGCGGCCGCTGGTGTCGTCGAGGTCGCGGCCGGTCAGCGTCTTGTACATCTCGTTGATCGCATAGGTGGTGCTGCCGGGCCTGCCGATGTCCCAGGCGCTGCGGTTCATCGCGCCTTGCGCGATGTCGGCCACCGCCGGCAGGAAGGACGGGTCGGAGAATCCGCTGTCGTCGCCGATGATCATCGGTGGCAGCACGTCGAGGTCGCGCATCGTCTTGAGGTAGAGGATGGCGTCGGCGGTATAGCTGACGAAGATGACGACGTCGGGCGCGATGCCTTTCAACTGCAGCACCTGCGCCGCCACGTCGGTGGATTTGGCGCTGTAGGGAATGCGCGCCGCCACCTTGACGCCGTGCTCCTTGGCCGCGGCCTCGACCGCGTCGGCCACCGAGGTGCCGTAATCGGTGTTCTCGTTGACCACGGCGATGGAATTGACGGTTTTTCCCGCCTGCTTCACGTCGGCGAAGAAGCGCATATAGGTGGCGGCGTAGTCGGTGGCGATCGGCGTCACGCGGAACACCCATTTGAAGCCGCGCCCGGTGATGTTGGTCGCCGCGGATTCGCCGACCACGAAGGGAACGCCGTAGCGCTCCGCCACGGCGGTCGCGGTGAAGGTCACCGAGGATTGATAGGCGCCGAACAGCGCCGCCACCTTCTCCTGGGTGATGAGGCGCAGCGCCTGGCTCTGGCCGACCGAGGGGTCGCCCTGATGGTCGACGAAGACCAGCTCGATCTTGGCGCCGCCGAGGCCCGGCAGGCCCGCCGTCGCCGCCAGCGGCAGAGTCGCCATCTCGGGATGCGCGGTGTTGATGATGTCGGTGGCGACCTCGACCGCGGCCTTGGCCGCCTGGCCCGCGGCGGCGGCGTTGCCGGTGAGCGGCAGCAGCACGCCGATCCTGACGCTCTCCGCCGCCGGCGCCGGTCCGGCCGCGACCGCGGCGCATACCGCCGCGGCGAAAATGCGCGTTCTCCTCATGGCGTTTCCTCCGATTCCGCGGCTCGGCGCCGCCCACGCCCTATCCTAATGCCGCGGCATGGGCCGTTTCCACGGCGGCGGCGGGCCGCGCGCGGCGCCTCTCACCCGCTTGTGAAGGCATTCGGCTGGCGTCGCGGCGGCGCGCGCGCCATGATTATCGCATGCTCAGGGGCCGCAGGATGATCGCGCGGGCCGTCGCCCTCGTGTCGGCGGCGGCGCTGCTTTGGCCGGCGGCGCCCGCGCCGGCGGAGGAGGGGCAGCCGCGCGTCGTGGTCGAGCTCTTCACCTCTGAGGGCTGCTCCTCCTGTCCGCCGGCCGACACCTATCTCGGCGAGCTGGCGCAGCGGCCGGAGGTGCTGGCGCTCGCCTTCCATGTCGATTACTGGAACTACATCGGCTGGACCGATCCCTATGCCAGCAAGCTCGCCACCGAGCGCCAGCACGACTACGCGCGCCATCTCAATCTGCGCTACGTCTACACGCCGCAGATGGTGGTGAACGGCGCCGCCGAGGGCGTCGGCTCCGAGCGTCCCGTCATCGCGCCGCTGATCAAGGCGGCCGAGAGCGAACAGGCGCTGCGCCAAGGGGTCAGCATCCAGCGCAACGCCGACGGCACGCTCGCCGTCCATGTCGATGCCGGCGCCGGCGCCGAGCCCGCCACGCTCTGGCTCGTGGGGTTCGACCGCGAGCACGCGACGCCGGTGCTGCGCGGCGAGAACGGGGGCCGCACGCTGAAGGAGTATCAGGTGGTGCGCAGCTTCTCCTCGATCGGCACGTGGCGCGGCCCGGCGCTCGACCTGACCGTGGCCGCCGCTCAATCGCCCGCCGGCGACGGCGGCGTCGCCGTGCTGCTGCAACAGGACGGCACCGGCCGCATCATCGGCGCCGCCCTGCTGAAGCCGCCGACTTCTTAGTGCGGTTTTCTTCGCGTCGAATCAGCGAGGTTGGCGGAAGAAAATCCCCTCTCCCCTTGAGGGCAGGGCAATCGCAGGTGAAGACAACCACGCCTGGACCGGCAAGCAAACAAAGGACCTCGTCCTGAGGAGGCCGCGAAGCGGGCGTCTCGAAGGACGAGCAGGGCCGCGCCTCACCGCCCGCCGATTCGCATTCGGCCGGCTCATCTCGGCCGCGCCAGCGAATTTCGGCTCCGCCGACTGCGTCCGCGCTCGTCCTTCGAGATGCCCGCTTCGCGGTCTCCTCAGGACGAGGTTCTTTATTCGTGTCACGTGTTGGACCCCCGTGCGATAGCCCCGCCCCAGTGGGGCGGAGAGAGGGACCCAGCGCGCAGCGCTGGGAGGGTGAGGCCGGCGTCGATGGCGGAAAGATCGTGCGACGGGAATACGCCTCGCCTTCCCCGCTACGCGCAGAGAGGAAAATCGGTTCACTGACAATGCCGACCGAACGCGGACCGCAGTAACAAGCAACCGCGCCGACTCAAGCCGTCAACCTTCGCGCCTGCGCCATCTGAGCCGCAGTCTCGAGAAGAAGCGCGCAAGCTTGCCCTGAGTGCTCGCTTTTGGTGGCGGTGGCTGATCGGCGTCCTTATGGGTGGCAAGCATTCGCTCGAGAGCGTTCAAGCTGCGCTCCAGCGCGGCGCCGTATTTCTTGGGGTTCGCCTTGGCGAGGCGGCGTCGGATGTCGACGGCCTCGCCTATGGCGTCGAGAGCCTGCGCGTTCTCGCCCGCCTCGCTGAGGCGGTTGGAGAGGTTGTTGAGGCTCGATGCCAAGTCCGGCTCGAAGCGGGCGGGGTTCGCCTTGGCGAGGCGGCGATAGATGCCGGCGGCCTTGCGGATGGCGTCGAGAGCCTGCGCGATCTCACCCGCCTTGTGGAGGCGGTTGGAGAGGTTGTTGAGGTTCAATGCCAAGTCCGGCTCGAAGCGGGCGGGGTTCTTCTTGGCGAGGCGGCGGCGGATGTCGACGGCCTTGCCTATGGCGTCGAGAGCCTGCGCGTCCTCGCCCGCCTTGCTGAGGCGGTTGGAGAGGTTATTGAGGCTCGATGCCAAGTCCGGCTCGAAGCGGACGGGGTTCTCTTCGGCGAGGCGGCGATAGATGTCGACGGCCTCGCTTATGGCGCCGAGAGCCTGCGCGTCCTCGCCCGCCTCGCTGAGGCAGCCGGAGAGATTGTTGAGGCTCATTGCCAAGTCCGGCTCGAAGCGGGCGGGGTTCTCCTTGGCGAGGCGGCGATGGATGTCGACGGCCTCGCGGATGGCGTCGAGAGCCTGCGCGTTCTCGCCCGCCTCGTAGAGGTGATTACTAAGGTTCGTTAGAACTAATGATCGCTCGGAGTCACTCGCTGCGCCATCGAGCAATCTAAAGCTGATCGCGATGGCGAGGGGTAACAAGCCACGCGGAACGCTTTGCTCGCTCACGAATCGGAAAATCGTGGCCCGCTGGGCATCGGCTTCGACCATAGCGGCCAGCCATTGCGACAGCCGGCGCTCAGTGACCCCATGCACAATACCGGTGTCGTAAACGAGTCTCCCCAACCGGTCGATCGACTCGGCACCTGTTTCCTCGACCGCCGCCCACAGCCATTCCGATGCCTGATCGGGCCGCTCCGCGAGCACCTGAAACAACAGGGCCGCCGCGAGAATGTCGGGCGTCGGCGCCGGGATAGAATCACCGTTCCACCACGGCAGGCGGCGTAGGATGTCGATGACGGTTTCCGGCGCCGGCAAGCCCAGCTCCAGGCGCGGTGCCGCCAAGCGCTTGATCGCTGTCGCATCAAGTCCTCCGCGCACCGCAGCGAGACCGACAAGCCGCGCCGCGCCGCTCTCGCCGAGCCCGGCGGCGCCGCCGGCGTTGTCCAAGCGCTGTTTTTCGCGCTGCGCGAGCGCCTGGACGACCTTTCCGCCGTCATAGCCAAGGGCTGCCGACGGCTCCAGCATGGCATGGACGGCAGCCGCGGTGACGAACAGCGGCAGGCTGTGCAGCGGCGGGTCGCGTTCGATCCATTGCCGGATTGCGTGATCGGATACGGACGCCGCCGGACGTTTGAAATGTGCGACGAGCTTGTCGCTGACCGCACGGTAGAGAGCGACGGCATCGTCGCGGCTCAAGCGGGAAATGTCGACAACCTGCTGATCGAGAATCGTTCTGGCGTTTGCCGCGTCGATCTCACGCTGCCACCGCTCGACGGGCTGACGGCTCAACATGAGGACGCGCACGGGCGCAGGGGACGATTCAATCGCCGCGAGGTCTCGCAATAGCTCGACGAGCTTGATCCGCTGCTCCTCCGGATAATCGACGAGCAGCAGCACGCCGCTTTTTCGGATCGGAATCACCGCCGCCTGATCGAGTCGGGCGAATCCCGCCGTCCATCCCTCGTTCCGCAGCTCCTGCGCGATCTCGGCCGCCAGCCGGCTTTTCCCGGCACCTCCCGCGCCAGTCAGGAAGCGCAACCTCGGACCGCCCGGACGCCGCGCCCAATCGAGCAATGTCTTGCGCTCGCTGTCGCGTCCGAAAAGCCGGTTCGTAAGGCGGACGCGCCACGACAGCAGGGTGAAAACCTCTTCGGGATCGTCGGGAAGCGAATGCCAGTTGAGTACTGGCTCGGCCGGCGCTTGGCTGCCGCTGTTGAAATTCTGGATCAGCGTCCCGTAAATGTCGCCGAGCGCCATGTTGCCCGCGACATCGCGGGCATCGATCTTCCGCCGCGGAAGGAGTCCAAGCACCGCGTCACCGCGAAAACATGTCGGGATGGTCGAGATAGATGCCGAAGAGCGCGACCGCTACGCCGATGATGCCGATCACCCAGGAAATGGGATCAGACGACGACGGGCGCGAACCGGCGTGTGTAACGCTCGTGGTCATGGTCGTCGTGCCGGTCGCATCGCCGCGGATATAGTTGCCGATGAAGCTCCGCGTCCTCGATTTGCGCCAGGCGAGGACGATCAGAATGATGCCGGCGACAATCAGCGCGATTCCCTGGATGCTCACGGCCGTCCCCCGCCTTTAGGCGACGATCCACCAACGATTGCATATCCATTCCCTGGATACAATCTGGTAACCGGAACCCGGACATACCGGGAAAGCCCACGAGATCGTCAACCCCACCTCACCCTGACCCTCTCCGCCCCAATGGGGCGGAGAGGGGGGGACCCGTTGCGAAGCAACGGGAGGGTGAGGTGGGGCGGCTCGATTGGAGAGCCAGCATGAGCTGCCAACCGCGCGGGCTTTCGCGGTTGCATCCTTCGACGAGCTCAGGAGCAACCGCTGGCGCCTGCCGGCGACAACGCCTGCGGCGTTGCGCTACGCCGCCAACCCCTTTTCCAGCACGTTCGCCAGCCGGCGCGCGAAGGCGCCGGGGTCGGGGAGCTGCTCGCCTTCGAGGATGCGCGCCTGGTCGAGCAGCAGCCAGGCGAAATCGCCAAGCTCGTCGGCCGCACCCTCCTTGTCGACAAGGCGCGCCAGCCGCGCGATCAGCGGATGGCGCGGGTTGAGCTCGAGGATGCGCTTGGCGGTGGCGGCGAGCTGGCGGTGCTGCTTCAGGAGCCGCTCCAGATGCATGTCGAGATCGCCCTCGTCGGCAACGAGGCAGACGGCGCTGTCGGTGAGCCGGTCGGAGCTGCGCACGTCCTTCACCGCATCGCCCAGCGACAGCTTGAAGAGGGCGATGAGGCTCGCCACGGCGCTGTCGGTAGCGGCGTCGGGCTTCTTCTCTTCCGTCGTCTCCGCGCCGGCGATCTTGGCGAGGTCGGCGGCGCCGCGCGTCACCGATTTCAGCGGATGCTTCTCATAGACGCCGACCGCCGGCATCCAGAATTCGTCGATGGGGTCGGTGAGCAGCAGCACCTCGACGCCCTTGGCGCGATAGCCTTCGAGCTGCGGGCTCTTGCGCAAGAGGTCGAGAGTGTCGCCGGTGATGGTGTAGATCGCTTCCTGCCCCGGCTTCATCCGGCCGGCATACTCTTCGAGCGAGACGAGGCCGTCGCCCGCCGTGCTGCGGAAGCGCATGAGCGGCAGCAACTGGTCGCGATGCTCGTGATCCTCGTAAAGCCCTTCCTTCATCACCGCGCCGAAAGTCTCCCAGAACTTGGCGTAGTCCTCGGGCGCGTCCTTGGCCTTCTTGGCAAGCTCGCCCAGCACGCGCTTCGTGATCTGGCCGCGCATCTTGGCGAGCATCGGGTTGTTCTGCAGCATCTCGCGGCTGACGTTGAGCGGCAGGTCCTCGCTGTCGACGATGCCGCGCAGGAAGCGCAGAGAGGCGGGCAGCAGCTCCGGGCAATCGTCGGTGATGAAGACGCGGCGGACATAGAGCTTGACGCGCGACTTGCGCGCGGGATCGAAGAGGTCGAAGGGCTTGGTCGCGGGAATGAACAGCAGGCTCGTATATTCGAGCGTGCCTTCGGCCTTGCTGTGCAGCGTCAGCCACGGCTCGTCGAAGGCGTGCGCGGCGTGATGATAGAATTCGCGGTACTGCTCGGCGGTGATCTCGGCCTTGGGCCGCGTCCACAGCGCCGCCGCGCTGTTGATCGTCTCCTCCTTGCCGTCCTCCGCGAGCAGGATCGGCAGGCCGATATGGTCGGAATAGGTCTTGACGATCTGCCGGAGCCGCACGGGCTCGAGATAGTCCGCGGCTTCCTCCATCAGATGCAGCGTGATGGTGGTGCCGCGGGCCGCCGCCTCGGCCGGCTCGACGGTGAACTCGCCCTTGCCGTCCGAGGTCCAGCGCCAGGCCTGGCTCTCGCCCGCCTTGCGTGAGACCACCTCGACCTTGTCGGCGACCATGAAGGCGGAATAGAAGCCGACACCGAACTGGCCGATCAGCGACATGTCCTTGCGCTGGTCGCCCGAAAGCTGCTGCACGAACTGGGCGGTGCCGGAGCGCGCGATGGTGCCGAGATTCTCCACCAGCTCGTCGTGGTTCATGCCGATGCCGTTGTCGGCGACGGTGAGGCTGCGCCGCGCCTTGTCCGGCGTCAGCACCACCTTGAGGTCGGGCGCGTCGGCGATGAGCGCGGGCTCGGTCAGCGCCAGATAGCGCAGCCGGTCGCAGGCGTCGGAGGCGTTGGAGATCAGCTCGCGCAGGAAGATCTGCTTTTCGCTGTAAAGCGAATGGGCGACGATGTCGAGCAGGCGGCTGACTTCCGCCTGAAAGCTTCTTTTCTCTTGCGGCATGGGTCTCGTCGGGGTTGATCGGGCTGGCGCAGAGATATGTAAGCCGGATGGCGGTTGCAAGAGGCCGGCTGCGCCCTCCCGCCGGCGCGAACCGAGCGTCCTGCCGATGCCGGCGCCCTTCCCGGCGGCGGCTTCCCCCCGGGCAGCCCTAGCCCGGGGCCGGCATTCCGCCCGGGCGGGCGGATGGACGCAGGGCTGGCGTTTCGGCTTGCCTTTCGCCGCCCCGCCCCCAATTCTTGAGGCTATGGGCCTCTTGGCTTCCGCCCCGCGCGTTCTTGCCGTTCTCGGCCCCACCAATACCGGCAAGACTCACCTGGCCATCGAACGCATGCTCGGTCATGCAACCGGCATGATCGGCTTCCCGCTGCGCCTGCTGGCGCGCGAGAACTACGACCGGGTGGTGCGGATCAAGGGCGCCCGCGCCGTGGCGCTGATCACCGGCGAGGAGAAGATCGTCCCGCCCAACCCGGCCTATTTCGTCTGCACCGTCGAATCGATGCCGCTCGACCGCGCCGTCGAGTTCCTCGCCGTCGACGAGATCCAGCTTTGCGGCGATGCCGAGCGCGGCCACGTCTTCACCCAACGCCTGCTCGCGGCGCGCGGCCTGGCCGAGACCATGTTCCTCGGTGCCGACACCATTCGGCCGCTGCTGCGCCGGCTGGTGCCGGAAGCGGAATTCGTCAACCGCCCGCGCTTTTCCACCTTGCGCTATCTGGGGCCGAAGAAGCTGACGCGGCTGCCGCCGCGCAGCGCCGTGGTCGCCTTCGCCGTGGCCGATGTCTTCGCGCTCGCCGAGCTGATGCGCCGCCAGCGCGGCGGCACGGCGGTGGTGCTGGGCGCGCTCAGCCCGCGCGCGCGCAACGCCCAGGTGGCGATGTTCCAGTCGGGCGAAGTCGACTACCTCGTCGCCACCGACGCCATCGGCATGGGCCTCAACATGGATCTCGACCATGTCGCTTTCGCCAGGCTGGTCAAGTTCGACGGGCAGGCGCCGCGCCGCCTCGGCCCCGCCGAGATCGCGCAGATAGCGGGCCGCGCCGGACGGCACATGAGCGACGGCACCTTCGGCACCACGGCCGAGCTGGGGGCGATGGAGCCGGAGCTGGTGGAGGCGGTGGAGAACCATCGCTTCGACCCGCTGACGCATCTCTTCTGGCGCAACGCTCGGCTCGACTACGCCTCGCCGGCCTCGCTGCTGCGCAGCCTCGAGCAGCGTCCGCCGACGCCCGGGCTCGCGCCCGCGCGCGAGGCGGACGATCACCTGGCGCTGCGGACGCTGGCAAAGCAGGCGGACATCGCCGAGCGGGCGCGCCATCCCGCCGCGGTGCGCCTCCTCTGGGAGGTCTGCCAGATCCCGGACTTCCGCAAGGTGATGAGCGACACCCACGCGCGCCTCTTGGGCCAGATCTATCGCCATCTCGTGGGTCCGCAGGAGCGGTTGCCGACCGACTGGGTGGCGGCGCAGGTGCAGCGTCTCGACCGGCTCGACGGCGACATCGACGCCTTGATGACGCGCATCGCGCATATCCGCACCTGGACCTATATCGCGCACCGTCCCGACTGGCTTGCCGATGCCGCTGAATGGCAGGAGCGGGCGCGCGCGATCGAGGACAAGCTTTCCGACGCGCTGCACGACCGCATCACCCAGCGCTTCGTCGACCGGCGCTCCGCCTTCCTGGTGAAGCAGCTTGCCGGCGACAAGGAGCTGCTGGCCTCGGTGAGCCATGGCGGCGAGGTCAAGGTCGAGGGCCATTATGTCGGCCGGCTCGACGGCTTCCGCTTCGTGCCGGATACCGGCGCCGGCGGCAGCGAGGCCAAGACCCTGCTCGCCGCCGCCAACCGCGTGCTGCGCGGCGAGGTCGCCGCGCGCGCCAGGCGGCTCGCCGCCGCCGCCGATGGCGAGTTCACGCTCGGCGCCGACGGCGTCGTCACCTGGCGCGGCGGCGCCGTCGGCCGCTTGCTCGCCGGCGACGGCGCGCTGGCGCCGCGGGTCGAGGCTTTGCCGGGCGATTTCCTCGAAGGCGAGCTGCGCGACGGCGTGCGCCGCCGGCTTGGCGAGTTCCTGCGCGCGGCGATCGCGCGCGGGCTGCAGCCGCTGTTCCGCGCGCGCGCGGCCGAGCTTTCGGGCGCGGCGCGCGGCCTCGTCTTCCAACTCGGCGAGGCGCTGGGCAGCTTGCCGGCCGCCGCGGTCGCAAGCCAGCGCGCCGCGCTCGCCGAGAGCGACCGGCGCTCGCTTGCCCGGTTCGGCGTGCGGCTCGGCGTCGAGACCGTCTATGTCGACGCCTTGCTGCGGCCGCGCGCGGCGGCGCTGCGCGCGCTGCTCTGGGCGGTCTGGCGCGGCGAGGCACCGCCGCCGGTCCCCGCTCCGGCCGCGCCGCGCGATCCCGCGGTATCGGCGGCGGCTTATGCGGCGATGGGCTGGCGCGTTCTGGGGCCGCGCGTGCTGCGCGTCGACCGGGTCGAGCGGCTGGCCGCGGCGGCGCGGCGCCTGGCGCGCCAGGGCAAGTTTGCCGCCACCCCGGCGCTGGCGCGGCTCGGCGGCGGCGGCCTCGACGAGTTGGCGCCGATGCTGGCGGCGCTCGGCTATCGCGTGTTGATCGACGATGCCGGCCTCAGCTTCCAGGCGCGCCCGCACCGCGCCGACAAGACGCGGCACGGCAAGGCCGCGCGCGGCCGGCGGCGGCGGCGCGGCGAGGAGGCGCCGGCCGTCGACGGGCCTTTCGCCAAGCTCAAGGAGTTGCGGCTGGCGCGATGACCGGGCTGCGCCTCGACAAATGGCTGTGGTTCGCGCGTTTCGCCCGGACGCGCTCGCTGGCGGCGCGGTTGTGCAGCGAGGGCGCCGTCGCCATCGGCGGCGCCGTGATCGTGAAGCCCGGCCATCCCGTGCGCGTCGGCGATGTGCTGACCGTGCGCCAGGGCCGGATGCGGCGCGAGATCACGGTGCTCGCGCTTGCCGCGCGCCGCGGCCCGCCGGAAGAGGCGCGCCGGCTCTATGCCGAGGCGACGCCGCCCGTGCCGCTCGCCGCCGCGGCGCCGAGCTGGGTCCCGCTGATCGAGGAATGACCTCTCATGCGCCTTCCGCCAGCTCCCACCCCTTCTCTGCAAGCTCGCGCGCCTTGGCGCCGCGGTCGAGCGCGCCGGGCGAGCTGACATTGCCGTCGAGGCCGCGCTTGTAGACGCCTTGCGAGATCGCGGCGAGGCGGAACAGCGACAGCACCAGCCAGAAGCGCCAATCGGCGATGCGCTCGCGGCCGGTGCGCCGGCAGTAGGCGGCGAGATAATCGGCTTCCGTCGGAATGCCGGGATTGGCGCCCGGCGCGGTGAGGTCGCCGCGATGCCGGTCCGGCACGTGCCAGGGCAGGCAGTTATAGGCGAGATCGGCCAAGGGATGGCCGAGCGTGCCGAGCTCCCAATCGACCACGGCGAGAACGCGCGGCTCCGTCGGATGCCAGATCATGTTCTCGAGCCGGAAATCGCCGTGCACGATCGTCGTCTCGTCCGCCGCCGGGACGTGCCGCGGCAGCCAGCGCGCGAGATGATCCATCGCCGGAAGAGCGTCGGTCTTGCTCGCTTCGTATTGCCGCGACCAGCGGCTGATCTGGCGCTCGGCATAGCCGCCCGCCTTGCCGTAATCGCCAAGCCCCCGCGCCGCGTAATCGACGCGATGCAGCCGCGCCAGCACCGCGTTCATCGCGTCATAAATCTGGGCGCGCTCCGCCGCCGGCATCTCCGGCAGGGTGTAGTTGCGGAAGACGCGGCCCTCGACGTGCTCCATGATATAGAAGGCCTGGCCGATCACCGTTTCGTCCTCGCACAGCGCATGAGCGCGCGCCACCGGCACGTCGCTCAGCGCCAGGGCCGAGATTACCTTGAACTCGCGCTCGACCGCATGCGCCGAGGGCAGCAGCTTGCCCGGCGGCTTCTTGCGCAGCACCAGCCGCCGTCCCGCGCCGTCGCTCAGCATGAAGGTCGGGTTCGACATGCCGCCATGGAACTGCGCCACCTTGAGCGGCGGCACGAAGCCCGCGATCTGCCGCGTCATGAAGCGCTCGAGCGCCGCCTCGTCGAAGCGATGCTGCGCCAGCACCGGAATGACGTCGGCGGTGGAAGAGATGGTGGAAGCGCTCATGCGGCGGGCGACTCGAGCCGATAGAAGCGCATGGCGGTGTCGCGGAAGAGCAGCGATTTCTCCGCCGCCGAGGCGCCGGCGGCGAGCCGCTTGAAGGCGTTCCACAGCACGGCATAGCTGCACGACACCTTGTCGACCGGGAAATTGCTTTCGAACATTGAGCGCGCCGGGCCGAAGGCTTCGATGCAGGTCTCGACGTAGGGCCGCCACAGCGCCGCCAGCTCGGCCGAGTCCGGCGGCTCGGCGCGTTCGTGGAGCTGGAAGCCGCAGATCTTCATGCCGAGCCCGCCCAGCTTCACCTGCACGTTCGGGCATTGCGCGAGCGCGCGGATGGCGCTGCGCCAAACGGGAAAGATCTCGTCGCGCCGGCCGGCATAGGGGCCGATGCCGAGCGGGCCGCCGACATGGTCGAGCACCATCGGTTGCTGCGGGAAAGCGCGGGCGAGGTCGAGGACGTCGGCGAGCTGCGGGTGATAGAGCCAGATGTCGAAGCTGAGGCCGAATTGGCCGAGCTTGGCGAAGCCTTCGCGGAAATCGGCGCGGCGGAACAGCCCCGGCGGCGGCTTGGTGTGGCTGTTCTGGACGTCCTCGCTCGCATCCCAGCCGGCGGCGTGGCGGATGCCGCGGAAGCGCCCATTGCCGGCGGCGACATGCGCGGCCAGCACCGGCTCGACCGCCGCGCCGAGCGTGAGATCGGCATATCCCACGATGCCGGCGCAGGCCGCGACCGCGCCGTAGCGGCCGCTGGCCGCCATCGCCGCCGCGCCGTTGACGAACTCGGTCTCGCCGACGACCTTGAGCGCGCCCGGCCCGCCGGCGCGATAGAAGGCGGTGCATTCGACGAAGACCGTGCGCTCGATGGTATGCCCGCTGCCGGTATCGGCGAGCAGCTCCGGCAGCAGATAGCGGTTGCCGGAAAAATCCCAGAGATGGTGATGTGGATCGCAGATGGGGAGCGCGGGCTCGATGATCTCCTCTTGCCGCCGGGCGAGCCAGGCGGGATCGACGCGATAGCGGTTGATGCGGTCTTGCAGGCTGACGGTGCTCATCTTGCCTCGGGGCTCAGCGGCGTTTTCCCCATCATAGCGGTCGATGCCACGAACGCGAGATGCCCCGCATGGATCGGCGCCCCACCTCGCCCTCCCGGTGCTGCGCACCGGGAGGGCGAGGTGGAGCGCCGCGGATTTGCGATGGGCGATGCTAAGCGCCGCAGAGCTTCCAGGGCCCGCTGTCGAGATGGAGGTGGTCGCGGTGATCGCGGTCCGAGTCGGGAGTGAGGACGACGCTGAAGCGGCGGCAGGCGCGGCGCGCCAGCTCGTGCAGGAAGAGGCTCTTGGCGCCGCCGCCGCGCCAGTCGCGCTCGACCGCGATCACGCTGCCGTCCGCAAGCTCGAAGCCCGCGATGTCGATGGCGCGGCCCGAGGCGTGCAGGCTCCAGCGGCTGCCGTCGCTGGTCTCGCGCCGGCAGGCGAAGGTGCCGCGATGACGCAACAGCCGCACGCCCTGGCCGAAGCGCTGGAGCGCCAGCGACGCCAAATCCTCGCGGGCGAAGGCGTCAAGCTCGAGCGCGAAGGCGCAGCTCACCACCCCCGGCTGGTTCCAGGCGACGCCTGCGGCGCTGACACGCACCGGCGTGTCGACGGTGCAGGCGGCGCCGCCTGCCGGCATGGCGGCGACGGCATAGGCGATGCCTGCCGCGTCGAGTCGCGCGAGGCAGGCTTCCCCCTGCTGGCCGGTCGGCGCGGGCGGCGGCCGGACGGCGCAGGCGGCGAGCAGCGCGGGGAGAACCGCGCAAATCGCATAAAATTTGACTCGCATGCCGGCGAAAGAGAATCACGTATCGACCCGCGACCGCAACGGTTTTCACACGGTTTTCACCGCTTCGCCGCTTGCGCCGGCACCGGCGGTCGGCGAGAATCGCTGCGCCATGACACTTCTTTCCCGCGCGCGCCGTGCCTGAGGCTGCCGACCACAACAACGCCTTCGCCGGCGCACGAACGGTGATCACCGGCGGACTCGGCTTCATCGGCTCGAGCCTGGCGCTGCGGCTGGTGGAGCTCGGTGCCGATCTGCTGCTGGTCGACAACCTCTTGCCCGAGTCCGGCGGCAATCGCTTCAACATCGCGCCGGTGCGCGACCGCGTCGCCGTCGAGATCGCCGATATCCGCGACGCGCGAAGGATGCGCGGCCTGCTCGTCGGCTGCCGCTACCTCTTCAATCTCGCGGCGCAGACCAGCCATATGGGCTCGATGGCCGATCCCGAGACCGATCTCGCCATCAACTGCCACGCCCAGCTCACGCTGCTCGAGGCTTGCCGCGAGATCTGCCCCGAGGCGCGCATCGTCTACGCCGGCACGCGCCAGATCTACGGCCGCCCGCTCTATCTGCCGGTCGACGAGAAGCACCCGCTGCATCCCGTCGACGTCAACGGCGTCAACAAGATGGCGGGCGAGGCCTATCACATCCTGTTCCACGACGCCTACGGCATCCATGCCGTGGCGCTCCGCCTCACCAACACCTACGGGCCGCGCATGCGCATCAAGGACGCGCGCCAGACCTTCATCGGCGCGTGGCTGCGCGCCGTGATCGAGGGTCGTCCGTTCGAGGTCTGGGGCGGCGAGCAGATCCGCGACGTGACCTATGTCGACGACGCCGTCGAGGCTTTCCTGCTGGCGGCGCTCAGCCCCGCCGCCGAGGGCGCGGCGTTCAACATCGGCGGCGACCGCCTGCGGCTCAACGCGCTCGCCGATGCGCTGGTCGCCGCCAATGGCGGCGGCGGCTTCGAGACGCGGGCGTTCCCGGCCGAGCGCAAGCGCATCGACATCGGCGACTACTATGCCGACGACGCGCGCTTTCGCGACGTCACCGGCTGGCGGCCGAAGGTCGCGCCGGCCGAGGGGCTGCGGCGCTCGCTCGATTATTTCCGCCGGCATCTCGCCGAGTACCTATGATCCCGCAGGCCGATCCCAAGGCGGGGTATCTCGCGCAACGCGCCGAGATCGACGCGGCGATCGCCCGCGCGCTCGAGGGCGGGCGCTACATCCTCGGGCCGGAGGTGGCGGCGTTCGAGCGCGACTTCGCCGCCTATATCGGCGTTGCTCACGGTATCGGCGTCGCCAGCGGCACCGATGCCCTGGTGCTGGCGCTGAAGGCGATCGGCGTCGGACCCGCGGACTACGTCGTCACCGTCTCGCATACCGCGGTGGCGAGCGTGGCGGCGATCGAGCTTGCCGGCGCGCGGCCGCTGCTCGTCGACATCGAGCCCCGGACCTTCACCATGGACGCGGCCGAGCTGGCGCGCGTGCTGGCATCGCCGCCCGGCCGCGTCGCCGCGATCGTGCCGGTGCATCTCTACGGCCAGCCGGCCGATCTCGACGCCATCCTGCCGCTGGCGCGCCGCCACGGCGCGCGCGTCGTCGAGGATTGCGCGCAGAGCCACGGCGCGCTCTCGGGCGGGAGCCGCGCCGGCAGCCGCGGCGATCTCGCCGCCTTCAGCTTCTATCCCACCAAGAATCTCGGCGCGCTCGGCGACGGCGGCATGGTGGTGACCGCCGATGCGGCGCTCGCCGAGCGGCTTCGCGCGCTGCGCGAGTACGGCTGGCGCGAGCGCTATGTCAGCGACGTCGCCGGCACCAACTCGCGCCTCGACGAGCTGCAGGCGGCGGTGCTGCGCGTCAAGCTCGGCCGGCTCGACGCCGGCAACGCGCGCCGCGCGGCGCTCGCCGCCGCTTACGACCGCGGCCTCGCCGGGCTTGCGCTGGGCCTGCCGGCGCGCCGCGCCGGGGCGAGCCACGTCTTCCACCAATACGTCCTCCGCTCGCCCGCGCGCGACGCCTTGCGCGACGGGCTCGCCCGCCGCGGCATCGGCGCCAACATCCATTATCCCGTGCCGGTGCATTTGCAGCCGGCCTATCGCGGGCGGCTGGCGGCCGGCCCCTCCGGCCTCGGCGAGAGCGAGCGCGCGGCGCGCGAGGTGCTGAGCCTGCCGCTTTATCCCGAGCTTGGCGACGACGCGGTTGCGGAGGTCGTCGCGGCGCTGCGCCAGCTCGCATGAACGCCGCTCCCGTCATCATCCGCCCCGCGCGGCTCGATGACATACCGAGTCTCTACGCCTGCCTCGACGCGGTGGCGCGCGAGGCGCGCTATCTCGCCTTCTTCGAAGCGCCGGCTTTCGCGCAGTCGCAAGCCTATTGGACCGAGATGATCGAGCGCGGCTGCCCGTTCCAGGCGGTGCTCGACGGCACGCGCGCCGTCGGCTGGAGCGACGTCACGCCGGTGCCGCGCCCGGCCTACGCTCATTGCGGCACGCTCGGCATCGGCCTTCACGCCGACTACCGCGGGCGCGGCATCGGCCGCAAGCTGCTCGAGGCGACGGTCGCCGCCGCCTGGCGCTACGGGCTCGAGCGCATCGAGCTTACCGTCTTCATAAGCAATCTGCGCGCGCGGCTGCTCTATGAGAAGGCGGGCTTCCTGCCCGAGGGCGTGCTGCGCCGTCACCGCAAGGTGAACGGCGTCTACGAGGACAGCCTGTTCATGGCGCTGCTGCGCGACCGCCAGCGCGGGGAAGAGCAATGAGCGCCGGCCTCCGCTCGGGAATCGCGACGGCGCTGCTCGCCGCGCTGCCGCTGCTGCCCGCCGCCGCGCGCGCCGCCGACAAGCCGCTGCCGATCGTCTTCGTTCACGGCAATGGCGATGATGCGGCGGTATGGATGACGACGATCTGGCGCTTCGAATCGAACGACTATCCCGCCGAGCTGCTGGAGGCTGTCGATCTGCGCTATCCGCTGGCCGGCAAGCTCTATGATGCGCCGGAGCCCGGCCATTCCACCGCCGCCGAAGAGACGGCGCAGCTCGCCGAGGCAGTCGCCGCGGTGCAGCGGCGCACCCACGCGCCCAAGGTGATCCTCGTCGCCCAGTCGCGCGGCGGCAACATCCTGCGCAACTATCTCAAGAATGCCGGCGGCGCCGCGCACACCGCCATCGCCATCCTCTGCGGCACCCCCGGGCACGGCATCGTCGTCTCCGACAAGCTGCTGGTCGGCAGCGAGTTCAACGGCGCCTCGCCGTTCCTGCGCGACCTCAATGCCGGCGCCAGCGAGGTGGTGCCGGGCGTCCGCTTCCTCACCATCCGCAGCGACGGCAACGACAAATACGCCCAGCCCGACGGCCGCTTCATCGGCCAACCCGGCCTCGCCACCGGGATCGACGCCGACGGACCGGCGTTGAAGGGCGCGACCAACCTCGTCATCCCCCGCGCCGACCAGCGCGAGACCGGCTTCGGCCGCGAAGCCTTCGCGCAGATGTACAAGTTCATCACCGGCCACGAGCCCAAGACGCGCGAGGTGCGGCCGGAGCGCGCGGTGACGCTCGAAGGCAAGGTCAGCGCCTTCGAGGCGGGAGCGCCGACCAATATCGGCGTCGCCAACGCCGTGGTCGAGGTCTACAAGGTCTCGACCAGGACCGGCGAGCGCATCGGCAACGCGCTGCTGCGCAAGATCACCGGCGAGGACGGCTCATGGGGTCCCGTGAAGGTCGAGCCGAAGGCGCATTACGAGTTCATCCTCGCGGTGCCCGGTTTCGCGGTGACGCACATCTATCGCTCGTCCTTCCCGCGCTCCAGCCGATACGTCGATCTCCGCCCGCAGTTGCTGGCGAAGGACGACCGCGAGGCGGGCGCGATCGTCTATGTCAGCCGCCCGCGCGGCTATTTCGGCGTCGATCGCGACCGCTTCCTGCTCGACGGCGCGCTCCCTTCCGGCATCGCGCCGGGCGTCCCCAGCGTCTCGATGGCCAAGAAGGCTTTCCCGGCCGAGCCGCAACGGACGGTCGAGGCGGTGCTCAACCGCGAGCGCATCGCGCTGCGCACTTGGCCCCTCGCGGACGACCAGGTGTCCGTCGCGGAGTTTACGTGGTAGCGGCGAACGCGCGTAGCGCGTTCGTCCGCGGCGGCGTCAGCGCTTGCGCAGCAAGCGCGGGAGCCGCACCATTCCGGCTAGCCGGCGCCCGCGCGGTTCCGGCTGGCTGTGACATCTCAACAGGTTGTCCATTCGCTCCGAACTGAATGGACAACCTGTTGGGATTCCACAGCCAGTATTTGGATGGAGCGAAGGCGGGACGCCGACGGGTGGCCGAAACGAATCTCATCCCCCAAACGGCATCTAACTATTTGATCTTTTTGAAATAAATCTTTAATACCTGGAAGCGCATATGTAGGAACAGTTGCTCCCTTGACAGACTGAAGGTTTTCCCGTACCGGCTTGAGCCGTGCGGTGCCAAGTTAAAATGTGTCGACAGCACGGCCGGTATATCAAACGCCCGTGAGGTGCTTATGGATATCGACTCCCTGCGGAACTATTTGGAGCGACCCGAGGTTCTGCGCAGGATCCTCGCCGGATATTCGGGGCCGTATTCGCTTGGCATCGGTAAAGGTCCGTCGATTGTCTTGCAAGTCGAGAGTACCGCCGAAAGCCGCTTCCCGCTCACGGTCGATCTGGGCGGCGAGGAGGTGCCGCTAATCGTCAAGCGAAATTTCAAGGTTCCCGCGCCGTTGAAGGCGGTCGCGCGCTAAGCCATCGTGCAATTCAGTTGATTAAGAACATGACCGATGTCGCAGGCGTAGGTTTGCGAATCGGTACCGGCAAACAGGAGCCCAAGAACCGTTCCATCGTCCCGCAGGATGGCAGAGCCGGAGTCGCCGTGGTCCGCAAAGGTGGTTCCATTGAGCCCCTCAATCACCATGCAGTCGCGGAACCAGCACAGGCCCGGCGCATAGTTGATTGATACCTGGACGGCAATCTGTGTGATCTCGCCGTAAGTCAATCCAGTGGTTCGCCCGACCTTGTGGACCTTATCTCCCACCGCGGCTGCGGCGGTACCAGAGGGAGGAGGAGCCAAACGCGCGGGTAGATAGGCTTGCTGGTGCGCTACTCCAGACCGCACTTGCGCTACTCCCGCATCCACCTCATTCCAGATCACGTTACTGGTGCTGGGAGCGGTTCCGGCAGGGCTGTCCTTCAGATCAATGAAATCAGTGAGCTCGGCAACGGTATTGGTTTTTGCTGCGCCGCCCTGCTGCAGGATTGCGTCCTTCCCGCGCTGGCCTTTGTTTTCCCCAGCCAGGACGTGATTGTTCGACAATATTGCGACGTCGCCGTTTGCCAGTCTCACGAAGCAGCCGAGCGTGCCCACGATCATCAGTCCCTTGCGGAGATCTCCGCTCCGATCGTCTTGATCGTAGTTCTGAATTTGAAGGCCGCACACGAGCGGCCGATGGCGTTGCTGCTCGGGCATGAAGCTGAGCGTTGCGGGACTGCCAACGCCTGAATGCGGTATGCGGACGAGACTCTGCGGGTCTCGGGAACTGTCGACAATGCGGACCGGAATCCCTTCGATCGAGGGTGGGACCTCCCTGACGCCTCCTGCAAAGGCTACGGGGGCATTCTTGTTGCGAACTGCAACGTAGCCGAATCCATCAGGAGCGCGCCCGACTCCGACTGATCGCACGGCTGCATTGGCGCTGAAAAGAATGCCGGCAGCCATATCGATCTTTGCCACAACATCCGAGAGCTTGGCCACAAGTTTCCCCCCAACCCGGCACAATCGAACGTAGGATACGCGTGCCCTTCGTTGAGGTTCAACTTTCGCGGTGCAGAGCCGGGGATGACGTGGCCGGTTCTAAGCCCAGCGATTCCGAAGCTGGCGGCTGTGTCTGCGGCTGCTGCCGAAGGGCGGCGCTCTCCACATCGATGCCGAGGACGGAGACGGTGATCGCAAACCCGGTGCGACCCTCGCGCCGCCGGCTCGCCTCCACCGTGCGGTCCTCGCACTGACAGCCCGTTCGATCGCTTTGCGATCGAACCCTCCGGGGCCTACTGCGGAGCGGTCGGCCGGGTTGTCCGCAAGCGCTGACGCCGCTTGCGGACAAACCCGCTTTGCGTCACGCCAGCGCGATGCACTCGATCTCGATGTCGAAATCAAGCGGCCAGGAGCCGACGGCGACGAAGGTGCGCGCCGGCGGCGCCTCGGCGAAGGTGCGGCCATAGACCTCGTTGATGGTGCGGAAATGCGCCGCGTTCGAGACGTAGACCGTGACCTTGCACACCTTGGCGATGGACGAGCCGGCGGCCTCGAGCGCCTGTTTCACCGCCTGGAGCGAGAGCTCGGTCTGGGTCGCGATGTCGCCTTTGGCGAAGGCGCCCGTCTTGGGATCCATCGGCGGCATGCCCGAGACGAAGACGAAGCCGTTGGCCTTGATCACCGGCGACAGCGGCACGCCCGCCTTGCGGATGCCTGCGGAGATGACGGGTACTTCGACGACGGTGCGATCCATGATGCGTTCTCCCTGATGTCGGCGCACCAGTTTAGCGCAAATGGCGCCGCCGGTTCCCCGAAAAAAGATGCAGCGGTCTCATCCCTGATGCAGCAGCACAAGTCCCAGGATGATGAGGGCGATGCCGGCAAGCTGGGGCAGGCCCAGCGGCTCGCCCCAGGCGTAATGCGCGATCAGCGCCACGGCGATATAGCTGAAGGAGACGCTGGGAAAGGCGAGGCTCACCGGGATCTTCTTGATCGCGACGATGTAGAGAATGGCGGCAAGGCCGTAAGCGGCGAGGCCGAGCGCGGTGAAGGGATCGAGGAATTGCCCGAGAAGGTCGGCGGTGCGCGCCGAGCCGGTCTTGAGCAGCACCTGGCCGCCGACGCCGAAGGCGATGGCGGCGGCAAGCGCCGCATAATAAGGCAGCAGGGCCGGCATCAGCGCCGCATCGCCAGCGTGCCGACCCGGTCGTCGCCCGGGCGCAGCGTCTCGGCCGCGGCGCTGCGCGTCACCTCCTTGATCACGGATTGCGGCTTGCGGTTGGCGGTGAGATAGAGGCGGCCCAGATATTCGCCGATGAGGCCCAGCATGGTGAGCTGCACGCCCGACAGCAGCAGCACCGCCACCGAGATCGACGCCCAGCCGGGGGGCGTCTCGTCGAAGAGCGCCTCCAGCACCACCCAGAGCGTGCCGAGGAAGCCGATCAGTCCCAAGGCGAAGCCGCCGAAGGTGGCAAGCCGGAGCGGCATCACCGAGAAATTGACCACCATGTTGAGCCAGAGCCGCACCAGCCGGCGCAGCGTGTAGTTGCTGCGGCCATGGGCGCGCGGCAGATGCTGCACCTCGAGGCGGCCCAAGGATTGCGTCACCTGGAGGATGAGGCCGTCGACATAGGGGAAAGGCCCCTCATAGCGCGTGATCTCGCGCACGACGAAGGCGCTGAAGCAGCGGAAGCTCGAGAGATAGAGCCCCTTGGGCTTGTCGAGCAGCCAATCGGCGACGCGGTTGGTGAAGCGGCTGCCGAGATTGCGCCAGAGCGCGTGCTCCTTATGCGCATAGAAGGCGTAGACCGCCTCCTTGCCGCTGGAGCGGGCGTAATCGAGCAGGCGCAGCACTTCCGACGGCGGATTCTGCAGGTCGTCGTCCATGGTGATGACGTGCGCGCCGGCAGCGTGGCGCAGCCCCGCCATCACGGCGTTGTGCTCGCCGAAATTGCGCGAGAGGTCGACCAGCGTCATCGGCACCTTGGCGCGCGCCAAAAGACCGCGGCAGACGGCGAGGCTGTCGTCGGGGCTGCAATCATTGACCAGGACGATCTCGTGCCCGCCCGGCACTTCGAGGCTCTCAAGCGCCGCCACCAGCTCGCCGATGCTGCCGGCGCCGTTATAGACGGGAATGACGATGCTGAGCGCCGGCGAGGAGGTCATGGCTTCACCGCAGTCACCAGGATCGAGCCGCCGAAGGGCAGCGACAGCCCCGCCCGCAGCAGCCGCCGCTCCAGCGCCAGGACGGCGCCGAAGGCGCGCTCCGCCGGCGCGGGCAGCAGCTCCACCTCGCTGCCGCCGGCGCGCCGCCACAGCTTGCGCCGGAGCACCATGAGCGGAAAGAGGAAACTGTTCCAGTGGCGCGCGCGGATGCGGGCGAAGCCCGCCGCGGCGAGCAGCCGGCGAAGCTCGGCGCGGCCATAGCGGCGCGCGTTGTCGACGGCGGCGTCGTGGGCGGAATAGAGCCAGCGATGGGCCGGCAGGTTGAGCACGAGCAGGCCGCCCGGCCGGAGGCAGCGGCGAAGCCCGGCGAGCGCGCGCGCCTCGTCGACGCCACGGTGGCAGAGCACGTCGGCGCTGAGCACGGCGTCGAAGCTCTCCGCGGCAAAGGGCGGCCGGTCGATCGAGCCGACCGCGAGCAGGAAGCGGCCTTTGCCGCGCGCCAGCGCCGCGGCGCCGGCATCGAGCTCGAGCCCGACCAGCACGGTTTCGGGCAGCGCCGCGGCGAGCCGCGCCAGCAGCCCGCCGGTGCCGCAGCCGGCGTCGAGCAGGCGCCGCGGCGCCGGCGCCGCGGCGAGCGCGGCCAGCAGGTTGGCGTGGAGGCCGCGGAACCACCACATCCGTTCTTCCGCCGCCGCCAGCCGGACATATTCGCCACGCTCCACGCCGCCGCTCTATCGGCCGCCGGCCAGCAGACGCGCGCCGGCTTGCGCCTTCTGCGCCAAGGCGTCGCGCCGGTCGATGACCTCGGAGAGCAGCGTTCCCATCCGCTCGACGCGATAGATGACCTTGCCCGGCAGCGACTTCTCGCAATCATCCTTGGTGAAGGCGATGAAGAACTCGGCCTCCTCGCGCTTTCCGGTGTAGATGAAGTTGCTCGGGAAATAATAGGCCGCGGAGTTGGGCGGGCCGCAGACGGCGACGGTGAAATCGTGGTTCATGAAATCGGCGCCGTACTCGCCGCGCAGATAGTCCTCGAGCGCGCCCACCGCCTCGGCGTAGGAATTGGCCCAATAGTCGAGCTTGAACAATCCCGCCGCGCCTTCGACGCCGCCGATGAAGCCGTTGTAGTAGACGTATTCGTCGGGATGCAGCCGCGCCATGATGACGACGTGGAAGAGGCCGTAGACCGCGAGCGCGCCATAGGCGAAACGGCCGATCGGCCGGCCTTCGAGCCGGCCGAGCGCGCGATCGGCGAGCACGGCGGCGACCGCCGCGATGAGCGGCAGCACGAAGATGAAATGCCGCATGCCGTCGAACAGCACCGCCTTGATCGCTACGGCATAGACCACCGGGAAGACGATGGCGAAGCCCAGGATGAAGAGCTGGAGCGCCGGCGTGCGCTCGAGCCTGCGCCCGCGCCGCCAGGCGATGGCGACGGCGGCAAAGGGCGAGGCCAGCAGCAGCAGCAGGATCAGCTCCGGCAGCGCCAGGGCGATATAGGTCGGAAGATAGGCCCAGGGCAGGTCGGTCGCGGGGAAATAACGCCCGGCGAAGAGCGTGCGGAAGGGGAAGATCTCGTGCGAGAAATAGGCCAGCGTCTGTAGCGGATGAGCAAACGGCGCCTGCTGCGCCCAGGGCCAGAACAGCAGCATGACGGGATAGGCGATCGCCACCGCCGGCAGCAGCACGCGCCGGAAGCTCGTCCAGCCGGCGGCGAGAAGGACGCCCGGGCGGCGCGTCTCCAGCGCGCGCCACAGCGCGAAGAGCAGCAGCACCAGCCCGAGATAGCCGAACAGCAGCAGCCCGCCGACGCGCACGCCGAGCGCCAGGCCGGCGGCGACGCCGAATTTTGCCACCAGCCGAAGGCGCGGGCGCGGCAGCTCCGGCACGATGCGCACGAGGTAATACATCGCCCAGGCCATGCCGACCGCGAAGGGCACGTCCTTCGGGTTGTTGAACATCTGGCCGTAGTAGTTGGGCGTGAGCAGCAGGAAGAGCGCGGCGAGAAAGCCGGCGCGCGGCCCCGTCAGCGCGCGGGCGAGCTTCCAGGTGCCGATGATGCCGAGGACGCCGATGCCGCCGTTGAGGAGATGGCGCGTCTCGTAAACGCCGAACGGCGAGATCCGGTCGAGCAATGTCGCGGCAAGGTCGAACGCGGCGCCGTAATTGTAGAGATCGCCCCAATGGAAGGCGCGGAGATCGCTGAAGAAGGAAAGATAGTAGTCGAGGACGAAGATGCCGTACCAGCGGTGCACGTCCTCGTCCCAGGTGACGCCGTAATCGGTGAAAGTCAGGATCACCAGCGCCGCGGCGGCGACGAAGAGCGCGAAGGCGAGGCGATCCCAGAGGGACGCGCCCGCGCCGGACCTCGTTCCGTCCGCCGCTGCTTCGGCGCCGCTCCGCGTCGCGGTCATTGGAGGCCCGCCTCGGCCAGCAATCCCGAGATAACCGCGTCGCTGCCGAAATATTCCGCCGCCATCATGCGCGCCGCGCGGCTGTGGCGGCGATAATCGGCGTTGACCGCGTCGATGGCCGCCGCCGCCTCGTCGGCGTCGCTGAATTCGAACAGGCCCTCGCCGACGGGGTAGAAGCGGCTGAAGCCGGTCTTCATCGTGATCACCGGCCGGCCGGCCGCGAGATAGCAGGCGCTGCGGTCGCTGAACCAGCCGCTGTTGGGGCGGACGTAGATGTCCTTGGCGACGGTGAACTCGCCGCGCGAGCCGCAGATGAACTGCGCATAGCTCTCCATGCTGGCGGAGACCGGGCGCGGATCGACGAGGCGCCAGCCCTTGCCGGTGACCTCGGCCTCGACCTCGGGCGTCGGCGGCAGCATCGCCATGGTGAAGCACTGCCGGCGGCGCCGCGGCATGTCGAGGAAGCGCAGGAAATTGACGTGCTTCGACCAGACGTAGGTCTCGCCGGCGAAGGCGATGTTCTTGCCCTTGTTCTCCCAGGTGGCGATGGTCGAGAAGCAATCCGGCGCTTCCGCGTCGGTCGGCCATTCCTCGAGCACCACCGGCGGCCGCGTCGGCTTCCAGGGGACGCCGCAGAGCGGCACGATCCAGCCGGGCCCGCCGACATTCTCGCCATAGGTGAAGAAATGCGTATGCGCGTCGAGATAGGCGCGCGCGGCGGGATCGGCCTCGGCGTATTTGATCTGCTCGTAGACGGGATCGGTATCGATCATCAGCCGGCGCGGGCAGGCCATGTGCTCCTCGCGCAGCCGCACCGCGCCGCAGAGATTGATCAGCGCGTCGGCCTCGCGATAGAGCCGGAACACCGCCTCGCGCGAGAGCCCGTGATAGACGTCGTTGATCGCGTCCCAATAGGCCCAGCGTCCGCCGAGCCCATAGCGCTCCATCATGCGCCGGACGCAGTCGACGTTGTAGGCGCAATCCATGACGACGCTGTTGAGGCGAGGATCATAGGGATTGGCGCCGTGATCCTCGACGTACCACGCCTCATAGCCGAGCCGCTCGAGGCCGAGGATGTAATGCATCGCCTGCCAGGCGATGCCGGCAAGCGGCATCTGGCCGGCGAAATGCAGCACGACGATACGACCGCGCGAAGCCAAGGACGGCGTTTCCTCAAGCGAAATTTGCTGGAGAATAGCCGGGAGATTATGGAGATTCCATGGCGGGGCGGCCGATTGGAGCTAAGGCTGCTCCGCCGGGCAAGGCTGCTTCTGGCTGTCGAGAAAATCATTCACCGAGGCCTCGGCCGAGCGGAATTCGCCGGAGAGAAAGCCCAGCCCTCTGGCGCGCCAATACTGCACATAGGCGTCCGGCAGCGCGGCGCCGGCATGGCGCGAGCAGATGCCGTTGTCCTGATTGAGGTTCCAGGCGTTGAAGACGCTTTCGAGATAGGCGGCGCAGCGCTCGCGCTGCGGCGTCGGCGCGCCGCTTTTGAGCGGCGCCGGCGCGGCGCAATCCTTATAAAGGCCGCGGGCGGTCTTGTAGGCATAGGCTGCGGCATCGCCGGGGGACAGCGCCGCCGCCGCGGCGAGCATCATCAGGCCTTGCCAGTGCTTCATGCCGGCCTCCTTCCGCTAGCGCCTCGCCGCAAGCCTCGCATAGACGTCGCCCGATGTCTCCTCGGCCGCGAGCGCGCCGAGTTCGGCGGCGAGCGCCGCGGCCGAGCGCCAGTCCGGCGCGGCAAAGCGCATGCTCTCGCCGGGCGAGCAGTTGAAGCGGTAGGACCCGAGCGCGGCAAGGCGCGCCAGCGCCGCCAGCGCGCCGTCGAGCGCCGCCGGCGTGTACTCGAAGGACAAGGCCGGCAACGGCCGCGACAGGCCCGCCAGCACCTCCGCCTCGAAACCCTCGACGTCGATCTTGCAGAAATCCGGCACGCCATGCTCGGCGATGAGCGCGTCGAGCGTGGTGAGCCGCACCGGGCGGCGCTCGCGCCAATCGACGCCGGCGAAGCCGGCGCTCTCGGCCACGCGCGCCCGCCAGCGCGGCGAGAGCGAGGCGACGGTGGGATTGCGCGGGTCGATGGCAAGCTCGGCCTCGCCGGGCGCGGCGCCGAGAGCGGCGCCCACCAGCACGACGCGCGGGTTGCCGCCGAACAGCCGGCGCAGCACCGCGAGCGGCGCCGGCTGCGGCTCGACCGCGACGACGCGCGCGCCCAGCGCCAGGAAATGCGCCGTGCGGTCGCCGAGATGCGCGCCGACATCGAAGCAGAGATCGCCTGGCCGCACGAACTGGCGATAGAAGGCGCGGGCGCGCCGCCGCTTCAACGGATTGGCGTGGTAGATCGCGGCCGAGCGCGCGAGGCCGTAGCCGTGCTGGACGAGATCGCGCAGCGATGCCATGGGGAGAGAGATAGCACGGGCGCGCGGCTTTCAAGCGGCTTCGGGCCGGGGACCGATATAGCTGGCGGCGGGACGGATGAGCCGGCCGGTCTTTTGCTGCTCCAGCGCATGGGCGAGCCAGCCGGCGCTGCGCGCCAGCGCGAAGACGGGGGTGAAGGCCTCGCGCGGCAGTCCCACCGCCTCGAGCAGCAACGCAGTATAGAACTCGACATTGGTCTCGAGCGGGCGATCCGGCTTCTTGCGCTGCAGCGCCGCCAGCGCCCGGCGCTCGACCTCTTCCGCAAACGCGATGCGGCCGGCATCGGGACCGAGGCGCTGCAGGGCTGCTTTCAGCGCATCGGCGCGCGGGTCGCGCCGGCGCCAGACGCGGTGGCCGAAGCCCATCAGCCGAGCGCCGCCGGCAAGCGCGTGCTCCAGCCAGGCGTCGATCCCGGCCGGCGTGCCGATCTCGTCGAGCATGTCGAGCACCGGCCCCGGCGCGCCGCCATGGAGCGGGCCAGTGAGCGCGCAATAGCCGGCGAGCACCGAAGCGGCGAGCGAGGCGCGGGTCGAAGCGACGACGCGGGCGGCGAAAGTAGAGGCGGCAAGCCCGTTGTCGATCACCGTGGTGAGGTAGGCGTCGAGCGCCGCGGCAAGCGGCGGCGCCACTGCCGCGCCGCTCAGCATGCGCAGGAAATCCGCCGCCGTGGCCAGTGCCGGATCGGGCGCCACCGGCGGCTTGCCTTGGCGCCGGCGCAGCAGGGCGGCGATGCCCACCGGCAGCGCCCCGGCGATGGCCCAAGGCGTGCCCTCCTCGGGCAGCGCCGCGAAGCAGAACTTGACCCCTTCGGCAAGCGGGCGGTCGCCGGCCGCGTCGAGCCAGCGCGGCAGCGCCGCGAAGCTTGCCGCGCGCGCGGCACCGAAGCGCGCTTGGACCTCCTCGCGGCTGAGCCCGTCGCCGGCGAAGCCTTCCCAGAGCAAGGCGGTGGCGCCCTCATAGCCGTGGCGAGCGATGACCTCGGGCAGAAGATGGCCACGCAGCCACCAGATGCCGGCGTTGCCATCGACATGGGTCAGCACCGTCTCCGCCGCCACCACCCCTTCGAGCCCGGATTGCATGGCGCGCCTCCAATCTTGCGTTCTGCTCATTTCCGCTTGACAACACTATAATGTCAATGTTGATTATATAATCAATATATGCAAGAGAACTCGGTGGCGCAGAATTCGAGCTATCTCAGTGCGCGCGAGGCGGCGGCAATGTTGGGAGTGCGGCCCCAGACGCTCTACGCCTATGTCAGCCGCGGCCTTATCCGCTCGGAAGCGACCGAAGGGCGGGCGCGGCGCTATCACGCCGAGGACGTCGCGGCCTTGCGCCGCCGGCGCCAGCGCGATCCCGCCCAGGCGGCGCAGGCGGCACTGAGCTTCGGCGCGCCGGTGCTCGATTCCGCCATCACCCTCATCCTCGACGACCGGCTCTATTACCGCGGCCAGGATGCCTGCCTGCTGGCGCGCCGGGCCTCCCTCCGCGCGGTCGCGGCGCTGCTCTGGCAGGCCGATGAAACGGCGATCTTCGCTCCCGACAATCTACCGAAACCGGGTCCGGGCTTCGCTCTCGCGCGGCGCGCGCTGGCGGGGCTGGCGCCGATCGAGCGTTGTCTGGCCTTGCTGCCCATCGCCGCCGCCGCGGACACGCGCGCGCTCGATCTGGCGCCATCGGCGGTGGCGGCGAGCGGGGCGCGCATCCTGCGCCTCTTGGCCGCGGCGGTGGCCGAGGCGGAGCCGTCGCCGCGGCCGGTCGATGCGGTCCTTGCCGAGGCCTGGGGCCTCGGCGCGCAAAGGCGCCCGCTGCTGCGGGCGGCGCTCATCCTCTGCGCCGATCACGAGCTCAACGTCTCGGCCTTTGCCGCCCGCTGCGTCGCCTCGGCGCTGGCGAGCCCTTACAACGCGGTCATCGCCGGCATCGCCGCGCTGCAAGGCGCGCGCCATGGCGGCGCCAGCGAGCGCACCGATGCGTTTCTTGGCGAGGCGCTGGCGGCCGCCGATCCGGAAGCGCTCGCGGCCGCCTATCTTCGCCGCGGCGATCGGCTGCCGGGCTTCGGGCACCCCCTCTATCGCGGCGCCGATCCGCGCGCGCGCCTGCTGCTCGATCTCATGCAGGAGCAGCAGGCGCCGCTCGCCGCGGACGGGGAGCGGGTCGCCGCCGCGGTGACGGCGCTGATCGGCCGGCCGCCCAACATCGATTTCGCGCTGGCGCTGCTGCGCCGCTCGCTCGCGCTGCCGGCAGGAGGGGCGCTGGCGCTGTTCGTCCTTGGCCGCAGCCTGGGCTGGCTTGCCCATGCACAAGAGCAATATGCCGCCGACCGCCTGATCCGGCCGCGCGCCCGCTATGTCGGGCCGCCGGTGGGCGAGTCCGGCCGCGGCGCCTCTTCCGCCTAAATTCCCCAATCCGGCTGGGGTTGAACCCCGGCAGGACGCATGCTAGGCAAGGTCATGATCGACCGGCTGAAGGCGTGGCTGACGGAAGCGGATCGGCCGGCATCGGACGGCATGGACGAGCTGCGGCTGGCCGTGGCGGCGCTGCTCGTGGAGGCGGCGCAGATCGACGGTCCTCTCGATGCGGCGGAGCAGGCGACGGTGCGGCGCATCTTGCAGCGGCACTTCGCCCTCGGCGACGCCTCGGCGGCGATGCTGGAGCAGGCGGGCGAGCAACGGGCGGAGCGGTCGACCCAGCTCTTCGGCGCGACGCGCCTTATCAACGGCCGCTTCGGCGGCGCCAAGCGCCTCGAACTCGTCGAGATGCTGTGGGAAGTCGTCTATGCCGATGGCGTGCTCGATCCGCTGGAGGATACCATGCTGCGCCGGGTGGCGGGTCTCATCGACGTCTCCGACCACGAGCGCGGCGAAGCACGCCGGCGCGTGCTGCGCCGGCTCGGCCTCGACGCTGCACCCTGATGGCTTGAGATCGGGCGGAACTGCCCTGAACCGATGATAGAAGAGTGCTGAACCATGACCTACGTCGTCACCGAGGCCTGCATCAAGTGCAAGTACATGGATTGCGTCGAGGTCTGCCCCGTGGATTGCTTCTACGAAGGCGAGAACATGTTGGTTATTCACCCCGACGAATGCATCGATTGCGGCGTCTGCGAGCCGGAATGTCCGGTCGAGGCGATCATTCCCGATAGCGAGCCGGTCGCCGAGAAATGGATCGAGCTTAATCGCCAGTATTCGACGGCCTGGCCAAACATTACGCGCAAGGCCGAAGCGCCGGCAGACGCCGATGAGTTCAAGGATGTTCCCGATAAGTTCGAGAAATTCTTCAGCCCCAATCCTGGGAAGCGTTAGTCCCACGCCGGCGGCGGCCGGCGACTTGCGCCTACGGGCGTCTGTTGCGCTGGTATTCGGGCTTCGATTGTGATATATAATTCCAACGACGTGAGCTGCTCGCGTCGTTCCCGGTAGCGAGAGTCCGGGCAGGTGAAGCCGGCGGGATGCCGGACCGGCATGTACAGGCTCATGCCTATGCCATTCCTGCCTGGAATGCCTCGCATGCCTTTTGTCGAGAGAAAATGATGTCGGAAAAGATTGGTTTCGCGGCGGGTGATCTCGTGGTCTACCCCACCCATGGCGTGGGCAAGATCCTGGGCATCGAGATGCAGGAGATCGCCGGCTATACGTTGAATGTCTTTGTCGTTCATTTCGACAAGGACCGCATGACCCTGCGCGTGCCGCTGGCCAAGGCCAAGGTCTCGGGGCTCAGGCGGCTGTCGACGCGCAAGGAGATGGACGCGGCGCTGGCCAAGCTCAAGGGCCGCTCGCGCGCCAAGCGCACCATGTGGAGCCGGCGCGCCCAGGAATACGAGCAGAAGATCAATTCCGGCGACCCCGCCTCGATTGCCGAAGTGGTGCGCGACCTCTACCGCAATGTCGGCCAGCCCGAGCAGTCCTATAGCGAGCGGCAGATCTATCAGGCGGCGCTCGACCGGCTGGTGCGCGAATTCGCCGCGGTCGAGAAGATCGACGAGGATACGGCGACGCGCCGGCTCGAGCAGATGCTGAGCGCGGCCTGAGCGCACGCGATTGTCCGCCGCGGCGGATGGCGCCGCAGCGGAGATTGTGATAAGGGGCGGGGGTGACCACCACCTCCGCCCCTGGTGCTTCCGCGATCTTCGCCCGTCTCGTGCGGCCGCGGCGCATCTGGGCGGTGGCCGCCATCCATGGCGAGGCGGCGCGGCTCGCCCGGCTTCACCTCCGGCTCGCGCCGTTGCTCGGGCGCGGCGACCGCCTGGTCTATCTCGGCGGCTATCTCGGCCATGGCGCCGCCATCGCCGCCACGCTCGACGAGCTGCTCCGCTTCCGCCGCCTCTTCCTCGCGCGCCGCCTCGCCTTGACGGGCGACATCGCCTTCCTGCGCGGCGCGCAAGAGGAGATGTGGCAGAAGCTGTTGCAGCTCCAATTCGCGCCCAATCCGCGCGAGGTGCTGCAATGGATGCTCGATCACGGCGCCGGCGCCACGCTCGAGGCCTATGGCGGCGATGCGCGCCAGGGGCTCGTCGCCGCGCGCGACGGCGCGGTGGCGATCACGCGCTGGACCGCCTCGTTGCGCGCGCTGGTCGACGCTCATCCCGGCCACCGCCAATTGCTCACCGACGTGAAGCGCTACGCCATCGCCGGCGACGGCGAGCTGCTCTTCGTCCACGCCGGGGTCGATCCGGGGAAGCCACTCGATCTGCAACGCGACGCGCTGTGGTGGGGCGGGGTCAATCTGCTCGAGCTTCAGGCGCCCTATGGCAGCTTCCGCCGCGTCATCCGCGGCTATGACCGGCGGCATGGCGGGCTGATCGAAAGCCCTTACGCCGTCTCGCTCGACGCCGGCTGCGGCTTCGGCGGGGCGCTGCTCGCCGCCTGCCTCGCCCCCGACGGCAGCGTGCTCGAGGTCATCGAGGCGTAGCGGCGCGAGCCTGCGCGAGGCGCGGGGCGGCCATCTCCGAGTCTCATGCCGCCACCGGTGGACAGCGAAGCGGCGCTTCGCTACGCCACCATATCGGGCGTATGCTGCCAAGAACGGGAGGGCCTGCCGCCATGGACGGATCGCAACGACGCATCAAGCCTGCCCCTGCCCCCGGCGCGCCGCCGCGCCCGAGCCAGGCGGCGGCGGAGGCGGCGGTGCGGGTTCTGATCGAATGGGCGGGCGACGATCCGCGGCGCGAAGGGCTCAAGGGCACGCCGGCGCGGGTGGCGCGCGCCTTCCGGGAGTATTTCTCCGGCTACGCCACCGACCCGGTGGAGCTGTTGCAGCGCACCTTCGAGCAGACCGACGGCTATGACGAGATGGTGGTGCTGCGCGACATCCGCTTCGAGAGCCATTGCGAGCATCATCTGGCGCCGATCATCGGCAAGGCG
>DASPSJ010000113.1:0-16060 GCA_035623985.1 Allostellaceae bacterium | reverse complement strand
GCTGCTGACTAAGAACCTGCGGAACTTCGGGCGCGAGCAGCACTACACGGAGGAAGAGGCCGACGCCAAGATGTCGCGGCGGTTCATGTCGATCAATCTCGCCAAGCCGATGGAGACGGTCGAGCAGTTCCCGTTCGTGCTCTGCGCCTGGCCCTCGTTCGCCGACCAGCCCTACATCACCAACTACCGGATCTACGACGACCGAGTCGGCGAAAGGGACAGGAGCGTTGCAATCGGCACGCTAGAAGAAGACAAAGGAACGGACCACGACGTTCTTGCGGCATCGGGCGTCGGCGGGCGCGGTCGGGTCGATGCAGGCAGTATGGAAAGACCAGCGCGAGACCGAGCCGTCGGTCGCAGAGTCGTAGCACTTGAGCATTGAGACCTCGTTGGGCTTCTGCTGAGGAAACCAGTACCACTCGTGGTCGGGACGGTAGGTGAAGCGGGTGGTCTCGCCGACGCGGTCGTCGTAGATTCGGTAGTTGGTGATGTACGGCTGGTCGGCGAAGGAGGGCCAGGCGCAGAGCACGAAGGGAAACTGCTCGACTGTCTCCATCGGCTTGGCGAGATTGATCGACATGAACCGCCGCGACATCTTCCTGTCGGCCTCTTCCTCCGTGTAGTGCTGGGGGCGCCCGAAGTTCCGCAGGTTCCTGGTGAGCAGCTCGCGGCAGCGCACGCGGCCGCTGTTGTCGTTCAGGTCGTTGTGCACGAGGTTGGCATAACGGGCGTTCACACCCGGGTTCTTGTTGTCCTGGTCTTCCGTGCGGTCGCCCGCGTAGTCCTTGTCGAAGACGTCGTGGTTGTAGACCAGTGCATCAGTCGCGTCCGGGAAGAACTCGAGGAGGAGCTTCTCGATCTCGGGGTAGAACACGCGCTCCACCTCGGCCGAATCGTAGAAGTTCGAGCACGCGGACTCGATGTGCGCCAGCGAGACACCGAGCCGGTCCATGCATTCGGGGCTATTGGGCGAGAGGCCCGGGTAGTACTCGCCGATGCGCCGCGCGTCGCGCATCACCTGCGGGAAATAGAGGTGCCGCCGCCGGTTGTCCTCCTCGTTCTTGCGCAGGATCGCCGCTACGTCGGCGCGCGCCGGGTCCTGCCAGAGAGCGTTGGACGGGACGACGGAATAGGTCGGCCGCTCGTAGACAGTATAGGGCAGCGGCAGCGCCAGGCCGCCTTCAGGGGCCTTGATGCCGTTCGTGCGTATGTAGTCCATGCACTCGTCGTAGTCGCGGAACCCGAGGCCCCACCGGGTCTCGATCGGGCCCGGTGGCGCATTGTCGATCATGTCGGTAACTCGCTGGCCCTCGCCCTCAGCGAACTGGGCGAGTGCGTCCTTGAGCGCCGCGGCGGTTCCCGCATCGCCCTCCCGGTCGAACGACATGTAGGACAGGCCGCCGTTCGCCGCGATGGGCGGCGGCTGCCCTTCCGTGCGCTGGAGCGGCGGCACATAGACCAACGAAGCTCTCTCCGTGTCCGCCGCAACGTTGTTGTCGGCGATGTCGAGCTGGCTCATGACGCACCTCCGATTATCTCGGCCTCACCGTCGCACACAGCGCCTACGTTTTCCAGACCATGGTTTTCCGGTTATGCGAAGGTGCGCTGCGCCCGCCGCGCAAACGCCGCGCTCTTTCCAACTGGCAAATATCATCGAAACCGCCGAATCTCCGTGTTTGTTAAGGCCCCAAGCCGCCCATCGAGCGAATGTCTGACTTCCGTGCGCCCCGGCTCGGAAGCGGACCGGCAGAGACCTCCCATCATGGACATACAAACTGATCAGTCACTACCCGCGCATTGGCGGCGTCGGCGCGGCACGGTAAGGTCGCGGCCATGCGAGCGACCGGCGATCCGCCGCTCTCCGTCGTCATTCCCGCGCTCGATGCCGCCGACACGCTGCCGGCGGCGCTGGCCGCGCTCGAGGAAGGACGGACGAGCGGCCTCTTGCGCGAAGTGATCGTGGTCGACGGCGGCTCGGGCGACGCCACCGCCGCGCTTGCGCGCGCGGGCGGGGCGCGCGTGTTGGCCGCGCCGCGCGGACGCGGCCTCCAGCTCGCCGCCGGCGGCGCGGCGGCGGCGGGCGCGTGGCTCTTCTTCCTGCACGCCGATACGCGGCTCGCGCGCGGCTGGTCGCAGGCGGTCGGCGCTTTCATCGCCGCGCCCGCCAATCGCCGGCGCGCCGGCTATCTGCGCTTGCGCCTCGACGACGAAAGCCGCGCGGCGCGGCGCATCGAGGCGGCGGTGCGCTGGCGCTGCCGGGCGCTGGCGCTGCCCTACGGCGATCAGGGCCTGCTGCTCTCGGCGGCGCTCTATCGCGAGCTGGGCGGCTTCCGGACGCTGCCGCTGATGGAGGACGTCGATCTCGCGCGCCGCCTCGGCCGCGGCCGGCTGGCGGCGCTCGCCGCCGACGCCGTCACCTCGGCCACGCGCTATCGCCGCGACGGCTACATTGCGCGGCCGCTGCGCAATCTCTGCTGCCTCGCGCTCTATTTCCTCGGCGTGCCGCCGCGCCTGCTGCTGCGGCTCTATCGCTGATGCGGCCGCGGCGCCACGTCGTCGTCTTCCTGCGCGCGCCGCGGCTCGGCGTCAAGTCGCGGCTCGCCGCCGGCATCGGCGGTCTTTCGGCGCTGCGCTTCTATCGCGAGACCAGCGCGCGGCTGCTGCGGCTGCTGGCCGGCGACCGGCGCTGGCGGCTGGAGCTGTGGGTGACGCCGGACCGCGCGGCGCGGGCGCGCTGGCCGGTGCACGCGCCGCGGCGCGGGCAGGGCGGCGGCGATCTCGGGCGGCGCATGGCGCGGGTCTTCGCGCTGCTGCCGCCGGGACCGGCGGTGATCGTCGGCTCCGACATTCCGGCGCTCCGCCCGGCGCATGTCGCCGCAGCGTTTGGCGTGCTCGGCCGCGCCGAGGCGGTGTTCGGCCCGGCGGCGGATGGCGGCTATTGGCTGGTGGGATTGCGCCGCCGCCCGCGCGTGCCGCGCGGGCTCTTCGAGCGCGTGCGCTGGTCGAGCCCGCAGGCGCTCGCCGATACGCTGGCGGGATTGCCGCGCGGCATGAGCGTGGCGCTGCTGGAGACGCTGGCCGATGTCGACGACGCCGCGGATTACGCGCGCTGGCGCGGCGCGGCGCAAAGCGTCGTCGCCAGCGGGCGCCAGCGGTTGCTCTTGCAACCGCGAGAGCCCGCACAGCATTGAGCTCGCACGATCGTCGTCGCGGACAAACTCGCCTTTGCGAATTCGTCTACTGCTCTTGAAGTCTTGGCATCAGCTCGACGAGATTGCACGGGCGCAAACGGTTGTCGAGCTGGTGGCGGATGATGTCCTCCCAGGCGTCGCGGCAGGCGCCGGGCGAGCCGGGGAGCGCGAAGAGATAGGTGCCGCCGGCGACGCCGGCGGTGGCGCGGCTCTGCAAGGTCGAGGTGCCGATCTTCTGATAGCTGAGCCAGCGGAAAAGCTCGCCGAAGCCGGCGATCTCCTTGTCGTAGACGGCGTGGAACGCCTCGGGCGTGACGTCGCGGCCGGTGACGCCGGTGCCGCCGGTGGAGATCACGACGTCGACCAGCGGATCGGCGATCCAGGCACGGAGCTGGGCGATGATCTCCGCCTTGTCGTCGCGCAGGATGCGTCGTTCGCGAACGCGATGGCCGGCGGCGGCGATCAGCTCGGCCAGCGTGCGGCCGGAGGTATCCTCGGCCTCGCCGCGCGTGTCGGAGACGGTGAGCACGGCGATGTTGACGGCGAGGAAGGGACGGCGGTCATCGATTGTCGGCATGGCGACGATCCAGCGGCTCCGTCATGCTGTCGAGAGCGGTATAGGTCGGCCAATGCCCGGCGGCAAGCGCGTCGAGATCGGGCGCGGCCTGACCGAGGCGCTGGCGATAGATCCAGTAATTCGCCAGCACATGCTCGGTGAAGTTGCGCGTCTCGCGCGAGGGGATGCTCTCGATGAAGAGCAGCGGATCCTTGCCGAGTTCGGGCGCCGACCGCCAGCGCAGCAGCGCGCCCGGCCCGCAATTATAGGCGGCGGCGATGAGCACGAGGTTGTCGCCGATCTGATCCTGCTCGGTCAGGCTGACGATGTATTCCTGCGCCAGCGCCAGATTGAGCGCGGGCTCGGCGAGCGGGTCGGGCGCCGAGCGCGCACCGGCGCGCCGCAACGGCACGCCGGTGCGCCTCGCCATGGCGTGCGCGGTGGCCGGCATGAGCTGCATCAGTCCGACGGCGCCGGCATTGCTCTGCACCTCGGGCAGGAATTGCGATTCCTGGCGCATCAAGGCGAAGAGCAAGGCGCGGTCGACGGTGAAGCCGCCGAGCGGGGTCCAGCGCGGCACCGGATAAAGCGCGTGATCGTGACGCCGGCCGTCGCTCTCGGCGGCAAGCCCGGCAAGCTGCAGGCTGAGCGCCGGCATGTTGGCGCGATCGGCGAGCGCCACCAGCGCTTCGAGCAGCGCCGGCGAGGCGCGCGCCGCGAGCGCGCGCAATTCCGCCTCGGCGCGCGCCGGCTCGTCCGCCTGGAGCAGCGCCATCGCCCGCCGCCCGGCCGGCACGCCGATGAGCATCTCGGCGTCGAACGCGGTGAAGGGGACGTCGTCGAAATCGAGATAGGCGTCGACGCCGAGCATGCGCCGCGCCAGCAGGCCGTAGAAGGTGCGGGGATGCTCGGCGGCGATGCGCAGCCAGTAGTTGAACAGCTCCGGCCGGCGGTTCCTGAGCTCGACGCGCGCCGCCCAGAAGGCGGCGGCGGCGGTCACCCAGCTCGACCGGCCCGGCGCGCGCGCCATCGCCTGGAAATGCATCCCGGCCTCGCCGTAGCGGCCGAGCCGCCAGGCGGCGAGCCCGGCCTGCCACTGGGCGGCGGCGGCATAGGCGGGGCTCTGGGTGGCGGCGCTGAGGCTCAGCGCTTCCTGCGCCCTGCCGGCGGCGAAATATCCCGCCGCGATGAACGTGCGCAGCTCGTCCTGCTGGCCGAGGGTCAGGAGATGCCGGGCGTCGTAGCCGGCGAGCGTCAGCTCGGCTCGGCGCGGCTCGTCGGCCGCGAGCGTGCCGATCTCGTGGCGCAGCTCTCGCGCCTGGCGGCGCTCGGCGGCGGAGAGCCGGCGCTCGCCCGAAGCGGCCTTCTCGGCGTCCTCGTCGAGGCTGCGTGGCGCCAGGCTGGCGACGGTCGGCCGGGCGGGAGCGGGGTCGCCGGCGGGACGCCGGCGCAGCGCCAGGGCGTAGATCGCCTTGGCATCGGGCTCTTCGGCATGGACGGCAAGCCAGGCGGCGAGCTCGGCATAGCTCGAATGGTAGCTCTTGTGGAGATAGCGCTGCGCCTCGACCGCGCCGATCAGCAGGCGGTCCCGCAGGTCGCCGATCTCGCGATCGGCTTCGGCCCAGCGGCCGGCGCTCTGCAAGCGGAAGATGCGGCGATAGCGCAACGCCTCGCCGGGCGCGAGCACAAGGGGAAGGTCGGCTTCGCGCGGCGGATCGTCGTCGGGAGTGAGGGCCGAGGTGCGGACAGACTCCGCCCATACGCTATTGCTGGGGAGCGTCGCCAGAGTGCCGGGCAATACGGCGGCGAGGGTGACAAAAATACCGAGCCTCGCCCAAGAATTGCCCGGCCGGAGGTCATATCTCCTGCCCTGCATGACGACGCCAATAGACTATTGCCCAAGGCGTTGGCAAGGCAAAATACTGTTAAAATTTTAGGCAATTTGTGTATATCTGAAATTTGTCTACGGATTTCCGTAGGTTACTGTCCATCTTTCAGCTTTGACTGGATTGCCAGGAGATCCCTCCACGCCTCGCCCTTGCGCGAGGGGCTGCGCAGCAGAAAGGAGGGATGGTAAGTGGCAATGGCCGGCACGGCCCGGTCCAGCCCCTCGACCTCAAGATCGAACCAGCGGCCGCGCAGCCGCATGATCCCTTCGCCGCGCCGCAGCAGCGCCGAAGCCGCGGTGCCGCCGGACAGCATGACCACACGCGGCCGGAGCAGCGCAATATGCCGCCAGACGAAGGGCAGGCAGGCGGTGACCTCCTCCTGGGTGGGCTTGCGGTTGCCCGGCGGGCGCCAGAACAGCACGTTGGTGATATAGGCGTTGGTCCGGCGGTCATAGCCGATCGCCGCCAGCATGCGGTCGAGCAACTGGCCGCTGCGGCCGACGAAAGGCCGGCCGAGTCGATCCTCGTCGGCGCCCGGCGCCTCACCGATCACCATCAGCTCGGCCCCCGCCACTCCATCGGCGAAGACGGTGTTGGTGGCGGTGCGCTTGAGCGCGCAGCCGGTAAAGCTGCGCACCGCTCCTTCGAGCGCGGCAAGATCGGCGGCGGCCGCGGCCGCCGCGCCCGCCGAGTCGGGCGGCGGCGCCAGGACGGCGGCAGCGGCGGCAGCGCGCGGCGGCGGCGGTGCGGGCAGTGACGGTGTGGGCGGCGCCAGCCGGTCGACGGGTTCGGCGTCGATCGCTTCGTCCGCGCCCATCGCGACATACCACCGCAGCAGCGCGGCGAGGCCCCCGCTCCGATCCATGCGGCACACGCTAGCACCTCGCCCCTTTCTCTTTAAGAAGCTTTCACTATAGTGGCGGCACGATCGAGCAGCCGGACGGGCTGCGAGAGGGCGATGAACGCAAAGCCAGTGTTGCAGCGATGGTCGACGGCCGGGCGCGCCGCGGCAGCGGCATGTCTTGTCGCCGCGATGGCCGGCTGCGCGTCGACGGGCGAGAGCGTCGTCAGCAGCAGCGACGCGGCGCCGGAAGCGGCGTCGATGAGCGCGCTCGGCGCCTATCTCGCCGGGCGTCATGGGCAGCAGGTGCACGACTACGCGCATGCGGCCGACTATATGAGCCACGCGCTGGCCGAGGATCCCGGCAATTTCGACCTGCTGCGGCGCAGCTTCGTGCTGCGCGTCGGCGAGGGTCGCATGGCCGAGGCGGTGCCGCTGGCGCAGCGCATCGTCCAGTCCGATCCCTCGGCCGGCTTGGCGCAGCTCGTGCTGATGTTGCAGGAGGTGAAGGCCGGCGACTTCGCCGCGGCGGCGGCGCGCGCGAAATCGCTGCCGACGGAGGGGGCGCAGCGCCTGGCCGGGCCGCTGCTCCTCGCCTGGTGCGAGCTCGGCGCGCAGCGTCCGGCGCCGGCGCTGCAGGCGCTCAACGGGCTCGACGAGCTGCACGGCGTGCAGATGCTCAAGGACCTGCATGCGGCGCTGATCGCCGATGAATCCGACCGCATCGAGGATGCCGACCACGCCTACAAGCGCGCGGTCGGCGACCAGCAGCGGCCGACCTGGCGCAGCGTCGAGCTTGCCGGCAATTTCTACGAGCGCCACGAGCGCAGCGAGGAGGCGCGCCGGCTCTACGAGCGCCTCGGCCCCGGCGAGCAGAACGCCGAGATCACCGGCGAGGCGCTGCGGCGCATCGCCCAGGGCACGGTGCCGCCGCGCGTCATCGCCACGCCGCGCGACGGCATCGCCGAGGCGCTGTTCGATCTCGCCAGCGTGCTCGACCAGCGCGAGACGCTCGACGCTTCGCTGGTCTATGCGCGCCTCGCGCTCGACCTCAGGCCGGACTTCCCGCTGGCGCAACTGCTCCTCGCCGAGATCGACGAGGATCAACGGCACACCGCCGAGGCGCTGGCGCAATACCGCGCCATCGATCCGAAATCGCCGCTCGGCTGGGCGGCGCGGCTGCGCGCGGCGGTCGCGCTCGACGCGCTCGACCGCACCGACGAAGCGGCGGCCGAGCTCAACCACATGGCCGCCGAGCGGCCGCAGGATCCCGAGCCGCTGGTCGAGCTCGGCGATCTCCTGCGCGCGCGCAACCGCTTTAGCGACGCCGTCGGCGCCTATGACGCGGCGATCGTCCGGCTCGGCGCGACCGAGCCGCAGCAGTGGCGGCTCTATTACAGCCGCGGCGCGGCGCTCGAGCGGTCGGGCCAATGGGCGCGCGCCGAGAGCGACTTGAAGCGCGCGCTGGAGCTGCAGCCGGACCAACCGCTGGTGCTGAACTATCTCGGATATTCCTGGATCGACCGCGGCGAGCATCTCACCGAAGGGCTCAGCATGGTGAAGCGCGCGGTCGAGCTGAGACCCGATGACGGCTACATCGTCGACAGCCTGGGCTGGGCCTATTACCGCCTCGGCGAGTTCGGCAACGCGACGCAGCTCCTGGAGAAGGCGATCGAGCTGCTGCCCGAGGATCCCACCGTCAACGACCATCTCGGCGACGCCTATTGGCAGGAAGGCCGCGTCGTCGAGGCGCGCTATCAATGGCGCCGCGCGCTGCAGTTCAAGCCCGAGGCCGATCAGATCCGGACGATCGAGAGCAAGCTCGATCGCGGCATCACCAAGCCGCCGGTGGCGGCGACGCGCGGCGGCTGAGCACGCCCGGCCCAAGATGCAGCGCCGGCCGGCGGCGGCGAAGCTCAATCTCTATCTTCACGTGCTGGGCCGGCGCGACGACGGCTATCACCTGCTCGACAGCCTCGTCGCCTTCGCCGCGGTCGGCGACGAGATCATCGCCGAGGCGGCGCCGAGGCTGTCGCTGAGGCTGAGCGGGCCGCAAGCGCCGGCGCTCGCCGGCGACGGCGCGGCGAATCTCGTCTGGCGCGCCGCCGAGCTGCTCGCCGCGGAGACGGGACGGGCGCCGGCGGCGGCGCTGACGCTGATCAAGAACCTGCCGGTGGCCTCCGGCATCGGCGGCGGCTCGAGCGACGCGGCGGCGACGTTGCGCGCGCTCGACGCGCTCTGGCGGCTCGGGCTCGACGAGACGCGGCTTGCCGGCATCGGCGCCAAGCTCGGCGCCGACGTGCCGGTCTGCCTCGCTGCGCGCGCGTCCTGGCTCGGCGGCATCGGCGAGGCGGTCGAACCGGCGCCCGGTCTGCCGGAGGCGACGGCGCTGCTGGTCAATCCCGGCCCGGCGCTGGCGACGCCCGCGGTGTTCAAGGCGCGCGCCGGCGCGTTCTCGGCGCCGGCGCGGTTCGCGCCGATGCCGCCCGACGCGGCCGGGCTTGCGGCGCTGCTCGCCGAGCGGCGCAACGACCTCACCGCGGCGGCGGTGGCGCTCGCCCCGGAGATCGCCCTGGTGCTGGCGCGGCTCGAGCGGCTCGAAGGCGCGCTGCTGGCGCGCCTGAGCGGCAGCGGCGCCACCTGCTTCGCGCTCTTCGCGCAGGCGGCCGAAGCCGAGGCGGCGGCGGAGCAGCTCGGCGCCGAACAGCCGCGCTGGTGGGTGGCGACGGGACGGTTGCGCTAACGCTCGCTCTTGATCGATTGGTGCAGCGCGTTGAGGCGCGCGAGCGCCTCCTTCATCTGCGCCGCCGAGAGGCTCTTGGCGAGGCGGTCGGCCGATTGCTGCGCGCCGCGATCGCCGTGGGCGCCGGCAATGGCGTACCAGGCGTAAGCGTCGATCGGCGACGACGCCACGCCTTCGCCGTGCTCGTAGAGAAAGGCGAGGTTGTATTGCGCGTCGGCGAGGCCGAGCTCGGAGCCGCGGCGGAACCATTGCGCCGCCTCGGCCATGTCGCGCGCCGTGCCGATGCCCTTGGCGCAGGCGTAGCCGAGGGCGAGGGCCGCGTTGGCGTGGCCTTGCGCCGCCGCTTTGCGATACCACGCCAGCGCCTGCACCGGATCCTTGGCGACGCCGAAACCGTTCTCGCACAGCACGGCGTAATCGTACTCGGCCTCGGCCAGTCCGCTTTCGGCGGCGGCGCGCAGCAGCGGCGCCGCGCGCGCATAGTCCTTGTCGACGCCCTTGCCCAGCGCATAAAGCGTGCCCAGCCGATATTGCGCTTGCGCGTCGCCGGCGCTCGCGCGGGGCGCGAGCCACGCGGCAAGCTGGCGGGCATCGCTCGGCTCGCGGTCCTCGGACGCGCCGGGGGGCAGCGCCAGAACGACGTTGGGCGCCGGCGGCAGCGCCAGGCGCACGCCGGAGCCGGCGAACGGCAGCGCCAGGAAGGCAAAGCCGCCGAGGAGCAACAACGGCAGCGCCAGCGCCAGGACGACGCGCCAGGCGCCGCGTCCGGCGCGCACAGCGACGGGTTCCTCCGGCGCCGCGGCGCCGGAGGCCGGTAGCGCGACCTCGCCCGTGCTGGCGCAAGCGCCGCGGATGGCGCGGTCGATCCAGGCCTCGACCGGCAGGCCGGCGGCGCGCGCCGCGCGCTCGGCCAATCGGAAGCTGGCGCCGTCGAGGAGATCCTCGCTCCAGGCCTCGCCGGTGGCGGCTTCAGGCATCAGGCCCTGCCTTTCTCGGCGCGGGCGCGCTGGCGCGTCTCGTCGGCGGCGAGGCCCAAGGCGAGCGTCGCCTGCGCCAAGCGCGCCGGGTCCTTCGCCTCGAGCAGCGCGTAAGCGTGCTCGGCCGAGAGCGCGCGTTGCTCGACCAGCCGGCGCACGCTTTGCGGCAGCGTCAGCAACCGCAGCGCGCGAGCGACATGCGCTTGCGGCCGATCGACGCCTTCGGCGATCTCGGCGGCGCTGAGGCCGAACTCGGTGATGAGCCGCAAATAGGTGCGCGCCTCGTCGAGCGGCGGGCAATCGCCGGAGCGCAAGGCGCCGGCGAGCAGCGCCAGCGCCTTTTGCGCCGCCGCGGACGCGGTCGGCTCCGGCGCGACGCCCTCGATCGCGCAAGTGGCGCGGATCACCTGGCCAAGCCATTGCCCGAGCGGCAGCCGCGCCTGCCGCGCCGCCGCCTCGGCCATGCGGCGCGCCTCGCGCGACAGCCGCTCGGGCTGCCAGCGCCCGGGAATCGCGCTCATCGCTCGACCCTTCCGCCTCGCGGCATGGTCGGGAGTATAGGCAACCGGCGTCCGCGATGCAGCGGGAAGCGGCCTTACGCCTGGGGAAAATCCGCGTGGAGCGGCGATTGACGCGGCATTCCCGACGCGCGTAAGGTGTCTGCTTTTCGCGGCGATGCGGCGGGGAGGATGGGCAAGCTGGAGGAGGCGCTAAGGCGCTTGGAGCGGGCGGTGGCGCGGCTGGAGAAAGCCGCCATCGGCGCCGGCGAGGGCGATGGGGCGGCTTCCGGCGCGCTTGCCGCCGCCAGGGCGGATTACGCAGCGCTGCTGGCGACGACGGAAAACGTCGCCACCCGGCTCGACGCCGCGATCTTGCGGCTCGATCGGGCGCTGGAGGGGTGATGGCGCAGGTCACCATCACCATCAATGGGCGCAGCTATCCCGTCGCTTGCAATGACGGCGAGGAGCAGCGCATCGAAGAGCTCGGGCGCTACATCGACGCCAAGATCAAGACCTTCGCGCGCGAGCTGGGGCAGATCGGGGAGAGCCGGCTGCTGGTGCTGGCGGCGCTGGTGTTGGCGGACGAGCTGGCCGATGCACGGGCGGCTTCGGGCGAGTCCAGGTCGGGCAACGGCGCCGGACCGGGCGAGGATGCCGCCGCCGGCATCGAAAATCTTGCCCAGCGCATCGAATCGATTGCCACGCGGCTCGAGACCCTCCACATTTAGCGCGAGGATGGGGCTGCGCGGCGCGTCAGGTCGCACGAACCCCGGGGCCGATAGATACCTCAAGGGGGCTGTCCCTGCCGGGACCGTGGTCCCGGTATATGGCTCCCACCTGCGTAAGCGGGCCACGAGGGTCAAGCAATGCCAACGGCCGAGGCGGCTCCATCCTCGCCTTCTCCCCGCCGGGCGCATGCTATGATGCGCGGCGGCCGGCCCCCGCAACCGGCGAAAAGGACGGATCGGACATGAGGCTTCTGCTGTGCGGCGACATCGTCGGCCGCTCGGGCCGCGAGGTGGTGATCGCGCACCTGCCGCGCCTCAGGCGCGAGCTTGCGCTCGACTTCGTCGTCGCCAACGGCGAGAACGCGGCACACGGCTTCGGCATCACCGACAAGATCTGCGCCGAGCTCTACGCCGCCGGCGTCGACGTCATCACCACCGGCAACCACGTCTGGGACAAGCGCGAGATCATCGCCTATATCGACGGCGATCCCCGGCTGCTGCGGCCGATCAACTTCCCGCCGGGCACGCCCGGCAAGGGCCACGGCGTCTTCGCGCTGGCCGACGGCCGGCGCCTGCTGGTGGTGAACGCCATGGCGCGGCTGTTCATGGACGCGATCGACGATCCCTTCGCCGGCCTCGACCGGCTGCTGGCCGAGCATCCGCTCGGCGCGGTCGACGCCATCCTGGTGGATTTCCACGGCGAGGCGACGTCGGAGAAGACGTCGATGGGGCATTTCTGCGACGGGCGCGTCTCGGCGGTCATCGGCACGCACAGCCACGTGCCGACCGCCGACGCGCAGATCCTCGTCAACGGCACCGCCTATATGACGGACGCCGGCATGTGCGGCGATTACGACAGCGTCATCGGCATGCAAAAAGAAGCCGCCGTGACGCGCTTCGTGCGCAAGATGCCGGGCGAGCGGCTGCTGCCGGCGGAAGGCGAGGGCACGCTCTGCGCCGCCTTCATCGAGACCGACGACGCCAGCGGCCTGGCGCGGCGCATCGCGCCGCTTCGGCTCGGCGGCAGGCTGCTGCCGCATTGGCCGCTGGGCGAGCACGCCGCGGCGATCGCCGCTCCTTAAGCGTCGCTCTCGATCGCGCGATAGAGCGGCTCGAGCTTCTCCTCGACGAGCGCGCGCAGCGCGTCGGGCGGCGCGGCGCGCCCGGGCGGGTCGCCGGAGAAGAGGCGCCGGCCGGGATCCTTGGCGTGATAGCGTGCTTCTTCGCGCAGCAGCGCGATCTCGCTCTCGCCGAGATCGACGCCGATGAACGGCGCGATGCGCGTCCATACCGCCTCGGGCAGGTCGCGATAGTCGACGGCAAGCCGCGCGCCGCCGGCGGCGCGCGCGGCGGCGAGCAGCGCCGCAAGCGCATGCGCGCAAAAGCGGGCGGCGTCGAGGCCGCGCAGCGCCTCGGGCGCCATGCCGAAGAGACGCTCGGCAGCTTGCGGCAGGCCGCGCAGCGCGAGCCAGCCCGGCGGGTCGGCGATGAGCGAGGCCATGACCTCGATCGGCCGGCGCTGCACCCAGATCAGCTTGGCTTCGGGAAAGGCGCGGCGGAAGAGATCGAGGCGCGCGACGTTCCAGCTCGACAGCTTCAGCGCGTAGCACTGCTCGTCGCCGAAGCGGCGCCGGCCCAGCGCGCGCACCAAGAGGCGCAGGAGGCGGGCCGCCTCGGCCTCTCCGAGCGCGGCCGGACCGGCCAGCAGCAACGTATTGACCGGTTTGGGTTCAGCGACGACCAGCATGCCGGGAACGCGGCTCAGCAGCCGCGACACCAGCGTCGAGCCGCAGCGCGAGAGATGGAAGATCAGCGCCGCGGGATCGAGCGAGGGGGTCTCGTCGAGCGCCTCGAGCGCGTCGAGACCGGTACGCGCCAGACGCGGCGCGGCGCTGCCGGCCCAGCGCTCCACCGTCTGGTCGAAGAACGGGTCGGAAAACCGCCAGCCGGTGAGATCGCCCCAGTCGATCGAAGCCGCACCCGAGGCAAGAGCGAGCGAGACCGGCGTGAAGCCGGCCAGCGCAGCAGCGTCCCCCATGCCGTTATTCCGCCGCCACGGGATAGAGGCGGTCGCCCCCTTCGACATAGTGCGCCTCGCCCGCCTCGAGCCGGGCGTTGTTGCGCGCCCGCAGCGCCGCCTCGGCCTCGCCGTAGAGGAAGGGCACGAAAGCGTAGCGCTTGCCGCGGGTGATCGGCGTCACCTCATGCAGCATGCCGCAGGAGAAGACGACGGCGCCGCCCAGCGGCGCGCGATAGCTGCGCCGGCCGAATTCGGGGAAGATGATATCGCAGCCGTCGTAATCCCTGTTGAGATTGATCGAGACGGCAAAGCGGCGGTGCTCGGCGCCGGCATTGACGTTGTCGCGGTGGCGGAAGAAATAGCCGCCGGTCGCGCCGTCGTAGCAGGAGACGAGGCAGCGGTCCATGCGGGTTGCCTGAAAACCGAAGAACCGCTCGATGGCCGGCACCAGCCGGCGCACGATCGGCTCGCGCATGGCGTGACGCAGGTCGGGATCGACGATCGGCAGGTCGCGGCGGCGTTTCAAGCGGTGATCGATCACGGTCGCGGTCTTGCCGTCGCGGTCGAGCAGAAAGCCCGATTCCTCGCCGCCCATCGCCTCATAGAGGCGGACGAGGAAGTCGCAAAGCTCGAAATCGAAGACGCGCGGCACGATCAAGGCGGGGGCGAACAGCGGCACGCCGGCCGATTGATCGACCGGCGGCAGCTCGCCGAGCAGCTTGCGCACCGTTTCGCCATGGCCCGCCGGATGGTCCCAGGGAAGATCGGCGACGGCGCGCTGCAGCGGGTCGAGGATCATCGTGCGCGGCATGGCGCGCGCGCCATAAGCGGTCGTGATGGCGCCGTCATAATCGGCGACGAAGGCGATCGCCGGGCCGCTGATCGACGCCAGCATCTCCAAGGACGCGGGTGCGGGCGGCGCGGTGAGGATGCCGTAGAAGACGAGGTGGTCCTCGCGGAAGCATGGGGCCGCGCCGAGAAGCTCGGCCAGCTCATGCGCCGCGCGGGGTTCGGCGAGCGAGCCGAGAAAAGCGAGCACGACCCATCGCCCGGCATCGACATGAAGCGCGACGGAGCCGCCGGTTACGGTCGGCGCGCTGAATCCCGGCACGGGATCGCCGAGACGAAGGGCCGCCGGGGGGACAGTCTTGACATTCATTCTGGCCAATCCGCGAATTGGAGCAGCCACGCGCGCTTGGGATTGTAGCGGCGAATGGTTAATATTTTCCGATGCCGGCAGGTTCATACCCGTGCTGCGTCTCTTGCCCGTAGCGGACCTGACAGCCGATGGCGATGCCTATGAGCGATCCTGCCCGGAAAAGGATGCCCGCCGACCGCCAGCGCCTTGCCCTGGCGTTGGTCGGCATCGTCAGCATCGCCGCGTTGCTGGCGCTCGGCATCTACACCTGGCAATCGCTGGGCCCGGTCGAGATGAGCGCCAGCGGCTATCTTGCGCTCGTCCTGGGGGTCATCGGCACGCTGGCGGTGGGCGGCGGGCTGATGACGCTGCTGTTCTACAGCAACCGGCACGGCTATGACGACGCGGCCGGCGGCGGCAATGCATCGGACGACGAGCAGCGCTAGGAGCCTCTCCAGGTGCTGAGGCGAGGGGGTCATGGCTGACGCTGCGCTGCTGCCGCTCGTGCCCTACGGCCTGCTGCTGGGCTGGTCGGTCGCCTGGCCGCCGGGGCCGATCAATGCCGAGATAGTGCGCCGCGGCCTGACAAGCGGCTTCTGGCCGGCCTATGGCGTCGGCCTCGGCGCCTCCACCGGCGATGCGATCTGGGCGGTCGCGGTCGTGCTCGGCGCCGGCGCGCTGCTCGGCTCGGCGGTTTCCGGCTCGGCGCTGTCGGCGCTGAGCACCGCGCTGCTGCTGGCGCTTGCCGTGGTTTATCTCCGCGGCGCCTGGCACGGGCTCGCCACTTGGCGCCGGGGCGCGACGGCGACTCCGCCCGGGCGCCTGGCGGGAGCGCGCGCGGGATACCTGCTCGGCCTCGGCCTGGCGCTGTCGAGCCCGTGGAACATCGCCTTCTGGCTCGCCGTTATCGGCCGGGCCGAGACGCAGCAGGCGGGGCCCGCCGGCTCGCTCGTCGTGGCATGCGCGGTGCTGCTCGGAACCAATTTCTGGGTGCTGCTGTTGTGCAGCGGGGTGGTGGTGCTGCGGCTGCGCTTCGCCGGCGGCGCCTGGGAGGCGGCGGCCAAGGGCACGACCGGCTTGCTCATGCTCGCTTTCGCCGCCGACGGCATCAAGAGACTAGCCGTAATGCTGCCATATTGACCGGCTAAGACGCAGCGCGGCGGCGGGTGCGAGTCGCGCCCGAAGCAGGGGTTGGTCCTTTCACGAGATATGGTATGGTCGCGGCACAAATCTCAGGAATTAGCGATTCGCCATGGCTGGCCATTCCCAGTTCAAGAACATCATGTATCGCAAGGGCGCGCAGGACGCCAAGCGCGCGCGCCTCTTCGCCAAGCTCATCCGCGAGATCATGGTGGCCGCGCGCGCTGGCCTGCCGGACCCGAGCGCCAATCCGCGCTTGCGCGCGGCGGTCGCGGCGGCGCGCGATGCGAACATGCCGCGCGACACCGTCGAGCGCGCGATCAGACGCGCAAGCGGG
>DASPSJ010000111.1:0-34557 GCA_035623985.1 Allostellaceae bacterium | reverse complement strand
CACGATGGAGAACGGCTTGGTCAAGGTGATCTCGCCGATCGACGACACGCCGGCCGCGCGCGCCGGCCTCAAGCCCGGCGACCTGATCCTGGCGATCGACAAGGCGCCGGTGAGCGACATGACGCTGTCGGATGCCGTGGACAAGCTGCGCGGGCCGGTCGGGACCCAGGTGACGCTGTCGGTGCGGCGCCAAGGCGTCGATCCCTTCGAAGTGACGCTGACCCGCGCCGAGATCCATGTCGAGCCGGTCAAGTACCATCTCGTCGGCAGCGACATCGGCTATATCCGCATCACCAGCTTCAGCGAGCGCACCGGCAGCGCGCTCGAGACCGCGGTGAAGGCGATGAGGCAGCAGGCCGGCGACAAGTTCGCCGGCATCGTCCTCGACCTGCGCAACAACCCCGGCGGGCTGCTCGACCAGGCGGTGGCGGCGAGCAACGCCTTCCTCGATCAAGGCGAGATCGTCTCGATTCGCGGCCGGCGCGCCCAGGACACCCGCCGCTTCGAGGCCCAGTCCGGGCGCGATCTCGCGCGCGGGCTGCCGATGGTCGTGCTGATCAACGGCGGCTCGGCCTCGGCCTCCGAGATCGTCGCGGGCGCGTTGCAGGATCATCACCGCGCGGTGCTGCTGGGCACCCGCTCCTTCGGCAAGGGCTCGGTGCAGACGGTGCTGCCGGTAAAGGAAAGCGGCGGCGCCATCCGGCTGACCACCGCGCTCTACTTCACGCCGTCCGGCCGGTCGATCCAGGCCACCGGCATCGAGCCCGACGTGGTCGTCGAGCCGGCGAAGATCGAGAAGGTCGACGTTGCCGGGCGGCTGCGCGAGGCCGATCTGCGCGGCGCGCTCAAGAACACCGACGCGGAGGCGCAGGACAAGGCCAAGAGCCAGCCCGCCGCCGCGCCGAAGCCCGGCGCCGAGCACGGCAACCCCGACGCCAAGACGACCGCCGCCCCGCCCTCCAACCTGCCGCCCGGCGCCAAGCCCGTGCCCAGGCCCGAGGCCAGCGCCCTCGACCCGAACCTGCTGGGAACCGACGAGGATTATCAGCTCGTGCGGGCGATCGACCTGCTGCGCGGGGTGACGCTGTTCAAGAAGCTGGCGGAGCAGTAATCGCCGGCGTCGAGCGCCTTGGCCGGCTCAGAGATGGGTGATGACCGCCTTGGCGGCGGTGGTGATGCTGACATCGGTGGCGGTGGCGCTGGTCGCCTCGCTGTACCACTGATCGACCGCCTGCATCAGCACCAGGCTGCCGCGCTTCCTGAGATCGGCGCCGACGATGGCCTCGAGCGAGCGCAGCCGGGCGAAGAATTTGCGCGTCGCCAGCCGGCGCTTCTCATCGGCGGAGGGCGCGCCCGGGGCGGCGGGACGCGCCGGCGCTACGGCCGGGGCTGCCGCAGGGCCGGCGGGCAAGGGCGTCGCCAGGCGCGGCGCGGCCGGCGCCGGCTTTGCCGCCGGAGGGACGGGCTTCTTTTCCGCGGCGGGCTTTTTCGGGCTGGGAGTGGCTTTCTTGACCGGCGCGGGCTTCTTTTTCTTCGCGGAGGATTTCTTCGCCGCCGCCATGCGCTTGGGCGCAGTAGAGGCCATCGCCGAGTGCTTCTTTCGCTTCTTTCCGGCGCTTGCGCCGCTTTTTCCGGCCGCTCGCTCGCGAGCTTTCATCAGCGTCCTCCAAGGCCCTGGCGGGCCGCCATAAAATTGGAACCCGGCCCCCCTTTGGGCAAGCGAAAAGCGTAAGGCAAGTCCCTGAAGCCGCCTTGGCCCTGGCATACTACATTTCGTACTGCGATTGTTCACTTATTCGTCGGCATCGGCGCCGCACGACAAAAAATTGCGCTTCATCGGTCAAACGCAGCCTGAGGACGGCCCGAGGGCAAGGAGCAAGAGCGGTGACCCTTTCCCGTCGAGTCTCCGCTGCCCGCTCGGCCGAGCCGCCGCGCGAACCGCCGGATCAGCCGACCCGGCCGGGTCATTGGCAGCCGCCGCGGCAAGCACTATTTCTTCCGTGAGGAAACGCCGGTAGACGGTCCGCGCATCAGGAACGAAACGAGGCCCTATGGACCGCATCACCAGCATGACCACGTTCGCCGCCGTCGTTGCCGTGGGCAGCTTCGCCGGCGCGGCGCAGCGGCTTCAGATGTCGCCGGCGATGGTGACCAATCACGTCCGCTCGCTCGAAGAGCGACTCGGCGCGCGCCTGCTCAACCGCACCACCCGCAAGATCAGCCTGACCGAGGCGGGCCGCGATTATTACGAGCGCTGCACGCAGATCCTGGCGCAGATCGAGGATGCCGACAGCCGGGTGTCGGCGCTCACCTCGGCCCCGCGCGGCACGTTGCGCATCAACGCCTCGACCGTGCTGTGCCATGGGCTCGCGACGCTGATCGGCGATTTCGGCGCCACATATCCCGAGATCCATGTCGAGCTCATCGCCACCGATCGCATGGTCGACCCGGTCGAGGAGGGATTCGATCTGGCGATCCGCTTCAACGAAGCGCCGGACAGCAGCCTCATCGTGCGCCGCCTGGGCCAGTTTCGCATCGTCGCCTGCGCCGCTCCCGCCTATCTCGAAAAGCGCGGCACGCCGCGCCAGCCCGGCGACCTCGCCCAGCACAACTGCCTGGCCTACATGCATCCGGGTTTCACCAAGCTGACGCGGGAATGGACGCTCATCGGCCCCGAGGGCGAGGAGGTGACGGTGCCGATCTCCGGCAGCTTCCACACCAATTCCCTCGAAGCCATCCGGCTTGCCGTGGTCGAAGGCCGCGGCATCACCATGTCGCAGACCTATCACCTCGAAGAGGCGGCGCGCTGCGGCCAGCTCGTGCACGTCCTGCCCGACTATCACCTCGGCGAATTCCCGATCTACGCCATCTATCCCCATCGCGCGCACATGCCGGTCAAGCTCAGGAGCTTCATCGACTTCGCGGCCCGGCACTTCGCCGAGCATCCGAAATGGCGCTTGCCGGAGCTGCTCCCCTCCCGCCGGCTCGCCCGGCGCGCCGGCTGAGCCAAGGGCATGATTATCGCCATATAGATCAGATACATAGGCTATTCATCAGATTTTATAGCAATATTGTCTTGCTTCTGATATCGGTTTCCCCATATATATGATGATCATCATATATATGGTGGGCTCATGGCTCGGGCAAAACATCACAAGCAAGCGACGCACCAGCGGATCCTCGAGACCGCCGCCGCCGCGATTCGCGCGCGCGGGCTTGCCGGCATCGGCATCGCCGAGCTGATGCAGGAGGCGGGGCTGACGCATGGCGGCTTCTACGCCCATTTCGAATCCAAGGACGCGCTCATCGCCGAGGTGCTGAGCCTCGCCAGCGGCGCGGCGCGCCAAGCGATGAGCGAGACCGCTGCCGCGGCGCCGCCGGGCGAGGCGCTGATCGCGGTCGCCGACGCCTATCTCACCACGCGCCACCGCGAGCATCCCGAGCGCGGCTGCGTCGTCGCGGCGCTGGGCAGCGAGATCGCCCGCGAGCCGGGCGCGGCGCGGCAAAGGTTGAGCGACGCGATCATCGCCCGGCTCGACCGCCTCGCCGAGCTGGCGCCGGCCGGCGATGACGCCGGCCGCCGCCGGCAAGCAATCGGCGCCTTTGCCGCCATGGTCGGCGGTCTCATCCTGGCGCGCGGCGTCGAAGACGCGGACGCGGCCGACCGCATTCTCGCCGATGTCCGCGCCTTCCTGCGCGCGAGCCTCGAAACCCCTGCGGGAGAAAAGCCATGAGCGATCGAGCAACCGCCCTGGTCGTGGGCGTGGGCGCGAGCCGCGGGCTGGGCGCTGCCGCGGCGCGGCGCTTTGCGCGCGAAGGGCTTCACGTCGTGATCGCCGGCCGCACGCGCGAGAAGCTGGAGCAGACCGCCGCGGAAATCGCGGCGGCCGGCGGCTCGGTCGAGCCGGCCGTCGGCGATGCCGCCATCGAGGCCGATGCCGCCCGCTTCATCGCCGCCGCCGAGGCCAAGGGTCCGCTGGCGATCGCGCTGCACAACGCCGGCAGCAATCGCCATGACGGCATCCTCGAGCTCGAATGCGCGGATTTCGAGCAGCTCTGGCGCGAGCATTGCCTCGGCGGCTTCCTGACCGGCCGCGAGGCCGCGCGCCGCATGGTGCCGCGCGGCGCCGGGACGATCCTCTTCACTGGCGCTTCGGGCTCGCTGCGCGGGCGTGCCGGCTTCGCCGCTTTCGCCGCCGCCAAGGCGGGGCTGCGCGCGCTCTCGCAAAGCATGGCGCGCGAGCTGGGCGCCAAAGGCATCCATGTCGCGCATGTGGTGATCGATGGCGGCATCGACGGCGCGAGGCTGCTCGGACGCTTTCCGGATCTGCGCGAACGGCGCGGCCCGGACGGGCTGCTCAGCATCGAGGCCATCGCCGACAGCTTTTGGCAGATCCATCGCCAGCATCGCAGCGCCTGGACGCAGGAACTCGACCTGCGACCCTGGGCCGAGCCGTTCTAGGAGCGCGGGCAATGGCGGGATCGCGAAACGAATCCGATGCCAGGCCCGGCAATGCCGCCCAGATGCGCCGGCGCCGTCTGCTGCACGGCGCGATCGTGCCCACCCTGCTGGCGCTGGCGGCGCCGACGATGGTCGTGCTGGTGGTCCAGACGCTGGTCGGCGTCGCCGAGACCTATTTCGTGAGCTTTCTCGGCACCGACGCGCTGGCCGGCGTGGCGCTGGTCTTTCCGGTGCTGATGCTGATGCAGATGATGTCGAATGGCGGCATCGGCGGCGGCGTCGCTTCCGCCGTGGCGCGCGCGCTCGGCGCCGGGCGGCAAGCGGACGCCGACGCGCTGGTGCTGCATGCCCTGGTCATTGCCGCGGCCTTCGGCCTCGTCTTCAGCGCGGCGGAATTCCTCGGCGGCCGCGCGCTCTACCGCGCGCTGGGCGGCGAGGGTCGCGTGCTGGCGGCGGCGCTCGCTTATGCCGACGTGGTGTTCTCCGGCGCCGTTCTCGTCTGGATCGTCAGCCTGCTGGCCGCGGCGCTGCGCGGCGCCGGCAACGTGATGGTGCCGGCGATCGTGACGCTGGCGGGCGCCGTCGTGCTGGTGCCGCTGTCGCCGGCGCTGATCTTCGGCCTCGGGCCGCTGCCGCGGCTCGGCATTGCCGGCGCGGGCGTCGCGGTCGTGACCTATTACCTGGGCGCGGCGATTGCCCTGCTCTGGTACTTGCGGTCCGGACGCAGCGCGTTCCGGCTGACGCTCGATCCGCGCCGCATCGAAAGGCGGCTGCTCGCCGACGTGCTGCGGGTCGGCGGCCTTTCGGCCATCGGCACGGTCCAGTCCAACCTCACCGTCGTGCTGGTCACCGGCGCGGTCGGCCTGTTCGGCACCGACGCCATTGCCGGCTACGGCATCGCCTCGCGTCTCGACTACATGATGATCCCGCTGCTCTTCGCCCTCGGCACCGCGGCGCTGACCATGGTCGGCACCAATATCGGCGCCGGGCAGGCCGCGCGCGCCCGACGCATCGCCTGGACGAGCGCGCTGATTGCCGCCGGCTTCACCGAGGCCATCGGGCTCGCCGCCGCGTTCTTTCCCACCGCCTGGCTCGGGCTTTTCAGCAGCGATCCCGGCGTGCTGGCGACAGGCGCGCTCTATCTGCGCCTGGCGGGACCCGCCTATGGCGCCTTCGGCCTTGCCATGCTGCTCTATTTCTCGGGCCAGGGCGCGGGACGGGTGCTCTGGCCGGTCATCGCCGGCACGGCGCGCCTCGTCATCGCCGCCGGCATCGGCTGGCTCGTCGTCGCGCGGCTGGGCGGCGGCCTCGGCGCGCTCTTCCTCGCCGTCGCCGCCGCCTCGCTCGCCTTCGGCACGATCACCGCGGCCTCGCAATGGCTCGGCGCCTGGGGCCGCGGCCGCGCGGCGCCGGCCCCTGCCCTCGCGCCGCTCAGCGCGACAGCACCGCCTCGATAAGCCGCGGGCCACGCCCGGCCATGGCGGCGGCGAACTGGTCGGCGAATTCCTCGGCGGTGGCGGCGCGCGAGGCCTCGACCCCCATGCCGCGGGCGAGGCTCACCCAATCGAGCGCGGGATCGCCCAGATCGAGCATCGCCGTCGCCTTCGGCCCGCGTGCGCCGACGCCAAAGCGCTTCAGCTCGACGTTGAGGATGACGTAGGAGCGGTTGGCGAAGATCACCGTGGTGACGTCGAGCCGCTCGCGCGCCTGGGTCCAGAGCGCCTGCAGCGTGTACATGGCGCTGCCGTCGCCTTCGAGGCAGACCACCTTGCGCTCGGGACAGGCTACCGCCGCGCCGGTTGCCACCGGCAGTCCCTGCCCGATCGCGCCGCCGGTCAGCGAGAGATAGTCGTGCGGGGCGGCCGTCGCCGTGAAGGCGGCGATGCCGACGACCGAGGTACCAGCCTCCTCCGACACGATCGCATTCTCCGGCAAGTGATGCCCGATCACTTGCCCGGCGCTGATCACGCTGAGCGCGCCTTTCGGCAGATCCGGCTTCTTGAGCGCCACGCGCACCGCCGGCGCGCGCGGCGCGCCCAGCGCCTCGGCGACCGCCTCGAGCGCCGCCACCCCGTCCTCATGCGGCTCGGACAGCGCCAGGATGCGGCAGGTCTCGGGCGTGCACCAGCTCGGCTTGCCGGGATAGGCGAAGAACGCCACCGGCGGCTTGGTGCCGATGAGCACCAGCAGCTCCGTGTCCTTGAGGAACTCGACGATCTGCTCGGCAAAATACGGCAGCCGCTCGAGCGCCACGCGGCCGGCGCCGCGCTCGAGCCGCGCGCTGAAGGTGTCGCAGGCAAGCCGCGCCCCGGTCTTGGCGGCGATCCGCCCGGCCGCCTCGAGGCCGCGCTGGCGCAAGGCGGCACCGCCCAGCAGCAGCGTCGTCTTCTTGCCCGCCCGAAGCGCCGCGGCGACCTGATCGATCGCCAGGGCGCCGACCGGCGTGGGCGGCTCTATCGGCAAGGGCGGCGCCGGCCGGTCGGCGTCCATCCACGCGGTATCGGCCGGGAGAATGAGGGTTGCGACCTGGCCCGGCGGCCGGCGCGCCGCCTGAACGACGCGCGCGCCGTCATCGGCCACGCTGCGCGCGGCGGAGGCGCTGTGGACCCAGGCGGAAACCGGCCGGGCGAAGCCGGCGATGTCGGAGGCCAGCGGCGCGTCGTAGGGCGCGTGATAGGTGGCGTGGTCGCCGACGATGGTGACGACCGGCGTCAGCGCGCGCCGCGCGTTGTGCAGATTGGCAAGGCCGTTGGCAAGCCCGGGGCCGAGATGCAGCAGCGTCGCCGCGGGCTTTCCGGCCATGCGGCCGTAGCCGTCGGCGGCTCCGGTCGCCACCCCTTCGAACAGGCAGAGGATGGGGCGCATGCCGTCGACCGCGTCGAGCGCGGCAACGAAGCCCACCTCGGTCGTGCCGGGATTGGCGAAGCAGACCTCGACGCCGGAGGCGACCAGGGTCCGCACCAGGCTTTCCGCACCGTTCATCCGCCCCCTCCCGTTTCGGCGATGCGCCGCCACGCCAGCTTACGCGCTTCTCGCCGGCGATGGGACACCCCGCACGAAAATCGCTGGACACCGGGACCGCTTCATAATATAAAACGATCATTCGTTTTTTATGAGTGGCCATGCCGAAGGTCGACGACGCCCATCGCGAAGCCCGCCGCCAGCAAGTGCTCGACGCGGCCATCGCCTGCTTTGCGCGCACCGGTTTCCACCAGACCTCGATGGCCGACATCTTGCAGGAAGCCGGGCTCAGCGCCGGCGCGGTCTATAGCTATTTCTCCGGCAAGGACGAGATCATCGCGGCGGTTGCCGAGAGCCGTCATCGCCAGGAGGCGCAACTCAACGCCGCGGCGACGGCGCATGCCGATCCGATCGAGGCGCTCCACCGGCTGGCACGCGCCTATGCAGGCTGGATGTTCGATCCCTCGGCCGCCGGGAAGCTGCGCCGCCGGGTCGGCGTGCAGAGTTGGGCGGAGGCATTGCACAGCCCCGAGATACGCGCCCAGGTGCTGCGCGGGCTGAGCGCCGCCAAAGACGCGCTCGGCGCGCTCATTCGGCGCGCACAGGCCGACGGACGCATCGCCGCGGCGTTCGATCCCGAGGCGCTGGCGCGCGCGATGGTGGCGCTGTTCCAGGGGTTCGTCCTGCAACTCGCCTGGGACGAGCAGGCGGCCGATCGCGACACGCATCTGGCCGCGGTGGAGGGGCTGCTGGCGGCGATCACACGCGATCCCCGCCGCGGTGCCGCGCATGGCCGAGAGCGCCGGCCCCATTGAATTCCCCGCCGAGGCGGCGAGGCGGCGGCGCTGGGCGATTCTGGCGGTCGTGGCCGCGGCCGAATTCGTCTGCCTGCTCGATACCACGGTGGTCAGCATCGCGCTCCCGCGCCTGGCGAGCGAGCTGCACATTGCCGCCACCACGCGGCCCTGGATCTTCGACGCCTATACCCTGATCTTCGGCAGCCTGCTGCTGCTCGGCGGGCGCGCCGCCGATCTGCTGGGCCGCCAACGGGTATTTCTCTGCGGCATCGCCCTATTCACCCTCGCCTCGCTGGGCTGCGGCCTGGCGCCGAGCGGCGCGGCGTTGCTGGCTGCGCGCGTGGCGCAAGGCATGGGCGCGGCGATGCTGTCGCCCGCCGCCCTCTCGATCCTCGCCACGACCTTCCCCGGCGGGCGCGAGCGGCACATCGCCATGGGCGTCTGGAGCGGGCTCGGCAGCCTCGGCGCCACGATCGGCGTCGCTTTCGGCGGATTGGTGGTCGAACTCTGGGGCTGGCCCTGGGTATTCTACGTCAATCTGCCCGTCGGCCTCGCCGCTTTCCTTGCCGGCCTGCGCTTGCTGCCGCCGCCAGGTGCCGGCGCAACCTTCGATTGGCGGCAGGCCGATCTGCCGGGCGCGCTGGCGGCGACCGGCGGGCTGCTGCTGACCGTCTACGGCGTCATCGCGACGCGGGCGCAAGGCTGGACCTCTTGGACGACGCTTGCCGGCGCCGGCGGTGCCGCGGTATTTCTGGCCCTTTTCTGGCGCTTCGAGAACCGCGCGAGCGCGCCGCTGCTGCCGGCGCGGCTCGCCCTGCTACCCTCCCTGCGCAAGGGCGGCATTGGCCAGTTCCTCACCGGCGCCGTCCAACTGTCAGTGATGTTCCTCGTCAGCCTCGACGTCCAGCAGGTGCTGGGGCTCAACCCGTTCGAGGCGGGGCTGAGCTTCGTCCCCATCGGCGCCGTTGCGACGCTGGCGGCGGTGGCGGGCGCGCCGGCGATCGATCGTCTCGGGGTCGGGACCGTCTATCGGCTGGGCGCCTTGCTTGGCGTCGCCGGATTGCTCGCGCTCGCCTGGCAATGCGACCGGGGACTTTCGCTCTGGGCGATCCTGGCGCCGACGCTGCTGATCGCGGTCTCGCTGCCGAGCACCAGCACCACCACCACCCTCATCGGCCTGTCGCGCGTGTCGGACAGGGATGCCGGCGTCGCTGCCGGACTGCTCAATGTCTATTTCGAGATCGGCGCGGCGCTCGGCGTCGCCGTCACCGCGACCGCCGCCGTGGACGGATTGCTTTACGGCTATCTCGCCGTCGCCGCGATGGCGGCGCTGAACCTCGCCGCCGCCGCCATGCCGACCCGCGAGATCTGAAGCGGTTTGGTCCTGAAGCGCAGCCGTGCTGCGCGATGATCGGCAGCGCGCGGCGCCAAGTCAGGCGGCGACCGTCTTGCCGTAACAGGCGACGTCGAACCAGCGCTCACCCGACGGCGCCGCTTCGGGCGGCGGCGCGGCCCGCTCCGGCTCGCAGTCGTTCAACGGCAGCAGCCCGTAGCGCGCGGCGATGGACCTCGCTTCGCCGGCGCGCGCCAGCACCTGCTCCGGGCTCGCGCCGTCGACCAGCAGGAGCTGCAAGACCCATTGCAGCGGCGGCTCGTCGGGCGGGCCGGACGTCACGCGGCCCAGGCGCGCCGCATCGTCCGTCAACTCGGCAAAATCCTTGCGTATCTCGATGACGCCGACCGCCGGCGCGTGATCGCCCGGTGCGCCGCTCGCGGGGTAGAGCACGACGACATCGATGAGGTGCGGATAGTCGCAGGCGAGATTGCCGATCTCGCAGTCCTGATAGTCGTCATGGACACGAAAGCGCGGCGCGCCCGGCGTGCGCAAATGGCGGCGAAGATGCTGGACGACGCCGATGTGCAGCCAATCCTCGCCGACCTCGCTCGGGATATAGCGGTCCCGCGCATCCATCTCGTCGCGCACGGCCTGTCGGGCGCCTTGACGTGCGAGCGCGGCGACGAGCGTAAGATCGAGATGCTGGGATGACGGCGTCATGGCGGTCTCTCCGACTAGGCCGGCGGCCACGGCAAGAGCCGGTTCCGGCACGGCACGGAACAGGCCCGAGGGCGATGGACGACTAGGAGCATGACACGCTCTCGCTCGCCGCCGCCAGCTCGCGCAGGCGGAAACGCTGGATCTTGCCGGTGGCGGTCCGCGGAATCTCCGCGACGAAGCGGATGTTGCGCGGGCATTTGTAAATCGACAGTTGCGACCTAATGCGCTCCTGGATCCGCGCGGCGAGCGCCGGACCGCCGTTCTCGGCGGCCGCCACGAACATCGACAAGCGCATCAGCCCGTCGCTGTTCTCGACGCCGACGACCGCGGCATCGAGAACCCCCGCCGTCGCGAGAGCGCAATCCTCGATTTCCGTCGGCGACACCCATTGCCCCGAAATCTTCAGCAAATCGTCGCCGCGGCCATGGTAGTACCACCATCCCTCGCCGTCGAAGCTGAAGATGTCGCCGGTGCGATACCAGCCGCCGACGAAGCTCGCGGCCGCCTTTTCCGGCTGCTGCCAATAGCCGCTGCACAAAGACGCCATGCGCACCCACAGGACGCCGCAGCGGCCGGCCTCGGTGACTGGCTGGCCGCGCTCGTCCAGAAGACGCAGATCGATCCCCGGCTGCGGCCGGCCAGTGGCGCCGGCGCGGTAGCACGCGGGCGTGTTGGCGATGAACAGGAACAATGTCTCGGTGGCGCCGATGCCTTCGAGAATCGGCCTCCCCGTGACCTGCTGCCAGCGTTCGAACAGGCTCGCCGGCAGCTTCTCGCCGGCGGAAACGAAGCAGCGCACAGAGCGGAAGGCGTTGCTCGCGGCGTGACCGTCGCGCAGCAGATTGCGATAGATGGTCGGCACGCTGAACATGACCTGCGGGTGGTGCCGCCGGACCATGTCGGCGATCGCGTCGCCGTCGGGCCAGCGGTCGTCCAGGATCACCGTCGCGCCTACGCGCAAACCGCCGAGCAGACAATGGGCGAGGGCAAAGGAGAAGAACAGCTTCGAGGAGGAGAACAACCGATCGCCGCGCTTGACGCCGAGGATTTCGCCGAGATGCCGATCGCCGGGCAGCACGTCGCGATGGCAATGGACGGCGGCCTTGGGCGTCCCGGTCGTGCCCGAAGTGTAGATCCAGAATGCCATGTCTTCCGGCGACATCGGTGCGCTTTCCAACCGGTCCGGCCGGTCGCGGAGGAACGCTTCGAGGCTGACGGCCGGCGCCGCGGGCTCGCTCGCCGCGCCGCAGACGACCAGCACCGGGGAGCGATGCGCGCCGCCGCTCACCGCTTCGTCGAAGAGATCGAGGAAATCGCGGTCGATGACCATCGCCCGGCAGGCGCTGTCGGCGATGGCGAAACGCAGATCCCGCGCGGCCCAGCGCGTGTTGAGGGCGACGGCGACGCCGCCCACCTTCATCGCCGCGAGGAAGGCGGCGACGAGGTCCGGCGTGTCCTTGAGCAGCAACAGCACCCGATCGCCCCGGCCGACGCCGTTCGCCGCCAGCGCGTTGCCGAAGCGATTCACCAGCGCCTCGAGCTCGGCGTAAGTCAGACGCCGCTCGCGGTGGATGAGCGCGAGGGTGAGCCCCTCCCCCGCCGCGAGCGTTGGCCCGAGGAGCGCGTCGCAGGCGTTCATGCCCGCCCGGGCGGAAGCCGCCGTCATGGCCGCCCTCCTGCCCCGCGGGTTGCGACGAGACGATCTCCCAGACGGAGCTTCATGACATCGGCTCTCCGCCGCCTGCCGCCGCGCCTCCCGACCCGCGCCTCGGAATTGCATTTGACAACGGCCGGGCATCGGGGTGAATATCTATTCAGTTGAATGAATGATCATTCAGTATCCAGGCGGAGTCAACTGTTTTTTGCCGGCGCCTTCCGGGGACCGCTTCAGGCACCACCCCTCCCCGAAGACCCTTGGCGGCGCGGCGCGGGCGGCGCCGGCAAACGACCGGCGCTTCGCCGATGCGGAGGAAGGGATGCGAAGGCTTGACGGCGGCGGGGACGGCGCGATGCAACGGGCGGGCGGGCGACATCACGGCGAAAGGCGCGCAACATGACCGAGACCGCGGATCTCGCAATCAAGAGCCAAGTCGCCGATGCGGCGCTGGTGCAACGCCGCCGCGGCCAGATCGTGGCGGCCGCGGTCGAGCTGTTCTCGCAACGGGGCTTCTACACCACCACGATGCAGGAGGTGGCGCGCAAGGCCGGCGTGAGCATCGGCCTCATCTACCAATACGTCCAAGACAAGGACGACGTGCTGCTGCTGGCGCTGCTCAGCGTGCTCGACAGCTACAAGCAAGAAATCCCCGCGGCGCTTGCGGGCGTGAGCGATCCGCTGACCCGATGCTGGGTCGCGGTCGACGCCTATTGCCGGGTCGTCGACAGCCGGCGGGAGGCGACCGTGCTCGCCTATCGCTCGACCAAGTCGCTGCCCAAGGCGCGCCGCGACCTCATCAAGAACGCCGAGATCGAGACCAACGAGTTCATCGCCGATTGCTTGCGCGATTGCGTCCGGCACGGCCTCTTCCGCGCAGTCGACATCGAGCTTGCGACCTATCATTTCGTCATGTTCGCCCATGGCTGGGCGCTGAAGCATTGGCGCATGCGCGAGCTCTGCACACTGGACCAGTATATCGACGAGGGGCTGGATTTCCTGCTGAGCGCCCTGCTCACGCCGAAGGGGCGGCGGCAATACCGCAAGCTCCGCGCCGGCCGCAAGGCGGCGAAGGCCGGAACCGCGCCCCGAGGGAAAGGCTGACCGCCGCCCCTCCGCGAAAACGCCGGCGCGTCGAATTCGCTTGACAGGCCCTGCATTCTGAATGATCATTCATTCAACTGAATGAGCATTCAGTGCCGCGAGGTGTCCATGCTCAGCAGCCAGCAGGTCGGACGGGCGCTTGTCGTTACCCTGTCGCGCCCCCCGGTCAATGCGATCGACGACGCCTGGATCGATCGCTTCGGCGCCATCCTCGACGCGCTCGAAGCGCGCGACGACGTCGCGGTCCTGCATATCCGCAGCGACCAGACGGTGTTCTCGGCGGGGGCGGACCTCGCGGTCATCCGCTCGTGCATGGCCGAGGCCGGCGGGCCCGAGGCCATGGTGGCGACGGTTCGACGATTGCAGGCGCTTTATGCGCGGATCGAGCGGCTGGCGCAGGTGACGGTGGCCGAGATCGGCGGCACCGCCGCGGGCGGCGGCTTCGAGCTGGCGCTGGCGTGCGACCTTCGCGTCGCTTCGCTTTCGGCACGGCTCGGGCTGCCGGAGGTACGACTTGGCCTGCTGCCCGGCGCCGGCGGCACGCAGCGGCTCGCCCGGCTGTGCGGGCAAGGCGTCGCACGGCGCGTCATCCTGGCGGCCGAGCTTGTCGACGGCGCGAACGGCCAGGCGCTCGGCATGGTGCAATGGGCGGTCGCGCCGCAGGAGCTCGCCGATTTCACCGCCGGCCTCGTCGCGGCGATCGCCGCGCTGCCGACGGCCGCGCTGGCGGCGAGCAAGCGCTGCCTGGCCGAGGCCGGCGAAGCCGGGGACGCGGGCTTCCTCGCGGAGCTGCGGGAGACGCGCCGCCTGCTCGATCACCCCGAAACCCGCTCGCGCGTGGCCGCCTTTCTTGACCGGCGGCGGCCGGCGCGCGAGGCAACCTCCTCTGTCGAGGGAAAGCGAGTGGCATCATGAAGCTCGATGGAATGACGGCAGTCGTCACCGGCGCGGCCTCAGGCATCGGCCTCGCCATCGCCGAGACCATGGCCGAGGCGGGCGCCCACGCGATTTTCGGCGACATCGCGGCGGAGAAGGCCGAGACCGAGGCGCGACGGCTGCGCCGACGCGACTTCGCCGCCGATGCGATCGCGCTCGATGTGACCGACGATCGCTCGATCGCCGACTTCGCGGCGGCGGCGATGAGGCTCGACAACCGCGTCGACATCCTCGTCAATGCCGCCGGATGGGGCAAGTTCCAGCCGTTCATCGAGAACGAGCCGGACTTCTGGGAGCGCGTCGTCGCGCTCAATCTCTTGGGGCCGATCAAGCTCACCCGCGCCTTCCTGCCCGGGATGATGGAGCGGCGGTCGGGCAAGGTCATCAACGTGTCAAGCGACGCCGGGCGGGTCGGCAGCCTGGGCGAGACCGTCTATTCCGGCGCCAAGGCCGGCGCCATCGGCTTCACCAAGGGCCTGGCGCGCGAAATGGCGCGCTATTCCATCAGCGTCAACTGCGTTTGCCCGGGACCCACCGACACGCCGCTGCTGGCGGCGGTGCCGGAAAAGATCCGCGAGGCGTTCCTGCACGCCATTCCGATGCGGCGGTTCGGCAAGCCGTCGGACGTCGCCGGCGCCGTCCTGTTTTTCGCCAGCGCGCATTCCGACTACATTACCGGCCAGGTCCTGAGCGTCAGCGGCGGCCTGACCATGGCCGGATGAACCGGTTTCCCCGAAAGTGAGGAGCATCGATCGATGAGGGACGTGCAAGCTGCAAGCTTCAAGCCGGCGCATTTCGGCTGGTCGGTCGCCGGCAAGGTGGCGACGATCACCCTCAACCGGCCGGAACGGAAGAACCCGCTGACCTTCCAGTCCTATGGCGAGATGCGTGACCTCTTCCGCGATCTCGCTTACGCCAGCGACGTGAAGGCGGTCGTGATCACCGGCGAGGGCGGCAATTTCTGCTCCGGCGGCGACGTGCACGAGATCATCGGCCCGCTGGTGCGCATGCAAGAAGCGGGCGACATGGGCGGCCTGCTCGCTTTCACGCGCATGACCGGCGACCTCGTCAAGGCGATGCGCGCCTGCCCGCAGCCGATCGTCGCCGCCATCGACGGCGTCTGCGCCGGCGCCGGCGCCATCCTTGCCATGGCCTCCGATCTGCGCTACGGCACGGCGCAGAGCAAGGTCGCCTTTCTCTTCGTGCGCGTCGGGCTCGCGGGCGCCGATATGGGCGCCTGCAACCTGCTGCCCCGGATCATCGGCGCCGGCCGCGCCGCGGAGCTGCTCTATACGGGACGGTCGATGGACGGGAACGAAGCGGAACGCTGGGGCTTCTACAACAAGCTCTGTGCACCGGAAGCGGTGCTCGAGGAGGCGCGGGCTTGCGCCCAAAGCCTCGCCGCCGGTCCGACCTTCGCCCATGCCATGACCAAGAAATGCATCCATCAGGAATGGAGCATGTCGATCGACGCGGCGATCGAGGCCGAGGCGCAGGCGCAGGCCATCTGCATGCAGACCAAGGATTACGGCCGCGCCTATCGCGCCTTCGTCGCCAAGCAGAAGCCGGTCTTCGAGGGGAATTGATGGCCGACCGCAGCTTTCTCGACTGGCCTTTCTTCGGTTCCGAGCAGCGCGACGCGGTCGAGATCTTCGAGCAATGGGCGGCCGACCGCCTGCCGGCGGCGCTCGGCAGCGAGGAGGATGCCGAGCGCGACGTGCGCGCCAGCGTGCGCCGGCTGGTGGGCGCGCTGGGCGAGGCCGGGCTGTTGCATCACGCCGCGCCCGAGGGAGAAGGCCCCAGCGGCGGCCTCGATGTGCGCACGCTCTGCCTCGCCCGCGAGACGCTGGCGCGCGCCTCGGGCCTCGCCGATTTCGCCTTCGCCATGCAAGGGCTCGGCAGCGCGCCGATCAGCCTTTATGGCACGGCGGCGCAAAAGCGGCGCTATCTGCCGCGGGTGAGCGCGGGCGCGGCGGTCGCCGCCTTCGCTCTCTCCGAGGCCGAGGCCGGCTCCGACGTGGCGGCGATGACAACCAGCGCGCGCCCCTGCCCCGGCGGCTTCCGGCTCGACGGCAGCAAGACCTGGATCTCGAACGCCGGCGTCGCCGATTTCTACGTCGTCTTCGCGCGCAGCGGCGAGGGCGGCGGCACCAAGGGCATCTCCGCCTTCATCGTCGATGCCGGCAGTCCCGGCCTTCGCATCGGCAAGAACATCGACATCATCGCGCCGCATCCGCTGGGCACGCTCGACTTCGAGAACTGCCGCGTCGGCGCCGACCAGCTCCTCGGCGAGCCCGGCGGCGGCTTCAAGATCGCCATGGCGACGCTCGACATCTTCCGCTCCACCGTGGGCGCGGCGGCGCTCGGCTTCGCCCGCCGCGCGCTCGACGAGGCGGTGGCGCGCGCGCAGAGCCGCCGGCTCTTCGGCCGGGCAATGGCCGAGCTGCAGCTCATCCAGGCCAAGATCGCCGACATGGCGCTCGCCGTCGACGCCGCGGCGCTGCTGATCTACCGCGCCGCCTGGAGCAAGGACTGCCGCGGCGGCCGCATCAGCCGCGAAGCGAGCATGGCCAAGCTCTACGCCACCGAAGAAGCTCAGCGGGTCATCGACGAGGCGGTGCAGATCTTCGGCGGCCTCGGCGTCGTGCGCGGCACGGCCGTCGAGCGGCTTTATCGCGAGATCCGCGCGCTGCGCATCTATGAGGGCGCGAGCGAGGTGCAAAAGCTGATCATCGCCGGCCAAGTGCTGCAAGGGACGCGCTGAGCCGTGACCGACGCCGGAATCGCCGACCCCGCCAGCGCGGACTGCCTGAAGCCCGGCCGCTTCATCGACAGCGACCATCCCGCCGTCGCCGCTTTCGCGGCGCGCGCGGCGGCGGATGCGTCCGACCCGGCGACCATCGCGACGAGGCTTTATTACGCCGTGCGCGACGAGGTCCTCTACGATCCCTATGTGCCTTCCGACGATCCCGACACCTATCGCGCCAGCGCCGTGCTGGCCAAGGGCCGGGGCTATTGCGTCGGCAAGGCCTCGCTGCTCGCCGCCGCCGCCCGGGCGCGCGGCATTCCGGCGCGCATCGCCTTCGCCGACGTGCGCAATCATCTGGCGACGCCGCGCCTGCTCGAGCTCATCGGCACCGACGTCTTCATTTATCACGGCATCACCGAGCTTTGGCTCGGCGCGCGCTGGGTAAAGGCGACGCCGACCTTCAACCTGACGCTCTGCGAAAAGTTCCGCATCCACCCGCTCGATTTCGACGGGCGCGAGGATGCCGTGTTCCATCCCTTCGACCGCGACGGCCGCCAGCACATGGAATATCTGCGCCAGCGCGGCAGCTACGCCGACGTGCCCGTCGACATCCTCATGCCGGCCATGCTCGAGGCCTATCCGCGGCTTGCCGCCCTCAGCAAGGCGACGCGCGGCGATTTCGCCGCGGAGGCGGAGGCGCAGTCCCGGGAACCGGCGCCAAAGTGACGGCGGCGGAAGAAACGGGAGAGGCCGTCCCGCCGATCCTCGCCGTCGTCGGATTGTCGAAGCGCTTCGACGGGCTCGTCGCCGTCGACGCCGTCTCGCTCGCGGTGCGCTTGGGCGAGATCCATGCGGTGATCGGCCCCAACGGCGCCGGCAAGACCACGCTCATCAACCTGCTCTCGGGCGATTTGGCGCCCAGCACCGGCAGCGTGCTTCTCGACGGCCGCGACATCGCCGGGCTGCCGGCGCATCGCATCGCGCGGCTCGGCGTGTCGCGCAGCTATCAGCGGACCAACATCTTCCGGGACTTCACCGTCTTCGAGAACTGCCGGCTCGCCGCCCAATCGCGGCTCAAGAGCTCGATGCGCTTCTTCCGCCCGGCTGACGCCTATCGCGCGGTCAACGATGCCGCCGAACAAGTGCTGGCGCTGGTCGGTCTCGCGCGGCAAGCCGACCGTCTTGCCGGCATGCTGTCCCATGGCGAGCAGCGCCAGCTCGAGATCGCCATGACGCTGGCGACGCGGCCCAAAGTGCTGCTGCTGGACGAGCCGCTGGCCGGCATGGGCGCCGAGGAGTCGGTCGAGGTGACGGCGCTCATCGCGCGGCTCGCCGCGACTCACGCCATCCTCCTGGTCGAGCATGATATGGACGCGGTCTTCAGCATCGCCCATCGGCTCACCGTCATGGTCAACGGCCGCGTCCTCGAGAGCGGCGCGCCGCAGGCGATTCGGCAAAGCAAGGCGGTGCAGGACGCCTATCTCGGTGCCGAGGATCTCGCCGTCCGCTGATCGCCGCTCTTCGCTTTTGAATTGGAGGCAGGCGCCGGGACACATGGGGCGAAGGGCGGCACGCCATTGTCTGCGGCGTCGACGACGGAGTCTTCGCGCAATGACATGCGGCCCGTCGTCGCACCGTCTTCGTCCTCGTCCAAAGGCGCTGCGGCGGCGAGACGATAAGCGACTTGTTAAACGTCGGCGCCGATAATGCGAGCATCGACGGTGCGTGGGCGCCGTGGCCGCGTTTGGCTTTGCGCCTGCGACGATCTGCTGCCGACACTCGGCCGCGCGCAACGACCTCCGTCGCCGTCAAGGAAGGGTACGATGGTCCGTCGTTTCCGCAATCTGCCGCTGTCGCTCAAACTCCAATCGCTCGTCGCCGTGGTGCTGCTGGCGCTTGTCCTCGTCGTCGGCATCTCCGCCTGGCAGCAGCGCGCGGCGATGATGGAGGACCGCATTACCGAAATCCGCGTTCTCACCGAGACCGGCCTTGGCCTTGCCAAGCAGTTCCAGCAGGCGGAAGCCGCGGGCAAGCTCACCCATGAGGAGGCCTGGCAGCGCTTTCACGATGCGCTCGGCGCATTGCGCTATGACGGCAGCAACTATCTCTTCGCCTACGACATGGACGGCACGTTGCGCGTGCTGCCGGTGCAGCCCGACGCCGAAGGCACCAACCGCATCGACCTCAGGGATCCGACGGGCCATTATTTCGTGCGCAGCATGATCGCGGTCGCGCAAAAAGGCGGCGGCGTCGATCGCTTGATGTATCCGCGCCCGGGAACGACCGTGCCGGTGCCGAAGCTCAATTATCTCCTGCCCTTCGAGCCCTGGCACATATTCGTCGCAACCGGCCTCTTCGTCGACGACATCGACAGCGCCTTCTATGCCTCGCTTTGGCGACTGGGCCTGGTCGCCGGCGCGATCGTGCTGGTCGCGGCGCTGATCGCCTGGGCGCTCAGCCGCAGCATCGCCAGGCCGCTCGGCGGCATCGAGCGGACAATGACCGCGCTTGCCGCCGGCGATCTCGGCGTCGCCCTGGAGGCAGACGAACGGTCGGACGAGATCGGCCGCATGGTGCGCTCGCTCGACGTCTTCCGGCATAACGCGGCGGAGAAGCAGCGGCTCGAGCAGCAGCGGCTCGAGGCCGAGGCCGCCGGCCGCGAGGAGCGCCAGCGCCTCATGCTCGGCCTTGCCGATCGGCTTCAGCAAAAGATCGGCGGATTGGCGGAAGCCTTGTCGGCGGCCTCCACCGGCCTCAGAACCACGGCCGAGACGATGAACGCCGCCACCGGGCAAAGCGAAAGCCAATCGGCGGCGATCAGCGCGGCCGTCGCCCAGACCTCGTCCAACGTGGATGCGGTCGCTGCGGCGGCCGAGGAGATGTCGGCCTCGATCCAGGAGATCGGCCGGCAGGTCTCGCAATCGGCCAAGACCGCGTCCAAGGCGGTGGCGGACATGGAACGGACGGACCAGCTCGTGCAGCATTTGGCAAGCTCGGCGCAGAAGATCGGCGACGTGGTCCGGCTGATCAACGAGATCGCGAGCCAGACCAATCTCCTCGCCTTGAATGCGACGATCGAGGCGGCGCGCGCGGGCGAGGCGGGCAAGGGCTTCGCCGTCGTCGCCTCGGAAGTGAAGGTGCTCGCCAACCAGACGGCGAAGGCGACGGACGAGATCGGCGGGCAGATCGTGCAGATCCAGCACGCCACAAGCGAGGCCGTCACGGCCATTAGCGGCATCGCCGCGACCATCCGCGAGGTGAACGAGATCGTCACCGCGATCGCCGCGGCGATCACGCAGCAAGGCGTGGCGACCGGCGAGATCAGCCGAAACGTGCAGCAGGCGGCGCGCGGCGCCCGCGACGTGACCGAGAACGTCGGCGGCGTCCGCGAGGCGGTGAACCGCGCCGGCAGCGCCGCCGGCGAGGTGCTGGATGCGGCCAACGGCCTCGCCGGCCAGTCGCAGTCTCTCTCTCAGGAGATCCGCCGCGCCATCGCCGAAATCCGCGCGGCTTGAATGAGTGTCGTGACGAGCAAGGTTTTCGCTAGGGCCGCTGGCCACGCTGAAGTGTGTTCAGAGCAGTTAGAAAGTCATCCGAGCCGTCCATTGCGAAAGCACTAAGGAGTGCGCAAAGCTCACGGCGCCGTGGTTTTCAATGATCGTTTTGAGTCGTGTTCCCCGAGTGGTGTAGGAACTGTAGGTAAGTAGCTCAACGTAGCGATCGCCAAGAGTTTGGCGGCAGGGTATCTACCCACAGCTCCTACACCACTCGCCGGGACACGGCTCCGCACCCAACGCGACGACATCGTCACGACTCTGACTTAAAACCCTCCGCACTGTGCAACTCTCAAGTGATACTGTGATCTGGCTCACACCGGGTCTCGCCTGACGAAGGTAAGATTTAAAATTCGCGGCGAGGAGAGTCTGTTCGGATCCGCTCCGGCGGCCGGGCGGAGATGTGGTGCGCGTGAAACGCGACAGCGGAACCGTGCCACCGCCGATCGAGTGCTGCGCTTGGGCCAAGGGAGGGACAGGTGGCTGATATCAAGGTCTTGATGGTGCTCGACGGCGGGCGTTTGAATTTCGGCCCCAAGCAGAGCGGTCCGGATACGGACAATTTTGGAGTCACCCAGCTCTACAACATCCTGACCGGCAGCACGACGCCGACCATTCAGGTCGATCGAGTCCACCGGCGCGGCGCCCTGTTCAACACCCAGAGCCTCAATAATACCGTCTCGGGGCTCGACCACGAGAACTGCTCCGTCAATCTCGATTTTCCGGGGAATTTCGTCTTCTTCCTGCCCCAGAACCCGCCGGCGGCGGCAGTTACGGTCAACCTACAGGACTATGACGTCCTCTGGCTGATCGGCGATGAGGGGAACAATGGCACCCAGCCCGGCGTCGTCATCCCCGATCCGAGCGATCCCGCCAAGAACATCCCGGTCGATGCGCCGATCACGGACGACGAGAAGATCGCCGTCGCCGACTTCATGGAATCGGGCGGAGGCGTGTTCGCGGTGGGCGATCACGACGCCATCGGCTTCATGATGTCTGGAGCGCTCCCGCGGGTGCGAACCATGCGCCGCTGGTATGAATATGACCAGGGCGACGTGAACAACAACACGGCGAAGAACGCCGGCAACAGCCAGAGCTTCGGTCTCAACTGGTCCAGCTACGCCCTGGAACAAGGACAGCCGATCACCGACCGCAACGATACCCTGATCGTCGATTTTTCCGGCGACGGGCAGTTCTATTTCAATGACCAGTCGGATCAGTCGCCCCAGACCTTGGTGACTCAGAGCGGCGCGAAGCTGACCAGCTCGCCCGACCTGGTCCATACCCTGCTGTACGATGCCAACGGCCAGGTCATCGGCCAGTTCCCCGACCATATGCACGAAGGGGTGGCCACGGATTTCACCACCGTCGCCCCGCCCGGCTCCCCGTTCAATCCCAACATCGCCGGCCAATCGCCGCCTACGCCTTATTCGCTGTCGTTCACCGGCGCGGTGCAGGGAGCGAAATCCTTTGTCGAGTTCCCGATGGTCGGAGGCTTTCAGCCTCAGCCGGAGGTGATCGCCTATACCCAAGACAGCGGCCATACGACATGGGTCCCCTCCTCGAACCAGCCACCCACTCTTTATCCCGCCAGCATCGCCAAGCAGGCGACCGGCGCTATTTCCCTCTATGACGGTCGGGCGGTGGGCAAAGGCCGGGTTGTGACCGGCTCGACCTTCCACCACTATCTGGACAAGAACCTGGTTGGCGATCCCGGAACCCAGGCCCAGCCGGCCGGAACCCTCGGCGGCGACGGCCCGACCGGCTCGGACACCGGCTTCACCGGCCTGCCGGTGCTGACCTCGATCGGCGACTACTACATCAACACGGTCACCTGGCTGGCCAAGCCCAGCCCAAACTTCCAGTTCTGGGTACTGAAGAACACCTATGGCGCCCAGGAGGCTCTCACGGTCGCTCAGGACGCATTCTACCTGGTCGTCGAGGGCTTTGCGCCCAGCCTCGTGGGCAACCCGCCGCAGGTCGTCTTCGACGGGCCACTGATCCAGGACGGGGTAAGCTTCAACCTCGCGGCCGTGCAGCCGGACGATCCAGGCTCGCCCAATCAGACCCAGCGGGTCCTGTTGGCCTATACGGTCAATCCCATCCCCGGCTCGGCCTTCCCGGCAGCCGGCGCCGCGCCCAGGGTGCTGGCGCTGGAGGCGCGCATCACCATCGGTACAAACGTCTTGGCTGCCGAGGCCTTGTTCGAGCTGACCGCCAGCCCAGACCCGTTTTTCGCCAATGTCGCCAACACCAATCCGCCCAATCCCGGCTATCTCAGCCAGGACCTCCGGGTGTTCCAGTTCGCCCCGAGCGCGCAGCCCGCGCCCTTCATTGCCTTCCAAAGCGGATGGACAGGCCATGACTACATGACCCATCTGCTCGATTTTCTGAACGATTCCAGCAATCACTATACGGACGGGACCAACGACCCGTTCGGGCCTTCCAGCCCGCTGACGCTCGGAAACGATCTTACCGAGGCTTCATCGGTGACGCCGAAGACCAACGGCGCGCCCAACATGCCCTTCGCCCTGGCGCGGGTACGCCTGTCCAGCCAGACGGCGGCCACGGCCACCGCTGTACGGGTGTTTTTCCGCCTGTTCACCACGGCCTCGAACGACACGGACTTCGATCCCGTGGTCACCTATCCGAGCAACCTCGATACCGCGAACCATCCGGGCTCGCCCCTGCCGGGACTCTATGGGACCACCTTTCCCATGACCGCTTCGCCGGCAGTGTCGAGCGACTACCCCGCCGCCAACCAGCCCGGCGCCAACCAGCGCGATGTCAGCTTGGCGGGGGCCGGCGAGGTCTACGCCTATTTCGGCTGTTTCCTGGACGTCTACGGCGCCAATTCGCCGATTCCGGCTGGCGGCCATCACTGCCTGGTGGCGCAGATCGCCTATGACCAGGCACCGATCCTCAATTCCAACGGCCTGACCCTAAACCCGGAAAACAGCGACAAGCTGGCCCAGCGCAACATCGTCTTCGCCCCTTCCGGCAATCCGGGCGGGCCGGCCGCGCACCGCGTGCCGCATACCTTCGACACCCGGCCCAGCCTGCGCACTGGCGCGCCGGTCCATACGCCGGCCGGCTATCCGGACGAGTTGATGATCGACTGGGGCGAGGTTCCCGCGGGCAGCAAGGCCAGCCTCTACTGGCCGCAAGCCCGGGCGATCGACGTGGTGCGGCTGGCCAATCTGCTCTATCCCCATCACAATTTGACAGTGGTCGACGCGCACACGATCGGCTGCACGGTGACGTCCCGCTTGACCTATGTGCCGATCCCATATGGCGAAGGACCGAAGCTCGCGGGCCTGTTCACTCTCGACCTGCCGCTGGGCGTGCGGCGCGGCCGGGAATTCAAAGTGGTGGTGCGGCGTATTGCCACTCGGGCCGCGCCGGTGACCGTGGCCAACCCGCCGGTGCCGCGCATCGCGCGGACCGGCCGCGCGGCGCCGGCGGCCGTGGCGCAGGCGACCAGACCGCCGATCACCACACCCTGGCGCTATGTGGTTGGCACCTTCCAGCTAACCATTCCGGTGGAAGTGGAGGAGGCGTTGCTCGGGCCGGAGGAAGACGTGCTGGCGATCTTCAAATGGCGTCTGCAACACTGGTCCTCGACCGACCGCTGGTATCCGGTGCTGCTGCGCTATGTGGGCTATCTGGCCGGCCGGGTGAACGCCTTTGGCGGCAACGCCGGCGCGGTGGCGCCGTCCCCGACCGGCGTCCCCGTGCCCGGCGGCCGGGGCGGCCCCGGCGACCGCGGCCATCGGGACGCCGCCACCACCGGCAAGGTCATGGAAGTGTTCTTCGACCGCTTCGGCGATTTCGAAGGCTTCGAGCTCGAAACCTTCGCCGGTCGGCGCGGCTACCGTTCCCGCGAGCCGGAGATCGGCGAGCTGGCCTTGCGAGCCTTGCGCGAGCGGCTCCTGATCACCGTGATCACCAGCTTGCACCACCCGCACGAGGTGCTGCGGATTGTCGTGCGGGTCTAGAGTTCATCGGGGCATGGAGAAGGACGAGTTGCGTCCCGTCGAGCGGTGTAGGAGCCGTGGGTAAGCGGCCCGTCGCAGCGACTGCCGAGAGTCAGGCAGCGGGGGTGGCTCTATCTCCTCGGAATCCACCCTACCGCGATATCTGATCCCGCTGGCGCAGCAGGAAGCGCTGCACCTTGCCGCTCGGCGTCTTCGGCAGCTCCGGCAGGAATTCGACCTCGCGCGGATAGGCGTGCAGCGACAGGCGGGTGCGCACCAGGGTCTGCAGCTCGCCGGCAAGCGTATCGGAAGGACGCTGGCCCGGGCGCAGGACGACAAAGGCCTTCACGATCTCGGTGCGCTCGGGATCGGGCTTGCCGACGACGGCAACCTCCGCGACGGCGGGATGCTCCATGATCACGCTCTCGACGTCGAAGGGGCCGATGCGGTAGCCGGCGGAGGTGATGACGTCGTCGCTGCGGCCGACGAAGAAGAAATGGCCGTCGGCGTCCTGCTGCATGGTATCACCGGTGAGATACCAATCGCCCTGAAAGCTCGGCGTCTCGGCGCGCCAATAGCCGGTGAAGGTGAAGAGCGGCGAGCGCGGGCGGTTGACCGCGAGAATGCCGGGCGTGTTCGCCGGCACCGGGCGCAAATCCTGATCGAGGATAGCGAGATCGTAGCCGGGCATGGCAAGGCCCGCCGATCCCGGCTTCACCGCCTGGCGCAGGCCATGGTGATTGTTCACCAGCATCCCCATCTCGGTCTGGCCGTAGTGGTCGTGGACCGGCCGGCCCAGCACCCGCTCGGCCCAGCGGACCACTTCCGGATTGAGCGGCTCCCCCGCGCTGCTGGCGATGCGCAATTGTCCCGCGATCGGCGCCACCGCGTCATCGCCGGCCGCCATCATCAAGCGGTAGACGGTAGGAGCGGCGGCGAGATTGGTGATGCCCTGCCCGGCGATCAGCCGCACGGCCGATGGAACGGTGAACGCGCCTTCATACATCGTCGTGGCGTAGCCCAGCAGCAGCGGGCCCAGGACGGCATAGAGCATGCCATAGGCCCAGCCGGGATCGGCCACATTCCAGTATCGGTCCGAGGGCCGGAGATCGACGCCGTCGCGCATGTAGACGGCGACCGGGAGCAGCAGCCGCAAGGGATATCGCACACCCTTCGGATGACCGGTGGTCCCGGAGGTGAAGAGGATGATGAAGGGGTCGTCGCCCTTGAGCATCACCGGTGGAAAATTCGTCGATTGCGCGGCGAGCGCCGCGGAAAAGCTCGCCGGCCCGGTTTTCCCGCGCTCGATCAGCAGCACCGGAGGACAGCGCGGCACGTCGTCGAGCTTCGGGCGGTTGGCGCCGTCGGCGACGATCAGCTTCGCCCCGCTGCCGCCGGCCGCGGTCACGCGCAGCTCGATCGCCCTGGGGCCGAAGGCGGTGAACAGCGGTTGATAAATGGCGCCGGCGCGCCAGGTGCCGAGGGCGACCACCAGCAGCTCGGGAATGCGCGGCAGCAGCGCGGCAACCGTGTCGCCGCGCCCGATGCCGTAGGAGCGCAGCAGATTCGCGAATTGCGCCGAAGCCTCTTTCAGCGCGCGGAACGAGACGGTCTCGCGGGCAAAGTCGCCCGCCGACCATTCGAGCGCGACGCGCCCGTCATCCGCCCAGCGATCGCAGCATTCGACGCAGGCGTTCACTCCCTGAGCGAGGCTTCCCTGGAGGGTCTCCCGCTCCAGCGCCGCGAGCGAGAAGTCCCGATAAGCGACCCGATAGTCACGCATCCTCCCTCCCTCTTTTACGGGGTCTTCAGGCGACCTTCGAAGCGAACTCTAGCATGCGATTGCCACGGGGTGGCGGATTTCGTTGCGGCGAGGCGTCGCGAGGCGACGTCGCCTTGCGCGGGACGCAAGAGCAGGTCCTTATCCTTGGACGCGGCGCGGAGCCGCGCCGATCCGCCGCCCTTGCGCGAGGAATTCCAGAATGCATTCGAATTGGCCGCGGCCATTGCGTCGGCCGAGGGCCGGTGCGAAACTGCCGCATCGACGGAAAGCTGCCGGAATTTCGATTGTTAACGACAGACTTTTAGAATCCCATGTCGCTGATATACGGATATTTGAACGAAGGCCAGGGCATCGTTTACAGGGCGTCAGGCCAATTGACCGGCAGCGAGATTATCGCCGCGCTGACAAACGTTAATTCCCCCGCCCTTGCGGAAAGGCCCGTCCTCTACGCCTTTTTCGATTGCGACGACATCACGGGCATGGACATCTCGATCGCTCAGCTTCGCAACGCCGCCGATCTCGGCATCCGGGGACATCGCTACCAGTCCGCCACGCGCGTGGTCGCGATTTACGCGAAAAACGACCTGCCCTTCGCGCTTGCGCAGATATGGCAGGTTTTTGTCCAGCAGACCGGCTGGGAGACCGAGATTTTCCGCGAGAAATCCAAAGCGGTGGCCTGGCTGCGGGAGCGCGTGGCCGCGAGGTTCGGCATGCAAATCGCGCTCGAGGTCGATGAGCTGGAGGCGCGTCGCCCGGCGTGATCGGGAGACCAGCGATTTCTATGCTCTGCCGAGGTGGCGATTGGATGCCGACGGAAATGCCCCTTCGGAATCAGCCTTCGGCGCCGGCTTGCGCATCAACCGGCGGATCGCGTCCGCGATCTCCTCCGGCGAGGCCGGCTTCATGAAGAACGCGTCGACGCCGGCGGCAAGCGCGGTTTCCTCGGTCACGCCGTCGCCGAAGCCCGTGCACAGAATGAAGCGCAGCGACGGGTGGATCTCCTTGAGGCGCCGGAAGAGCGCCAGCCCCTTGATGCGCGGCATGACCTGATCGCTCACCACGACGTCCCAGGCGTCAGGGTCTTGCGCGACGGCCTCGACCGCCTCCTGGGGCTCGTTGAGCGCCACCGCCTCGTAGCCGAGCCGCTCGAGTCCCATGCTCAGGACGTCCGCGATGACGACGTCGTCGTCCACCACCAGCACGCGCTCGCGCCCGCGCAGCTCCGCCGCCGGCGCCTCCTGCCGCGCCATCTCGGCATCGTGATCGGCGAGCGGCAGATAGACGTTGAACACCGAGCCGCCACCGGGACGGCTGGTGACCAGGAGAGCGCCGCCATGGTCCGTGACGATGCCGTGCACGACGGAGAGCCCGAGGCCGGTGCCGCGCCCGCGGGCCTTGGTGGTGAAGAAGGGATCGAAGATGCGCTTGAGCACGTCCGGCGGCATGCCGACGCCGGTATCGGCGACGGCGATGCGGGCATAGGCGCATCCGGGGCGCAGCGCGCCGACGACCGCGCGGCCCGCCTCGCTCCGAGCCTCGGCGCCCGCGGCTGCCTCGGTCGGCGCGGCATCGCTATTCGCCGCCTCGACCCGGGAGAGCGCGACCGCGATGGCGCCGGGCTCGCCCTGCAACGCATCGTTGGCGTTGAGGCACAGGTTGAGCAGGATCTGATTGATCTGCGCGGCATTGACGTTGGCGACGAGGCCTTCGTCGCCGACGGTCAATTCAAATCGGGTGGAGGACGGCAGCGAGGCCGACAGCAAGTCGCGCGTCTCCCGCGCGAGGCGCGCAAGATCGATGGGCTCGCGCTCGACCGCGCTGCGCCGGGAGAAAGCGAGAATCTGCCGCGCGAGATCCTTGCCGCGCTCGCCGGCGGTCACGATGCGCTCGACGAAACGGTGCTCGGGCGCCTCCTTGGGCAGATCCTGCAACAGGAAGCCGGCAAAGCCCAGGATGGCGCCGAGGATGTTGTTGAAATCGTGCGCGATGCCGCCGGCGAGCTGGCCTATCGCTTCCATCTTCTGCGATTCCCTGAGCTGGTTCTCGAGTTGCTGCGCCTCGGTCACGTCGCGGGAATTGATGATGATGCCCTCGACCCCCGGCACGTCGCTGGCGTCCCGCGCCGACCAGGCGAGCGTGCGCCAGGAGCCGTCCCGGTGGCGAATGCGCGTGCGGCCGCTCGCGCGCGCCCCCGGCCTGCCGGCGAGCGGCAACACCGTCGACTTGATCGCGCCGACGTCGTTGGGATGAACGAGATCGAGGAGCGAACGTCCCAGCACCTCCGCCGCCGGATAACCCGTCACCTCGACCGAGGACGGGCTGCGATACGTGATGCGCCCATCGCGCGCGATGACCGTCACCATGTCGTTGGAGTGCTCGATCAGGGCGCGGAAGCGCTCCTCGCTGCGGCGGAGCGCATCCTCGGCTCGCTTGCGCAGCGTGATGTCCGCGCTGAAGCCGGCAACGCCGACAATGGCACCGGCCTCGTCCGGCACCGGGAACTTCATCACCAGCATGTGCTCGATGCCCGGCTTGCGGGCCAACTGGCCGGTCGATACCTCGGTGACCGTGATGCGGCCGTGCTCCACCACCTCCCGGTCCTGAGCGTCCATCTCCCGGGCCATGGCGGGCGGAAAAACGTCGGCGCTCGTCCGTCCGTAGAGCTCCGCCGCCGCGATGCCGAGGGATTCGCCGTGAAACCGGTTGCTGAGGCGATACCGGCCTTGCCGGTCCTTGAGAAAGATCGCGAAGGGCGCGTTGTCCATGATCGCGCGCAGGTCGCGGTCCCGCTCGCGCAGCACCGCTTCCGTGCGCTTGCGCTCGGTGATGTCCACGGCGAATCCGGCAATGCCGGTAATGCGTCCGGCGTCGTCGCGGATCGGGAACTTGGTGACGAGCAATTGCTCGTCGACGACCTTCGGTCGGGACGGCCGGTGCTCGGCCTGGTGAATTCGGCCCTTCTTCAGAACCTCCAGATCGGAGTCTCGAATCTGCTGCGCCACCTCCGCCGGCACGAGCTCGGCATCGGTGCGGCCGATGATCCCCGCCGCGGCAATCCCGGTCCACTGCTCGAATTGGCTCGTCACCAACCGGTATCGTCCCTCGCGGTCCTTGAGGAAGATCGCAACCGGCGCATGGTCGACAATCGCGCGAAGCTCGCTCTCGCGCTCGGCGAGCGAGCGCTCGGCCCGCTTGCGCGCCGTCTGGTCGACGACGAAGCTCAGGGTCTCCTCGGCGCCGGTCACGGGATCCTTACGCAAGACCGTGGTCGCGCTCGCCTCGACGCGGCTCCCGTCCTTGCGCAGGAGCTGGAGCTCCTGCATGGCGATCGGCCGCTCCTCTCGCAACACGGGCGGCGCATGGTCGCGCAGGAGGGGCGGGGATTCCGGCGAGAGAAATTCGCTCTGGCTCCTGCCGATCACCTCTTCGCGGCGATAGCCCAGAACCTCGAGCCAGCAGTCGGACACCGCGGCGATGCGCCCGTCGTGGTCGACCGCGGTGAGCATCACCGGGGTTTCGTTGTAAAAGCCGCGAAATCGGCGTTCGTTGTCGGCGACCAGCCGCGCCAGGGCGCGGCTTCGCTCGAGATGCCGGATGATCGCGCCGAGCGCGACGGTGGTGAAGATGAACATGACGATCCAGGCGGGGGAGACCGTCGGGAAATAGGTTGCAAAGGCCGGGAGGCCGCGGAGCCACGCGAGCGCGCCCAAGAGGGCGACGACGGTTGCCAGAGCGACGATGCCGAAGTCGACCGGCCGCGGTTCAGCGCCGCGGGAATTCGCGAATCGCCGGTAGGCCGCGGCCAGCGCGAAGGGAATCGCGATGAGGAGCGGCATCCCCAGGGCGAGGTCGCTGCCTTTTATGAAGCCGCCATAGACGATCAGGATGGACGTGGCGACGGCGCCGGAGGCGATCCCGCAGGACAAAGTGGAGACGATTGCCATGGTGAGGAAGAGGCTGGCGCTGTATTTGCCGGCGCTGACGGCCGGGGCCAGCGACGTCAGGATTCCCAGCGTGCCGAACACGGCGCCGCAGAGAAGCGTTTGCGCCCAACGCGGCAGGCGCATCTCCGCCCGATGGCGCAGCTCGCAATAGCCGATCGTTCCGACCGCGAGCAAGGCCGCGTTGTTGAGGAATTGGAAGGCGAGCGAGATCTGCAATATCCAATTCATCGACGGAAGGCTCCTCTTCGACGGGCGGAGTCGCGCCGTTTGCAACCATCAGCCGCCGAGCGCGACGGGCGCGCGCAAGCAATCTCCTCCGGACACGGCAAAGCCGGGACGCCGAGCGCCGGCCTGCGATCCAGCCCGACCGATCATTCTAGGCGACGCCGGCGGGATCCCGCCACGTTTCGAGGCCGTTGTCCTGATAAAAGGCGGCCATCGCTTCGGCGAGAGCGGCTCGGCAATTCAGGAAGCGCCGTTTGCCACCCGCGATGATTGCTCGCCGGTCTCGAAGACACTCCGACTGCTCCCGCTCGAGACCGATCGCATCCCGAAAGCGGTGCGCCACATGGGCGCGCGTCGCGCTTGGCTGGTGCCCGCGGCCGGGCCCGAACCGGCACGGCTGTTGCGGCGGGGAGCCCGTCCGGCGGCACCTGCTTTAAGACGCGCCGGCCTGTAGCGTCGTGCGCATGACCGAAACCTCATAGGGATTCCAGGTCGACACCAGCCAATAGATCGTGCTCCGCCGTCCTCGGCCGTCGGCCTCGCTCGTATTCCATTTCGCAAGGTGCTCGCGAAATCCCAACGAGGAAACTTCTGTTCGATCGGGCCGCTCCTACTCACCCAGATCCGGACCAGGTATGGGAATGAGATGAACGAGACGGAGCACGATGTACGGTTTCTACGCTCCAGGTGGCAGTAAGTCTCTTACCGAAGGCTTCCACAGCTTTTTCAATTTCGTGCGATCTGGATTGGTGATGAAGCTCGAGCAGCCGGCGTGCCGCCGTTTCAGGTTTTCCGATTTCGCGCGCAAACTCCGCGACCGTCCGACAATTGACTCTGAATACCTTATACAGCTCGAGCTTCATCCCTTCACGCACCGACAGGATCACGAAACCATCCGCGCGAAGCTTTGGATCATCGCCCGCCGGAATCTCCTCCCGGGTTGCGATGTGCGCCTGCAACGCCGTTATCACAGCATCGTGGGCATGCCGTGCAACAACGTCTGAACTCATCTCATCAAAAGCCTTCTTTGGCACTGCCGAGATGATTTCCGGCAAGGTCGGGAACCGGAAGAAGACATCGTCGCCTTCATGCTCCAGACGAAATGCGTAGACATAGCGAGACATTGGCTCGGTCCCTTTGTTGTCGTTCTCCTGCGCATGAGGGAGGCGGTGCCGTGGACAGCGATCAGGCGTTCAAACGGACATTGAGCCCTCGTCTTTACGACAGACTCTTTTCCTCTTGCAGTCCATCATAGCTGCGCCCCGTCCCCCGTGGCTGCTGTACACAAGATCCTTGAACATATTTTCAACAGCTAATGCATGTTGCGGCGATCATATATAGCCGATAGCGAAACTCCCGTGTGTAGCGGCGGCGTACACGGAAAATGGGGATAAGGGTCGACATTTCACGGAGCATCAGGCTCTCTGGTCGTCGGTGTCCGCGGCTCGGACCTGAACCGGGACGGCTTTTCGGACCAAGGGGATTTAATAAGCTTTGAGGCGTCAATAAGATACTGATCCGAGACACGATTTCAGGGTGCATGAGCAACCGCGCCGGTGCGCCGCATGAGGACATTCTGCCGCTATCGCAAGGAAAGGCGCTTTCCCCAGCCGCCGGAGGCGATCTGGCCGATCGTCGCCGACAGCGCGCGCATCAACGAGCTGAGCGGCAACCCGCCGTATGAGGTCGAGGAAAAGCCCGACGGCGACGGCCGGGTCCGGCGCATCGCCGTTGCGAGGCTCGGCCCGCTCGCGGTGCGCTGGGAGGAAGGCTTCGGCGAATGGCAGAAGAACCGCCTCGTCATTCAGCGGCGCAACTTCCACTCGGGGCCGCTGGGACGCTTCGAGGCGCGCTGCGAGCTGTTCCCGGACGGGACCGGCACCCGCCTGGTCTTCACCTCCGACATCGAATGCGTGGGCCTCCTGGGCGTGGTGGCGAACGCGCTCGGCCTCATCACGCGCGAAGGCAACAAGCGCGTCGCCGCCATCGAGAAGATGATCCACGAGGCCGCGCGCCGCGGCGGCGTGCCCGGCAGCAGCGAGCGCACCCTTGTCGAGCGCCCCTCGCGCTCGCGCCTCGATACGCTTGCCCGCCAGCTCGAAGCCGATCCGGCCTCCCACGGCCTCGCTCCGCGGCTGATGGAGTTTCTCAAGCACGCGCCCGCCGTCACGGTGCGCGGCCTGCGGCCGCTCGCCCTGGCGCGGCTCTGGAACGCCGAGCCGAACGCGGTCATCGAGCTTTTTCTCGCGGCGCAGGCGCGCGGCATCCTGGCGATGGGCTGGGACCTGCTGTGCCCGCGCTGCCGCGGCGCCAAGGCGCGCGTGCGCCGGTTGCACGAACTGCCCAAGGGGGCGCATTGCCCCTCCTGCAACATCGATTATGAGCGCGACTTCACCCGCAGCGTCGAGCTGACCTTTCACCCCGAGCCCTGGGTGCGGGTGCTGCCCCAGGGCGAATTCTGCCTGCTCGGCCCCGCCTCCACGCCGCATGTGAAGTTCCAGGCCGAGGTCGCCGCAGAGGCAAGCGCCGGCTTCGCCTTGTCGCTGCCGCCGGGCGATTATCGCTTCCGCACCGTCGAAGCGGGCCCCGCCGCCGAGGCCGAGATCGGGGCGGACGAGATGATCCCGGAGCTGCACGCGCTGGAGTCCGGCATTATCCTCGGGGCGCCGGGCCGCAAGAACGAGCTTTTCATTCGCAACGACACCGCGCGAGCGCGGTATTTCGTCGTCGAGGACCGCAACTGGGCCAAGGACGCGCTCACCGGCGAGCGCGTCATCGCGCTGCCGGCGTTTCGCCGCCTCTGCCCCGAGCAATTGCTGCGCCCCGGCGACGACGCCGAGATCGGCAGCGTGACGATCATGTTCACCGACCTCGAACGCTCGACGCAGCTCTACCAGAAGCTCGGCGACGCCAGCGCCTATCGCCTCGTGCGCGACCACTTCGCCTATTTGTCGGAGCGCGTGCAGCGCCACAACGGCTTCATCGTGAAGACCGTGGGCGACGCGATCATGGCGGCCTTCCACGACCCCGCCGACGCGGTGGGGGCGGCGCTCTCGATCCAGGACGAGCTGGCGGCGTTCAACCGCGACCGCGCCGACGGGCCGATCACACTCAAGCTCGGCCTCCACGCCGGCCCGTGCGTCGCCGTGACGACGGCCGACGTGCTCGACTATTTCGGCACGACGGTGAACGCGGCGGCGCGCCTCGAGCACCAATGCCGCGGCGGCGAGATTCTTCTGTCGCAAGCGGTGCTGGCGGACCCGGCGGCGCGCCGCGCCATCGCCGGCCGGCCCGTGATCGAGGACGAGATGACGCTGCGCGGCCTCGCCGCACCGATCCGGTTCTGCCGGGTTGGAGCGCGAGGTTAGCGGAAGGCGCGATGGCTGATGCGCGTTGAGTTTTACATGCGCGCCTGACGCGTTTGCCGGTGGGCGGTAACGACCAAACCAAGCATCATGGGCCGCGTCACGCGCCAGGTATTTCGTTGGCGCACGCCCGCCGGAGCAGCCACTCACCGCGTGGAACGACTCCCGAGGCAAAAGAGACGAGATCGTGGTCGGGCGCAACCGGCGTTAGGTCACCGACGAGGCGGTGACATATCCGCTGAAGCCCGGCCGAGGGTTCGGTCCCTGTCCGCATTTATTGGCCGGGATGGCTGGATCTCGTGCGCCGAGACCCGCGCCTGTCGCAATTCGGTTCCGGTCGGCAACACCCAAGCATCTTCTGTCCCGCTCAGGTGCCCCTTTTTCCTACCATCGAGGCAACCTCCCGACAGGACGATGGCGTGCGGAACACACTCCTGCGTGCCAACAATCTTCCTTGTCTTTTCCGAATCACGACGACGCACGCGGCGCCGGAGCAAAAATGTGTCAGCAGCCGATGCGACGCAACGACCATCGCGTGCGTGGCAATGATGTGTCATCGCCCACAGGCGGAAAATCGTGCCGCGCTTCAACGAATTTCTAACCGCCGCGTGAGATATTGTCCGCATTCCAAGGAACACGGCGTTCCAAGGAGCAATTGAGAGACCAATTTGAGAAGAATTGCGGAGACGTGCGACGTCATGAGCATGCCGAAGATATTCGGCTCGACCCTACTCGAGCCGTGGCTCGGCGCCATCGCGCGAGAGACGTCGTGAAGAACATCGGCGACCGAGTGGCTCCGCCGGGAGCCGCCGCATCTTACGCAGATCCGTGGGCGACGGAATGACTTCGTCCTAGCGTCTGCGGCCGACCCCGCCGGCCCGTTCTGGATGCCATCGGCACGGAGAGCCCGTGCGCGAAACGTCTTTGCGTTGCTTGCGTGTCGAGGAATCGAGCGTTCATCCGACTGACCAAGGGGAGTAGGTAATGACG
>DASPSJ010000098.1:0-7715 GCA_035623985.1 Allostellaceae bacterium | reverse complement strand
CCCCTGTCAACGCTTCGTGGCCGCCGTCGCCGACGGATACTCACGCAGGACTCGGGGACAGTGTGGTTCGCTACTCCTTCACTGCGTGGGACTTGCACCCACTATTCCTTGCCGGTCTCCCGGCGCACTCAGAGTCGATTTGTCCGCCGCCCGTCGACCTTGATCTTCGACCGCCGGCCCCGCGAAATGGGGATCAGATTGGATTGACCTGCCGCCGGTCGTCCCTGACCTTGGGCCGCCGGCCTCTGGGCAGCGGCGCGACGCGCCGGCGCATCGCCTTGGCGATCTTGCGCTTGAAGCCGTCGCCGCCGAGCGCCCAGCCGCCATTCGTCGCCGCGCGCAGCGCGTCGACGAAATCGGGATCGAGCACCGGGCGGAACAGCGCCCGATATTCCTTCTGCCGCTCGGCGGCGGTGCGGCCGAGCGCGCGATAGAGCGGATGATCGCTCACCAGCGGATCGGCGGCGCCCGCGGCATGCGCCCGCCAGCTCGACCAGCGATAGTCGCGCGGATGCGCCACCATGTCGGCGCGCACGGGATTGAGCTCGATGTAGCGGCAACAGGCGAGGAAATGCGCCTCGCTGTCGATCGGCGCCGCGCGATAGCGGCCCTCCCACAAGGTGCCGGTCCGCCGATGGATGAAGTTCACGTAGCGCACATAGCGGCGGCCGAGCGACTGCATGGTGCGCGGCAGGCTTTCCGCCGTCTCCGGCGTCACCAGCAGATGCACGTGGTTGGTCATGAGGACATAGGCGTGCACGGCGCAGCCATAGGAAGCGGCGGCCTCCACGAGCCAGTCGCGATAGCGCGCATAGTCGCCGCCGTCAAAGAAGATCGGCTGGCGGTTGTTGCCGCGCTGGATGACGTGGAGCGGCTGCTCCGGCAGGAAGTAGCGGCCGCCTCGGGCCATGGGATCCTCGCTGCAATCGTTGCGGGCTGGAGCGGTCGAGATTATCGGCGAGCGGGGAGAAAATCAACTCCGACCCCAATTCACAATTCAAGCGGCCTTGACGCCGCGCGCAAATGACACATAACAGATGGTGTAAATCGCAAGACGCCGAGGAGCGGGAGATGGCCGGGGCTGACGAGGAGATGGTCCTTAGGCCGCACAGCTCTCATTGGGGCGTCTTCTCCGCCGCCTGGGACAAGGACCGGCTGGTGGTGCGGCCGCATCCGGGCGACCCGGATCCCAGTCCGGTGTTGCACAATTTCGCGGATGCGCTGCGCCATAAGGCGCGGATCCCCCGCCCCTGCGTTCGGCGCGGCTGGCTCGAGCGCGGCGCCGGCCCCGACGATCGGCGCGGGCGCGATGAATTCGTGCCGGTCGCCTGGGACCGCGTGCTCGACCTGCTCACCGCCGAGCTGACGCGCGTTCGCGACGCCCATGGACCAGGTGCCGTTTTCGGCGGCTCCTACGGCTGGGCGAGCGCGGGGCGGTTCCACCACGCGCAAGCCCAGATCCACCGCTTTCTCAATGCCTCGCTCGGCGGCTATGTGCGCTCGGTCAACAGCTACAGCGCCGGCGCGTCCGGCGTGCTGCTGCCGCACATTCTGGGCCCGATGGAAGCGATCACCCGGCACAACGTGACCTGGGAGCAAGTCGCCGAGTGCAGCGACATCGTCATCGCCTTCGGCGGCATGGCGCTCAAGAACAGCATGGTCGGAAGCGGCGGCATCAGCCGCCACGTCGAACGCGGCGCCATGCGCAGCGCGCGCGAGCGCGGCTGCCGCTTCATCCTCGTAAGCCCGCTCCGCCCCGACCTGCCCGAGGAAGCGGCCGCCGATTGGGTGCCGCTCGTCCCCGGCACCGACGTGGCGCTGATGCTCGGCATGGCGCACACGCTGGTGACAGAAGAGCTGCACGACCGGGCCTTCCTCGACCGCTACTGCGTCGGCTGGCCGATTTTCGAAGACTACCTGATGGGCCGCGTCGACGGACGGCCGAAAGACGCCGCCTGGGCCGCCGCGATCGCCGGCGTCGCTGCCGGCGACATCGCGGCTCTCGCGCGCCGGCTCGCCGGCAAGCGCAGCCTCGTCGTCGTCGCCCATGCGCTGCAGCGTGCCGAACATGGCGAGCAGCCGGTCTGGATGGGCGCGGTGCTGGCGGCCATGCTCGGGCAGATCGGCCTGCCCGGCGGCGGCTACCATTACGCGCTGGGCGCGCTGGCGCATACCGGGCGGCGGCCGAACGCCGTGCCGATCCCGACGCTGCCGCAGGGCGCGAACGGCGTTCGCGACTTCATCCCCGTCGCGCGCATCGCCGACATGCTGCTCAATCCCGGCCAACCCTTCGACTACAACGGGCAGCGGCTGACCTATCCTCACATCCGCCTCGTCTACTGGGCGGGCGGCAACCCGTTTCACCACCATCAGGATCTCAACCGGTTGCGGCGGGCGCTGGCGCGCGTCGACACCTTCGTCGTGCATGAGAGCGCCTGGACCGCGACGGCGCGGCACGCCGACATCGTCCTCCCCGCGACCATGACCTTGGAGCGCGAGGATATCGGCGCCGGGCCGACCGATCCGCTGATGGTGGCGATGCACCGGCTCGCCGAGCCCTACGGCGAGGCGCGCGACGACTATGCGATCTTCTCGGCGCTCGCCGAGCGGTTGGGAACCGCCGATGCCTTCACCGAAGGCCGCAGCGCGAGGGAGTGGCTGCGCCACCTCTACGCGCGCACGCAAGCGGCGCTTGCGGCGCAGGGTTTGCCGGCGCCGGATTTCGAGACGTTCTGGCGGCGCGGCGAGGTGACGCTGCTTTCGGTGCCGGACGATGGCGGGATGCTGCGCGCCTTCCGCGGCGATCCCGACCTCAACAAGCTGCCGACGCCGAGCGGCAGGATCGAGATTTTCTCGCAAACCATTGCCGGCTTCGGCTATGCCGACTGCCCCGGCCATCCCGCCTGGCTGCCGCCGGCCGATGCGCCGACCACGCGCCACCCGTTGCGGCTGATCGCCAACCAGCCGGCGACGCGCCTGCACAGCCAGCTCGATTTCGGCGGCCACAGCAGCGCCCGGAAACATCGCGGCCGCGAGATCGTCCGCATCCATCCGGCCGATGCGGCGCGGCGCGGCATTGCCGATGGCGACATCGTCCGCCTCTTCAACGCGCGCGGCGCCTGCCTCGCCGCCGCCAGCGTGACGGCAGACATCCGCGAAGGCGTCGTGCAGCTCCCCACCGGGGCCTGGTATGACCCGGCGGATCCCGAGGAGGAGGCGCCGCTCTGCGTGCATGGGAATCCCAACGTGCTGACGCGCGACGTCGGCACCTCGCGCCTCGCGCAGGGCTGCACGGGGCAGCTCACGAGCGTCGAGCTCGAACGCTTCCGGGGCAACCTGCCGCCGATCCGGGCCTACGATCCTCCGACTTCCGCGCGCGGCTGAGTAGGCTCGGTGCTTTGCCGTGGTCTAGGCGCTTCGAGCGGGGTGGACGGGGGTATCGACCAGTGCCGCTGAAAAATTAGCTCCGACCCCAATTATTTTATTCCAATTATTACTCTGACCCCAATTCGCGCAATTCGCGCAATTCGCGAGCTCAACGACTTCGGGGCCGCAACGGCGGGCCTGGATCAAGCCGACACTTGCCGGCCAGGCGAGAGAAAAAAGAAAAGTCCGCACAGCTTAACTTCGTGCACGATGGCATTCAAGGGTTTTGCCGGCATAAAAGCGAGCTATTCCCGTTCGCCGATCAAGCACTACGCCAACGTCTCCCCCTGAGGGCGAGTGAGCAAAGGCATTCACCTTGTCGTCAGTTATTTGAACGGTCTGATGGACCTTTTCGTTCTCGGACAAAAGCACCGAACAGTAGGCCGCAGACGGCCCCTGAAATACGGGCGCAACGGCACCATCAACAAAAAGTTGAAGGCAGTTTGTTCCAGTAGTTTCGGTTGTCCATTCAAGTGCCAGCGATCTCCTTTTCTCGTCAATTGTCAGGAAAAAGGAATGGGCGGAGGGCGGGTTTGGGCAGACGAATACCTCTGATCGAGCTATTTGTGGGAGAAGGGCCGTGCCAAGGCCGCCGACGATTGCCGCACGTCGCACGGCGACTCGCCAGCTTCCCGTCATCATGATCGCCACGTAGCGTCCTCCGGCCCCAAAAATCGCCGCGTCGGTACGTCTCAAAGCTTGCCGCCTTCTCCGCGCTGGATCTGTGGCGCTCGCTGACATGCTGTCCTCGCAAAGTTCCGGTGAAAGGCGAATAGGCGAAAAACCGGTGCTCCGCGCGAGGGCAGAACGGCCGGTCTTTCACAAGTGAGTTGTAGTTCTGCACCTGATCGGCGCCGGCGCAATTCCCGGCGGCTGAGGCGGTCGCGCGAGGCATGGGTGAATGGCGCCATGGCCCAACTCGCGCTCGGTCCCGATACGCGGCGCTCGGCGGGGACAAGCGTGAGGTCGCCGATCTCGTCGCGCAGCCGGGGATTGGTCTTCGCCTCGGCGCTGGCGGTAAGCTCCCAATCGCGCGGCGGCGCGATGTCCTCGAACAAGTCGACCGGCGGGTAGATCGAGCGAATGAGGCGGTGGCTTTTTTGCCAGCTCACATCCGTCACCGGCGGTGTCACCATGCGCCGCGTTCGGCATCGAGATAAGCGCGAACAGCGGTGATGTCGCTGGGAGCGCCGGCGAGCATCCGGTCGAGCGCCGAGCGACCGCCAAACGCGGCGTTCGGCTTTGAGACCCAGGCATAGCTGCGCGACGGATCGGTGAACATGTGCCGGAGCGCCTTGTGGACGCCCATGAGGTCGCCGAGGCGCCACGCCGTGTCGTGCGGGATCGCGCCGATCTTGCCGCGCTTCCACCTGTAGAAGGTCGATGGGCTGGGCTCACCGAGGAGGATCCGCGCCTGCGTGTCGTTGATGCCCCACCGGTCGAATAAGTTGAAGGCGGCCCGAAGCATCGCCGCCGCTTCCTCGGGGATGATCTTGCCGGTGGCCGGAACGATGGCCGTATCCGGCATGGCATCGCCCATGTTCCTCTCCTTATGTCTATTGGCATAATAGATACATATCCATATCTATGTCATTAGATACAAGAAAAATAGGGACTGATTTATCTGCGATTGGGATAGTTATCGATCAGCATTACCGAAAATCAACTCCGACCCCAATTATACCCAATTATACCAAGGTGACCGGTCCAAGGTGAGCCTTGGCGGCTGAGGGGTGCAGTCGTACCATTGGATCCGAGCCGGTCTGCGGCGAGGCTACGTCATCGGCGCAGGTGGAATTTGTGTCGACGGTGTACATCGGCGGCGTAGTGTCGGCGTCGCATCCGCCACGAAAGGTCAACCACGACGAAGCCTCGCGCATCCTCAGTACTGAGAGCCACGCGCGCTGAGGTTCCGGCGGTCAGTCAGCGTGAAGCGAGAGGAGAATTGAACGAGAGCGTGGGATTTCCGGTCCACCTACGCCAAGGCTCCAGGTGGCTGCGCCACCCGAAGCCTTGGCGTAGGGTGGCGTCCCCGACGGGATTCGAACCCGTGTTACCGCCGTGAAAGGGCGATGTCCTAGGCCTCTAGACGACGGGGACGCGGCAGGGGTCTACCGGCTCCCCCGCGGCAAATCAAGCCGCACCGCCGCCCGGGGCGAAATGCTGGGCGACATAGTTGAGGATCTGCTCGATGCAGGCCTCGATCGGCGCCTTGGCCGTGTCCACCATCAGCGACGGCGCCAAGGGCGGCTCGTAGGGCGCGGAGACGCCGGTGAATTCGCCGATCTCGCCGGCGCGCGCGCGGCGGTAAAGCCCCTTGGGATCGCGCGCCTCGCAGGTGGCGAGATCCGCGCTGACATAGACCTCGTGGAAATGGCCGGGGGGTGCGGCGGCGCGCGCGCGGGCGCGGTCGGCGCGATAGGGCGAGATGAAGGCGGTGATGCAGAGGAAGCCGGCATCGGCGAACAGCGCCGCCACTTCGCCGACGCGGCGGATATTCTCGACGCGGTCCTCGGGCGAGAATCCGAGATTGGCGTTGAGGCCGCTCCGCACATTGTCGCCGTCGAGCACATAGACGGCATAGCCCTTGCGGAAGAGATGCTGCTCCACCGCCATGGCGAGCGTCGACTTGCCGGCGCCGGAAAGCCCGGTGAGCCACAGCACCCCGCCTTTGTGGCCGAAGCGCTGGGTGCGCATCTCCTCGCTCACCTTGTGCGAGACGAGCGTCAGATTGTCGGCCTTGCCGGTGGCGGCGCGGCGCTGGTCCTCGATGCCGCGCAGCAGGATGAGGCCGCCGCCGACCGTCGCCCCCTTGTCGCGCAGCACGAAGCGGCCGCTGCGCGGCAGCCGCGCATGATCGTCGAGCGCCAAGAGCGCCGGGCTGCGCAGCACCACCTCGGCCACCTGGTCGCGCTGCACTTCGCTCGCCTCGAGCGGCGCGAGGCTGTCGGTATCGATGACGCGCTCGATGCGCTCGAGCGTCACCGGCGCCTCGGCCGTGCCGAGCCGCAAGCGGTATTCCCGCCCCGCCGCCAGCGGCTCGGTGCCGAGCCAGAAGAGGCTCGCGCCGAAGCGGTTGGCGATGAGCGGCGCGTTCTCCACATGGCTCGCAACCTCGCCGCGCTCCAGGAAGAGCGGCCGGTCGAGCGTGAAGCCCACCGACCGCCCCGCCCCTTCTACCGCGCGCGCCGGGCCCGGCCAGGCTTCGAGGCTCTTCACCCGCGCGAGCTTGTTCGATGGCGAGAACAGTAGCGTGTCGCCCGGACGCAGCCTGCCGCTCTCGATGCGCCCGACCAGGATGCGCTGATCCTCCTGGCGATAGATGTCCTGGATGGGCAGGCGCAGCGGCGCCTCTTCCGCCGGCGCCGCCGCGCCGAAAGCGATCAGCGCCTCGATGAGCGTCGGCCCCTCATGCCAGGCGAGGTTCGCGCTGGCGCGGGCGAGGTTGTCGCCGTGGCGCGCCGAAAGCGGCAGCACGACGCTGGGCGCAAGGCCGAGCCCGGCGAGGAAATCGCGCGCTTCCTGCTCGAGCGCGCGAAAGCGCGCCTCGGCGAAATCGACGAGGTCGAGCTTGTTGACGACGACCGCGATCTGCTCGAGCCCCAGAAGGCGCAGCAGATAGGCGTGCCGCCGCGTCTGGTCCTGGAGGCCCTCGGCGGCGTCGATCACCAGCACCGCGGCGTCGGCGCCGGCGGCGCCGCTCACCATATTGGCGAGGAACTCGCGGTGGCCCGGCGCGTCGATGATGACGAGGTCGCGGCCGCGGAGATTGAGCCAGAAGCGCGTCGTGTCGATGGTCACCGCCTGGTCGCGCTCGGCCTGGAGCGAATCGAGCGTGAACGACCATTCGAGCGGCACGCCGCGGCGCTCGCTGATCTTTTGCAGCTCCTCGACCTTGCCGCGCGGCAGCACGCCGGCCTCGTGCAGCAGCCTGCCGATGAGGGTCGATTTGCCGTGGTCGACGTGGCCGACCACCACCAGCTTCAGCGGCGGTGCGGCCATCACATATAGCCCTGCGTGCGCAAGCGCTCGAAGGCGTCCTCGCTCTCATGGTCCATGGCGCGGCCGGCGCGCTCGGGCTCGCGCGAGGCCTCGAGCTCGGCGATGATCTCGGCAATGCTCGCGGCGTTCGACGCGATCGGGAAGGTGATGTCCTTCTCGCCGAGCGAGCGGAAGCGCTTGCCCTCGCGCGCGAAATAGAGCGGCACCACCGGCATGCCCTCGCGCTCGATGTAGCGCCAGACATCGAGTTCGGTCCAGGCGAGCAGCGGATGGACGCGGACATGCCC
>DASPSJ010000097.1:0-65062 GCA_035623985.1 Allostellaceae bacterium | reverse complement strand
TTTCGACTGGCTCGACGTGCCGGACTTCCTGCGCCGGGCCGACATTGCGCTGGAATATCCCATGGTGGACAAGGATCCGCTGCCGCGCTGGAGCTTCGGGCGGATCACGCTCCTGGGCGATGCCGCGCATCCGATGTATCCTCGCGGCTCGAACGGCGCCGGACAGGCGATCCTCGACGCGCGCGCGTTGGCCGATTGCCTTGCCGCCGGCGCCGATCCCGCCGCCGCGCTCGCCGCCTATGAGGGACGGCGGCTGGAGGCCACGGCGAAAGTGGTACGCACCAACCGCACCACGCCGCCCGACTGGATCCTCGGCGAGGTGCACAAGCGCACCGGCGACAAGCCCTTCGCCTCGATCGATGACGTGATCAGCCGCGAGGAGCTGGTCGCCATCACCGACGCCTACAAGCGCGTCGCCGGCTACGAGAAGGAAAAGCTCAGGCCGTAGCGGAACCGGCAATCGGGCGGCGCTGCCGCAGCAGCGCCGCCGCCGCGTCCTCGACCGCCGTGCCGCGGAAATAATCCGGGTTCATCGACAGATGCATCATCGCCGGGTTGACGAAGGTCAAGTCGCGGAAATTCTCCGGCGTGAGCAGCTTGGCGGTCACCAGGCTCCAGGCCTCGGTCAGGATGCTGGCGGCGTCGATCACGTCCCAATGGCCGATATCCGAGCCGAACACCGGCTTCAGCGTCGCGCCCAGCGGGTTGAGGCGGCGGTTGAAGGCGACGGAGACCATGCGGTCGTCGGCCTCGCAGCCGAAATAGAAGGGCTCGACGAAAAGCGCGCGTAGCTGCGGGATCTCGGTGAGCGCGCAGGCGGCGAACTCGTCATGGCCCTCGGGGCGATCGATCATGAAGTGGCCATGCGGGTTGGCGCGCAGGCGCTCGGGCGCAAGGCGCTTGCCGCCGAACTCCGCGAACAGCTTCGCCAGCAGCTCGAGGTCGAGCTTCGCCGGGTCGAGGTTGCGCTCCATCGCCTTGACGTTGCGCTTTTCCCAATGCTCGACGATGTCGTTGAGCAGATTGACCGCCCAGCCGACCCCGCCTTCGAGGAAGCCGAAGCTCAGCGCCGGAAAGCGCCGGGTGACGCCGCTGAAGATCAGCGAGCGGCAGAAGAACTCGGCGCCGCCGGCGAAATCGCCGAGATGGTTGAAGACGTAATTGCTCGGCGAGGCGCGATAGCCGATGCCGCGCGAGGAGGTGTGGCAGACCGGCGTGACCTTCAGCTCGATGCATTTGCGCCAGAAGGGATCGTAATCATGGGGCGAATCCATGACGATCGAGCGCGTCGCCTGCGGCGGCGACAGGAACGGGTCCTCGCCGGTCGCGACCCGCCCGGGCCCGCGCAGCTCGGTGCCGATCATCACCGCCTTGTGGCCAAGCTCCGTGACGGCGAAGTCGAGCTCCTCGATCGCTTCCTGCGGCGTATAGGTCGGGATCACCGCCACCGGCCGCAGCCGGTCGGCGACGTCGGCGAACATTTCGGCATAGAGCATGTTGAGCGCGCGACAGCTCACGCGCCGCGCCTCGGCGTCGGGGAAATAGACGTGGCTGAGGCCGCGCGTCGTGTAGCAATGGGCGAAGTCGATGCCAAGCTCGTCGAGGCGCGAGCGGAAATAGCGCGGTAGCTGCGCCAAGGCGCGGTCGCCGGTATGCTCGCCCGAGGGCAGCCCCCACCAGAAGCCGCGCACCGTCGGTCCGTGATGGGCGCGCAGCGCCGCCACCTTCCGGGCGATCTCCTCGCCGCCCAGCTCGCGCACGAAATCGAGATGGGCGAAGTCGCATTCGACGATATGGGCGTCGGCGTCGATCACGGGGTGATCGAGCTTGGCGCGCACCTCGCCTCCGGGGAACCCCTCGAATCCCGACATCGGCCTGTCCTCCTGGCGGCGATCCCTCGCGCGGCGCTTCTCCTGGACGTCGGGCCGCGTCCTGCGTCCTCGCGCCTGCTTGGTCCCACTCTACACCGCGGCGCCGCGCCGCGCCTATGGTCTGCGGCGATTGACCGTCTCTGCGCGCGCCCTTACGGTCCCGCGCATGGCACCAAGCGCGCCCGGGCCGGGCCTGTGGGTCGAGAGCGGCGGCAGCGGCAGCCCGGCGCTGCTGCTGTTGCACGGGCTCGGTGCCAATGCGGAGGTGTGGAACGGGCTGCGCCCGGTGCTGGCCTCGCGTTGGCCCGGGCGGTGGCTCGCGCCCGATCTGCGCGGCCATGGCCGTTCCGATCATCGCGCGCCTTACAGCTTCGGCGCGCACGCCGCCGATGTCGCGGGGCTTTTCGAGCAGGGCGAGGAGGTGGTGGCGCTCGGCCACTCCATGGGCGGCGCCGTGGCCATGAGCCTCGCCAGCGGCTGGTTTGGGCTCGCTGTTCGCCAGGTGATCGCCTTCGGCGTCAAGCTCGTCTGGAGCGAGGAGGAAATCGCGAAGGCCCGGGCGCAAGCGCTGGTGCCCGTCCGCTGGTTCGCCTCGCGCGCAGAGGCGGTCGAGCGCTATCTCCGCGTCTCTGGCCTTGCGGGGCTGGTCGACCCCGGCGCGGCAGCGGCGGCGGCAGGCATCGTCGAGGAAGGCGGCCGCTTCCGTCTTGCCGCCGATCCCCGCATCGGCGCGGTGGTCGGCCCTTCGATCGACGGTGTGATCGCGGCGATGCGCGCGCCGCTCCATCTCGCCGCGGGCGAGCGCGACCCCATGGTAACGCTGGGGCAGATGCGCCGCTACGATCCGCGGGCGGCGGTGCTGGCGGGGCTCGGCCACAGCCCGCATGTCGAGGCGCCGGAGCGCCTGTGGCGGCTCGTCGAGGAGACGCTCGGCTAACCCACCCGCAGGGGATAGCGCAGGAAGCCGCGGAAGCGGGCGCGGCCGCCGCGGACCGCCGCGCCGTCGCGCTCGATCGCGGCAAAGCGCCGCACGAATCTGCCGATCGCCACCACGCCTTCCATGCGCGCCAGCGACATGCCGGCACAGGCATGAATGCCGGTGCCGAAGGCCAGATGCCGGTTCGGCTGGCGGCGAAGATCGAGCCGCTCGGGATCGGGGAATTGCGCGGGATCGCGATTGGCGGCGCCGATGCCGATATGGACATAGGTGCCGGCAGGCATCGCCACGCCGCCCAGCGCGGTGTCCCGCCGCGCGCGCCGGTTGCCGAGCTGGTTCGAGCTTTCCAGCCGCAGGAACTCCTCGACCGCGGTGTCGATGAGCGCGGGCGCGCGCCGGAGATCCTCGAGCGCCTCGGGATGGCGGAGCAGCAGGTCGATGCCGTTGCCGATGAGGTTGGTCGTCGTCTCGTGCCCGGCGTTCAAGAGAAAGATGCAATTGTGCAACAGCTCGAGCTTGCTCAGCCGCTCCTCGGCGCCGTCGTCGCCGCTGAACGCGCTGGCCTTGATCAGGATCGACAGGATCTCGCTGTCGTCGCCGCCGCCCTCCTTGAGGCGCCGGGCGACAAGGCCGGTGAGATAGTCCTTGAACTCGGCGACGGCGGCGATGCCCTGCTCGCGCTGCGCCGGCGACAGCACCGGCTCGAGCGCGCCCAGGATGGCGAGCGACCAGCCGCGCAGCGGCCCGCGCTCCTGCTGCGGCACGCCGAGCATGTCGCCGATGAGCTGGACGGGGATGGCGGAGGCGAAATCCCCGATGAGGTCGCAGCCGCCGCGCGCCGCGATCGCGTCCAGCAGCCGGTCGACCAGCGCCTCGACTCGCCACTGCAGCGCCTTCAGCGCGCGCGGGGCGAAGGCCGGCGCCAGCAGCCGGCGCACGCGCGTGTGATAGGGCGGGTCGTTGAACACGAGGCTGGTGGTATGATGCTCATAGAGCAGGCTCGTGCCGAAATTCGGCCGGAAATCGATCCTCTTGTCCGAGCTCCAGGTCTCGGCGTCGCGATAGACGGCGACGCAATCCTCATAGCGCGACAGGAAAAAGGAGCCGTCGGGCATGCGGTGGATCGGGTCGTGCTCGCGCAGCGCGCGGTAGAGCGGATAGGGATCGTCGAGGAAGCGCGGCTCCAGCCGCTTCAGATCGAAGGCGAGCGCCGCCGCGCGCATCGCCGCGGGATCCTCCGGCCAGGCGCTCGCTGCCATCACTGCGCCATCGCCTAGAAAAGCGCGTAGCCGCCGTCAATCATGAAGAGGTCGCCGGTGTGATAGGAAGAGGCGCCGCTCATGAGATAGACGGCGATGCCGCCGAAATCCTCCGGCGTGCCGAAGCGCCGCATCGGGATGCGCGGCATCACCGCGCCGACGAACTTGCTGTCGCTCATGACGCCTTCGGTCATCTCGCTCTTGATCCAGCCGGGCAGGATGGCGTTGGCGGTGATGCCGTGGCGCGCCAGCTCGACGGCGAGCGCGCGGGTGAGCGCGTTGAGCGCCGCCTTGCTCGCGGCGTAATGCTCGTTGCGCGCCGTGCCGAAGACCGAGGCGATGCTGGAGGTGACGACAAGGCGGCCGAAGGCGTCGCCGCGCCCGGCGCGCTCGACCATGTGCCGCGCCGCCGCCTGAAGCGTCAGAAAGGCGCCGTCGAGATTGGTGGCGAGAAGCTTGCGCCATTCCTCGATCGGGCGCTCCAGGAACGAGCGTCGCCCGCCGCCGCCGATGCCGGCATTGGCGAAGCAGCCGTCGACCCGGCCGAAGGCGTCGAGCACCCTGGCCATCGCCGTCTCGACCGATCGGGCGTCGCTCACGTCGCATACCGCCGCTTCGGCGCGGCCCTTGGCGCGCAGCGCCTCGAGCGCCCGCGCGTTCTTCTCGGCGTTGCGGCCCCAGATATGGACCGCGCAGCCGGCCTCGACCAGCGCCTGCGCCATGCCGCGCCCGATGCCGCCATTGCCGCCGGTGACGATCGCGACCTTGCCCGAGAGATCGAAGGCTTTCATCGGCTCCTCCCTATGACGCCATCATAGGAGGAACCGCGAAGCGAGGCGAGGCGGCCTCCGAGCTTCCTCTACCGCTCCGGTTCAGCGATTGCGCTCGATACCCGCCATCGCCTCGAGCACGGCGCAGACGGCGGCGGTGTCGTCGTTGCCGAGGCCCTTCTCGACGGCGGCGTCGTAGATCGGCACGGTGGCGCTGAACAGCGGCAAGGCGACGCCGAGACTCTTGGCGAAATCGCCGATCACCGCCATGTCCTTCTGCCAGATATCGATCTTCATCGACGGCGGCTGGTACTCGCCCTTGGCCATCAGCGGCGCGCGCAGCTCGAAGACCCGCGAAGTGCCGGCGCCGCTGGCGATGACCTTGACGATGTCCTCGGACGCGAGCCCCGCCTTGATGCCGAGCACCATCGCCTCGGCGGTGGCGACGTTGTGGATGGCGACGAGCAGGTTGGCCACGAACTTCATCCGGCTGCCGTTGCCGAAAGCGCCGAGATAATGGCTGAGCCGCGCGAAGCCGGCGAAGACCTTGGCGCAGCGCTCGAACGCCGCGCGCTCGCCCGAGGCATAGACGACGACGTCGCGGTTCACCGCCTGCGCGCCGGTGCCGCTCAAGGGGCAGTCGAGCAGCGTGATCCCGGCCTCGGCAAGCGCGGCGCGATGGCGCTCCTTCACCGCGATCGGCAGCGTGCTGAGTTCGGCGACCACCGTGCCCTTGGCGCCATGAGCGCGGATCGCCGCCGCCGTCTCTTCGAATGCGGCAATGCTCGGCAGGCTCGTGAGGATGATGTCGGCGCCTGCCGCCACCGCGGCGGCCGAGGGCGCCGCTTCGCCGCCCATGGCGGCAAGCTCGCTTTGGCGCCGAGGCGCGATGTCGAAACCGATCACCGGCAGTCCCGCGGCGATGAGGTTGCGGGCGATGGCCGAGCCCATGATGCCGACGCCGACGATGCCGGTTTTCATGTCTTCTCCGTGAGGGATCAGGGTGCGCCGAGCGCCGAGACGCCGGCGAGCATCGCCGCCACCGCGCGGCGCGCGACGGCGTCGAAATTGGCCGCCACCCGGCTGTGATAGACGTATTTGCGCACGGCGTAATAGAAGAGCCCGCCATGCATCACCCAGACATGCTCGAGCTCGGCCTCGCTGATCGGCGTTTCGGGGGCGAGCGGCAGGCCGCAGTGATGGCGGATCTCGGCGCAAATCGGCTTCAGGATCTTCTTCTCGACGATGCTGATGTAGCGCCGGTTGATGTCGTTGCCCATCAGCGCCGAAAACATATAGATGCGGATCCATTCATAGGTATAGGTGGCGCGCGCGTAGCCGCGATAAAAGTCGAGCAGCCGCGCTTCGAGCGGTCGCGAGCGGTCGGCAAGAAGCGCCGGCCAGCTCGGATCCATCCGTTTCAGGAACACCTCCTTGAAGACGCGCTCGATCAAATCCTGCTTGGTCGGGAAATAGCGGTAGAGCAGCGGCTGGGTGATGCCGACGCGCTGCGCCAATTCGCGCGTCTGGCCGGCAAAGCCGACTTCGGCGAAGAAGCGGATGGCCTCGGCGAGGATTTGCTGCTCGCGATCGGCCGCCGGCAGCCGCTTCGACGCCTTGGCGGTTTTCGGCCTGGTCGTCGCGGCGCCGGCCGGCGGTTTGCGCGCCGGCGGGTGTAGGATGGCGGTCATGGCGCGGCCTTCCGCGGCGGAAGCGGCCGGCCGCGGCCTGTCGCCGGAACGAGCCGTCCTCCCGCCCAACTTCCTGCCCTCTGCCCGCGCCATCGCCCCTCCCTGGGACAGAGCCTAGTCGGCCGCCGCCGACTTCAATGCCTCGTTGACGCGAGGCATGACCTCGCTCGCCATCAGCTCCATCGAGCGCTTGCCGAGCGCGGCGTCGACCCAATCATGTCCGGCATAGAGCAAGGTGCCGAAATCGCCGATCGTCTCGCGGAAGGCGAGGAGCTGGTCGACGACGCTGTTGACAGTACCGCAGATGACCAGCGAGTCCACGACATAATCGAGCGTGATGGCGCTGTCGGGCATGGCCCGGTCATGCTTGAAGAGTTCCGGCCGGCCGTTGCCGATGAGCTTGCGCATGAGGTTGCGGTAGTAGAAGCGGTAGGGACTACCCGCCTCCTTGGCATAGCGGCGCGCTAGCGCCTCGTCATCGGCGACGAAGATGCTCTTGGCGACCCGCCAGTCGCTGCGCCGCGCCGGGCGGCCGGCGTTCTTGCAGCCCTGCTCGTACATCGGCCAATGCGAGGCGACCCAGGGCGGCTGCAGGAAGTTGGCAGAGATCGGGGTCCAGCCGCGCTCGGCCGCGGCGGCGACGCCCTTGGAGAAGGGCGCCACCGCAGTGACGACGATCGGCGGGTGCGGCTGCTGATAGGGCTTGACCATCACGCCCTGGCCGATCAGCCGGTCGAGCGTGCGCTCGGTGCTGATCTTCCAGAATTTGCCTTCGAGGTTGTACGGGGGATCGGACGACCAGAGCTTCAGCACCATGTCGATGGCCTCGACGAACATGGCGGTGCGGTCGTTGTCGAGATTGCCGAACGCCTCGGCGTCCGAGCGCAAGCCTCCGGGGCTGATGCCGAAGATGAAGCGGCCTTCGAGCAGATGGTCGAGCATCGCCACCTGCGCCGCCACCGTCGCGGGATGGGTGTTGGGCAGGTTGACCGTGCCGCTGCCGAGCTTGATGCGCCGGGTCTCGCCGATCAGTCCGGCGATGAAGATCAGGCAGGAGGTGATGGTCTCGGCCCGGTCGGTGACGTGCTCGCCGATGAAGGCCTCCGTATAGCCCAGGCGATCGGCCAGGACGACCGCCTCGCGGTCCTCGCGGAGAGTCTGGGTATAATCGCGCTCCGGCGGGTGGAGCGGCATGGTGAAATAGCCGAGCTGCATGCGCCTGGGCTCCTCTTTCCTTATCATCTGATAAAATTGGTCGGGAAGGCAAGCGTCCGCGAGCGATCTTCGGCCGCTCCGCCCGATCCTGCGCCCGCCCGGCGCTTTTTTTCTGGACGACGCAGCGGCGCGCGTCGATCATCGCTATCGCCTTGATCAAGCCCGGCTCGTGCCGGGCGCGACAACCGAGAGCGAGCCGCCGCAAGAGGGGCGTGCGAGGGGGAGGGTTCGATGGCGTGGAATCTCGATCGGCGCAAGTTTCTTGCCGGAACGGCGGCGGCGGCAGTGGTGCCCTGGGCGCCGGCGGTCGCCCAGGCGCAAAGCGTGCGGATCGGGCTGCTGACGGTGAAGACTGGGCCGCTGGCGCAAGGCGGCATCCAGATGGAACAGGGGCTTACCCTCTTCCTCAAGCAGCGCCAATCGAGCCTGGCCGGGCGCAAGGTCGATCTCGTCATCGCCGATACCGGCGGCAACCCGGCTGGCGCCAAGACCAAGGCGCAGGAACTGATCGAGCGCGACAAGGTCGATTTCATCGTCGGCCCGCTGGCGGCGTTCGAGCTGCTGGCGATCAGCGCTTACGTCGAAGAGGCCAAGGTGCCGATGCTAAGCCTTGCCGCCGCCGACGACATGACGCAGCGCAGGCCCAATGCCTATTTCGTCCGGGCTTCGGCGACGTCCTCGCAATGCAATCATCCGCTTGGCGACTACGCCGCCAAGGAGATGAAGTTGAAGCGCATGGCGACGATCTCCGAGGATTTCGCTTTCGGCTACGAGCAGGCCGGCGGCTTCCAGCGCGTCTTCGAGGACGAAGGGGGCCTCATCGTCAAGAAGCTGTGGCCGCCGCTCAATACCGCGGACTATACGCCGTTCATTTCGCAACTCGCCGACATCGACGGCGTCTGGAACGGCTTTGCCGGCTCCAATCCGATCAAGTTCAACCAGCAATATGCCGAGCTCGGCGCCAAGGCGAAATATCCGATTCTCGGCGGTTGGACCGCCTATGACGACGCCCTGCTCAAGAGCTTCGGCGACGACGCGGTGGGCGCCGTCTCCGCCTCCTGGTACTCGAGCACGCTCGACACGCCCAGCAACCAGCGGTTCGTCGCCGACATGGTGAAGGATTACGGCAACGTTCCCGGCGGCTACGCCGCGGGCACCTACATCAACGGCATGTGCATCGAGGCGGCGCTGCACAAGACCGGCGGCAAGACCGACGACCGCTCGGCGCTGATCGCGGCCCTGCGCGGCGTCTCGCTCGCCGATACGCCGCGCGGCGCCTTCCATTTCGACCATCTCGGCAACGTCGTCGGCAACGTCTTCATCCGCAGGCTCGAGCGCAAGGACGGCAAACTCGTCAACACCATCGTCAAGACCTATGCCAATGTGAGCCAGTTCTGGACCTATGACGAACACCGATACCTGGAGCAGCCGGTCTATTCCCGCGACTATCCGGCGCTGAAGACCTGAAGCGGGCGCGGCGCCTGCGCGGGGAAGCGATCATGAGCCAATGGCTGCTGCTGGGCGTGAACAGCGTTAGCCTGGGCGGCCTCCTCTTTCTCCTGTCGGCCGGCTTCTCGCTGATCTTCGGCCTGATGCGCATTCCCAACCTGACGCATGGCTCGTTCTTCATGCTCGGCGCCTATCTCGGCACGAGCTTTCTCGCGCTCGGGCTCGATTTCTGGCTGGCGGCGCTGCTGGCGGCGGCGGCGATGGCGGCGATCGGCGGCGGCATCGAGCGGCTGCTGCTGCGGCGGCTCGCCGGGCAGGAGCTGGCGCAGGTGCTGGTGACGCTCGGCCTCTCCTTCATGATCGCCGATCTCTGCCTGATGATCTGGGGCGGCGATCCGATCCCGCTCGACACGCCTCGCAGCCTGCGCGGCGCGATGCCGATCGCCAGCATCGTCTTTCCCACCTATCGCCTGGCGATCGTCGTCATCGCCGTCGCGGTCGCCGTCGCGCTCTGGCTGATGCTCGAGCGCACGCGCCTCGGCGCGATGATTCGCGCCGGCGTCGACGATGCGCCCATGGCGCGCGTCGCCGGCATCCGCGTCTCGCGCCTCTTCACCCTGGTTTTCTGCCTGGGCGCGGCGATCGCCGGTTTTGCCGGCGTCATGGGCGGTCCGATCCTTTCGGTCTATCCCGGGCTCGATGCCGACATGCTGCCGCTGGCGCTCATCGTCGTCATCCTCGGTGGCACCGGCAGCCTGCCCGGCGCCTTGCTCGGCAGCTTCGTCATCGGCCTCTTCTACAATTTCGGCCAGGTGCTGTTCCCCGAGCTCGCCTATATCGTCCTGTTCCTGCCGATGCTGCTCATTCTGCTGTTCCGGCCGCAGGGCCTGTTCGGCAAGCATGTGCCATGAGCAGGCTCGCGGCGGCGGCGGCGGTGTGCCTGCTGGCGACGGTGCCGCTGTGGGTCGCCAACGGCTACTACGTCAATATCGTCAGCCAAATCCTGATCTACGCGATCTTCGCCCTCGGGCTCAACGTGATGGTGGGCTATGCCGGGCTTGTCTCGCTCGGCCATGCCGGCGTGTTCGGCGTCGCCGGCTATGCCGCGGCTTGGCTCGTCGCCGCCGGCGTCGGCCAGTTCCCGGCGGCGCTCGGCGCGCTGGCGGCGATCCTCTTGACCTCGGCGGGCTTCGCGGTGCTGTCGCTGCGCGCCGCCGGCATCGGCTTCCTCATGATTACGCTCGCCATCGGCCAGATCCTGTGGGGCCTCGCCTATCGCTGGATCGGCCTCACCGGCGGCGACAACGGCATCAGCCTCTCGGCGCGCCCGCAGCCTTTCGGCATCTCGCTGGCGCCGGCGGCGCCGTTCTATTATTTCACGCTGATCGTCTTCGTCCTCGCCGTCGTCTCGATGGCGGTGCTCGTCGCTTCGCCGCTGGGCGCCAGCATCAAAGGCACGCGCGACCAGCCGCGGCGCATGACCGCGCTCGGCTATAACGTCTGGCTCGTCCGTTTCCTGGCATTTCTCTTCTCCGGCTTCTGGAGCGGGGTCGCCGGATTGCTCTTCTGCTACTACAATCAGTTCGTCAGCCCCAACGTGCTGGCGCTCGGCAGCTCGGCGGAGGTGCTGCTCATGGTGATCTCCGGCGGCAGCGGAACGCTGCTCGGCCCGATCGCCGGCGCGGCGCTCGTGGTCGTCATGAAGAACCTGGCGAGCGCCTATATCGAGCGCTGGAACTTCGTGCTGGGCGCCATCTTCGTCGCCATCGTCGTCTTCATGCCGGAGGGGCTGGTGCCCGGCTCGGCCCGGCTCGGGCGCTGGCTCTGGGCGCGGCTGCGCGGCGTTCCCGCCGCGGGCGGCGCGCGATGAGCGCGCTCGCGCTCCACGCGCTGCGAAAATCCTTCGGCGGGCTGAGCGTCACCGCCGATGTCACGCTCGAGGTCGAGCCGGGCGAACGCCGCCTGATCATCGGCCCCAACGGCGCCGGCAAGACGACGCTCTTCAACCTCATCACCGGCGAGCTCAAGCCCGATGGCGGCGCGATCGCGCTCTTCGGGCGCGACATCACCGCTCTGCCGAGCCGCGCACGGCCGCATCTGGGGCTTGCCCGGACCTACCAGATCGTGACGCTTTTCCCGCGCGAGACGCTGCTGCGCAACGTCACCTTGTCGCTGCTGGGCCTGTCGCCGCTGCGCTGGAACCCGTTCCTGCGCCTCGACCGGCAACGGGACCTGCTCGAGCGCGCGCGGGCGGCGCTGGCCAGCGTCGGCCTCGAGGCGCTCGCCGACCGGCCGCTGGCGCAGACCTCCTACGGCGAGCGCCGCCGCGTCGAGATCGCCATGGCGCTGGCGCAGCGGCCGAAGCTGCTGCTGCTCGACGAGCCCTTTGCCGGTCTTTCCGTCGACGAGCGCAAGGAGGTGCAGCTTCTGCTGGCCTCGATCCCGCGCGCGGTCACCATGGTCATGATCGAGCACGACATGGACGTGGCGCTCGAGCTTGCTGATCGCATCACCGTCATGCATTTCGGCCAGGTCATCGTCGAGGGCACGCGCGGCGAGGTGGTGGCCCATCCGCGGACCCGGGAGGTCTATCTTGCCGGCTGACACGCTGGTGCTCAGCGGCATCGACGCCTATTACGGCGACAGCCACGTGCTTCAGAACGTGTCGCTGCGGCTGGGCGAGGGGCGGCTGCTGGGGCTTCTGGGCCGCAACGGCGCCGGCAAGACCACCTGCATGAACGTCGCCGTGGGCCTGCTGCCGCCGCGCCTCGGCACGGTCATGCTCTTCGGGGAAGTCGTCACCGCCTGGCCGCCGGAAACGATCGCCCGGCGCGGCATGGCGCTGGTGCCGCAGGGCCGGCGCATCTTCCGCAGCCTCAGCGTGCGCGAGAATCTGGCGGTGGCGGCGCGCCCGCCCGTGGCGCCCACGCGCCGTCCCTGGACGCTGGAAACCGTCTTCGCCAGCTTCCCGCGGCTCGCCGAGCGCCAGCACCAGACCGCGGGCCATCTCTCGGGCGGCGAGCAGCAGATGCTGGCCATCGGCCGCGCGCTCATGTCCAACCCGCGCGTGCTGCTGATGGACGAGCCGTCCGAAGGGCTGGCGCCGCAGATCGTCGCCGAGGTGATGGCGACCGTGCGCCGGCTCAAGGAGCAGGGGCTTTCCATCCTGCTGGTGGAGCAGAACGCGAAATTGGTGTTCGACCTCGCCGACGATATCATCATCCTCAACAGCGGCCGCGTCGCCGTCAGCGACACCGCGGCGGGAATGAAGGCGAGCGGCATCGATCTCCATCATCATCTCGGCGTGTTCTGAGGCAGGGACGGCATGGCGGTGACGGCGGTTTGGCGGGGACGCATCGAGGATGAGGCGCTGCTGCGCGGGCAAGGGCGCTTTGCCGCGGATGCGCCGGAAGCGGGGGAGGCCGCCGCGTGGTTCGTGCGCTCGCCGCATGCCTTCGCTCGCATCCGTCGCGTCGATACCGCGGCGGCTGCGGCGATGCCGGGCGTGCTCGCGATCCTTCTCGCCGCCGATATCGAGGCGATGGGTGCCGGCAGCGTCGCCCGTCCGGTGCCGCAGACCGGCCGCGACGGCGGCGCGCTCAAAGTACCGCATCGCCCCGCGCTGGTCGGCGACCATGTGCGCCATGTCGGCGAGCCGGTGGCGCTGGTCGTCGCGCGCACGCGCGCCGAGGCGCAGGACGCGGCCGAGCTGGTCGAGGTCGACTACGAGGAGCTGCCCTCGGTGACCGACCTGCGCGAAGCCGTGGCGCCCGGCGCGCCGCAGCTTTTCGCCGAGGCGCCGGGCAACGTCGCGCTCGACTGGGCCTTGGGCGGCGAGCCCGATAATCGCCGCGAGATCGACCGGCTGATGCGCGAGGCGAAACACGTGGCGCGGATTGCCGTGGTCAATCAGCGCATCGCCGTCGCCTCGCTGGAGCCGCGCGGCGCCACGGCTCGCTTCGATCCCGCCGGTGGCGTCTACACGCTCCGCGCGGGTTCGCAGGGCGTCGCCATGCTGCGCGACCAGCTCGCCGGCATCCTCGGCATCGAGCGCGACAGGCTGCGCGTCGTCACCGAGGATGTCGGCGGCGGTTTCGGCATGAAGGCGCCAGCCTATCCCGAATATGTCGCCTTGCTGGCGGCGGCAAGACGTATAGGCCGGCCGGTGCATTGGATGTCGACGCGCTCGGAGGCTTTCCTCGCCGACCAGCAGGCGCGCGATACCATTACCGAGGTGGAGCTGGCGCTCGACGGCGAAGGCCGTTTCCTCGCGCTCCGCGTCAGCGTCCTGGCCGCCATGGGCGCCTATGTCACCTCGCACGGCGCGTTCATCGCCACCAGCAACTTCGCGCGCTGCCTCAGCAGCATGTACCGCATTCCGCGCATCCTCGGCGAGGTCAAATGCGTCTTCACCAACACCGTGCCGACCGGTCCCTATCGCGGCGCCGGGCGGCCCGAAGCCAACTACGCCATCGAGCGCGCGATCGACGAAGCGGCGCGGATCAGCGGCATCGACCGCGTCGCGCTGCGCCGGCGCAACCTGATCCTGCCCGGCGAGATCCCCTACAAGGCGCCGATCGGCGTCACTTATGACAGCGGCGATTTCCCCGCGCTCTTCGAGGAGGCGCTGAAGCGCGCCGATGTCGACGGCTTTGCCGGCCGCTGCAAGCGCTCGGAAGCCTCCGGCAAGCGGCGCGGGCTCGGCATCTCCTGCTTTCTGGAACATGCCGGCGGCGCGCCGATGGAAGGGGCGGGCATCGCCTTTCCCGGCGACGGCACGCTGGCGCTCGATCTCGCCACCGGCCCTACCGGCCAGGGTCACGCCACCATCTTCGGTCGGCTCGTCGCCGACCGGCTCGGCATCGATCCTGCCAAAGTGCGGGTGCGCGCCGGCGACACGCGGCTCGGCGTCGACGGCTCCGGCACCGTCGCCTCGCGCGGCACCATGACCTCGGGCGCCGCCGCGCTGCGCGCGGTCGAGCTTGTGCTGGAGAAGGGAAGGCGCGTCGCCGCGCGGCTGCTGGAGGCCGCCGAGGCCGATATCGATTATGGCGGCGGCGCCTTCCGCATCGTCGGCACCGATCGCGCGCTCTCGCTCTTCGAAGTGGCGGAAAAGGCGGCGGCGTCGGGCGAGGCGCTCGACGGCAAGGCGCGCGCCGAAGTGCCGCAATCCTTTCCCAATGGCTGCCATGTCTGCGAGGTCGAGATCGATCCCGAGACCGGGGTCGTCGTGATCCCCTCCTATGTCGCGGTCGATGATTGCGGCGTGGCGCTCGATCCCGTGCTGGTAGAGGGTCAGATCCAGGGCGGCGTCGCCCAGGGCATCGGCCAGGCGCTCTACGAGGACGCGGTCTACGATTCCCGGAGCGGCCAGCTCCTCGCCGGCTCCTTCATGGATTACGCGATGCCGCGCGCCGACACCGTGCCGGATGTGGCGGGCACGCTCCATCCCGTCCCCTGCCGCACCAACCCGCTCGGCGTCAAGGGCACCGGCGAGGCCGGCACCACCGGCGCTCTCGCCGCCGTCATGAACGCCATCGCCGACGCGCTGCCCGGCACCCGTCTCGACATGCCGGCGACGCCCGAGAAGGTCTGGCGCGCCCTGCGCCATTATGAGCGAGGAGGAAATTGACCGCCGTGCTTTATTCCTGTCATCCCGCCGCGGCGCATGCGATGCGCGTGGAGGCGAGGCGCGCCCGCGGCAAAGCCGCGCCGCGCCGCCATTTCACCGTCGACATCCATTGCCACGTCCTCACCCCCGAGGCGGAGCGGCTGGCGCAGCCCGGCTTCCGCCCCGACTACGAGCCCTCGCTGCGGCATGCGACGGAAGCGACGCGCGAGGTCAACCGGCGGCAGATGGAGGCCATCCGCGGCAAGCTCACCTCGATCGAGACGCGGCTTGCCGATATGGACCGGCTCGGCATCGACGTGCAGGCGATCTCGCCGGCGCCGCCGCAATACTATTACTGGGCGCCGGCGGAGCTCGGGCGCGAGACCTCGCGGCTCATCAACAACCGCATCGCCGAGATCGTGGCCGGCCATCCCGACCGCTTCGTCGGCATGGGCACGGTGCCGCTGCAGGCGCCGGAGCTTGCCGTGGCGGAGCTCGAGCGGCTGGTGAAGGAGCTGGGGCTGCGCGGCGTCGAGATCTGCACCAATGTTGCCGGCTCCGAGCTGTCGGATCAGCGCTTCCGCCCCTTCTTCGCCAAATGCGAGGAGCTTGGCATCCTCGTCTTCCTGCATCCCAACGGCTTCACCGAGGGCCGCCGCCTCTCCGACCATTATTTCAACAACATCATCGGCAACCCGCTCGACAGCACGGTGGCGGTGGGCCATCTCATCTTCGGCGGCGTGCTCGACGCCTATCCCCGGCTCAAGATCTGCGTCGCCCATGGCGGCGGCTTCCTGCCGGCCTATTCCGGCCGCATCGATCACGGCCACGCCGCGCGCCCGGACAGCCGCTCGGCGATCAAGAAGAAGCCGAGCAGCTATCTGAAGAAGCTCTATTTCGACACCATCGTCTTCACCCATCATCAACTCGAATATCTCGTGCGGACCTGGGGCAGCGATCACCTGCTGCACGGCAGCGACTATCCCTTCGACATGGCCGAGGCCGATTCCGTCGGCTTCGTCTCCGGCGCCAAGCTCGGCCGCGACGAGAAGGCGGCGATCCTCGGCGGTAACGCGGCGAAGCTGCTCAGGATCAAGCGGCCGGCGATCAAGCGGAAGTGACATCGGCCTCAATGCCCGCGGCCTCGACATCGCCCCGTCCGCATGCGAGGCTCGGGAAACGACCAGGGGAGGATCGCGTGAAGCTCTACACCTATTGGCGCTCGCAGGCGACGTTCCGGGTGCGCATCGCGCTCAACCTCAAGGGGCTGAAGCGCGAGGACGTCGTCATCAACCTTGACCGCGGCGACCAGTACGATCCCGCCTACAAGGAGCAGAATCCGCAGGCGGTGGTGCCGACGCTCTATGACGGCGACGCCCGGCTGTTCCAGTCGCTCGCCATCATGGAGTATATCGAGGAGAAATATCCGAGCCCGCCGATCCTGCCGAAGGATCTGCTGGCGCGCGCCTGGGTGCGGGGCTTCGCGTTGATCAACATCGCCGATTCCCATCCGCTGATCGTGCCGCGCATCCGCAACTATCTCGCCGACGTGCTCAAGCTGGAGGAGGCGCAACGCACCGCCTGGATTCAGCATTGGCTCGGCCTCGGGCTGCAGGCGATGGAAGACCTGCTGGCGGAGAAAAATCCCACGGGAAAGTTCTGCCACGGCGACAGCCCGACCGTGGCCGATATCTGCCTCGTCACGCAAGTGACGCCGGCCCAGCTCTTCAAGACCGAGGTTGCGCCCTATAAGCGGGTGATGCGCGTCTATGAGCACTGCATGACGCTGCCTCCCTTCGCCGAAGCGCATCCGCGCAAGCAGCCCGATTTCACCGGGCATTGAGCGCGAAGCAGTCGATGACGGCGCTCGACATCAGGCCCATCGCCGGCGCGCTCGGCGCCGAAATCCATGGGCTGGCGCTGGACCAGCCGCTCGACGCCGCCACCGTGGCGGCGATCCGCCGGGCGCTGCTCGATCACCTCGTCATTTTCTTCCGCGGCCAGGATCTCCCGCCCGACCGCTTCCTCGCTTTTGCGCGCCGCTTCGGCGAGCCCGTCGAATATCCTTTCGTCCGCGGGATCGAGGGCTATCCCGAGATCATTCAGGTGGCGAAGCTCGAGCACGAGACGGTGAATTTCGGCGGCATCTGGCACAGCGACACCACCTATCTCGAGCGTCCGCCGATGGGCACCTTGCTGGTGGCGCGCGAAGTGCCGAAGGTGGGCGGCGACACGCTCTTCGCCAACCAGTATCTCGCTTATGAGACCTTGTCCGACGGCATGAAGCGGCTGCTCGACGGCCTCGTGGCGGTCAACAGCTCTGCCCGCGCCGATGTCAGCCGGACGCGCGAGGACCGGATCAAATCCGATCCCAGCGCGCGGGCGGGCGAGGCGCTCGTGGCCGAGCATCCGGTGGTGCGCACCCATCCCGAGACCGGCCGCAAGGCGCTCTATGTCAACGTCGCGCACACCGCGCGCTTTGCCGGCATGACCGAGGCGGAGAGCGCGCCGATCCTGTCCTTTCTCTTCCGGCACCAGACGCGGCCGGAATTCACCTGCCGCTTCGCCTGGGCGGTGGGCTCGCTCGCCTTCTGGGACAATCGCGCCGTGCAGCACAATCCCGTGAACGACTATCACGGCCAGCGCCGCATCATGCACCGCATCACGCTCGCCGGCGACCGGCCGCGGTAGGGCGTGTCCCGTTCATAGGGAACCGTCGGCTCGATGAAGATCATTCCCTCCCCCCCTTGAGGGGGAGGGAAGGGTGGGGGGTGACGCCCGCGAGGTGCAGGAAGGAGCACATGCCGCGTCGGCTGCAGCCATCTTGGCCCAGCGCGCCCGCCTCTATCCCCCTCCCGGCAACGCTGCGCGTTGCCGACCTCCCCCTCAAGGGGGGAGGGGTTTCTGATTCCACTCGAGAGGAAAGCGCGCGCCGGCTCTCAGGCGCGCTTGGCGACTGGAGCGTATCCCTGCCGCGGGCGCCGGCTGCGGCGGCGCGCGGGATGGCCGTGCGGGCGCTGCGGCTGCGCTTGCGGGCGCGCCGCTGGCTGCGGGTCGCGTCGGGCGAAGGGATGGTTCTCGACGATTGCGAGCTTGCGCCGGGTCAGCTTCTCGATGTCGCGCAGGAAATCGCGCTCCTCGGCGCTGCAAAAGGAGAGCGCAATGCCCTCGGCGCCGGCGCGCGCGGTGCGGCCGATGCGATGGACGTAGCTTTCCGGCACGTTCGGCAGGTCGAAATTGATAACATGGGTGATGCCGTCGATGTCGATGCCGCGCGCGGCGATGTCGGTGGCGACCAGCACGCGCACGCGCCCCGTGCGGAAGCGCTCAAGCGCGTTCTGGCGGGCCGATTGCGATTTGTTGCCGTGGATCGCCGCGGCCTCGACCTTGCCGCGCGCGAGATCCCGGGTGATGCGGTCGGCGCCGTGCTTGGTGCGGGCGAAGACCAGCGCGCGCGAGATCGTTGGGTCGCGCAGCACCTCGGCCAGCAGCGGGCGCTTGTTGCCGTGGTCGACGAACAGCACCCGCTGATCGATACGCTCCACCGTCGACGACACCGGCGTCACTTCGACCTTGACCGGCGATTTGAGCACGCTCTCAGCCAGCGCGGCGATATCGCCCGGCATGGTCGCCGAGAATAGCAGCGTCTGGCGCTCCTTGGGGAGCGTGGCGACGATCCGCTTCACGTCGCGGATGAAGCCCATGTCGAGCATGCGGTCGGCCTCGTCGAGCACGAAGACGCTGAGCCCGTCGAAGCGCACATGGCGCTGGTTCATCAGGTCGAGCAGCCGGCCGGGGGTGGCGACGAGGATGTCGACGCCGCGCGCCATCGCCTGGACCTGCGGATGCTGGCCGACGCCGCCGAAGATGACGGCCTGGCGCAGGTGCAGATAGCGGCCATAGGTGCGGAAGCTCTCATCGATCTGGAGGGCAAGCTCGCGCGTCGGCGTCAGCACCAGCGCGCGCGCCGATTTCGGCGCCGGCGCGGCGCGCGTCTGCGCGAGGCGCTGCAGGATCGGCAGCGCGAAAGCCGCGGTCTTGCCGGTGCCGGTCTGCGCCACGCCAAGCACGTCGCGCCCGGCGAGCAGATGCGGGATCGCCTGCGCCTGGATCGGCGTCGGAGTGTGGTAGTTCTCGGCGCTGAGGGCACGCTGCAACGGCTCGATCAGGGCGAGTTGGGAAAAACTGGAATTCACTGAGGGTGTTCTTTCTTGTAGGCCGGAGATGCTTTCAGGCATCTCATCGGCACGTGTTTTTGGGTTCAAAAAGCTGCTGACATGCGCTTTGAAGCGCGGCGTTGAGCCGTGCTGAGCGGTCGCCACTTCACCCGGGAAGGGGCCTCATCCGCGCGACCGGGAGGCTAGGTTGACGTTTGATTTATCTCGGGAGGGGCGCCCAGGGCCCAAAGGCCGTACGCGCGTCGCGCAGTCGCGAGAAATCTGCTGGACAGGAGATGGACCTTCCCCAGGCGAAAGTCAAGAAGAGAATAGTTAGCAAATGATTACCGGCGCCGAGAAGCGCCGATCCTCACATGCGATAGGATTGATCCTCGCGGTCGAGCTGGCGCAGCATCGCTTCCCATTCCATCTCGCCATAGACGCGGCGCACGCCCGGCGCGAAGAGATGCGCCGTCTTCGCCGCCACCTCTTCGGCTGGAAGCTCCAGCTCGGTGTTGGCGGCCATGCAGTCGACCTGCGCCTTGCAGGCCATCTCCAGCCAATAAAGCAGGTTGAAGGCCTCGGCGATGGTGCGGCCGCAGGCGAGGATGCCGTGGTTCCTGAGGAGCATCACGTCATTGGCGCCGAGGTCGTGGACGAGGCGCGCGCGCTCGGCGAGGTCGAGGGCCGGCCCTTCATAGGCGTGGTAGCTGACGTGGCCGTAAAACCGCATCGCCGTCTGGGTCAGCGGCAGGAGGCCGCATTTCATCGCCGAGACCGCCATGCCGGCGCGGCTGTGGGTGTGGATGACGCAGGCGACGTCGTGGCGCGCGCCGTGCACCGCGCTGTGGATGACGTAGCCGGCGTGGTTGATGCCGTAAGGGGTGTCGGGCTTCAGCACCACGTTGCCGTCGAGATCGATCTTGTAGAGGCTCGAGGCGGTGATCTCGGTATAGAGGAAGCCGTAGGGGTTGATGAGGATGTGGCCCTCCTCGCCCGGCACGCGCGCGGTGATGTGGTTGTAGATGAGGTCGGTCATGCCGTAGCGCGCCACCAGTCGATAGCAGGCGGCGAGATTGACACGGGTCTCCCATTCCGCCTCGCTGACGCGCTCGCGCAGCGGCTTCATCTCCACCAGGGATACCCGGCTCATCGGAACCTCCTCGCGCACTGACCAGATCATGCCGCAGCCCCCACCGCGAGTCCACCGGAGCGAGACGCCGTGAAGCCGAGCCTTGCCGGCGGAGGGGTGCAGCCTTACCATCGATCGCGTGCCGGTCTCCGGCCCGGCCTGCGTCATCGGCGCAGAGCGAATTTTTGTCGCCGGTGTACACCGATGACGTAGGGTCGTCCCCGATGCCGGGGCCTCAACGCACGAGTCCGGCGCTGCGCGGCAGGAAGAGCGACAGTTCCGGGATGCAGATGATCAGCATCAGCCCCGCCAGCAGCGCCAGCAGATAGGGCCAGTAGGCGCGCGCGTGTCGGCCCACCGGGATCCCGGCAAAGCGCAGCGTCATCAGCAGCCCCACCCCGATCGGCGGCAGGAAGAGGCCGATGCCCACCGCCGCCGTCTGCACGATGTCGAAATGCACGGGATTGATGCCGAGCCGGGTGGCGATGGGAAAGACCACCGGGATGAGCACCACCGCCGCCGGCAGCCCCTCCAGCACCATGCCGAACAGCATGGTGAGCAGCGCCACGCCGGTGAGGAAGAGCCAGTGCGTGCCGGCGAGCGGCTGCAACAGCCTCGCCAGGAAGAGCGGCGCGCCGCTGATGCCCATGAGGTATTGGAAGACGCTCGCCACCGCCAGCAGGAACACCACCGCCGCGGTGAGCAGCGCGCTTTCATACGCGATCGCCAGCATGTCGTGCCAGGAGACGTTGCGGTAATGGAAGCGCGCGGCGCAGAAGGCGTAGAAGGCGACGACCGCGCCCGCCTCGGTGGCGGTGAAGACGCCCATATAGAAGCCGCCCAGGATCACTACCGGCACCACCATCGGCACCGCCGCCTCGCGCGCCGCGCTCAGCAGGAAGCGCCAGCTCGGCCGCGTGTCCTTGGGCCAGCCGAGAAGCCGCGCCTCGATAAGGACCAGCGCGCAGAGGCAAAAGCCGATCACCGCCGCCGGAATGAAGCCCGCGAGGAAAAGCGCCACCACCGAGGTGTTGGTGACGTCGCCGATGACGATCATGAAGATCGCCGGCGGCACCAGCATGCCCATGGCGGTGCCCGAGGCGATGAGCGAGGCGCTGTCCTCGGGGCGATAGCCGGCGCGCGCCAGCGGCGGCATCAGGGTCGAGCCCAGCGCCGAGACCTCGGCCATCTTGGAGCCGCAGATGTCGGAGAAGAAATAGGAGACGACGATCACCGACATGCCGAGGCCGCCCTGAAGCCAGCCGACCAGCGCGCGCGCGAGGTTGACCAGCGCGTGCGACATGCCGCAGCGCTCCATCAGGCTGCCGGCGAAGATGAAGGAGGGGATGGCGAGCAGCACCCAGTTCTGCGAGCCGCCGATGAGGCTCGAAGGCAGCATTTGCAGCGGAAACCCGCCGAGCGCCAGCCCGACCACGCCGGCGATGCCGAGGGCGAAGACGATCGGCATGGAAAGCGCCACCAGGACGATGAAAACGATGGCGGTCAGCGCGAGCAGCAAAGCCTCTACTCCGGTCCCACCGGAAGTTCGAGATCGCGCGGCCTGACGACGCCGCAGGCGACGGCGAGCCCGTAGAGCGCGATCAGCCCGCCGCCGCCGACCGCGGCGAAGAACAGGAAGCCGAGATTGATCGAGAGGGCGGGCGAGACCAGCATGGCGTTCAGCGCGCTGACCTTCCAGCCGTAGAAGGCGGTGACGCCGCCGAAGCCGGCGATCAGGAGATAGTTGACGCGCTCGAGGGGGCGCTGCAACGGCGGCGGCAAGCGGTGCGTCAACACCACGAGCGCGAAATGCGTGCGTTCGAGGATCGCCACCGCCGCGCCGATGAAGGTGAGCCAGCACAGCGCGAACTCGCCGACCTCCTCGACCCAGAAGAAGCTGATCCCGGGCAGATCGAAATAGTCGGTGATCCTCACCACGACATAGCGCAGCACGACGCCGGCCAGCATGTCGGCCATCGCCAGGATCAGGATCGCCGCCAGCACCCACCGCATCGCCTCGGCGGGCCATCTGCGCCAACGCCGTGCCGGCGGACCCTCTTCCGTCGTCATCGGGCGCGGCTCAGGCTTCCGTCTTGGTGATCTCTTCCCAGAGATCCGGGAACTGCTTCTGATAGTCCGGCCAGATCTTCTGCTGCGCCAGCGCGCGGAAGGCGTCGACATTGGCGGCGTTGACCGTCATGCCCTTGGGCTCGAGCAGCTCCTTGGCTTTCGGCAGATTGTCCACGGTCTCGGTCTCGTGGCGGATCTTCTCCTGCGCTTCGCGCGCGATGTCCAGCAGCATCGTCTGCTGCGGCTTGTCGAGGCCGTTCCAGACGCCGAGATTGACGACGCTCACCGTCGGCCCGTAATTGTGATAGGTCATCGAGGCGTATTTCGAGACCTCATAGGCCTTGAGGGCGAGGATGTTGATGATCGGCAGGTCGGCGCCGTCGATGACGCCGCTCTGCGCCGCGGGGATCACTTCGCCCCACGGCATCGGCACGGCGTTGGCGCCGAGCCCGTTCACCGTGTCGGCGAAGACCTTGGCGAGCTGCACGCGGATCTTCATGCCGCGGAGATCCCTGGGCTCGACGATCGGATGCTTGCTGTTCCAGAAATGGCGGAAGCCGTAATCGAAGAAGCACAGCACCTTGACGCCGTATTTCTGCTGGAACTGCCGGTCGAGCGCGTCGCCGACCTTGCCGTTGAACAGGCGATAGGCCTGGTCGTAGCTGCGGATGAGATAAGGCACGAGGAAGACCCCCATCTCCGGAAAGATGGTGGCCGCGGCGCCGGCGGGGTCGCCCATGGCGACGTTTCCGGCCTTCACCGCGTTCATGATCTCCAGCTCCTTGGAAAGCAGCGTGCCGCCATAGAAGCTGGCCTCGAGCGCGCCGTTGGAGCGCTTGGTGATCTCCTGCGCCATCCAGGAGAAGCCGATCGCGGCCGATTCCGGCTCGGGCACGATATGCGCGTAGACCAGCTTCTTCGGCGTCGCGCCTTGCGCGAAGGCCGGAGCGCGGCCCGTGGCGATGATGCCGGCGAGCCCCGCCGCGGCGCCCGCCATGAAGCGGCGGCGGCTGGGCAGCGTCAAAGCCGGCCGGCGCGCGATCCTGGTCATGGTCTCCTCCCCGAGATGAGCGCTGGAGCGCCTTGTTCCCGGCGACTATATCAGATCGCGAGGCCGGGGCTACCGCCGGCGCCGGGTCCGTGGCATCATCGCCGGCCGGCAGAACCGCAAGGGAGGGTCGTCATGGCGGAAATCCGCACCGCGCATCTCTTCACCATCAGCCTCAAGATCGGCGAGGTCCAGCCGCTCGGCAAGACGCCGCTCGGCGACCGCCGCGTCGCCGTGGTCGAGGGCGGCAGCTTCGAGGGCGCGCGGCTCAAGGGCACGGTGATGAAGGGCGGCACCGACTGGCTCCTCGGGCGGGTCGACGACGTGCTGCAGCTCGACGTGCGTCTCACCCTCAAGACCCATGACGGCCACATCATCGGCATGACCTATCGCGGCTACCGCCACGGTCCGGCCGACGTGGTCGCGCGGCTCAATCGCGGCGAACCGGTCGATCCCGCCGGCTATTATTTCCGCACCGCGCCTTTCTTCGAGACCGCGTCGGACAAATACGGCTGGCTCAACCGCGTCCTTGCCGTCGCCACCGGCGACCGCAAGCCCGACGGCCCGATGTACGACGTCTTCGAGGTGCTTTAGGCGAAGGCGCTACGCGCCTTCGTCCGCGGCGGCGTCAGCGGTTGCGTAAGCAACCGCGAGAGCCGCACCGTGCCGGCAAGCCGCTCTGGGAAAAATGCCAAGCGTGCGGGCTGCCGCCAGCGGCGATGCGCCGCGCTAACGGCAACTTCTCGCCGACGGCACCGCCACCTCGGGCATGCGCGCGAGGATGGTCGCGGCGCGCTCCTCGAGATAGGGGGTGGGGCGCTCCGGGCGCCATTGCCGCGGGTCCGGCAGCACCGCGGCCAGCAGCGCCGCCTCGCGCGGGGTGAGCTGCGCCGCGTGCCGGCCGAAATGCGCCCGCGCCGCCGCCTCCGCGCCGTAGATCCCGGGACCCCATTCGACGAGGTTGAGATAGAGCTCGAGGATGCGCTCCTTGCTCATCAGCACCTCGACCAGCACCGTGAAATAGGCCTCGGCCCCCTTGCGCAGATAGCCGCCGCCGGGCCAGAGCAGCAGGTTGCGCGCGAGCTGCTGGCTGATGGTGCTGGCGCCGCGCAGCCTTTCGCCCTCCTGCCAGTCCTGATAGGCCTTGTCGATCTCGATCCAGTCGAAGCCGTGATGACGGCAGAAGCGCGTATCTTCCGACGCGATCACCGCGCGCGCGAGCGCCGGCGCGATGCGGGCGAGCGGCACCCAGTCTTTCTCGATCGGCGTGCCTTCGGCCGCGCGGATCAGCATCAGCGGCGTCACCGGCGGCGGCAGGAAGCGATAGACCGCCAGCACCGGGATCGGCAGCAGCAGGAGGATCGCCGCCGCCAGGACGATCCGCCGCCCGAGGCGGCCGCCCCGGCGGCGCTGTCGGCGATTGGCGATGGTGTCGGAGTGAACGATAACGCTCTCTCCTTCGCGGCGCAGCTTGATATCAACACCCCGACCGTAACGATGAGAAGCAGCCCTGACTCAAATCAATAGACGAAGGGATGAAGCCTCAGTCTTTCAACGGTGAGCCCATTATGGGCTAAATTCGCATTTTACCCAGCGCCTGGAATCGAAAATGCTGGAATATAGTATGCGAGAGCCATCGCCCCCCACCTCACCCTGACCCTCTCCGCCCCCAGGAGCGGAGAGGGAGGGTGAGGTGGAGCGCGTCGCGGATTTGCGATGACGGGCGCTCAGGGAGGGAGTGAGACGATGCGCAACGCACTCGACTTGGCCTGGCCGCGCGAGGGGCTGACGCGGGTCCCCTATCCCGTCTACAGCCGCGCCGATGTCTATGACGAGGAGCGCCGGCGCATCTTCCAGGGGCCGGTCTGGAACTATCTCTGCCTCGAGGCGGAGCTGCCCGCACCCGGCGACTACCGCGCGAGCTTCGTCGGCGACATGCCGGTCGTCGTCGCCCGCGACCTCGACGGCAGCCTCCACGCCTTCGAGAACCGCTGCGCCCATCGCGGCGCGCTGCTCTGTGTGAAGCGCGCGGGCCATGGGCGCGAGATAAGCTGCGTCTACCATAATTGGACCTATGATCTCCGCGGCAATCTCACCGGCGTCACCTTCCAGCGCGGCATCGACCGCAAGGGCGGCATGCCGCCGGAGTTCGATCCCGCCCGGCACGCGCTGCGCCGGCTCAGGGTCGAGAGCTTCGCCGGCGTCGTCTTCGGCACCTTCTCCGACGCCGTGCCGCCGGTGGAATCCTATCTCGGTCCGGAGATCGCCGCGCGCATCCGCCGCGTGCTGAAGAAGCCGGTCAAGGTGCTGGGCTACAACAGCCAGATCCTGCCCAACAACTGGAAGGTCTATGTCGAGAACAACAAGGATTCCTATCACGCGAGCCTGCTGCACGCCTTCTTCACCACGTTCCGCGTGAACCGGCTGTCGCAGGAGGGCGGGATCATCGTCGACGACAGCGGCGGCCATCACGTGAGCTATTCCAAGCGCGCCACCGACAAGCCGAGCGCCGAATACGACGCCGCCCCCTTGCGCGCCAAGCGCGAGGATTACCGTCTTGCCGACCCCTCGATCCTTGCCGGCGTCGACGAGTTCGGCGACGGCATCACCTTGCAGATCCTCACCGTCTTCCCCGCCTTCGTCCTGCAGCAGATCCAGAACAGCCTCGCGCTGCGCCAGATCGTGCCGCGCGGCGTCGGCGAGACCGAGTTGCTCTGGACCTATATCGGCTTCGCGGACGACGACGAGGAGATGCTGATGATCCGCCAGAAGCAATCCAATCTCGTCGGTCCCGGCGGCTATATCTCGATGGAGGACGGCGCGGTCGGCGGCTTCATCCAGCGCGCTCTGCCCGGCGCCGAAGACGACGCCGCGATCGTCCAGATGGGCGGCGATGGCGTGGGATCCCAGGACACGCGCGCGACCGAGACGGCGGTGCGCGGCTTCTGGCAGGTCTATCGCCGGCATATGGGGATCTGATGCCGGCCGATATCGCCACACAGCTTGCCGTCGAGCGGCTATTAGCGCGTTACGTCGCCAGCATCGACGAGGACCGGCTCGAGGAATGGCCGGAGTATTTCGTCGAGCACTGCCGCTATCAGATCATCTCCAGCGAGAATTACGCGCAAGGGCTCCCGATCGGCGTCTTCTTCGCCAATTCGCGCGGCATGCTGCGGGACCGCGTCTCGGCGCTGCGCCAGGCCAATGTCTATGAGGCGCAGCGCTACCGCCATCTCGTCTCCTCGACGCTGATCCTCGGCGAAAGCGGCGGCGTCGTCACCGCGCAGTCGAACTACATGGTGGTGCGCATCATGCAGGACGGCGCCACGGCGCTGTTCAGCACCGGGCGCTATCTCGACCGCGTGAGCCTCGAAGGGCCGGAGCCGCTCTTCCTCGAAAAGCTCGTCGTCTTCGACAGCCGGCGCATCGACACGCTGCTGGCGATCCCGCTTTAGGGTGCGGAATCGGAAATGCTCGATAGGGCGGGTGAATTCATCGACCCCACCTCACAACCCTCTCCGCCCCAGGGGGCGTAGCGGGAGGGTGAGGTGGGGCGCGCGCGGATTCGCGGAGTGAAGCATCGGTGTGTCTTATGAAATTCTTGGCTGCCGCTCTCCTCCTATTCTTCGCGATAACCGCCGCCCATGCCGAGGATGCCGTCCGCATCGGCGTGCTGCTGCCCTTCTCCGGTCCTTTCGCCGATTTCGGCAAGCAGATCGGCAACGGCATGGCGCTTTATCTGAAGCAGCATGGCGACGTCGTCGCCGGCAAGAGGATCGAGCTCATCCGCAAGGACAGCGAAGGGGCGAAGCCCGATCTGGCCCGGCGCCTGGCGCAGGAGCTCATCACCCGCGACAAGGTCGACATGCTGGCCGGCTTCGGGCTGACGCCGGAGGCGCTGGCGGTGGCGCCGATCGCCAGCGAGGCCAAAGTGCCGACGGTGATCATGAACGCCGCGACCTCGGTCATTACCGAAAAATCGCTCTATTTCGTGCGCTTCTCCTTCACCTTGTCGCAGATCGTCTCGCCCCTGGGCCGCTGGGCGGCGGCGCGTGGCTTGAAGCGCGTCTATGTGGCGGTCGCCGATTACGCGCCGGGCTACGAGGCCGAGGCCGCCTTCGGCAAAGCCTTCACCGCCGGCGGCGGCGAGGTGGTGGGGACGGTGCGCGTGCCGATCAACCTGCTCGATTTCACCGCCTATCTCCAGCGCATCAAGGACGCGCGGCCGCAAGCCGTCTTTCTCTTCGTGCCGTCGGGCGAGCAGCCCATCGCCTTCATGAAGGCGTTCGTCGATCTCGGCCTTGCCGAGGCTGGGGTGAAGCTGCTCGGCGGCACGGAGATCATCGACGAGACGGTGATCGCCACGCTCGGCGACAAGGCGCTCGGCGTGATCAGCGCCCAGAACTATTCCTCGGCTCATCCGAGCGCGGAGAACCGGAAGTTCCTCGCCGCCTGGACCGCCGCCTTTGGCGCGCATCCCCGGCCCAATTTCATGGGCGTGGCGGGCTATGACGGCATGCGCGCCATCGTCGAAGTGATCGAGACGCTGCGCGGCGAGATCGATCCCGACAAGGCGATGACGGCGTTCAAATCGATCGCCTTCCTGAGCCCGCGCGGTCCCATCGCCATCGATCCCGCGACGCGGGATGTGGTCGAGAGCGTCTATATCCGCCGAGTCGAGCGGGTGGCGGGCGAGTTGGTCAACAAGGAGATCTTCGAGTTCCCGAAGGTCAAGGATACGGGACAGGCAGAGTAAGGATGGGTCGATCGCCTCTTTCTTTCAGCGTCACGGCCGGGAAAAGCCCAGCCACGACGATCCGGGAAGTCCAGTGATGCAGCGGCGCCGAATACCTACCGCAGCAGCTCGTAAGCCCCGCCGCGCTCGAGCGCGCGCTGATAGGCCGGGCGCGCATGGATGCGGTCGAGAAACGCCATCAGCTTCGGGCGGCTCGCATCGAGACCGCCGCGCGAGGCCGCGGCTTCGAGGGGGAAGCTCATCTGGACGTCGGCCGCGGTGAAGTCCGGCCCCGCGAACCACGCGCTCTTGCCGAGCTCGGCTTCCATGTAGTCGAGATGCAGCTTGATCTGCGGCTCGATGAATCCCCGGAGCGTGCGGTCGGCGATGGCGCGGGCGATCGGCCGCGCGAAGAACGGCATCTTGCCGGTCTTGATCCGGGTGAAGATCAGCTTCATCAGCAAGGGCGGCATGGCCGAGCCCTCGGCATAATGCAGCCAATAAGTATAGCGCCGGCGCTCCGGCGTCCCGGCCGGCGGAATGAGCCGGCCCGCGCCATGGCGCTCGACGAGGTATTCGACGATGGCGCCGGACTCGGCGATGGTCTCGCCGTCCTCGGTAATCACCGGCGACTTGCCGAGCGGATGCACCGCGCGCAGCGCAGGCGGCGCCAGCATGGTGACGGCGTCGCGCTCGTAGCGCTTGACCTCATAGGGAACGCCCAGCTCCTCCAGCAGCCACAGCACGCGCTGCGAGCGGGAGTTGTTGAGGTGGTGCACCGTGATCATGGCTGTCATTTCCCTCGGTTAATACCGGCAGACGATGTTTACCAGCGCTTGGCGGCGCTCGCGCGTCACCACCTCGACGGCGCGCTTCAGCGCTCCCAACAGCTCCGCCGGCTTCTCCACGCGCACGCCATAGCCGCCGCTTGCCTCGACCAGCATCTCATAGGCCGGGCTCGGGCCGAGATCGGCGAGCAGGCGGCCGCCGCCGCGCGCGGCGGCGCCGTCCTTGTAGAGATCGAGCGTGGCGTTGCGCACCGCGGCGTAGAGCCCGTTGTTGAAGACGACCGTCAGGATCGGCAGCCCGCCGACGGCCGCGACCCAATGACAAGCGGTGGGGTTGGCGAAGACATAGGCGCCGTCGCCGAGCGTCGCCGCCACCAGCCGCTCGGGCGCGGCGAGCTTGGCGCCGAGCGCCGCGCCGAGGCCCCAGCCGAGGCCGCCGGCCGGGCTCGAGCCGAAATAGCTGCCGGGCAGGCGCCGCGGGCAATGGTCGAGGCGCAGCGGGTATTCGTTGACGATGATCGCGTCTTCTCCCACCGCCTCGGCGATGGCGCGGCTCAGGAAGGCGGGGGTGATGAAGGAAGCCGCCGCGTCCTTGTCGGTCTCGGCGCGCCGGCGCACGGCAAGCTCGGCCGAGCGCCGCGTCAACGCCTCGCGCCGCGCCGCGATAGCGGGAGCGTCCGGCTGCAACCGCGCCGCCAGCGCCCGCCCGAGCGCGCCGAGCGCCGCCGGCGCGGTGGCGGTCAGCGAGAGATCGGCGGGAAATCCCCGCAGCGGATAACGGCGAAAGCTCGGATCCTCGCCGATATGGACGACGCGCACGCCGGCCTTCGGCCCTTCGATCGAAGGAATCCACGGCACGTCGCAGTCGAGCACGATGACCAGATCCGCTTCATCGAGGAGCGGGCGCGGCTGGAAGCCCTGATGCATGGGATGGTCGGTCGGCAGGGTCATGTAGCGCTGGTTGAACGCCACCACCGCCAGCGCGTAGCGTTCGGCGATTTGCGCCAGCGCCGTGACGCCTTCGGCGCTGCGGCCGGATCCCGCGGCGATGATCAGGGGCTGCTTCGCTGCGGCGATCCAATCGGCGAGCGTCTCGATCGCCTGCGGGTCGGGATGGGGCGGCAGCGGCGGCGCGCGGCGCGGCGCCTCGCCCTCGGCGCGCGCGGCGCTCGCCGCCAGGATCTCGCGCGGCAGGGTGAGATAGACCGGTCCGCGCGGCGAGGCCATCGCCATCTCGAAGGCGCGCGCCAGCACGGCGTCGACCTGGTCCGGCAAGCGCAGCTCGTAATCCCATTTGACGATCTCGCGCACCATGCCCGCCTGGTCGAACATTTCCTGCGCCCATTGGATGTAGCGGGTGCGCGAGCCCCGGTGTCCCGCCTCGCTGAGCGGCGAGCGGCCGGCCATCAGCACGATCGGCACGAAGTCGCGCGCGGCGTTGATCAGCGTGTTGATGGTATTGCCGGTGCCGACATTGGTGTGGACCATGACCGCCTGCGGCCGTCCGGAGACGAGATAGACGCCATGCGCCATGGCGACCGCCGCGTTCTCATGCGGCACCAGGATCGCCCGCGGCACCTTGGCGCCGTTTTCCGCCGCGCGGGCGAAACCTTCGATGATCGAGGGAAAATCGGTGCCGGGATTGGCGAAGAAGTAGTCGACGCCCTGCGCCTTGAGCCCCACCAGCAGGCGATCGGCGGCGCTGGGCTCGTTCGGGCGGTCGGCGACGGGATCGCGGTCCATGGCTGCTTCCTCGGGGTTTCCGGGATCGGGCGTGACTGTCCTGCCCGAAGGGGCGGCGCGTCAAGGCCAAGGCGGCGAAAGCCCTTGACGCGCTCGGACGCGGCGCCCGTAATTCCCGGGATCCGCTCCATCGCACCGTCAAACCGGCGAGGCGCGGCGGGGAGGCAGAGGCTTCAGGGTGATCGGGTCAAGGACCGTCCGGCCATTCGCCCGGCTGGTGCCGGCGCTGGCGCTGGCGCTCCTCGCCGGTGCGGCAAAAGCCGAGGAGGTGCGCATCGGCGTGCTCGGCGCCTCCAGCGACGCGCCCTATTACATCGCCGATGCCCGCGGCTATTTCCGCGATGCCGGCATCGAGGCGGTGTTCGTCAACGGCACCAATACGGCGCAGCTCGTGGCGCCGCTCGCCACCGGCGCGCTCGATGTCGGCTCCGGCGCGCCCTCGGCGAGCCTCTATAATGCCGTGGCGCGCGGCGTCGACATCAAGATCGTCGCCGACAAGGGCTCGATGCCGAAAGGCTACGGCTTCATGCCGCTGCTGGTGCGCAAGGATCTCATCGACAGCGGCCGGTTCCGGAGCTTCGCCGATTTGAAGGGCCTGCGCGTCGGCAGCCCGACCCCGGGCGGCGCCAATGTCGCGACCTTGAACGAGGCGCTGAAGAAGGGCGGGCTCACGCTCGAGGACATCGACGCCGTCTATATGGGCCAACTCGAGCTGGCGCTGGCGCTGGAGAACAAGGCGCTTGACGCCGCCCTCGTCACCGAGCCCAACGCCACGCTGGCGGTCGATGCCGGCAAGGCGGTGCGCTTTGCCGGCGGCGACGAGATCTATCCCGACCAGCAGCTCTCGGTGGTGGTCTATAGCGGCGAGTTCATCCGCCATCACCCGGAAACCGCCAAGCGCTTCATGCGCGCCTATATCCGCGCGGTGCGCGATTACAACGACGCGCTCGCGGACGGCCGTCTCGCCGGCCCCGGTGCGGCGGAGATCATCGATATCATGCTGCGCTACGGCAAGATCAAGGACGCCAGGATCTATCGCGACATGGTGCCGAACGGCGTCGATCCCGACGGCCGCGTCAACCTCGCGAGCCTGCAACAGGATCACGATCTCTTCGGCGCGCTCGGCCTGCTCAAGGGCGCCTCGAGCGTCAAGGACATGGTCGACCTCTCCTTCGCCGACGCGGCGGTGGCGGCGCTCGGGCCGTACAAGCGCAGGGATTAGCGGGGGGTCATGAGCATTGTTGGCTTGGAGCGCGTCGTCTACGGCGTCGAGGATCTGGCGCTGGGCCGGCGCTTTTTCACGGAATGGGGGTTGCTGCCGGAGGGCGATGTCTTCCGCGCCGCGGACGGCACGGCGGTCGAGCTTTGCGCCAAGGACGATCCGGCGCTGCCGCCGGCGATCGAGGCGGGCTCGACCGCCCGCCGGATCGTCTGGGGCGTCGACGGCCGCGCCGCGCTCGATGCGCTGGCGCGCCGGATCGAGGGCAGGACGGCGGTGTGGCGCGATGGCGACGGCGCCGTCTTCTTCAGCGATCCCGCGGGTGTCGCGGTGGCGCTGGTGGAGACGCGCCGCCGCCCGCTCCCGGCGGTGGAGATCGCCGTCAATACGCCGGAGCGGCGCACGCGCTTCGACACGGTGGGCGCCTTCTACAAAGAGGCGCGTCCGCGCCGCCTCGGCCATGTCGTGCTGCAGGTGCCGGATATTCCGGCGGCGGAGGATTTCTATCGCGGCACGCTGGGCTTCTGGCTCTCCGACCGCTATCCCGGGCGCGGCGTCTTCCTGCGCGGCCGCGCCGAAGCGGACCATCACCAGCTTTTCCTGCTGCAAAGCCCGGACGGCGCCGCGCATTTCCACCACCTCGCCTTCGAGGTGCACGACGTGCACGAAGTGTTCGGCGGCGGCCTCGCCTTCGCCGAGCGCGGATGGGAGACGCATATCGGTCCCGGCCGGCACGTCATCTCCTCCTGCTATTTCTGGTACTTCAGGAATCCCTGCGGCGGCTCGGTGGAGTATTTCGCCGACATGGATGCGCTCACCGCCGCCTGGCAGCCGCGCGAGATGCCGCAATCGCCGGAATGGTTCGCCGAATGGGCGCTCGCCTCCGGCATCCGGCAATATGGCGGCGTGCAGCGGTGATGGAAACGGCGAGCGGCGCGCCCGCCAAGATCAGGCTGCGCCATCTCGCCAAGCGCTTTCGCACGCGGCGCGGCGTCCTTACCGCCATCGACGACGTCTCGGTCGAGATCGCTTCCGGCTCTTTCTTCATGATCGTCGGCCCCAGCGGCTGCGGCAAGACGACGCTGCTGCGCATCGTCGCCGGGCTCGAGGAGCCGAGCGCCGGTGCCGTGGAGGTCGCGCGCGCGAACCGCTCCAAGCCGGTCAACGCCATGATCTTCCAGGGCGACTCGATCTTTCCCTGGATGACGGTCTGGGACAATGCGGCCTATGGGCTGAGGCTGCGCGGCGTCGCCAAATCCGAGATCCGCGAGGTGGTGGGCCATTATCTCGATCGCACCGGCCTGACGCGCTTTGCCGACGCCTATCCGCATCAGCTCTCCGGCGGCATGAAGCAGCGCGTGGCGATCGCGCGCGCCTTCGCCAACGACCCGGAGATCCTGCTGATGGACGAGCCCTTCTCGGCGCTCGACGAGCAGAACCGGACGCTGCTGCAGCAGGAATTGCTGCGCATCTGGGAAGAGCACAAGAAGACCGTGCTCTTCATCACGCACAGCGTCGACGAGGCGGTGACGCTGGGCGACCGCATCATGATCATGACGGCGCAGCCGGGCCGCGCCAAGGCCACCATCGACGTGCCCTTCGCGCGGCCGCGCAGCGTCATCGAGCTGCGCGCCGACCGCCGCTACGGCGAGCTGATCTATCGCATCTGGGGCGATCTGCGCGAGGAAGTGCAGCGCGCCCGCGCCGAGGCGCCGGCATGAGCGTCGAAGGCGCCATGACGCCGCTTCCGCCGCCGGCGGAAGACCGGCTCGACGAGGAAAGCCTACTCGCCGCTCAGGGCTATCGCCTGCTCAGCATCGCCTCGCCGCTGGCGCTGCTGGTCCTCTGGGAGATCTCGGTGCGCCTCGGCGTCGTCGATGCGCGCTTCTTTCCAGCGCCGAGCAGCGTCGCGGCGACGCTCTGGAGCATGGCGCGGTCGGGCGAGCTGTGGCTGCACACCGAGGCGAGCCTCATCCGCCTGTTCTGGGGCTTTCTCGTGGGCGGCATCCCCGCTCTCGGCCTCGGCATCGCGATGGGCCTCTCGCCGGCGTTGCGCGCCATCGTCGAGCCGCTCATCGCCGCGACATACCCGATCCCCAAAAGCGCGATCATGCCGCTCATCCTGCTGATCTTCGGCCTCGGCGAGGCGTCGAAGGTGGTGATGGTGGCGATCGGCGTGTTCTTTCCGGTGGCGATGAACGCGGTCACCGGCGTGCTCGAGATCAACCGGATCTATCTCGACGTCGGACGGAACTACCAAGCGAGCCGCTGGCAGGTGTTCCGCACCATCGCGCTGCCCGGCGCGCTGCCCTTCATCATGACCGGCATCAAGCTCGGCGTCGGCCTCGGGCTGATCCTCATCGCCATTTCCGAGATGCTGGGCGCGCGCAGCGGCCTCGGCTATCTCATCTGGAACGCCTGGGAGATCCTCGACGTCAACGCCATGTATGTCGGGCTCTTCATGATCGCGCTGATCGGCTTCCTGCTGACGCATCTCCTGAACGCCCTCGAGCGCTGGCTCGTCCCGTGGAAGTCCCCGTGAGCGCGCAGCGCTCATCGGGGGCGGCGTCAGCGGTTTGCGCAGCAAACCGCGGGAGCCGCACAGGGCGGGCTATTCTCGGCGTTCAGGTGAGCGCCTCGTAAGCGCGTAGCGCTTATCGAGGGCGGCGTCAGCGGTTTGCGGAGCAAACCGCGAGAGCCGCACCGACCGGGCTATTCTCGATCTATTTCCGACACACATAAATGCAATTCTGCGGCCGCGGCGAATCCAGCACCTCGACCCCCGAGAAACCCGCTTCCGCCAGCATCGCCTTGGCCTTCTCGATCCCCCAGACCGCGCCGAGGCCGGCGCCGCCATAGGCGAGCGACACCGTCACGCAATGCATCAGGCTGATGCCGTAATAGAGCGGGGCGAAGGGATTGCCGATATTGCCGTCGACGCTGCTCGAAAATTTGAAATCGATCATCAGGAAAGTGCCGTCCTCGGCGAGTGCGTCGCGGATGTGCCGCAGCACCGCGGCGGGGTCGAGCTGATCGTGAATGGCGTCGAAGGCGGTGATGAGATCGAAGCGCGGCGTCGCCGGCAGCGTCGCCACGTCGAGCACCGCAAAGCGCGCGTTCGTCAAGCCCATGCGGCGGGACTCCGCCGTGCCGTCGGCGATTGCGTCCTCGGCGATGTCGTAGCCGACGAAGCTCGATCGCGGATAGTGTTGCGCCATGACGTTGACCGCATGGCCGCTGCCGCAGCCGACATCGAGCACGCTGATGCCGGCGGCGAGCCGCCGGTCGAGACCCTCGACCCGCCCGAGAAAGCCGTCGATCAGCAGCTCGTCATAGATGCGCCGCCAGGAGGCGTCCATGTGGCAGGTGAAGTCCGGCCGGTAGTCGTCATAAGGAATGCCGCCGCCCTCGCGGAAGCAGCGCACCAGCTTCTTCAAATGCTGGCCGAAATGATCGATGACGCCGCTCAACGGCGAGATGTTGCGCGCCCCCGCGCCGGTGAGCGACAGCGCGTGCTCCGGCGGCAGGGCATAGGTCTGCTGCGTCGCGTCATAGGTGAAGATGCCGCTCGTCGCCATGGCGCCCAGCCATTCCCGCACATAGCGCTCGTTGAGGCCCGCTCGCTCCGCGAGCTGCCGGCTGGTGCCGGGCCCCTGGGCCGCCGTCTCGAACAAGCCGGTCTGCTGGCCGATATCGATCATCTTGGTCAGCACGCCGCCGGTATAGATGCCCAGCAGCTTCCTGGCGAAATCTTGGGCGGAAAGAGTCGGCTGCATGATCGCTCCCTGGAAGGTCGTGCTCGTCCAATCCGTGCGGCTGCCGCGGTTTGCTCTGCAAACCGCTGACGCCGCCGCGGACGAACGCCCTGCGGGCGTTCGCCTATCGTCCGGTATAGCGCGGCGGCCGCTTCTCGAGGAAGGCGCGCACGCCTTCGCGGTAATCCTCCGATTGCGCGGCGAGCGCGTATTGGTCGCGGTCCATGAAGCTCACGGCATGGTGGAGCGCGGTGCTGGCGGCGTTGACCCCTTCCTTGCACATGCGCACCTGCACCGGCGGCAGCGCCGCCACCCGCTCCGCCATCGCCATCGCCGCCTCGAACGCGCCGCCGGCCGGCGCGATCTCATCGACCAGGCCCCAATCGCGGCCGCGCTCGGCGTCGATGCGCTCGGCCATGACGGTGAGCCGCTTGGTGCGCGCCGGTCCCATGAGGGCGACGAGCCGCGGCACCGATTGCCAGCTCATATTCATGCCGCGCTCGATCTCCGGCACGTAGAAGCGCGCGCCGGCGCCGGCGATGCGCAGGTCGAGCGCCGCCACCAGCGCCACGCCGCCGCCGACGCACCAGCCTTCGATGGCGGCGAAGGTCATGGGCTCCAGCGCCTCCCAGGCGCGGCAGAGCCGCGGGCCCAGCGCCTGGAGCCGCCGCCGCTCGGCAAGGCCGAGCCCCTCGATCGCGGCCTCGCGCAGGTCGAAGCCCAGGGTGAAGACCTCGGCGGCGCCGGCGAGCACGATCGCCGAGGTCTCGGTGTCGTCCTCGAAGGAGCGCGCCGCGGCGGTGAGATCGCGCAGGACGGCGCGCGACAGCGCGTTCTTGCCGTCGCCGAGATCGAAGCGAATGGTGGCGATGCGGCCCTTGCGCTCGATGCTGACCGGCGATGCTGGCATGGGAGGCTCCTTGCTGTCCTGCCAGCGTGGATAGCGGCTTTTTCCGGTGATGCACAGCGTCGTGGCGCTGGGCTTCCCGGCGGCATGAACCTCGGCGGAATCCGCCGATCGCGGCTCAGCCGCGCGTCGTGGGGAGCGTGAAATCGATCCTCGGCCCGAGCGGGACCACGCCGCTCGGATTGATGCGGCGCTGGCTGCCGTAATAATGCGTCTTGAAATTCTCGAGATCGACCGTCTCCGCCACGCCGGGCTGCCGATAGAGCGCCCGCGCGTAGTCCCAAAGCTGGGGATAGTCCCAGAGATGGCGGAGATTGCATTTGAAATGGCCGTAATAGACGGCGTCGAACCGCGCCAAGGTCGGGAAGAGGCGCCAATCCGCCTCGGTGAGGCGGTCGCCCAAGAGGTAACGTCGGCGCGAGAGGCGCTCCTCGAGCCAGTCCAGGGTGTCGAAGAGCGCCTTCACCGCCTTTTCATAGGGCTCCTGCCGCGTGGCGAAGCCGGCCTTGTAGACGCCGTTGTTGACGGTGTCGTAGATGCGCTGGTTGAGCGCGTCGATCTCCGCGGCAAGCTCGGGCGGGTAATAGTCGGTGCGGTCGTCGGTGAAGGCGTCGAAGGCGCGGTTGAGCATGCGGATGATGTCGGCGGATTCGTTGCTGACGATCGTCCGCGTCTCCTTGTCCCAGAGGATCGGCACGCTGGCGCGGCCGCTATAGCCGGGATCCGCGCGCAGATAGATCTCATAGGCATGGCGCGCGCCCGTCAGCGGATCGGGCGCGGCGAAGGTCCAGCCGTTCTCCAGCATCAACGGCTCGAAAAAGCTGACGGAGATGACGCCCTGGAGCCGCTTCAACCGGCGGAACAACTGCGTGCGGTGGCACCAGGGGCAGGCGACCGCAAGAAAGAGGTGATAGCGGCCGGCGGCGGCGGGAAATCCGGAGCTGCCGTCGGCGGTGACCCAGCGGCGGAAGGTGGTGACCGGCCGCTCGAAAGCGCCGCCGGTCCGCTCGGTGTAGTACCAATCGTCACGCCATTGGCCGTCGATCAGGATGCCCATCGTTCCTATCTAGTCGCGAGGTCGCCGGTCGTGAAGTGGCAGGCGACGAATTGTCCCAGGCGGATCTCGCGCATCGCCGGCTCCTCTTCGGCGCAGCGCTGCCGGGCAAGCGGACAGCGCGTGCGGAAGCGGCAGCCCGAGGGCGGCGCGATCGGCGAGGGCGGCTCGCCCGGCACCGCGCTCTCCGGCAGTGCCGCGTCGGGGTCGGGCAGCGGTATGGCCTGGAGCAGCACCGAGGTATAGGGATGGGCGGGATGCTCGAACACCTGCTCGGCCGGGCCGATCTCGCAGAGCCTGCCGAGATACATGACCGCGATGCGGTCGCTCACCGCCTTTACCACCGCGAGGTCATGGGCGATGAAGATGAGCGTGAGGCCGTAGCGCGCCTTCATGTCCTCCAGCAGGTTCAGGATCTGCGCGCGGATCGACACGTCGAGCGCCGAGACCGGCTCGTCGCAGATGACGAGGTCGGGCTCGAGCACCAAGGCGCGGGCGATCGAGATGCGCTGGCACTGGCCGCCGGAGAATTCATGCGGCCGGCGGCGCAGGACGAGGTCGGGATCGAGCCCCACCGCTTGCAGCACCGCGCGCACGCGCCGCGCACGCTCGGCCGCGTCCTTGACCCCGGCGATGATCAGCGGCTCGGCGATGATGTCGCCGACACGCCGGCGCGGATTGAGCGAGGCGATCGGGTCCTGAAAAATGAGCTGCAAGCGGCGGCGCAGGCGCCGAAGCTGCTCGCCGCCCGCGGCGGCAAGGTCGGTGCCGTCGAACACCACCTTGCCCGATTTGGGACGGAAGAGCCGCAGCACGGCGCGCCCGAGCGTCGACTTGCCGCAGCCGCTCTCGCCGACCAGCCCCAAAGTCTCGCCGCGCCGGACGTCGAAGCTGACGTCGGAGACGGCATGGATGCGGTGGGCGCCCGTGCCGTATTCGACGACGAGGCCCTCGACGCTCAGCAGCATCTTCTCCGCGCGGAGCTGCGCCCTGCCGCCGCCCGCCATCACGCCTCGCTCTGGTCCGGCAGCGGGAACCAGCAGGCATAGGCGTGATCGCCGGTCTCGCCCGCCAGCGCCGGCGCCTCGGCGCGACAGCGCTCCCGGGCGTAGCGACAGCGCGGACTGAAGGCGCAGCCGCGCGGCAGCCGCGTCGGATCGGGAGGCGCGCCGCCGATCGCCGCGAGCCTCGTATGCGGCGCGGCACGCAGCTTCGGAATCGCCGCCATCAGCGCCTCGGCATAGGGGCTGCGCATTTCTTTGAAGAGGGCGCGCGTCGGCGCCCGCTCGACGATGCGGCCGGCATACATCACCGCCACCTCGTCGGTGCGGCCGGCGACGATGCCGAGGTCATGGGTGATGAGGATCATCGCCATCTGCCGCATCTGCCGCTCGCGCGCCAGGAGATCGAGGATCTGCGCCTGCACGGTGACGTCGAGCGCCGTCGTCGGCTCGTCGGCGATGAGCAGGCGCGGCTCGCAGGAAAGCGCGATGGCGATCGCCACCCGCTGGCGCATGCCGCCCGAAAGCTGATGCGGGTACTGGCGGGCGCGGCGCTCGGGCTCGGGAATGCCGACTTCGGCGAGCAGCGCCACGGCGCGCGCCATCGCCGCCCGCGGCCCCAATCCCAGATGCTCGCGCAAAGCCTCGGCGATCTGGCCGCCGACGCTGAGCACCGGGTTGAGCGAGGTCATCGGGTCCTGAAAGACGACGGCCAGCTCGCGGCCGCGCAGCCGGCGCAGCGCCTCGCGCGGCAAAAGGAAGAGGTCGCGCCCCTCGAAGCGCGCAGCGCCGGTGACCTTGGCGTTTGCCGGCAGGAGCCGCAGGACGGCGCGCGACAGCATGGTCTTGCCCGAGCCGGACTCGCCGACGATGCCGAGGCTCCGGCTCGGCGCGAGCGACAGGTTGACGCCCGAGACGGCGCGCAACGGCCCGCGCTCGGTCGCAAGCTCGACCGAGAGATCCTCGATCGCCAGCAGCGGCTGGGGGCTCACGGCGCGTGCCGGGGATCGGTGATCGCGCGCAAGGTGTCGCCGACGAGGTTGAAGGCGAGCACCGTCAGGAACATGATCCCGGCCGGGATGAAGGCGATGTGCGGCGCGACGTCGAGGCTGTCGCGGCCTTCGGCGATCATGCTGCCCCAGCTCGGCGCCGGCGGCGGCACGCCGAGGCCGAGGAAGCTCAGGATGCTTTCGGCGACGATGATCACCGCCACCAGCAGCAGGAAATAGGCGCCGAGCGGCAGCATGACGTTGGGCAGGATCTCGCGCAGCAGGACGCGCGCGGGACTGGCGCCGAGCGCCTGCGCCGCGGTGACGAAATCGCGCTCGCGCAGCACCAGCGTCGCCGCGCGGGCGACGCGCGTCACCGCCGGCACCGTCAGCACCGCCAGCACCGCGATGACGTTGGGGACGGATTGGCCGAGATAGGCCACGATGGCGAGCGCCAGAACCAGCGGCGGGAAGGCGAGCAGCACGTCGGTGGCGCCGATCGTCAGGATCTCGATCGCGCCGCGGAAATAGCCGGCGAGCATGCCCAGGGTGGCGCCGATGAGCGTGGCGATGAGCGGCGCGAGGAGGCCGATGCCGAGCGAGGCGCGGGCGCCGTAGATGACGCGCGCGAGGATGTCGCGGCCGAGCGCGTCGGTGCCGAGGAGATGCGCGGCGCCGGGCGGGACGCGGCGCGCCAGCAGCGCCTGCCGCGCGGGATCGGCGAGCGGCAGCAGGTCGGCGAGGAGGGCGAGCGCGAAGACCAGGGCGAGCCACAGCACGGCGGTCCAGAAGACGACGCCGAGCCCGTGCCGGCGCCGCGCCGGAGCGGCGGTCTCGACGGCGTCAAGCGCGGCCATGGCGGATGCGCGGATCGAGCGCGGCGTAGAGCAGGTCGACGACGAAATTGATCAGGACGAAGCCCACCGCGACGAACAGCACGCCGCCCTGCAGCACGACGAAGTCGCGGAGATAGATGGCCTCAACCAGCAGCCGGCCCATGCCGGGCAGCGCGAAGATCGCCTCGGTGATGACGGCGCCGCCGATGAGACGGCCGATATTGACGCCGACCACCGTGATGAGCGTGAGCGAGGAGGGCTTCAGCGCGTGCACCAGCAGGATGCGCCGCGCCGTCAGCCCCTTGGCCCGCGCCATGGCGATGTAATCCTCTTGCAGGGTCGAGATCATGTCGCTGCGCAGCACGCGCATGACGCCCGGCCATTCCAGCAGCGCCAGCGTCGCGCCCGGCAGCGCCATGGCGCGCAGATTGCCGAGCGCGTCCTGCGAGAACGGCACATAGGCGGTGGCGGGCAGCACGCCCAGGCGCAGCGCGAAGACGAAGATGAGCAGGATCGCCAGCATGAAGGGCGGCACGGAGAGGCTGGCAAAGGCGACGCCGGAGACGGCGCGGTCGAAGGGGGAGCCCGGGCGGACCGCGCAGAGAATGGCGAGCGGCACGCCCAAGGCGATGCCGCCCAGCTCGGCCATGACCAGCAGCTCGAGCGAGACCGGCAACCGGCCGGCGATGGCGTGCAGCACCGTCTCGCCGGTGCGGTGCGAGGTGCCGAGGTCGCCGCCGAGCACGCCGCCGAGCCAATGGAGATATTGCTGCCAGAGCGGCAGGTCGAGGCCGAGCTTCTTGTGCAGCGCCGCGACGTTCTCCGGCGTCGCCTGGTCGCCGAGCATGGCGATGGCGAGATCGCCGGGCAGCAGGCCGGCGATCAGGAAGGTGAGGGCCGTGACCGCGAGGAGGACGGGAACGAGATAGACCAGCTTGCGGCCGATCAAGCCGAGCATGGCGGGACTACTTCTTGTCCCACCACGCGCCGGAGAGATCGATGATGTCGCTGAACTGCTTGGGGATGCCCTTGAGCTGCGGCTTGGCGATCGAGAAATAGTGGTTGTCGACCGTCCAGAACCACGGCACTTCTTGATTCAGGATCTTCGCGACCCGGCAATAGTCGTCGACGCGCTTCTCCTGGTCGGCCGAGCTGCGGGCGTCGTCGAGCAGCCTGTCGACCTCGGGGTTCGAGTAGTTGGCGAGGTTGACCGGGCTCCCCGTGTGGAAGTTGGCGTACATCTGCGGGTCGGGATCGGCGAGATCGATGATGCGCCACGGCGTGAGCTGGAAGTCGCGGCGGAACGCTTTGGTGACGAGCGCGGTCTGGTCGATCTGGTCGATGGTCATCTCGGCGCCGACATCGCGCCAGAACTCCTGGAAAATCTGGCCGACCTCGCGGCCGCGCGGCGTCGCCGTCACCTCCATCTTGAACGCGACCGGCTTGCCGTAGTCCCTGAGCAGCGCCTTGGCCTTGGCGGGGTCATAGGGCAGCGCGCCCGCATCCTTGCATTGCACGAAGGAGCCGGGGCCGAAGGGATCCTTGGCCGGCTGCCACAGCCCGTCGAACTCCGCCTTGGAATAGGCGTTGAGGTCGACCGCCATGCGCACCGCCTGACGCACGCGCACATCGTCGAAGGGCGGGACCTTGGTGTTGAAGGCATAGACCTGCGCGCCGGAGCCGGCATACTCGTGCACGATCAGGCTCGGGATCTTTCTCGCCTTGACGATGTCCTCGGCGCGATCGGTCCAGATGATGTCGGTCTCGCCTGATTGCACGCTGGCAAAGCGCGCGGTGTTGTCCGGCAGCGGGCGGATGGTGATCTCGTCGAGATAGGGGCGGGCCTTGTCCCAGTAGTGCGGATTGCGCTCCAGCACGATGCGGTCGCCCGACTGCCAGGACTTGATCTGGAACGGCCCGGTGCCGACGGGATGGCGGTTATAGCCCTCTTTCATCGCCTCGATCGCCTTGGGCGAGTGGATCACGTTGGTCACGGTGACCGGCGCCTGCAGCGCCGGCAGGTTCGGCTGCGGGTATTTCAGGTGGAAGACGACGGTGAGGTCGTCCGCCGCTTCTACATGGTCGATGAAGGAGATGTAGAAGACGCAGCGACAGTGATTGTTGGGGTCGAGCATGCGCTGGGTGTTGGAGACGATGGTCTGGGCGTTGAAGGGCGAGCCGTCCTGGAAGGTGACGCCGGGGCGAAGCTTGTAGGTCCAGGTCTTGAAGTCGGCGCTGTGCTCCCAGGAGAGCGCCAGGCCCGGAACCGGCTTGCCGCTATCGTCGAGCCGCGTCAGCGTCTCGAAGATCAGCACCGCCGTCGCCTCCTGCCCGGTGTCGTAGACGCCGACGGTCAAGGGATCGAAGCCGGCGATGTCCTGCTCGACGCCGAGCGTGGCGCTGCCGCCGCGCGTCTGCGCGCTGGCGGGCAAGGCAAGGCTGGCGGCAAGGATCGCGGCCAAGGCGATGGAGCGCAAGGCGCCGTTTCGATCGAGGGGTGTCATGCGGAGAACCTCCCGGGAACATCGCCGCGCGTTGGCCGGGCGGCGTCTTGGGCGAGGAGTCAAGGTACACGCTGTCGCGCCGCGCAACTACCCCCTTCCCCTGGGTTCCCGGTTTCCGGATCGAAGGCGGTTCCGTTAGGCTGAAGCCTTTGGCCTCGGGGAGAAATGCTTCGTGGACGCCGCCCACCCGCTCGACCGCTTCTTCGCGCCCGACGCCATCGCCGTCATCGGCGCCTCGCCGGAGCGCGCCAGGATCCGCGGCGAGCTCCTGCATCTGCTGCGCGCCAACGGCTATGCCGGAAGGATCTACCCGGTCAATCCCAGCTATGCCGAGATCGACGGGCTCCCCTGCTATCCCTCGCTGGCGGCGATCGGCGCGCCGGTCGATCTCGCGGTCATCGCCATTCCGGCGGAAGCGGTGCTGGCGGCGCTCGAGGACTGTGCCGCCCACGGCGTCAAATACGCGGCGATCATCTCTTCGGGCTTTGCCGAGCAGGGCGGGGCGCAGGCGAGGCTCCAGGAGGAGATCGCGGCGCTGGCCAAGCGCACGGGGCTGCGCATCTCCGGCCCCAATGCAGAGGGTTTCTACAGCGTCAAGGCGCGGCTTGCCGCCACCTTCAGCCCGGCGGTCGAGCCGCGGCCTGGCGAGGAGCCGCTGGTCGCCAGCGAGCGCCGCATCGGCGTCGTCGCGCAAAGCGGCGGCATGGGCTTTGCGCTTTATAACCACGGCCGCGCCCAGGGCCTGAGCTTCAGCCACGTCGTCAGCACCGGCAACGAGGCCGACCTCACCGCCAGCGATTTCTTCGACTACATGGCGAGCGATGCCGAGACGGCGGCGATCATGCTGTTCATCGAAGGCGTGCGCGATCCCGAGAAGTTCATTCTCGCCGCCGAGACCGCGGCCCGGCTGGGAAAGCCGGTCGTCGTCGCCAAGATCGGCCGTACCAAGCCCGGCGAGCGCGCCGCCGCTTCCCATACCGCGAGCATGGCGGGCTGGAACGCCGCTTACGATGCCGTCTTCCGCAAATACGGCCTCACCGCCGCCGCGGACCCCGACGAGGCGGTGGCGATCGCCGCCGGCTTCGTCACTTGTCCCTTGCCGCGCGGCGGCCGGGTGGCGGTGGTGACGACCTCCGGCGGCGCCGGCGCCTGGGCGGCGGACGTGCTCGCCGGCGCGGGTCTCGCGCTGCCGGAGCTGTCGCCGGCGATGCAGCGGGCGATCGGCGGCTTCATCCCGGCCTACGGCTCGGCGCGCAACCCGGTCGACATCACCGCCCAGGCGGTGCGGACCGGCGGGCTGATCCGCGCCATCGAGTTGTTGAGCGCGGCCGACGAGGTCGATGCGATCGCCGTCGTGCTGTCGCTCGCCAGCGAGACGCGCATCCGCGTCGACACGGCGGCGCTGCGGCACATCGTCGCCAAGCAGGCGAAGCCGATCCAATTCTACAGCTATACCTTGCCGTCGCCGCTCGGCCGCAAGACGCTGGCCGGGGCCGGGCTGACGCTCCATACCGGCCTGGCGCCGCTGGCCAGCGCGCTGCGCGCGCTGGCGGAGCGCGGGCGCTTCGCGCTGCCGGCGGCGCCGAAGCCGCGCGCACCCGCGGCACCGGCAAGCGCCGCCTTGCGCGCCGCGCAAGGCGCGCTTTCCGAACATGCGGCAAGGCAGATCCTCGCCCAGGCGGGCCTGCCGATGCCGCCGCAGCGCCTGGCGAGGCGGCGCGAGGAGCTCGATGCCGCGGCCGAGAGCCTGGGATTCCCGCTGGCCCTCAAGATTCAGTCGCCGGACATCGCGCACAAGACGGAGATCGGCGGCGTGCGGCTGGGGCTAACGACCTCCGCCGGGCTGCGCGAAGCCTATGACGAGGTCGTCGCCGCCGTGCGGCGGCTCAAGCCCGAGGCGCGGCTCGACGGCGTGCTGCTGCAGCCCATGGCGCCGCCCGGCGTCGAGATGATCGTCGGCACGCTCCGCGATCCCGGCTTCGGCCCGCTGGTGATGGTCGGCGCCGGCGGTCTCACCACCGAGCTGTTCAGGGATGTGAGCTACCGGCTGGCGCCGGTCGACGCGGCGGAGGCCCTGGCGATGCTGGAAGAGCTGCGCGCGGCGCCGCTGCTCAACGGTTTCCGCGGCGCGGCGCCGGCCGATGTCGCGGCGCTGGCGAGCCTGGTGGCACAGCTCTCGGAATTCGCCGTGGCATATCGCGATCTCGTGCAGGAGGTCGATCTCAATCCGGTGATCGTGCATGCCGGCGGCCAGGGCTGCACCGTGGCCGACGTGCTGTTGACGCTCGTGCGGCGCTGACATCGTCGCTTTTCTCCGTCGGTTGCGCTTCAATGATCCGCAGAAAAAACCGTGGAGGAAGCCGATGACCGCCTCTGAAACCAAGCGCCTCTCCGGCAAGGTCGCCATCGTCACCGGCGCCGGCTCGCGCGCCGACGGCATCGGCAACGGCCGCGCCGCCTCGATCCTGTTGGCGCGCCACGGCGCGCGCGTGGCGCTGCTCGATACTGTGCGCGGCTGGGCCGAGGCGACGGCGCGGATGATCGAGGCCGAGCGCGGCGAGTGCTGCGTCATCGAGGCCGATGTCGGCAATCCCGCCGACTGCGCCGCCGCCGTCGCCGAGACCGCGGCACGCTGGGGCCGGCTCGATATCCTCGTCAACAATGTCGGCATCGCCGGCCCGCCCGGCACCGCCGTCGAGGTCGATCCCGAGGCCTGGGACCAGGCGATGCGGGTCAACGTCACCTCGATGATGCTGATGGCAAAGCATGCCATCCCGGAAATGCGCAAGCTCGGCGGCGGCGCGATCGTCAATATCGCCTCGGTCGCCGGTCTCACCGGCGGCCATCCCAATCTGCTCTATGCCACGTCCAAGGGCGCCATCGTCCAGCTAACCCGCGCGATGGCGGCGCAGCACGGCATCGAAGGCATCCGCGTCAACTGCATCGCGCCCGGCATGGTCTATACGCCGATGGTCTACAGCCGCGGCATGTCGCCGGAGCTGCGCGAGGCGCGGCGCCGGCGCTCGCTGCTCCAGACGGAAGGCACCGGCTGGGACGTCGGCAACGGCGTGCTCTATCTCGTCAGCGACGAGGCGCGCTGGGTGACCGGCGTCGTCCTGCCGATCGACGCCGGCGCCACCGCCGCCGCCGGCGGGCTGTCGCGTGTCGCGCGTTAGGGCGCGGACTCGCTTCAACCTGGTTGCGCTGCTCTCGAGGGAACAAAAAGCGGGCGTCCGAGCAGGACGCCCGCTCCAGTTCCAACGGAAGGCGACTCGAATGCTGCCGACTACCGGCCATCCCAGCCGAAGTGGACCTCCGGCAAAACCGGCGTCCCTTCGATGCGAACCGCTTCGAGGCTTTCGGGATCGAGGCCGAGCGCTTCGAGAATGGTCGGGGCTATCTGCGCGGTCTCGACGGGCGTGTAGACCGTCCTGGGATCGAAGCCGGAGTTCGACAGCAGCATCATCACGTTGGTGTCGTCGTGCGAGAAGCCGCCGTGCTCGGCGAGCTTCTTGCTGCTTCCCGAATAAGTGACGCCGACATTCGGCGTGACGATGATGTCCGGCGTGCGCGGGTCGCCTTCGGGCGGTAATCCCGGCGCGTTGAAAAGCTGCGTCAGCGCCGGTCCCCAGAAAATCTGGCCGATGCCGGCGATGTTGTGCGAGGCGGGAGAAGTGGTTTCGAGCGTGCTGACCGCGTTCTGCGTTGTGCAGCTATTGCTGAGCCAAATCAGCGAGACGTCGTCCTCGGTCGGCCCGATGCCGGTGGGATTGGCCGGCGATTCGGAGAACGGCAGGCAGCTCTCCAGGATCGTCGCGGGAGAGGTCGTGACCGGGCCGCTGGTCGTGATGCCCGTATAGCGCGCGGAGTCGATCGGGCTTTGGCCGTGCTTTGCCGAGATGACGATGAGCGTCTCGTCGTAAATGCCGTTGCTCCTGAGCGCCGAGACCATCTTGCCGATGGACGTGTCGACGAACTCGATTTCGCCGAGCAGCGACGGCGTCGGGGTGCCTTGCGCGTCCTCATAGCCGCCCTTGAGCGACAGGGATTTCTCGATCAGCTTCTCTCCGACGCTGACCGCCTGAAAATTCATCCCGAAGAGAGTCGGTCTCGGCGCGCGTCTTGCGCCGTTATGCGTCCGGCCGTTGATTTCGTTGATGATCGCGTTGACCTTCAGCGTGTCGTAGCATTGGACGTTCTGAAAGCTGTCGGTCCAGGCGTTCGATGAGGACACCGCCGTCTGATCGGGCAGCGGATTGCAGCTCGTGTTGCCGACGCTCACGCCGGGCAGCGCCACCGGGATCGAGTTGATCTCCGGCGAGTAGTAGTCGTCGAGGTTGCCGCCGTTGCCGGGGCCGGAAACCGAGGAGTAGGAGGGATGCTTGTCCGACCAGGCCGTATATCCGCCGGCGGCGTGCACCACGCCGAAAATCGTGTTGGTGCGGACGAAGTTCCAGGGATAGACCGGCGCGCAGCCGTTCGTCGGGTCGCGTTCCAGCTTGTTGGGATCGATGGAGTTGATCCCGCCGTCGCCGCTCGGGGCGCCGCCATTGAGCTTCGTCTGGTCGATGTCGATGCCTTCGTCGAATTCGGTCGTCGTGCCCGTGGGCGAAGCACCGGCGGTGCAGGCGGTGGGGCTGCCGGCAACGCCGTTGCCCGTGGTCGTGGCGGGCGGATCGAGGGAGCGGTCGTAGGCGACGTCGTAGAAGGCGCCGAAGGTGCGCGGCGAGCCGCCGCTCACCAACGCCATCAATCCGGGGAATGAATCGGACGGCTTCGAGGTGGAGGCGCCGAGGTAATTGACGCCCGTCGCCTTCAATGCGGCGAGATTGGGACAATAGGGCGCTCCCCCATTCGCGCCGCTGATGCCGTTCGCGCAATTGATGAAGTCGACGGCGTGCATGCCATCGATGCTGATCAGCAGCACGTGACGAATGCGATGACGGCCGTCTTGCGAATGGGCCAGCGGCATCAAGGAAACAGCGGAAAGAAGCGCCGCGGCCATCGCAAGCTTGTAGTTGACGCGCATGGAAAATCCCTCCCCCGAAACGAGTTGGAAGGACATCCGATTAGCAGCCGCTCGTTGCGCGGAGATGAAACGGCGATGTCAGTTGGCGGACATTCGCCCTCCGCTCGATGCCGGTTGCGGACGGCATTTCGAGGCGGCGGATGCCGTTGCACGGCTCTTCGGCGCGGCCTCGCCGCGCCGTCCGGATTGCGTCAAGGAGCCGCGGGGATCAGGGCGTTGCGTTCACCGGATGGAATTTCTGCACCCGTTTGCCATTGTCGACCTCGGTGGTGTAGATGTCGCCCTTGCTGTCGACCGCGAGGTTGTGCACCCAGTGGAACTGGCCGGCCTGGCGGCCCGAGCGGCCGAAGGCGCCCAGCACTGTGCCGTCGGCGCGTTTCAGCACGCGCACCTCGTTGTTCTCGCCGTCGGCGTTGAAGAGATAGGTCTGCTGCCGGTCGGGCCAGAATCCCAGATCCCACACCCCGCCATTGCCGAGCGTCTGCTTTACATAGAAATATTCCGTGACGAAGGTTCCGTCCTTGTGGAAGACCTGGATGCGGTTGTTGATGCGGTCGCAGACATAGACCAGCCCGTCCTTGGCGAGCTTGACGCAATGGACGGGGTTGCCGAATTGCCGCGCGACCAGCGCGGCGGGATCGTAAGGCGGCGTCTTCTCGTCGGTCGGCTTCTGGCCATAGGCGCCCCAATGCCGCTTGTAGGCGCCGGTATCGGCGTCGAAGACGATGACGCGGTGATTGCCGTAGCCGTCGGCGACGTAGACCTCGTTGGCGGCGGGATCGACATTGGTATCGGCGGGACGGCCGAGCTGGGTCGGGTCGTTGCTGCCTTTGGACGGGCCTTCATGGCCGATCTGCAGCACGAACTTGCCGTCGGCGGTGAATTTCAGGACTTGTCCGTCCTCGGGCCCGTTGCCGCCGATCCAGACGAAGCCCTTGGGGTCGATATAGATGCCGTGCTCGTTGGCGGGCCATTCATAGCCTTCGGCCGGGCCGCCCCAGCTCTGCATCACCTCGCCCGCCGGCGTGAACTCGATCACCGGCGGCGCCGGCACGCAGCAGCGGCTGCGCGGCGGGGCGAGCGTGGCGCCTTTCTCGTCCTCCGTGAGCGTGCGCGGCCGCTGGATGATCCAGACGTGGTCCTGCGCGTCGACCGCGACGCCCGCCACCTGGCCGAGGATCCAGTTGTTGGGCAGCGGCTTCGGCCAGAAGGGATCGACCTGGAAATCGGGAGTGTCCGCGGCGGCGACTCGCGCCGCCAAGCACAGCACCGCCAAGGCGGCCAGCAGCCGCCCGGCGCGCTCGACCCTCATCATAGGCATCCTGGCTTTCCTCCCGGGAAAGATTTTGCCGCGTGTTTTGCCAACACTGCCACGTCCGGCGCGAAATCCAACGTGCAATCGCAACAATCCAGCATCGCTCGGCATCGAGGGCAGAGATAGTCGTTGCCCAAAATACCGACACCATCGATACTGGCATCCTAAAAGGCGCGCCGCCGCCAATGGTTTCAAGGCGGTAGCGTCAGGCCCGCGCGCTTGGGGGCACCGGGCGACGGATCGTTCCCACGGGGGAGGAAGCCATCATGTTCCAACAAGTCACGGATCCCTTAGGCAATCTCTTTCTGACCTGGCTGGTCGCCATGGTCCCGGTCGTCGTGCTGCTGCTGCTGCTGGCCGTCTTTCGCGTCTCGGCCTGGCTTGCCACGCTGATCGGCTCGCTCATCACCTATCTGCTCGCCGTCTGGGTGTGGAATATGCCCGTCGACAGCGGCATCGTCGCCTATCTCAACGGCTCCTTCACCGGCATCCAGAATGTCGACTGGATCACCTTCTGGGGGGTGGTCCTGTTCAACACGCTGGTCGTCACCGGCGTGTTCGAGAAATTCCGCCTCTGGCTTATCGCCCAAGGCACGGCCGATGTGCGGGTCCAGACCATGCTCTTCGCCTGGGCTTTCGGCGCCCTGCTCGAGGGACTCGTCGGCTTTGGCTATCCCTGGGCCTTTGTCGCGCCGATCCTGATCAGCCTCGGCATTCCCGATCTCGACGCCATTCGCGTCGCCGCCATCGCCAACAACGCGCCGGTCTCCTACGGCGCGCTCGGCTCGCCGATCATCGCCATTTCCACCGTCACCGCGGCGACGCTCGGCCTCAGCCAGCCCGAGCTGCAGATGATCTTCTCCGGCTCGGTCGGCAAGCTCGTCGCCATCCTGGCGTTGCTGCCGCCCTGGGTGCTGCTCTACCTCGTCAGCGGCTGGGAGGGCGTCAAGGGCGGCTGGCCGCTCGCCATCGTCGGGTCGCTCGCCTATATCGCGGGCCAGCTCCCGGTTGCCGTCTATTTCGGCCCCTTCCTGCCAGACGTCGCCGGCGCCATCTTGTGCTTCGCCGCGCTGCTCATCCTGCTGAGGGTGTGGCAACCGGCCACCGTCATGGGCTATGGCGGCAAGCCGGTGCCGGCGAGCGTGCAGGCCAAGAGCACCGAGGCTCACGGCCTGTCGACCGCCGAGGTTCTCGGCGCCTGGCTGCCCTTCGTCGTGCTGGTCGTCGTCGTCATCGTGTGGACCGGTCCTTTCGATTGGGCGAAGACGCTGGCGACCTCGTGGCGCTATCTCGCCACCTCGGCGAAATCCGCCAGCGGCGGCGCGGTCAATATCGGCTTCGACTTCCGGCCCGGCGCGCCCGGCACGGCCATTCTGGTCGCCTGGATCCTCGTCGCGTTGCTGCTGATGGCTCGCGGCGAGCTCAAGGCGTCGCAGTTCGGCGAGATCTTCGCCAAGACCTTCAAGCAGATGTGGGGCGCGATTCTCGTGGGCGTGTTCATCTTCGGCCTCGCCATCGTCTACAACTATTCCGGCATGGCGGCGTCGCTTGCCATTGCCTTCTCGACGATCGGCGTCGCCTTCCTCGTCGTGGCGCCCGTCCTCGGCTGGATCGGCGTGGCGCTGTCGGGCAGCAACACCTCGACCAACGCCATGTTCGGCGTGTTCCAGACGCTGGTCGGCAAGACCCTGGGTTTCCCGCTGCTGCTGCTGCCGAGCCTCAACTCGGTAGGCGCGGAGATCGGCAAGCCGGTGGCGCCGCAAACCGCCAGCGTCGGCGTCTCCACCTCGCGCTTCGTGCGCAATGAAGGCGCGGTGATCCGCCACAATATGGGCTGGACCTTCGCGCTGCTCATCTATCTCATCTTCATAGGCATCGCCTGCTATCTCTTCTTCCCCGGCATTGCCGAATTGCACAAGTAGGATGAGCTGCCGCGGCGCCTTGTCCGGGCAAGGCGCCGCGGCTCTTCTCTCCCGCTCCTCCGGCCTTACCGCGGCGGCAGGACCTCGACGCCGTAATGGGCGTAGATGCGCTTCACCGTGCCGTCCGCGATGAGACGGGTCAGCGCGTCATCGATCGCCTGGCGCAGCGCCGCGTCCGGCCGGCGCATGCCGACCGCGACGTTCCAGGACATGTCGGGCTCGCCGTCGAAGACATAGGCGAGGTGGAGCTTCGCTTCGGGGTGGCGCAAATTGTAATAGCCGGCGGAGGTGGGCGTGACGGCGGCGGCATCGATCTCGCCCTTGGCCAGCATTCCCAGGATCTCGTCCTCGAACAGGCCCGGCACCGTGTCGACGCCGCGCTTGTTGAGCGTCATCGCGGCAATCGAGCTCGTCAGCACGCCGACCGTGCGATGGGCGAGATCGTCGAGCGAGCGCGTCTGGTCGCCGGCCCGGACGGCCAGCGCGACGCCGCTGCGGCGATAGGGCTCGGAGAGCTGCAGCCCCGATTCCGCCTGCGCCTCGGGATCGGCGATGCTGTCCATGACGATGTCGCAAGGGGCGCGGAAGAGATCGTAGCGGCTGATGATCCAGTCGCGGGTCAAGCTCACGCCGAGCTGCCGCGCCAGCGCCTCGGCCAGTTCGACCTGGAAGCCGTGCCGGCGGCCATCCTTGCTGGCGAAGGGCAGCGCGTTCGGATGCGCGCAGAGAGCGATGGAGCCGCTCGACTTGATCTCCGCCAGACCGCGCGCCGCGGCCGGGGTGGCGAGGAGCGCCGCGCCCAGCAGCGCGGCGAGGACGGCAGTCGGGCGCGTGCGCGACATGGACGGTCACTCGGGCTTGAGGTTGCGGATGTAGTGCACGATGCCCTTGATCTGCGCGTCGGTCAATGCTCGGCCGAAGGCCGGCATGCCGCCTTCCTTGCCGTGCTTGATGCGATTGACGATGAAGGCGTCGCTGCGGCTGGTGCCCATGAGCCGCGGTCCCTTGCCGGCCTCGCGGCCGCCGTCCTGATGGCAGAAGCCGCAGGTGGAAGCGAAAAGTCCGGCCACCTCCTCGTCGCTCATCGGCTGCTCCTTCTTGGCGGCGAGGCTCGGCTGCGCGGCAAGCGCGAGCGCCGCGGCGAGCATGGCAAGAACGAGTTTCGACATGTCTCACGCTCCAGAAATCGAAAGGGCGGGGCAAGCTCGCCCCGCCCCTCCGAACGCCGATCCCGGGACTATTTCAGTGCGTAGACGGTCAGCACGCCGGTGTTGCGCGGCATGCTGGTGAAAGGCTCGCCGAACATCTTGGGAAAGTCGTCCGTCGCCATGCCGCCCCAGCCGGCGACGACGGCGACGTACTGCTTGCCGTTGGCCGAATAGGTGATGATGCCGCCGTCATGGCCGACGCCGTCGGAATGCGACCACAGCTCCTTGCCGTCGCGCGAGTCATAGGCGCGAAGCACGCCTTCGGCATCGGGCACGAAGAGGAGGTTGCCGGCGGTTGCCAAGAGGCTCGCCATCGGCGGCTCCTTGAGCTTCACCTGCCATTTGAGCTGGCCGGTGACGGGGTCGCGCGCGTCGACGTGGCCCCACGGCTTGTCGGCGCCCGGCGGCGGGCGCATCGTGAAGTTGGCGCCGATGTTGAGCTGCGCTTGCGGCTCGAGGATCGGCCGGGTCTTCACCACCTTCATGTCCATGCACCACTCGTTGCCGACCTTGAAATAGGTGTTGGTGCGCGGATCATAGGCGCCCGAATTGAAGCTGACGCCGCCGGAGATCGCGGGACAGAGCACCGGACTTACCGCGCCCGCCGGGAAGTCGCGGCGACCGGTGAGCTTGCCCGTCCGCGGGTCGATGTTCTGCACGAAGTTGCTGTTCTCGGTGATGCGCCAGACATTGACGATGCTGGCGTCGCCGCGATTGTAGACGAAGATGTAGCCGCTCTTGTTGGGATGGACGACGAGCTGCTTGCCGCCCTGGTCGATCATCACGAACTCGCCGACGGCGCTGTCGAAGTCCCAGGCATCGTGCGGCAGCTCCTGGTGATAGAATTTGAGCTTGCCGGTGTCGGGATCGAGCGCGAGCACCGAGGTGGTATAGAGGTTGTCGCCGGGCCGGGCGCCGTTGTGCTCGTAATCCGTTCCCGACCAGTCGAAGAGCGGCGCCGGATTGGCGGTGCCCCACCACAGCGTGTTGCTGGCGGCGTCATAGGTGCCGGGCATCCAGCCGCCGCCGCCGCCGGTGCGCCAGGAATTGTGGCCCCAGGTCGCCTGCGACGCCTTGTCGGGAGCGACGGTGAGGAAGGTCCACTTCTTCTTGCCGGTGGCGGCGTCGACGCCGAAGATCGGGCCGCGATAGGGCCACTCGCCGCCTTGCGCGCCGATCACCACCATGTTCTTGACGACGAGCGGAGCGCCGGTGAAGCCGACGGTCAGCTTCTGCGAATTGATGAGCTTGGCGTCCCAGACCCGCTTGCCGGTCTTCTGGTCGAGGGCGATGAGCCGGCCGTCCATCGTGCCGACATAGACGTGGCCGTGGCCGAGCGCGACGCCGCGATTGTAAGGCGAATGCGTCTGCCGCTTTATCAGCGCCTCGTCGAGCTTCGGGAAATACGACCAGATCACCTTGCCGGTGGCGCCGTCGAGCGCGTAGACGCGGCTGTAGGAGCCCGAATAATAGAGCACGCCGTTCTGCGCCAGCGGCATCGACTGGAGCCCGCGGGTGTCGCGGCCGGGATCATGCGTCCAGGCCACCTGCAGGTTCTTCACGGTATCGGCATTGATCTGATCGAGGCTGCTGAAGTCGTAGTCTCGCCAGGTGCCGTGATAGCTCGTCCAATCCGCTCCCGTGGCGCCGTCCGGTGGTATCGGCATCATCGCCGCCGGCGCTGCCGGAGAGCCCGCTTGCTGCGTGGCGGCAGGCTGCTCGGCGCAGCCCGCCACGAGCGCTCCCAAGGCCATCGCCATGGAGAACGCCGTCGCCTTCTTCGATCGCATCTTCTCCCTCCTGATTATGGCGGCAACGACCCGAGGCTGGCCTCTTGCCGCGCATTTTCCGTCGCCTCCTGAGAGGCAGGACATATTTTCTATGCAAAATAGCCTAGTTAAAATCCGCGGGTCAGTCACCTACTTCCTTCGACGAGGGCGATGACACTTGCGAGCAAGGCGGCTTCCGGCGGCGATCGGTCCGACGTCGATGGGCAAGGGAATGCCCCCGGGCGCCTGCACCGAGGCCGCGCGGCCGGCCGTCGCTCACGGCTTCTTGGTGATCGGGCAGTCCTCGTCCTCGATCCGCGGGAAGGCCTCGTCGCCCGGGATGGTCTGCAGCACCTTGTAATAGTCCCAGGGATATTTGGATTCCTCGGGCTTCTTCACCTCGACGAGATAGAGGTCGTGCACCATGAGCCCGTCCTCGCGCAGGTGGCCGTGCCGGGCGAAGAAATCCTCGATCGGCGTCTCGCGCATCTTGGCCGCCACCTTGAGCGGCTCGTCGGTGCCGATGGCCTTGATCGCGGCGAGGTAATGCGTGACCGCGGAATAGGTCCCGGCCTGCCACATCGTCGGCATCTTGTGCAGCTTGTCGAAATAGCGCTTGGACCAGGCGCGGGTCTTGTCGTCCATGTCCCAGTAGAAGCTGGTGGTGAGCAGAAGTCCCTGCGCGCGCTGGAGCCCGAGTCCGTGCACGTCGGTGATGAGGATGAGCAGCCCCGCCATCTGCTGGCCGCCTTGGAGGAGGCCGAACTCGCCGCCGATCTTGATGGCGTTGGTGTTGTCCGGCGGGCCGGCGGCGATGCCGATGATCTGCGCCTTCGACGCCTGCGCCTGCAGCACGAAGGAGGTGAGGTCGGGCGAGTTGAAGGGGAATTTGACGGAGCCCACCACCCGACCGCCGTTCGCCTCTGCGACCCGGCTGGCGTCGGCCTCGAGCGTGTGGCCGAAGGCGTAGTCGGCGGTGAGGAAGAACCAGGTCTTGCCGCCGCGTTGCGTCACCGCCTTTGCGGTGCCGGTGGCGAGCGCATGGGTGTCGAAGGCCCATTGTATGCCGTAGGGCGAGCAATTCTTGCCGGTGAAGAGATCGGTGCCGGTCGATTCCGTGATGAACAGCTTGCGCTTCTCGCGCGCGACTTCCTGCACGGCGAGTCCCACCGCCGAGACCGGCACGTCGACGATGAGATCGACCTGCTCGTCGTCATACCATTGCCGCGCGATCGCGGCGCCGACATCGGCCTTGAGCTGATGGTTGGCGGAAATGACCTGGATCGGCTTGCCCGCGACCGTGCCGCCGAAATCCTCGACCGCCATCTCCGTCGCGGTCACCGAGCCCTGGCCGGTGGCGTCGGAGGCGGGTCCCGTGAGATCGGTGAGCACGCCGATCTTGACCACGCCTTCGGAGATCTGCGCCTGGGCGGGGGCGGCGGCAAAGGCGGCCGCGACGGCGGCAAGGACGGCGATCAGGCGATGGCTGGACATGGGTATTCCCCCCGAGGCGCTTGTTCGTTGGTGCAAGCCTAGGCCAGCCGCCCGCCGAAGCAAAGCACCCGCGCGCGGACCGGTCGAGGGCGGTCGCTTGCCGGCCGTCGGCCCATCGGCCAGAGTCGCCGCTTGTCGCTCGCCTCTCGCCCCAGGACCCGCCCATGCAGGACGACGCTCCCACTCCAGGCCCGGCCCAGCGCTCCGAGCGCCGCCGCTATGCCGATGTCGTCGAGGAGCTGTTCCGCCTCAAGCTCATCGATGGCGGCAAGCGCGATTTCCTGCGCGAGGGCCTGCGTCTTGCCGACGGCGCCGCGGCGGCGCCGTTGACGCAGCCCTCTTCGACCGAGTGCCGCGTCTCGGACGCCGGGCTGAAGCGCGCCGCCGATGCCGGGCTGGTCGAGAGCCTCGGGCACGGCCGCCACCGCGTGCGGTGCGGGCCAGAGACGGTGCATTGGGGCTATCTCTCCGGCGCCGTGGAGCCGGTGCTGCGCGTCAATCCCGGCGAGATCGTCGCCATCGATACCGTCTCACATGAGGGCATCCTCGCCGACCAGGGCGATCCCGAGACCTTCTTCGCGCGCTTCGGCATCGCCAAGGAGGCGGTGCTCGCCGATCTCGTCGGCGTCTACACGAAAGTGCAGCACAGCGGCATCGGCCCGCATGTGGTGAGCGGCCCCATCGCCGTCGCCGGCGCCGAGCCCGGCGACGTGCTCGCCGTGCACGTGATCGAGGCGACGCCGCGCGTGCCCTACGGCGTCAACAGCATGCGCCTCAACCGCGGCGGGCTCCCCGACGAATTCACCTTGAACCGCAGCATCGTCATTCCCTTCGACATGAGCCGCCAGGTCGCCCGGTTCTCGCCCGGCATCGAGGTGCCGCTGGCGCCGTTCTTCGGCATCATGGCGACCGGGCCGGCGCGCAGCCTCGGCCGCGTCAGCTCCGGCCCGCCCGGCGCCTTCGGCGGCAATATCGATCTCAAGGAGCTGACCGCCGGCTCGATCCTCTATTTGCCGGTCCATGTGCCGGAGGCGATGTTCATGGTCGGCGACGGCCATGCGGCCCAAGGCGACGGCGAGGTCGACCTCACCGCCATCGAGACCTCGCTCGCCGGCACTTTCCGCTTCGAGCTGATCAAGGGCAAGCCGCTCGCCTGGCCGCGCGCCGAGACGCCGAAGCATTGGATCACGCTCGGCCTTCACGAGAACCTCGAGGAGGCGATGACGCTCGCGCTGCGCGAGTGCATCAAGTTCCTGAGCGAGGAGAAAGGGCTGACGCGCGTCGACGCCTATGCGCTCGCCTCGATCGCGGTCGATTTCGAAGTGACGCAGGTGGTCGACGGCGTGAAGGGCATCCACGCCATGATCCCGAAGGGTATCTTCAAGACTTAGGCTCATTCGGCAGGACGGTGACCGTGCCGGTCATGCCGATGCCTTCATGCGGCGTGCAGAAATAGCGGTACTTGCCCGGCACCGCGAAGACCTGCCGAAAGCTCCCGCCCGGTTGCAGCTCGCTCGAGGCGAAAGGCCGCGCGCCCGCCGGCAGCACGGCGCCGCCGAGCTTGGGATCGGCGGTGACGGTGTGCTTGAAGCGCGAGGCGTTGTGCCATTCGACGGCCTCGCCAGCATGGATCGTCACCGCGCTCGGATCGAATTCGAACGTGTCCATCATTTTTATCACCGCGCCGGTCGCGGCGGTTTGCGCCGCGGTGGGCGATGCGGCGGCAAGCAGAGCCAGCACGAGGCTTGCGGCAAGGACGTGCAGGTCCGAAGGGAATCGCGGCTTCATGATCTCGCACCTGGGAAATCGTTGCGGCAGGGAGGAAGGCGCCGGCAGGATTGCCGGCGCCTCGACCGCACCCGTCAGGCGATGAAGGACATCGGCACCGGATTCTCGCCCAGCGCGTTGCGGAGCACCGCCCAATGCATGGTCTCGTCGCCGAGAATGCTGGCGGCGGCCTTGGCGAGGTCCTTGTTGGCGAAGAGCGGCACGGCGCCGAGATAGGCGGAGGCCGCGCCTTTCTCGAGGCCGGCGGCAAAGCGCAGCACATCGGCCTGCGTCTTCAGCGTCTCGACCGGGAAATGGTAGTCCGCCGGCTTCTTCGCCGCGACCGCGGTGCCGCCGAGCTTGGCGATGGTGCTGGAGAGCAGCGCCGCATGCTGCTTGTGGTCGCCCTGGAACTGCACGGCGAGATCGAGCACGGGCTTCTGCAACAGGCCGCTCTCGGCGCCGACTTGATAGGCGGCGATCGCTTGGTATTCGAGGCCGAGCGCGGAATTCAGGATGTCAACGTCGCCGCCGGGATTGGCGGCCATCTGCTTGTCGGCGGCCATGCTCTCGCAGCCGGCGAGCAGGCTGATCGCCACCGCGGAGAGCGTGGCGCCGCCGGCGCCTTTGATCAGGCTGCGCCGCGAGGGCGCGATCGGAAAGGAGGGCTTCATGAGGGTCTCCCGCTAGGTGTCGCGTTGTGAAGGCCGGGGCGGGATGGTTCGCCCCATCATCCTCCCTACGCGGCACCGCGGGCGCCGGATGCAGAAAAAACCGCGGAGCCTAATCCGCCGCCACCAGCGTGCCGACGAACACCACGGGTCCAGTCGGCTGGCCCGTCGGCGAGCCGGTCTTGGGCTCGATGCTGATGGCAAGCGTCATGCCGTCCTTGAGCGGCAGCGGCAGGCGGCCAAGCTCGACGCGGCCGTCGGGCGGGATAATGCCGAGCGATTGCGGCTTGGCGCCGGCCGGGATCGCCCAGAGCTCGAAGCCGCGGTCGCCCGGCGGACTTTCCCGCGCCACCGCGCGGAGCAGCAGCCCGTTCCGTCCGCCGGTCGCCACGAAGGCCGCATCCGCCTGTTGCGGCGCGTGCAGCACGGCGACATAGCTCGGCGCCGCCGCCGGCGGCGCCAGCGCGATATAAAGCGCAAGGCCGGCCGCGACCGCGGACGCCGCCGCGGTCGACCAGCGCCACACCACGATCGAGTTCCACGGCCGCGGCCGTGCCGGCGCGGCGCCGGCGAGGCCGCTCTCGATCTTCTGCCACAGCGCCGGCGGCGGCTCGGCCGGCGCGGCGAGATCCGAAAGCGGATGGAGCCGCTCCTGCCAGAAGGCGACGGCGCGGGCGAGCGCGTCGTTGCCGGCAAGCGCGTCCTCGATCTCGCGCGCCGCCTCGGGTCCGGTCACGCCGAGCACGTACTCGCCGGCAAGAATGTGCAGCTCCTCGGGGTCGTCGGGGATCATGGTTCGAGGCACCTCCGCAGCGACAGGAGACCGCGCCGGACCCAGCTCTTGACGCTGCCCAGCGGCGCCGCCAGGCGCAGGGCGATCTCGGCATGGGAGAGCCCGTCGACGAAGGCGAGCACGATGGAATGCCGCTGCTTCTCCTCGAGCGCGTCGAGGCAGCGCTGCAACGCGCCGCGCGACAGCCTCGCGTCGATCTCCGCCGTCATATCGGGCTGCGCCTTCTCGCCCAGCGCGGGGTCGTCGCTCAGCACTTCGCGGTGGAGCTTGCGCACCGCGTCGAGCGCGCGAAAGCGCACGATGCCGGTAAGCCATGCCGCCACGCTGCCGCGCGCGGGCGAGAAGCTCGCCGCATTCTGCCAGACCTGGATGAAAGCGTCCTGCAGCGCGTCGGCCGCCACTTCCGGCCGTCGCGTGATGCGCAGTGCCACGCCGTAAAGCCGGCGCGATTCCAGCTCGTAGAGCCGCTTCAGCGCGGCGCGGCTGCCGCGCTGCACCGCCGCGATCAACTCGTCCAGCGAGGAAAACGTGGCGACGGTCTGGTCCATGAGCCCCCGATACCGCGCGTCACCGTGCATCGCAACCGCCGGTTTGTCCATCGCCCGGTGGCCTGCCGCGGCGACGGCGGAGGCTTCCCGGCGCGGCGATGCCATCATCGGGTGCTCTCCCGGCAAGCGTGGCGGCGGGCGCAGCCGCCGGCTGCCGCCCTCAAGAATACGCTCGGGCAAGGCGAGCGGATGCGGCCGACCATCCGCCTTTGGAAGCGCGTGCCGCCGCAGGTCAGGCCGCGAACCGGCGCAGCAGGCGGCCGGGCGGCCGCTCCGGTGCCAGCGGTCCGCTGGCGTCCGCCACTTGCACGCCGTTGATCCAGACGCCCGCGAGTCCCAGCGCGGCGGTGGTGAGGCGCGGCGCGCCACCGGGAAGATCGAAGACGCGCCGTGTCGGGCCGCGTCCGACGGTCGCGGGATCGAACAGCAGGAGATCGGCGGCGAGCCCCGGCGCGATGCGTCCGCGATCGGCGATGCCGAAGATCGCCGCCGGCCGGCCGGAAAGCTGCCACACCGCCTCTTCCAGCGTCAGCACCTGGCGCTCGCGCACCCAATGGCCGAGAAGATGCAGGCCAAAGCCGGCATCGCAAAAGAAGGTGAGATGCGCGCCGGCATCCGACAGCGCGATGGCGGCGTTGGGGTCGCGCAGCAGGCGGCCGACCGCCGCCTCGTCGCTGTTGAGCAGCAGCGCGGTATAGATCGTGTCGAGATCCTCCGACAGGCTGAAATCGAGCAGCCAGTCGAGCGGCGCCTTGCCGGCCTCGGCGGCGAGAGCGGCGACGCTGCGCCCTTCATGGCGGCGGTTGTCGGCGCGCGCCGCCTCGACCAGCCGGAGCTTCCGCCATTCGCCGTTGAAGAGCCGCACCGCCGCCGGCCGCGACAGCTCCTCGCCAACGCGACGTCGGAAATCGCGGTCGGCATAGACGCGCTTCAGATCCTCGCCCGTCGCCTGCATCGCCGGCAGCCAGGCGGCGAGGCTCTCGAAAGGATAGGGCGAGCGCAAGGTGAACTCGTTGGTCAGCGGGCAGCACGAGACCTGGCCGTAAAGCCGCCGCCCGCGCGCCTGCGCCGCGGCGATGAGGCGGAGGTCGTCGAACACGCCTTCGGGCTGGGTCGGATTGTGCAGCAGCGCCGCGATCACCACGGGCCGCCCCGTCTCGGCGGCCAGCGTTTCGAGGAACGGCACGCCGGTGCCGCCGCCCTTGGTCAGCATGAAGACGCCGTGCCCCACTTCGCCCAGCGCGCCCACCAGCGACCTGAGTTCGGCCTCGTCGGCAAGGCGCGAGGGCATCGGCGTGCCGCCTTCGCCATTGTGCTGCGGCGCGGTCGAGGTGGCGAAGCCGACGGCGCCGGCGCGCATCGCCTCAACGACGAGGCGGCGCATCTCGGCGACCTCGGCCGGACGCGCCGGGCGCGTGGTGGCGTCCTCGCCCATCACCCAGGTCCGCAGCGAGGAATGGCCGATGAAGGCCGCGACGCTCGGCACATGGCCGAGGCGCTCGATCTGCGCGAGATAGTCGGGGAAGGTCTCGAACTCCCAGCGCACGCCGCGGCGCAGCACGTCGAGCGACATGCCCTCGACATGCGTCAGATGGCGCAGCGTGAGGTCGCGGTGCTGCGGCCGGCAGGGAGCGATGGTGAAGCCGCAATTGCCGATCACCACCGTGCTGACGCCAAGCTCGGGCGAGGGATGGAGGCCGGCATCCCAGGTGATCTGCGCGTCGTAATGCGTGTGCGTGTCGATGATGCCCGGCGCCAGCGCCAGCCCTTCGGCGTCGATGACCTGCCGCGCGTCGCCGGGCGCCTCGCCCAGCGCGGCGATCCTGCCGCCGCTAATGGCCACCGAGGCGCGGCGCGCTGGCGCCCCGGTGCCGTCGACGAGCAGGGCATTGCGGATCACGAGGTCATGCACGGGGCGTATGATAATCGCCGACGGGCCTTGAGCAACGGGCCGCGGCGGGCAAGAGTGGCGCCCGTCCCGCCGCTGCCGAGGTTTTCCCCGTGCCGGTCTACGTTCTCGATCCCATCAGCCCGCGCGCGCTCGCGCGCCTCGGCGCGGAGGTCGTCGATTGGCGCGATCCCGCTGTTGCCGCCTGGCCCGACCATGCCGACGCGGTCATCACCCGCACCAGCCCCGTCGCCGCTGCCGACATCGCCCGCGCGCGGCGGCTCAGGGTCATCGGCAAGCACGGCGTCGGCGTCGACAATATCGCGCTCGATGCCGCCCGCGCCCGCGGCATTCCCGTCGTCAACACGCCCGGCGCCAATGCCGATGGGGTGGCGGAGCTGGTGCTCGCCCTGGCGCTGGCGGCGGCGCGGCATCTTCTCGCCGCCGACCGCGCGCTGCGCGAGGGCCGGCTCGCGCAAGCGAACTTGCCCGCGGGCCATGAGCTCGCCGGCCGCCGCCTGGGAATTGCCGGCTTCGGCCAGGTCGGCCGCCGCGTCGCCGATCTCTTCGTCCGCGCCTTGCGCACGCCGGTGGCGGCCTACGATCCCGCTCTCGGTGCGGAAGCGATCCGCGCCGCGGGCGCTGCGCCGGCCGCTTCGATCGCGGCACTGCTGGCCGAAAGCGACGTGCTGAGCCTGCATCTGCCGCTCACCGCCGGAACGCGCGGCATCATCGGGGCGCGCGAGCTGGCGCTGATGCCGGAAGGCGGCATCCTCATCAACACCGCGCGCGGCGGCATCGTCGACGAAACGGCGCTTGCCGAGGCGCTCGCGCGGGGCCGCCCCGCGGCGGCGGCGAGCGACGTCTTCGTTGTGGAACCGCCGCCCGTCGATCACCCGCTGTTGCGCCTGCCGAATTTCATCGCGACGCCGCATCTGGGCGGCGCCACCGAAGAGGCGCTCGACCGCGTCGGCCTGCTGGTGGCCGAGCAGGTGCTGGAGGTGCTCGCCGGCAAGCCGCCGCGGCATCCGGTGGGATGATGGCCGGGGCGTGTGCCCGAGCGCCGGCCTATCTTATAGGATAAGCTGATTGCGCATGCGTGTCCGCCTGCGTCCCTTGGAACGCCTGGAGTTTGAGGAATGACCGACACACCCGATTACACGCCCCCCAAAGTCTGGGTTTGGAACAAGCAGAACGGCGGCAGGTTCGCCAACATCAACCGCCCGATCGCGGGTCCCACGCACGAGAAGGAACTGCCAGTCGGCCGCCATCCCCTGCAGCTCTACTCGCTGGGCACGCCGAACGGCGTGAAGGTCACGATCATGCTCGAAGAGCTGCTGGCCCTCGGCCATAGCGGTGCAGAGTATGATGCCTGGCTGATCCGGATCGGGGAGGGGGATCAGTTCGGCAGTGGCTTCGTGGCGGTGAACCCCAACTCCAAAATTCCGGCATTGCTGGACCGCAGCGGTCCGACGCCGATCCGGGTCTTCGAAACCGGCGCGATCCTGGTGTACCTCGCCGAAAAGTTCGGAGAATTCCTGCCGACGGAGCGCGGCGCGCGCGCCGAATGCCTGTCGTGGCTGTTCTGGCAGATGGGCAGCGCGCCTTATTTGGGCGGGGGATTCGGCCATTTTTACGCCTACGCGCCGACCAAGATCGAGTATGCGATCGACCGGTTCGCGATGGAGGCGAAGCGCCAGCTCGATGTGCTCGATCGCCGCCTCGCGGAGAACGAATACATAGCGGGCAGCACTTACACGATCGCCGACATCGCGATCTTCCCCTGGTATGGCGGTCTGGCGAAGGGCTGGCTCTACGGCGCAGCCGAATTTCTGGCGGTGCAGGAGTACAAGAATGTCCAGCGCTGGGCCGATGCCCTTCTCGAACGACCGGCCGTGAGGCGTGGGCGCATGGTAAACCGCATCTACGGCGAGCCATCGCGCCAGTTGCACGAGCGCCACGACGCCGGCGACTTCGACACGAAGACGCAAGACAAGCTCGCAGCCGGGAGCTGAACGAGGCTTCCTCAGCGGGACCGGCCGGAAACGGCCTGTCTGCTTTCGGATCATTTGATCCGCGCAAGCGGAGGCCGCTGCGCAAGTTACGGCGACAGTTTACGGAATCCGCCGGGACGAGCTGTTTGGTAAACCGTCGCCGTAATCTCTGGACACACCCTGAAGGGCTCGCCAAGCTGGCGTGGCGCAGAGGAGCTTCGCCAATGACGATCATCGATTCGCAGGTCCATGCCTATGAGGCGAACACGGCGAAGCGGCCGTGGCACAGCGTGCCGAACTGGCCCGATCATGTCACGGGCGACGAGATGGTGGCGGCGATGGACAAAGTCGGCGTCGACGGCGCGATCTTCATCTCCGCCTTCTCCATGTACCGCTACGACGCCAGCTATGCGGTGGAAGTGCAACGGGCCCATCCCGGCCGGTTCGCCATCGTCAAGCCGGTCGATCCGGATGATCCGGCGGTGGCCGATGTCGTCGCCGACTGGAAGAAGACACCGGGCGCGGTCGGTATCCGCATCATGCTGCCGAAAGAGGCGGGGCGCGAGCCGAACGACCCGGGTCTCGACCGAATCCTGCGTGCGGGCGTTCGTTACGATTTACCGGTCAACATCCTGTGCTGGGACAATCTGGACGTGGGCACCGCGCTCATCGACCGCCATCCCGACACGCGGTTCATCATCGACCATCTGGGCATCCTGCAGCCGCGCGTGCCGCCGGCGCCGCCGCAGCCCTGGGCCGATCTCCCGAAGGTGCTGGAGCTCGCCAAGCGTCCGAACGCGGTGATCAAGGTCAGCGGCGCCTGCACGCTGTCCCGGGAGCCGTATCCCTTTCCGGACATTTGGGACCCGCTTGCCCGCGTGTTCGATGCCTGGGGTTTCGATCGCTGTTTGTGGGGCACGGACTGGACGCGCGCCTTTGCCGTCGTCACCTACGAGCAGGCCGTCGAGCCCTTTCTTCGCACCGACCGCCTGAGCGACACGGAGCGGGCCATGCTCATGGGAGGCGCCTGCGCCAAGGCTTATGGCTGGTCGCCGCGGACGCCCTTGTAAGTCCGCCGGAGTGACGCGTCGGCATCGGCAAATATCGCTATCGGCCGCGGCCTCCCGACAATCGGTCTTGTGATGTGGCCGGGAGCAAAAGCGGGGAGCAGCCGTTCCCCTGAATGATCTTGCTAATCTCTTAATCTACCAACGATCCAAATCTTGGCCCACGATCGAACGTAAAAGTTCAAACAATTCGACTCGACTGGCGCTCGCAGACGCAGATCGAAGCAGGTAGTCAAATTTGACCAGTAGCGCAGAATTCCGTCTCGGATTCAGCAACAAGACATCCGACCATACCTTGCTGCTATTTTCAATCGCTTCTGCGTATTTTAACAGCCAATACATCATTACCTGCCTGAAATCACTGGATACGAAATTCCGGTCCGTGTGTTTTACCTCAATGAGCAATGAGCCGAGTGAGAAATCCCCATTACCAGAAGCAATCCAACCTAGTCCTGGGATGACGGGGTATTTTTCTAGTTGTGCATCAGGGTTTTGATTCTGAATTCTATTTATCATCACAAATAAATTTTGCGCCGCATGAGTTGCGATGTCCAAGTCGCACTGTTCGAGCTTGTCTGGAACCCTTGCATCATAGTGCCGTCGTTGACGCTCCGACGCTAATTGGAGGCAATCGTCCCAGCTGAGCTCGCCGTTTCCGCTCAAAAGGCTCTCCGCCCGAACCATCGAAAGCTCAAACACCATGGCTTTCTGAAGTGTATGCGCCCGGTGACGGCCGCCTTCCTGCGATGGCGCAGGCGTGAGATGTTTGCACATTAATTGGCGAGTTAATGTGCAAACGATGGTCGAGGTCTCGGTTCTTCCCGGTCGGGAGCGGCGGCGCAAGTGGAGCGCTGAG
>DASPSJ010000047.1:0-30480 GCA_035623985.1 Allostellaceae bacterium | reverse complement strand
CTCATCAACGTGCTCAACGACGACATCGCCCGGTCGGTCCTGCGCGAGGCACGAGAGACGATGGCCGCCGACGGCTGGGGCGAACCGCCGGTGGATTTCGCGGTGCTCGTGATGGGCTCGGCCGGCCGCGGCGAGAGCCTGTTGCACCCCGACCAGGACAACGGATTCATCCTCGCCGATCATCCGGATGCCGAACACGACGGGATCGACCGTTACTTCGCCGAGCTCGCGGAGCGGTTCACGCGCGGCCTCGCGCGGGCGGGGTTTCCCCTGTGCGCCGGCAACGTCATGGCGACGAACCCCCTCTGGCGCAAGACCCTGCAACAATGGCGGATGCAGGTGACGGAATGGATGAACGCGCGCGGCAACGAGGCGATCATGTTCACCGATATCTTTTACGATTTTCGCGGCGTTGCCGGGCCGCCCGAGATCGCCGACGCGCTTCGCCGCCATGTCACCGGCGCCGCGCGCAACAATTTGCCGTTCCTCGCGCAGATGTCCTGGTTGCAGAGGGAGCACGCGAGCAGCGTCGATGTGTTCGGGCAATTGATCGCCAAGGACGGGCCGGAGAAGGATGCGATCGACCTCAAGCTCCGGGCTACCAAGCCGCTGATCGAGATCGTGCGCCTGCTGGCGCTCAAGAACGGGGTTGCGGCGACCGGAACCGCCGCGCGCCTTGCCGGCCTCGTGGAAGCCCGTGTGCTCGAGCCGGAGGATGCCGGGATGCTGAGCGGCGATCTGGCGTTCCTTCTGGAGCTTCTCTTGCGCCATCAACTCGCTCGCATCGCAGAGTCCCGCGTGCCCGACAATTACATCAAGCCGCAATCGCTCGACCGGCAAGCGGCGGAACGGCTCGTGCAGGCGTGCCGGCGCATCCACCACTGGCGCCAGCGGCTGGTTGCCGACCATAGTCCCGTTTTCGGCTGAGCATCGGGCCGCCGCCGCGAGAAGGACGCCGCCGGCGAGCGGGGCTCATTCCTTGGCGCTCCGCCGCTCAAATCCGAGTTGGCGTGCCCGGAGCTGGCCCGTCATGTCGGTCGAAGCGAGCAGGTGGTCGAGGCGCAAGATGCCGCGCTGCTCGCATTGATCGAGAAGCCGCAACAGGATCGCCGCCGTCAGCAGCGAGTCGCCCAGCGCGCTGTGCCGCTCGACCACCTCGAGCCCCAGCCGCGCGGCGATCGCGTCCAACGAATGATCCGTCTCCTCCGGATGGAGATAGGCCGACAACAGCAGTGTATCCACGATCGGCTGGTCGAAGGAGATCGACGTGCCGGCCGCGCGGTAGAGAAACGATATGTCGAACGCCGCGTTGTGAGCCACCAGCACGGCGTCGGCGGCAAAGCGATGGAACGCGGGCAGCACCATCGCAAACGGCGGCTTGTCGCGCACCATGTCGTCGGTGATGCCGTGGAAGCGAACCGAGGCTTCCGGGACGGATCGGCCGGGGTTGACCAGCCGCTCGAAGGTCTCGCTCGTCAGGATGCGGCCGTTGACGATCCGCACCGCGCCGATCGAGATAACCTCGTCGCCTTCGGTCGGCATGAGCCCGGTGGTCTCGAGATCGAACGCCACATAGGTAAGCTCCTTGAGCGAATATTCGGCGAAGCGACCGGCCGGCGCGGGTCGGTGCAAGAGATCGAAATCGTAGAATTCCGGCCGCCCGGGCCTCAGGGGCCGTTCTCGCGGCGGCTTGGCCAGAGCCGACGCCAGCGAGATCCGCAGTCTCGCGGCGTCGGGGCCCGCGGCCTGGCTCCAGGCATCGCTGCCGTGACGGCGCAGCACGATGCGTCCGGTCAGCGGCCCGAGGCCGCCGGTGAGCGGCCGGTCGAGCCAGGACTCGAGCTCTCCCGTCGCAACCGGAGGGCCGTTCCACACCAAATCGAGATAGATTCGCTTCTCGCTCAGGGACAACGCGATGTCAAACGCCTCGACCCTGGTCGAGACCTGGAGCTGCCGCAGCAGGAACTCCAGCAGGACCAGCAGCGACAGGCTGTCGCCGTAGAGCCAGTAGGGCAATCCGGTCTCGGTGACCACCACGGGACTGCCGATCAAGTGCCGCTTCAGCGAGGCGATCAAGTCGCTCGAATAGATCTCGGCCATGATCCAGCGGCCCTCGCCGAGCTCGCGATAACCGCGGGCGAGCGTATCGAAGCGCTCGCCGAGCGCGGCGCTTTCGCTCAGCACGGCATCGCGAGCCGCCGATCGCTCCGCCTCCGTCAGAGCCCGACTTTGCGCAAGCGTCTCGGCCGCCGCGCGTAAATTCGCGATCGGCGCGCGCAGGCTCTCGGTTGCCAGATCCAGGAGATCGTCGCGCTTTGCCAGCGCCGCGTCTTCCTCGCCGGTTTCCGCGAAGCTGAGCACGTAGCCGTTGGGGCTCCCGGCGGCGTCGCGCACGACGACGAGGCGGGCGCCGAGCAAGCGTTGTGCTTCGGCCGTCCCGCACATGAATCGGGTTCCCCGCCCCGCCCAGCCGGTCTCCAAGCGCTGGATCTGCCGCTCGAGCGCATGCAGCACCGGCTCGCGGGTGAGCGACGGAAAGATCGGCCGGCCCAACCCGAAACTTTGCGCGCCGCCCAGGATTTCCGCGGCGGCCTGGTTGTAGAGCAGGACCTGGTGTTGCAGGTTGCAGACGATGATGCCCTCGGTGAGATCGAGCAGAATGGCCTCGAGCCAACGCTTCTGTTCCGCTCCCCGCCGTTGCGCCTCGCCAAGCGCCTGCGCGCCGCGCAATTCGATGCTTGCCAGGCGCGCGCGCATCGCGTCGATGCTCTGCATCAATCGGCCGAGCCAGGGGCGCGTGCTCGTGGCAAGCGCATAGCCCGGATTCTCCCCGGCGATGATCGCGAGATCGAGGGCAAGTCGATCGAGCGGGCGCGCGAAGCCGCGGACCAGGAGCCACGCAAGCGCCGCGAAGGTCGCGAGCAGCGCGGCGCCCGCAGCCGCCATCGGGCGCCAGGCCGCCTCGCCGAAGACGAGCGCCACGCCGGCCAGTTCCAGCGCCGCAAGCCCGGCGAACCCGACAAGCAGGGCGGCGATGATCGTCGTCGCCGCTCGCGGCTCGGTCCGGACGTCTGCCATGTCAGTCCCTGGCAATCCCGATTCGATTACATTATGGCGTAACGCCGCGTCAGGCCAGTTGCAACCGGCGTCTCCCCTTCTTCCCGCGCAACGTTCGAAACACGAGATCTCAGTGATCCGGAACGAAGGGCGTGCCGAGCGATCCCGGGGTCGCGCCGCGGCCGCGGGCGCGCGAGATGGCGACGAGCACCAGGATGGTGGCGAGATAAGGCAGCGACGACATGAGCTGCGAAGGAATGCCGAGGCCGAAGCCCTGGACGTGGAGCTGCAGGATGGTGACGGCGCCGAAGAGATAGGCGCCGAGCGCCAGCCGCCAAGGGACCCAGGACGAGAAGACGACCAGCGCCAGAGCGATCCAGCCGCGGCCCGCCGTCATCCCGCGCACCCAGAACGGCGTGTAGGCGAGCGACAGATAGGCGCCGGCGAGGCCGGCGCAGCCGCCGCCGAACAGGATCGCCAACAGCCGCACGCGCAGCACCTTGTGGCCGAGCGCATGGGCCGAGACCGGATTGTCGCCGATCGCCCGCAGCATGAGCCCCGTGCGCGTGCGCCAGAGGAACCAGGAGACGCCGAGCAGCAGCGCGAGCGAGGCGTAGACGAAGCCGTCCTCGCCGAACAGCACCGGCCCGATGAAGGGCAGGTCGGTGAGGCCGGCGACGGCGAGCTTCGGCGCGGGGTCGCGCTGCGTGCCGACGAAATCCGCGCCAATCAACCCGGAGAGTCCCAGCCCGAGGATGGTGAGCGCCAGGCCGGAAGCGACTTGATTGGCGGCAAAGCCCAGCGTCATCAGCGCGAAAATCGCGGCGAGCGCCGCGCCGGCGACGACGCCGGCGAGCGCGCCGAGGATTGTGCTGCCGGTGAGGATCGCCGCCACGAAGCCGCAGGACGCGCCCATCACCATCATGCCCTCGACGCCGAGGTTGAGCACGCCCGAGCGCTCGACCACCAGCTCGCCCAGCGCGGCCATGAGCAGCGGCGTCGATGCCGTGATGACGGTGAGCAGGATCGCCTCAAGGAACACCGGGCACCGTCCTGTGTCGGAGGCGGAGCAGACGAACGCGATAGAGGATGAGCGTATCGCAGGCGAGCACACAGAACAGCAGCACGCCCTGCAGGACGATGGTGAGATCCAGCGGCACGCGTAGCGCGATCTGCGCCTGCTCGCCGCCGAGATAGGAAAGGGCAAGGACGAAGCCCGCCACCAGAATCCCCAGCGGATTGAGCCGCCCGAGGAAGGCGACGATGATGGCGGCGAAGCCGTAGCCGGGCGAGAGGTTCGGCAGGAGCTGGCCGATCGGCCCCGCCACCTCGATGATGCCGGCAAGCCCGGCGAGCGCGCCCGACACGGCGAAGGCGAGCAGGATGTCGCGGCGGTCGTCGAAGCCGGCGAAACGCCCGGCGCGCGGCGCCATGCCGACGACGCGCAGCTCGAAGCCGCGCAAGGTCGTGCCGAGGAAGACGACGGCGACCGCCACCGCCAGCAGCGCCAGCAGCACGCCGACGTGAAGCCGCCCGCCCGAGAGCAGCAGCGGCATCGTCGCCGCCGGCTCGAAGGTCACGGTCTGCGGGAAGTTGAAGCCGTGCGGATCGCGCCAGGGACCGCGGACGAGGTAATCGAGCGCGAATTGCGCGACATAGACCAGCATCAGGCTGGTGAGGATTTCGCTGGCGCCGAAGAGCACGCGCAGCACCGCGGGAAGGAGCGCGTAAAGCACGCCGCCCAGCGCGCCGAGCAGCAGCATCCCCGGCAGCACCCACCACGCGCCGGTGGCATGATAGGCGAGCGCGAACCAGCCGCCGAGCATGGCGCCGGCGAGATATTGCCCTTCGGCGCCGATGTTCCAGGTATTGGCGCGGAAGCAGACGGCGAGTCCGACGGCGATCATCACCAGCGGCGAGGCCTTGACCGCCAGCTCCTGCAGGCTCCAGCTCGTACCCAGCGGCTCGATGAAATAGACGGCAAGGCCGCGGAGCGGGTTGACGCCGACGGCCGCCAGCAGCGCCGCGGCGGCGGCGATGGTGAGCACCACCGCGATCGCCGGCGAGGCCAGCATCATGGCGCGCGACGGCTCGGACCGGCGCTCCAGCTCAATCGGCATCGACCGCCTCCGGCACGCGGTCGGGATGGGCGCCGCCCATCAGCAACCCGATGCGCTCCAGCGACAGCGACAGCGCCGGCAGCGCCTCGGAGAGGCGTCCATGCGAGATCACGGCGATGCGGTCGGCGATCTCCAGGATTTCGTCGAGATCCTGGCTGATGACCAGCACCGCCGCGCCCTGGGCCGCGAGGTCGACCAGCGCCTGGCGGATCGTCACCGCGGCGCCGACGTCGACGCCCCAACTCGGCTGGTTGACGACGAGCAGCCGCGGCCGCGCCAGGATCTCGCGGCCGACGACGAATTTCTGCAGATTGCCCCCGGAGAGGCTCGCCGCCTCGGGATCGCGACCGCTCTTGCGCACGTCGAAGGCGGCGCAGATCTCGGCCGAGAGGCGCTGGGCGCGCTGGCGCAGCAGGAAGCCGAGCCGCGTCAGCCCGCCGCTGCCGTGCCGCGACAGCAGCACGTTCTCCGACAGCGTGAGCCGCGGCACGGCGCCGTGCCCCAGCCGCTCTTCCGGCACGAAGGCCGCGCCTTGCCGGCGGCGGTCGGTGATGCCGAGCTGGCCGGCCGGCCGGCCGTCGATCAGCACCGCCTCGGCGGGGCTCGCGCGCTCGCCCGAGAGCGCGGTGAAGAGCTCGCCCTGGCCGTTTCCCGCGACGCCGGCGATGGCGACGATCTCGCCGGCGCGGACGATGAGCGAGACGTCGGCGAGCGCCATGCCGAGGACGCGATCGGGCGGCAAGGAGAGGCGGCGCAGCTCGAGCAGCGGCGCGCCGGCGCGCGCCGCCTGGCGCTCGATCGCCTTGACGTCGGAGCCGACCATGAGCCGGGCGAGGCTCGCCGCCGTTTCCGCGCGCGCCGATACGCCGGCGACGACGCGCCCTTGGCGCAGCACGGTGGCGCGCTCGCACAGCCGGCGCACTTCCTCGAGCCGATGGGTGATGTAGAGGATCGCGCGCCCTTCGCCCGCCAGGCGTTCCAGCGTCTCGAAGAGCTGATCGGCCTCTTGCGGCGTCAGCACCGAGGTCGGCTCGTCCATGATGATGAGCTTGGGGTCTTGCAGCAGGCAGCGCACGATCTCGATGCGCTGGCGCTCGCCGACCGAGAGGTCGTGGACGTAGCGCGCGGGATCGAGCGGCAGGCCGAAAGCGGCGGAGATTTCCCGGATGCGGGCGGCAATCGCGCGCAACGGCTCGCGCGTCGGCAGGCCGAGGGCCACGTTCTCGGCGACGGTGAGCGCGTCGAAGAGCGAGAAATGCTGGAACACCATGCCGATGCCGAGGGCGCGCGCCACCGCCGGCGAGGCGATCTCGACCTTGGCGCCCTGCCAGAAGATCTCGCCGTCGTCGGGCTGCAAGGCGCCGTAGAGCACCTTGACCAGCGTCGACTTGCCGGCGCCGTTCTCGCCGAGCAGCGCGTGGATCGCGCCTTCCTCGACGGCGAGGTCGATATGGTCGTTGGCGACGAGATCGCCGAAGCGCTTGACGATGCCGCGCGCCTCCAGCACGCGCCGCCGCCCGCCCGGTGCCGCCTCAGCCATGGACGCTCCTCTGCGCGGGCTCGCCCGGCGCCAGCGCAAGCTGCTCGCGGCGCAGCAGCAGCTCGACCGCGATGCCGGCGGCAATGGCGGCGGGGAGCTTGGAGCGCAGCGCCGTCATGCCGACGGGACAGGTGAGGCGCCGTTCGACCGCCTCGCCTAGCCCCCGCTCGCGCAGCCTGCCGAGAAACCGCGTCCGCTTGGTCCGGCTGCCGATGAGTCCGATATAGGGAAAGCGCCCGTCTTCCAGCGCTGCGGCAATGACCTCGAGGTCGAGCGCGTGGCTGTGCGTCATCACCAGGATGAAGGCCTCGGCCGGCGCCGCCGCCAGGACCGCCGCGGGCTCGGCGGCGGCGAGCAGCGAGACGGCGCCGGGGACGCGGTCGGGAAAGGCGCCGGGCCGGGGATCGATCCAGGTAATGCGGAAAGGCAGCGGCGCCAGCGCCAGCACCAGCGCCCGTCCGACATGACCCGCGCCAAAGAGATGGAGCGGCGTCGAGGTTTCCGCGAAGCGTTGCAGCAGCACGCCGCTTCTGGTCAGCAACACCGCATCGCCGCCGAGCGCAGCAATCTCCGCTGGATCGGCAAGACGCCGCTCGACCGCTCCCTGCGGCGTCCGGGTCGAAGCGGTGACGAACGGCCCCGCCGCCTCGCGCAGCGCGAGATCGCGGGCGAGATCGAGGTCGCCGGAGGCGAGGACCTCGATGGCGAGCTTGACGCGGCCGCCGCAGCATTGGCCAAGCTCGGGCCCGAGCGCCATGTCGCGCAGGACCATGCCGGCACCGGCAAGCGTCGCCTGCGCGGCGCCCAGCGCTTGCCATTCGAGCGCGCCGCCGCCGATCGTGCCGGAGAAGGCGCCCGAGGGCAGCACGATCATCCGCGCGCCCGCCTCGCGCGGCGTCGAGCCCTGCGCCTCGACGACCGTCACCAGCGCCACCTTGCGCTCGCTTTCGAGCCATTCGGCGATCCTGCGCCACACCGGCATCGCGCGCCAATTCCCCTCTATTCCGCCGCCAGCCGCGCCGAGGTCCGGCCGAGCCGCTCCCTGAGATCCTCGACCGCCAGCAGCACGCGCTCCGACGTCGCCGGCGCATCGAGAAGCGGACTGAGCTGGTATTCGCCGACGGCGGCGATCGCATCCCTCAGCGCGTGGAAGACGGAGATCGCCAGCATCAGCGGCGGCTCGCCCACCGCCTTGGAGCGGTAGATCGAAGGCTCGCGATTGCGCCCGCGGCGCAGCGCGACGCGAAAATCCGGCGGCACGTCGCTGCAAGCGGGAATCTTGTAGGTCGACGGCGCATGGGTGGTGAGCCGCCCTTCGGCGTCCCAGCACAGCTCCTCGCTGGTGAGCCAGCCCATGCCCTGGACGAAGCCGCCCTCGACCTGGCCGAGATCGATCGCCGGATTGAGCGAGGCGCCGCAGTCATGCAGGATGTCGACCCGCCGGAGCTTGTACTCGCCGGTGAGCGTGTCGATCTCGACTTCGCTCATCGCCGCGCCGTAAGCGAAGTAATAAAAGGGCCTCCCGCGATGCGTCTTGGGGTCGTACCGGAGCTTGGGCGTGCGATAGAAGCCGGTGGCGGAGAGCGAGACGCGGCTGCGATGGGCATGCCTGGCGAGCGCGGCGAAGCTCAGCGAGCGCCGGCCCAGCCGCACCTCGCCCTCGGCGAAGACCACGTCCTGCGGCTTGCCGCCCCACAGCGACGCGGCGCAGCGCGCGAGCCGGCTCTTGATCTCGCGCGCCGCCGCCTGCGCCGCCTTGCCGTTGAGGTCGCTGCCGGAGGACGCGGCGGTGGGCGAGGTGTTCGGCACTTTCTCCGTCGTCGTGGCGGTGATCTTGACGCGGGCGATGTCGATGCCGAATTCGTCGGCGACCACTTGCGCCACCTTGATGAAGAGCCCCTGCCCCATCTCGGTGCCGCCGTGGTTGAGCTGGACGCTGCCGTCGGTATAGACGTGGAGGAGCGCGCCCGCCTGGTTCATCGAGGTGGCGGTGAAGGAGATGCCGAACTTCACCGGCGTCAGCGCCAGGCCGCGCTTCAGCCATGGGCTGCTGGCGTTGAAGCGCGCCGCCGCCGCGCGCCGCGCCGCGTAGTCCGCGCTCTCCTCGAGCTCGGCGACGAGGCCGGGAATGACGTTGTCCTCGACCTTCATGCGATAGGGCGTGAGGTTGCGGCGCCTCAACCCATAGAAATTGCGCTTGCGCACCGCCAGCGGATCCATGCCGAGGCGGCGGGCGATCTCGTCGACGACCTGCTCGATCGCCATCATGCCCTGGGGCCCGCCGAAGCCGCGGAAGGCGGTGTTGGAGACGGTGTTCGTCTTGCACCGGTGCGAGGTGATGGTGACGTTCTCGAGGTAATAGCAATTGTCGGCATGCATCATGGCGCGGTCGTTGACCGCGCCCGAGAGGTCCGGCGAGATGCCGCAGCGCGAGGCGAGCATCAGCGCGATGCCGCGGATGCGGCCCTCGGCATCGAAGCCGACATCGTAATCGGCGATGAAATCGTGGCGCTTGCCGGTGAGGATCATGTCGTCGTCGCGGTCGAGCCTGAGCTTGACCGGGCGCCCGGTGCGCTGGGCGAGCAGCGCCGCGGTGCAGGCGATCGGCGCCGCCTGCGTCTCCTTGCCGCCGAAGCCGCCGCCCATGCGCCGCACCTCGGTAACCACGGCGCTGTCGGGCAGTCCCAGCACCTTGGCGACGAGGTGCTGCACTTCGCTTGGATGCTGCGTCGAGCTCAGCACCAGCATGTCGCCGCCCTCGCGCGGCATCGCCATCGCCACCTGGCCTTCGAGATAGAAATGGTCCTGGCCGCCGATGGCGAGCCGCCCCTTGAGCCGATGGGGCGCGCGCGCCAGCGCCGCGGCGGCGTCGCCCCGCCGCATCACCTGCGTCGGCAGGACGAAGGACTGGCGCGTCAGCGCCGTCTCGATATCGAGGATTGCCGGCAGGTCCTCGTAGTCGACCACCGCCTTGAACGCCGCCGCGCGGGCCAGCTCGACGCTCTCGGCGGCGACGGCGAACAGCGATTGTCCCCAATACTCGACGACGCCATCGGCGAAGACGAGATCGCCCGGCAGTACCGGGCCGATGTCGTTCGCCGCCGGCAGGTCGCGCGCCGTCATCACCGCGGCGACGCCGGGCGCCGCGGCGACGGCGGCAACCTCGAGGCGAGCGATGCGCGCATGCGCCCGCTCGCTGAGCCGGATATAGGCGTGCAGCAGGTCGCGCGGCTCCGGCAGGTCATCGATATAAAGCGCAGCGCCCGAGACGTGCTGCACCGCGCTGTCATGCGGCAGCGGCGCCGCCACCGCCGGCCGCTGCCGCGCCCGCCTCACGCCGGGATCCTCTCGCCGGCGAGCAGCCGGGTGGCGCCCGGTCGCCCGGCGGTCTCGAGCTGGAACTTGCGCAGCAGGTTGCGCGCCACCAGCCGGCGGTAGCCGGCGCCGGCGCGCATGTCGGAGATCGGCGCGAAGCAGCCATCGAGCACCGGCAGGACCGAGGCGATCGTGGCCTCCGTCCAGGGCCGGCCGATCAGCGCCCGCTCGCAGGCGCGCGCGCGCTTCGGCGTCGCCGCCATGCCGCCGTAGCAGAGGCGGATATCGCTTACTCGGCCGCGCTCGAGCGCCAGCGAGAACGCGCCGCACACCGCCGAGATGTCCTGATCGAAGCGCTTGGAGACCTTGTAGGCGCGGAACCGGCGCTCGGCTGAGGCAAGCGGCACGCGCACGCGCTCGATGAACTCGCCGCGGCCGAGCGTCGTCTTTCGGTTGTCGAGAAAGAAATCGTCGATCGGCAGCTCGCGCCGCTGCGCGCCTCGCCGCAGCACCAGGCTGGCGTCGAGCGCGATCAACGCCGGCAGCGTATCGCCGATCGGCGAGGCATTGGCGATGTTGCCGCCGACGGTGCCGGCGTTGCGCACCTGGACCGAGCCGAAGCGGCGGATCAGCTCGCCGAAATCGGGATATTGCGCCGCCAGCATGGCCTCGGCGTCGGCCAAGGTCGCCGCCGCGCCGATCTCGATATGCGTGTCGCCGAGCGCGACCCTGTCGAGTCCCTCGACGCCGCCGACGTGGATGAGCGCCTCGAGCGCGCGATGCTGCTTCGTCACCCAGAGCCCGACATCGGTGCCGCCGGCAAGCAGATGCGCCTCGGGAAAGCGCTCCACCAGCTCAGCCAGCGCGTCGATGCCGCGCGGCGCGAAGAAACGGCGGCCCTTGTGCTCCAGCGCCAAAGTGTCATGCCGCGCGATGGACCGCAGCAGCGCCGCCGTCGCCGCCGCAGCGGAGGCATCGCGGCGCTCGCCATAGGCATAAGCGCGTTGCGCCGCCGCGACGATCGGCCGATAGCCGGTACAGCGGCAGAGATTGCCGGCGAGCACGTCCTCGATGCGCCGCCGCTCCGGCAACGCCTCGCTTTCATAGAGCGCGTAGAGCGACATGACGAAGCCCGGCGTGCAGAAGCCGCATTGCGAGGCGTGGCATTCGACCATGGCGCGCTGCACCGGATGGAGCGCGCCGTCGGCGCCGCGAAGGCTCTCGACCGTCACCAGCGCCTTGCCGTCGAGCGCCGGCACGAACAGGATGCAGGCATTGACCGCGCGGTGGCGCAAGCCGCCCTCGGTCAGCTCGCTCAGCACCACCGTGCAGGCGCCGCAATCGCCCTCGGCGCAGCCCTCCTTGGTGCCGCAGCGCCGCTCGACGCCGCGGAGATAGTTGAGCACGCTGAGCGTCGGATCGACCCGGCGCAGCTCGCGGATCTCGCCGTCGAGCACGAAGCGGATGCGGTCGGTCATCGACGCTACCCGAACCTAGCTGCCGCGGTAGGTCGAATAGGACCAGGGCGATACCAGCAGCGGCACGTGATAGCGCCCCTCGGCCTCGGCGATGCCGAAACGGAGCAGCACCTGGTCGAGGAAAGGCGGGTCGGGCAGGTTTGCGCCGGCGGCGCGAAAATAGTCGCCGGCGTGGAACACCAGCTCGTAGACGCCCGGCGATAGGATCCCGTGCTCGCCAAGCGGCACGTCGCAGCGCCCGTCCTGATTCGTCACGCTTCGGGCCAGCAGCCGACGCTCGCCGGTGGCGGCATAGAGCTCGATCCGCATGCCGGCGGCGGGCCGACCGAGAGCGGTATCGAGCACATGAGTGGTCAGCCGTGCCACCGGAAGCGTCCTTCTGCGCCGCGCCGGGTCCTTGCCGATGAAGCGGAACCCGCGTCGCCGCCCGCATCAATACTGCCGGACAAGCGCGCCCGGGGGCAAGCCGTTACCCGGGTTTTGACCAGGGTTGCGTAGGATCTCGCCGGCGCCCGGGGCCTTCGCCGCCGGGAGATTGGTCGGCGCGGGCCATACCGGTATCATGCGACGATCGCGGCGAATGCGAGGGAGGCGCCATGTTCGGCATCGACGGCTTCGAGCCCTGGATGGGCGTCGATGGCAAATACGAGGCGAGCCTGCCGCGGGTCATGGTGCTCGGCGAAAGGAGCCTCGACGCGCCGCTCACCGACCGGGAGTGCATCCTGCGCAAGATCGGCGGCGCCCCCGATCTCATTTTCACCAATTTCGAGCAGGCCGTGCTCGGCCGGCGCCATTGGGAGGACGGCTTCCGCCAGCAGGTGCGCGCGTTCTGGGAACGGACGGCTTTCTACAATTACAACCTCGCCCCTCTCTCGGCCGAGACCCGCGCACCGCTCACCCCCCGGATGCGGTCGGATCCGCGCCATGCCGCGCTGCTGCGCGACATGCTGCGCCACGCCAAGCCGACGCATGTCATCGTCTGGGGCGAGGCCAATTGGCAGGCGCTCGCGGTGGCCGATGCCGCCTGGGCGACGGATCAGCCGATCCGCTGCGGCGACATCGACGAACCCTGCCGCAGCGTCGCGGTCGACGGCCACCGCAGCCGCTTCACCCGCGTCAGCCACCCCTCGGCGGGCTTTGCCTATGAGCGCTGGTCCCGCCTGCTCCGGCGCTTCCTCCAGGATGCGCCTTGATCATTCCGCGGGCGTCGCGCTCGCCGCGTGATGCACGGTGAGCGGCTTCGGCGCGACGGCAGCGACGCGCGAGCAGATAAGCAGCACGGCCGCGATCGCGAGATAGCTGACCGCCACGGTCAGCGAACGGCCGATGCCGATGGCTTCGCCATGGATGAAGCCGAAGAAGGTCAGCACGGCGCCGGCGGCGGCGAAGGCGGCGGCCTTGATCAGTCGAGACTCGATGATGAAGACGGCGACGGCGCCGATCACCACCCCGGCCAGGATGGCGCCGCCCCCCAGCACTTCCAGCCCGTGATAGAGCACCCCCACCTGCGACAGCTTGTCGATGCCGACCGCGGCGGCGTTGGTCCCCGCGGCGCCGAGCGCGCCGTCGATCTGGATCTTTCCCCAGGCCGCGATCTGCGGGACCATCGCCAGGATGATCGCCGGAGCGTGGGATTTCGGCGTCTCCTGGAAGGCCTGCGAGCCGATCAGCATGCCGATATAGAGCAGGATCGGCAGGATCGCGACCACCGGGATCAGCGCCATCATCACCGCGACGATGCCGAACCAGGACAGCAGGATCACCATGACGCCGGTGGCGGCGGAATAGCCGATGCGGCCGCCCATCGCCTTCCAGCCGGGATGGCCGATATAGACCGCGTTGATGAAGGGGTTGCCCATCAGGCAGCCGATCAGGCTGACGACGCCGTCGGCGGTCAGCACGCGCGTCGTCGGGAAGCTGTCGCCGGCGGCGGCGGCGCTTTCGACATTGTCCATCGCCTCGACCAGGTCGTAGATGCCGAAGGGGATCGCCGTGACCAGGATGACGCCGAGGAATTTGAAGCCGGCGAAGACGTGGTCGACGGCGGGGAGGGGGTATTCGAAGCTGAAGCCGGCGACCGACTTCCACAGCGCCGCGCTGCTGAGCCCGCCATAGCCGAGCCCGAAGAGGTTCGAGCCCCAGGCGATCAGCGTGCCGACGCCGATGGCGACGAGGCCGCCCGGGATGCCCTTGAAGTAGCGCACGCCGCCGAACCAATTGGCCAGGATCAGCGCGAAGCAGACGAAGCCGATCACCGGCGTCATCATCATCTGGGAGGCCGGGCTCATCGAGATGAAGGTGATGGAAACGCCGGCGAGCGAACCAAGCAGAGCGGCGCGCGGCGTGATTCTGCGGATCCAGGGCGCGACGAAACCGCCGACCATCAGCACGAAGCTCTGGATGAAGACCCAGGTGAGGCCCGCCTCCCAGGCCTGGATCGGGTCGCCGGTCTTGGCGAGCACCGGCAGCATGATGACGAAGGTGACGACGAACATGTGCGGCACGCTGGTGCCCGAGGGGAGCGCGGCGACGTCGCTGCGGCCGGTCTTTTGCGCGAGCCGATAGCCGAGCCAGGCGTAATACAGCGTGCTGAGGCACAGCATCAGCCCCGTTGCCGGCAGGATGCGGCCGAAGACCAGCTCATCCGGCATCTTCAGCACGAAGCGCAGCAGCCCCGTGAGGGTCAGCACGTTGACCAGGATGTTGGTGCCGAAGCCGAAAAAGGCATTCCAGTCGCCGGGGACCCACAGCCGCGGCTTTGCCTGCATGCTCGCAACCCCTGTCGTCATCGCCCTCTCCTTGCGAAATCCGCGATTTCGATCGCGTTCGTCGTCATGTCTCGCCCAGCGCTTCGATCAGCGGCTTCGAGCTTCCGACCCAGCCGAAAATGCCGCCCTGCGCCTTGATCATGCGCAGGCCCATCTCCTGGAATTCCGGAAAGTAGGAAGCGACGCAATCCTCGAGCACGAGGCATTCGTAGCCGCGGTCATTGGCCTCGCGCACGGTGGTGTTGACGCAGACCTCGGTGGTGACGCCGCAGACGATAAGCTGCGTGACGCCGCGGTTGCGCAGGATGGCGTCGAGGTCGGTGGCGTAAAACGCGCCCTTGCCGGGCTTGTCGACCACCGGCTCGCCGGCGATCGGCTTGAGCTCGACGATGATGTCGTGGCCCGGCTCGCCCTGCACCAGGATGCGCCCCATCGGCCCTTGATCGCCGATGCCGGTTTTGAGCCGGCCGCGCGCCTTCTTCGCCGGCGGCAGGTCGGAAAGGTCCGGGCGATGGCCCTCGCGCGTATGGATCACCAGCATGCCCGCCGCGCGCGCCGCCGCCAGCACCCGTTGCGTCGGCGCTATGGCGCGGCGCAGCAGCGACACGTCATTGCCGAGCGCCGCCCCGAAGCCGCCGGGCTCGAGGAAATCGCGTTGCATGTCGATGATGAGCAGCGCCGCATGCGCGCGATCCAGCGCCAGAGGATAAGGCTCGCTCGGGATCGTCGGCATGCTCGCTCCGAAAGCGCGGCGCCCGGCACGGTTGCGGGCGTCGATGTCCCCTGCGACGCAAGAGCCATGCCATTCGGGCCCGGCCTTCCGCCCCACCCCGGCACCGCCTTCTCCGCCGCCGCGGGCGGCCGCTCTCGACGCTTCCTTGGAGGCGGGTTTTGTACCGCGGCGTCAAGCACATAAGCCTGTCGGCCCGGGGCTGCGCCCCAAACCCTCCGGCGGCGCCGCTTCGGCCCAGGAAGCAGGCCCACGCCGCGCCTCGGCATGCAATCCATGCCGAAATGATTATTTGAGTGGCAGCGCATGACCGTTTAAGCGGCTCGCGCCGCCCGGCCGGGGGGGGTCAGGAGAAATGCGGTGTCTCGAACAGCCGCAGGATCTCCTGGCGGACCTCGTCGCCGCTGATGTCACCCCGGGCGTATCGCTCCATGATCGCCCGCTCGGCGGCGGAGACGACGCGGCCTTCGCGGCGCGCCTCTTCGAGCGCGCGGCTGACCCATTCGACGCGGCCGGCGAGTTCGATTGCCGTGGGTTTTGCCTGGACGGGAATATCGGACATGCGATGGCTCCAAGCCGATGTCTGCTTCGTCCTAGCAATCCGCATGCCAGAGGGTGCGGATGAGGCGCTCCACGACGATGGCGGCGCGACGCCACGGCGGCCCGCCCGCGCCGAGCGTGGCCCGTTCGGTCATCGATAGCAGAAAACGCGCATCATATTCGGCATGAACGCGCCGGCCGCCACGGGCGTCGCCGCGCGGCCGTCGTCGATTTCCGGCGACGCGCCGGCCTCGGCGAGAAAATACGCCAGATCGCGCGCGCGAAACGCAAATCCGACGGCGCCGTGGATGCCGCGCTTGCGCAACTGCTCGGAATCGAACGCGACGGCAAAGATGACGCCGACGACCCGCCCGGATTGGTCGATCACGGGACTGCCGCTGTCGCCATGCGTGATGTCGCCGAACACCGCCAGCGCATCCCCGTGCCAGGACGGGTTCGTCAGCCTCGCCGCGATCGTCTGGGAGAGCGGCGCGGTTTTCGGCGGATCGATGGCGTCCACCCCCGAATATCCCACCATGAACAGCGGCTGCTCGATTTTCGGCCAGGGCGAGCTTGCCTCGCCCTCCCAGGTGTCGCTCGGCCAGAGATCGCTCAGCGGCGCTCCCGGCGGCAAGCCGGATACGGCAGGGTCGAGCCGCAACAGCGCCAGATCCATCAGCGGGTTCGTCGGCAGGGCAGCGACCCGGGCGCCGGCCGCCTCGAAAATCCCCGAGGCGGCGGTCACGTGGATCGCCCGGCAATCCTCGACGACATGCCGCGCGGTGACGATGTAGCCGCCATGGATAAGAAATCCCGTGCCGCCCAACAGTAATCGCGAACCGAAAGGCGCCCTGCCGGCAACTCTTATCCAGTCATCGCCGTGCAGGTCGCAGGCGGCGAGCAATAGAACAACGGCGGCGAGCGCACCCCATCGACGCATGGGTCACCTTGAGAGAGCGGCAGCGAATGAAATCCCCGGCGACAATCTATTCCACTTTACACGGCGCTTGAAAAGCGATTTTTTGCGCCGCAGATATGCAACATAAAATCGCGCCGTCGCGGTCCCCTCCGAGCCGGGTGCGGGTTGCCGCGATTGCTCTTCATTCGCGCCCAGCCAAACGCGCAAGGGCGCGGCCGAGCGACCCCGATGCTTCACCCGCGAATGAAGCGCCGGCCCGACGCGGGAACGGGATGCGTCCTTTGGCCGTGGCGCACGCAACTGCGCGCGGGATGCATCGCGGCTTGAGCATTTTATGACGGCCAAGGCGGCGGGCAATCGCGCCCGCAAATCGGGGAGTGCGATACCCCTCGATTGAAACGCGCAGCCTTTCCGAAATTACCGATGATGTCGTTGACGGCGCCGTCTTTCCGCCGGAAGGCGGCGACCGTGACGCCACAAGCTATAGGGGAGGCTTGACTGAGGAAGCTCCGGCCAGAAGGTGAGCCGTCACCAAAAGGCACGATATCGAGAACGGCAAGGGAAAAACGCCCACCGTCGGCCGGTTGCCTGTGGTTGGATTGATTGAGATTTTTGCACCACCCGTCGAACACCCCTGCTGTTGGTTTCCGCCAAAACATAAATGATATCAATGATCCAAGCGCCATCCGCTGGGACGCAGCCTTCGGTAATTGCTTTCTATACTAATGAGTGGTACATAGACCCAGAGACGGAGCCGCCGCGTGATCGTGAGCTTTCGTGACGAGTGGCTGCGGGCCTTCTTCGTCGAGGACACGCGGTCGCGGCACATCCCGTCCGACCTCGAAAGCCGTCTCTTCCGCAAGCTCCAGATGATCGACGACGCGACGACCGATCAGGATTTGCGGGTGCCGCCCAGTAATCACTTCGAGAAGCTGCGCGGCAATCTGGCTGGGTTCCACTCGATCCGCGTCAACAGCCAGTGGCGGCTCGTCTTTCGCTGGGACGACAGCCGTGGCGAGGCAGAAGGCGTCTATCTCGACGACCACAGCTACAGATGAGGCGAACCATGCTGATGACGAAGCGCAAGCCGGCGACGGTCGGCGAAATCCTGGTCGAGGAGTTCATGCGGCCGATGGGGCTGACGCAGGCCGCGCTGGCCGAGGCGATGGGTGTTCAGCGCAAGCATGTCAACGAGTTGTGCAACGACCGCCGGAACGTGACCGCACCGACCGCGCTGATCTTGGCGCGCGTGTTCGGGAATAGCCCCGACTTCTGGCTCAACGTCCAGCGGCGCAGCGATTTGTGGGAGGCCATGAACAGCCCAAGAGAGCGCGAGCGAATTCAACGCGCGAAGCCACTGGTTGCCGCATCATGACCTCCGCCACCGCTCCCGCGCCGGGAAGGGAGGACCGTATCGGTGCTACATGTGTAAAGCCGGCCACGCGCGGCGTGCCCAGTTCTGTTCTGAAGTGGCGGAGAGGGAGGGATTCGAACCCTCGAGACCCCTCACGAGGCCTAACGGTTTTCGAGACCGCCCCGATCGACCACTCCGGCACCTCTCCGCAAGGCCGCGTGCTCAAAAGGCGCTAAGGCCCGAGCCCGCGCCGGTCGACGGAAGGGGCCGGAGCCTAACCTAAGGCCTGTCCTGCCGCAACCGCGGCTGGCGGTGCGGCTGGCGGCGGGCGACGGGGATCGCGACCGGCCTGGGACGCCAGCCCGCGCCATGGGACCAGCACCGGTTCAGCGCCTCGATGCCGGCGACGATGCCCGCCGTGGCGATGATCGAGATGATATAGCCGACAAGATACACCATCGAAGCCTTCCCATCCTTTGACAAGACCGGCGGCGCGATCGGCCGCGCCGGGGCGGTTCAAGACCACGCCTCATGATTACCATGCGGGCTCTTGCGATGGTCTTAAAATCGGTCCGGATTTATCTGAAGTGAGCGGCGTAATTCTGTTTTATCGGCGGGATTTATTGTGCTTTTTAGTCTCGGGGCAAGCAGAACCGGCCGCAAACGCCGGGGGCAAGGCGGTTGACAGCGCCGGCGTCCCCGCTATAGTGCGCCTCCTTCGGACGGGAAATCGCCCGTCCGTTCGATTTTCGGCGCAAAGCACCCGCTCATGTTCGCAGTCATCCGCACCGGCGGCAAGCAGTACAAGGTCGCCAAAGACGACGTCATCACGGTGGAGAAGATCGCCGGCGAAAAGGGCGCGAGCGTGACGCTCGACGACGTGCTCATGGTGGGTGAAGGCGCTTCGGCGAGCACCAAGCCGGCCGGCGCCCAGGTCACCGCCGAGGTGGTGGAGCAGATCAAGGCCGACAAGGTGCTGGTCTTCAAGAAGCGCCGGCGGCACAATTACCGGCGCAAGAACGGCCACCGCCAGGCTCTGACCGTGCTGAAGGTTACCGGCATCACCGCCGGCCAGCCAAGGAGTAAGGGCGATGGCGCATAAGAAAGCAGGCGGCTCCTCGCGCAACGGGCGCGACAGCGCCGGCCGCCGCCTCGGCGTCAAGAAGTTCGGCGGCGAGAGCGTGCTCGCCGGCAACATCCTCGTGCGCCAGCGCGGCACCAAGTTCCATCCCGGCGACAACGTCGATATCGGCCGCGACCACACGCTGTTCTCCAAGGTCGACGGCAGCGTCGTCTTCCATACCACCACCGGCGGGCGCGTCTATGTCTCGGTGGCGCCGCTGCCGCCGGAGGCCGCCGAGTAGGCCGTTCCGCCACCAGCGATCGCGCGAGGGGGAATGGCCGCATTCCCCCTTTTTCGTTGAGGCTCAGACGCCGTCATGAAGTTCCTCGACCAGGCCAAGATCCACGTCAGAAGCGGCGATGGCGGCGCCGGGGCGGTGAGCTTTCGCCGCGAGAAATTCATCGAGTTCGGCGGCCCCGACGGCGGCGACGGCGGGCGCGGCGGCGACGTCGTGATCGAGGCGGCGGCCAATCTCAACACCCTCATCGACTATCGCTATCAGCAGCATTTCAAGGCCGAGAAGGGCCATCACGGCATGGGCGCCAACCGCAGCGGCGCCGCCGGCGCGAGCGTCGTCCTGCGCGTTCCCGTCGGCACCGAGGTCCTCGACGAGGAGAACGCAGAGGTGCTGCTCGACCTCACCCGGCCCGGCGAGTGTCATGTCCTGCTCAAGGGCGGCGATGGCGGCTTCGGCAACGCGCATTACAAGAGCGCGACCAACCGCGCGCCGCGCCGCGCCGGTCGCGGCTGGCCCGGCGAGGAGCGCTGGATCTGGCTGCGCTTGAAGCTGATCGCCGATGCCGGGCTGGTGGGCCTGCCGAACGCGGGCAAATCGACCTTCCTCGCCGCCACCTCGCGCGCCCGGCCCAAGATCGCCGACTATCCCTTCACCACGCTGCGCCCGCAGCTCGGCGTGGTCGAAGCCCATGGCGAGGAGTTCGTCATCGCCGACCTGCCGGGCCTGATCGAAGGCGCGAGCGAAGGCGCCGGGCTCGGCCACCGCTTCCTCGGCCATGTCGAGCGCTGCGCCGCGATCCTGCATCTGGTCGACGGCACCGAGGAGGACGTGGTCGCCAACTACCGCGCCATCCGCCGCGAGCTCGAGCGCTATGGCCATGGCCTTGCCGAAAAGCCGGAGATCATCGGCCTCAACAAATCCGACGCCGTCCCCGAGGCCGAGCTCGCCACCAAGCGCCGCAAGCTGGCGCGCGCCAGCAAGCGGCCCGTGCTGGCGCTGTCGGGCGTCACCGGCAAGGGCGTGCCCGAGACGCTGGCGGCGCTCCTCGCCGTGGTCAAATCCGGACGCGAAGCGGCGCAAGCGGCGAAGGCGGCGGCGGAAGCCGCGCCATGAGCGGCGGCCTCGCCAAGGCCAAGCGCCTCATTGTCAAGATCGGCTCGGCGCTGCTGGTCGACGACGCCACCGGCGACATCCACCGCACCTGGCTCGAGGCGCTGGTGGCCGATCTCGCGCGCTGCCGCAAGCGCGGCCAGGAAGTGCTGATCGTCTCCTCGGGCGCGATCGCCGTCGGCCGCCGCCATCTCGGCCTCACCGGCCGCGCGTTGAAACTCGAGGAGAAACAGGCCGCCGCCGCCACCGGCCAGATCCGCCTCGCCCACGCCTATCAGGAGGCGCTCGCCCGCCACGGCCTCACCGTGGCACAGATCCTGCTAACGCCCGAGGACACCGAGGAGCGCCGCCGGCATCTCAACGCGCGCGCCACCTTGGAGCAGCTCCTGGCGCTGGGCGCGGTGCCGGTGATCAACGAGAACGACACGGTCGCCACCGCCGAGATCCGCTTCGGCGACAATGACCGGCTCGCCGCGCGCGTGGCGCAGATGATCAGCGCCGACACCCTGGTGCTGCTCTCCGACATCGACGGGCTCTACACCGCCGACCCGCGCCGCGACCCCGGCGCGCGGCATATCGCGGAGGTCCGCGAGATCACGCGGGAAATCGAGGCGATGGGCGGCGCCGCGCCGGCCGGCTACAGCTCCGGCGGCATGGTGACCAAGCTCGCCGCGGCGCGCATCGCGCTCGCCGCCGGCTGCCGCATGGCGATCGCCAAAGGCAACGGCCTCCATCCGCTCGAAGCGCTCGAGGCGGGGGCGCGCTGCACCTGGTTCCTGCCCGCCGCGGAGCCGCGCACGGCGCGCAAGCGCTGGATCGCCGGCATGCTCCACCCGATGGGCGCGCTTACCGTCGATGACGGCGCCGCGCAGGCGCTCCGGCGCGGCACCAGCCTGCTGCCGGCCGGCGTCGTCGCGGTCGAGGGCAGCTTCGAGCGCGGCGATGCCGTGGTGGTGCGCGACGGCGAGGGGCGCGAGGTCGCGCGCGGGCTCAGCGCCTATTCGAGCGCCGATGCCCGCGCCATCGCCGGCCACAAAAGCGGTGAAATCGAGGCCATCCTCGGCTACCGTGGGCGCCAGGCGATGATCCATCGCGACGACCTAGTGGTGGGCTGAGGATGACGGTGTTGGAGACGACCAACGACCTTTACGCCGAGATGCGCGCCATCGGCGCCCAGGCGCGCCACGCGGCGGCGCTGATGGCGCGCGCCACGCCGGCGCAGAAGACCGCGGCCCTCCAGGCCGCCGCCGCGGCGATCCGCGCGCGCGGCGCGGCGATCTTGGAGGAGAATCGGATCGACCTCGCCGACGCCCGCCAGCACGCGCTGTCGGCGGCGCTGCTCGACCGGCTGGCGCTCGACGACAAGCGCCTGGAGGCGATGGCGGGCGGGCTCGAGGAGGTGGCGGCGCTGCCCGATCCCGTGGGCAAGGAGCTGGCGCGCTGGCGCCGGCCCAACGGGCTCGACATCGCGCGCGTCACCGTTCCCTTGGGGGTCATCGGCATCATCTACGAGTCGCGGCCCAACGTCACCGCCGATGCCGGCGGGCTCAGCCTGCGCACCGGCAACGCCGCGATCCTGCGCGGCGGCTCCGAGAGCTTCCATTCCTCGCGCGCCATCGTCGCCGCGCTGCGCAGCGGCATCAGGCAGGCGAATTTGCCCGAGGACGCGGTGCAGCTCGTGCCGACGCGCGACCGCGCCGCCGTCGGCATGATGCTGACGCTGACGGAATACATCGACGTCATCGTGCCGCGCGGCGGCCGCTCGCTGATCGAGCGCGTGCAGCGCGAGAGCCGCATGCCCGTGATCGCCCATCTCGAGGGCGTCTGCCACGTCTACGTCGACCGCGCCGCCGATCTCGCCAAGGCGCGGCGCATCGTGGTGAACGCCAAGATGCGCCGCACCGGCGTCTGCGGCGCCGCCGAGACGCTGCTGGTCGACCGCGCCGCCGCGGCGACGATGCTGCCGCCGATCCTCGCCGATCTGCACCAAGCCGGCTGCGAGATCCGCGGCGACGAGGAGGTCCGCGCGCTCGACCCGGCGGCGGTGCCGGCAAGCGAGGCCGATTGGAGCACGGAGTATCTCGACGCCATCCTTTCGGTCGGCGTGGTCGACGGCGTCGAGGGCGCGATCGGGCACATCAACCGCTATGGCTCGCACCACACCGACGCCATCGTCACCGAGGACAAGGCGGCGGCCGAGCGCTTCCTCGCCGAAATCGACAGCGCCATCGTGCTGCACAACGCCTCGACGCAATTCGGCGACGGCGGCGAGTTCGGCATGGGCGCGGAGATCGGCATCTCGACCGGCCGCCTGCCGCCGCGCGGGCCGGTCGGCGCCGAGCAGCTCGTCAGCTATAAATACATCGTCCGCGGCGACGGCCAGGTACGACCCTGACGGCAACGGTCGGCCGCGGCATCCCGTCAACCGCTCTCGGGCTTGTGGAACTCCAGCCGATGGCCGTCGACCTCGATGACGAGGTCGAAAAGGCCGAGCAGCGCCACCAGCGCGATCGCCCCCGGACCGAGCAGCGCGCCCGCCAGCAGCAGCATGGGGATGCTGAGCCAGACGCTGTGCGTCGTCGTGAGCGCGTCGACGCACAGCGCGAAGCCCGCGACGAGCAGCAGAAGCGCGATGGCCCAGGCGGCTATCCTCATGGCATCTCCGGCCGGGCGCGCGGGGAAGGAGGGCGCCGCGCGCGACGGCGCGGAGATTAGGCGCCCGCCCCGCCGCTGGCTATGCTCGCCGCCGCGCGCTTGAACCGGATGGCCGAAAGCCTAAGATCGATGTCGATCGAACCCTTCCCGGCGGGTCGCGTGGGAAAGGGCAAGGTCTGACTGCCGCCTTCTGCCGAACGCATGTCGCTGAGCGCTCCGCGCCGCCCTGGACCGCATGACCGCGCGACCGGCGGGCTCCCGACGCCGGCGCGGCTCGCCCTCGGCGCCGCGCCGCCGCGCCGCGTCGGCCTGCTCGGCGGCTCCTTCAACCCGGCCCATGAAGGCCATCTCCACATCAGCCGCGAGGCGCTGAAGCGCCTCAAGCTCGACGAGATCTGGTGGCTGGTGGCGCCGCGGAACCCGTTGAAGCCGGCCGGCGGCATGGCGCCCTTCCGGCGGCGCTTCGCTTCGGCCCGCCGCATGGCGCGCAACCCCCGCATCAAGGTGCTCGACCTCGAGACGCGGCTTGGCACGCGCTACACCGTCGACACCGTAACGGCGTTGCAACGGATTTTCCCGCGCACGCGCTTCATCTTCATCATGGGTGCTGATCTCCTGGCGCAAATCCGTCATTGGCAACACTGGAACGAGATCTTTGCGCGCCTGCCCATTGCAGTCATGGCGCGCCCTACCTATTGTTTTAAGAGTCTGGCCGAGCTCGCGGCGCGGCGTTATGCGCACCGGCGAGTGGCATCCGAGGCGGCACGTTCGCTCGCCGATCGGACGCCGCCCGCGTGGACCCTCCTGCGCATAAAGCTCGACGCGCACTCGGCGACGGAGATCCGCGCTCACGCTTTGCCCAAGGGCAAGGCGCGCGCGCGGCGGAAGCAACCTTAGACGAGGTGGCGCCATACCGCGTAGCAAATCCGAGCCGCGTTCCGACGCGGCCGTCAAACCCGCCCTTCTCGCGCTCGCCGAGAAGACCCTCGAGGACGGCAAGGCAGAGGACCTTACCGTCATCGACCTCCAAGGCAAATCCGGCATCGCCGATTATCTCGTCATCGTCACCGGACGCTCGCAGCGCCAGGTGATGTCGCTCGCCGAGCGGATGCTCGAGGCGCTGAAGGCGAGCGGTTATGGCCGCTGCCCCGCCGAGGGCCTGCGCCATGGCGAGTGGGTGCTGATCGACGCCGGCGACGTCATCATCCATATCTTCCTCCCCGAGGTGCGCAGCTATTACAACCTCGAGAAGATGTGGGGCGAGAGCTTCGGCGAGCCCGCCGCCTCCGCGCTCGCCTGAGCCGGCCCGCCGGCACGGCGGCCGATGCGCCTCTTCATCATCGCCGTCGGCCGGCTGAAGGCCGGACCGCATGAGGCGCTGGCACGGTATTACGCCGACCGGCTGACCATGCCGCTCACCATCCGCGAAGTCGAAGAGAAGCGCCCGCTGCCGCCGGCCGAGTTGCGCGAGCGCGAGGCGGCGCTGCTGCTCGCCGCCGTGCCGCAAGGCGCCACCATCGTCGCTCTCGACGCGCGCGGGACGGCGCTCGGCAGCGAGGCCTTTGCCGAGCGCCTGGCGCGCTGGCGCGCGCGCGGCGTGGCCGAGCTCGCCTTCCTCATCGGCGGCGCCGAGGGGCTGGCCGAGAGCGTGCGTGCGGCCGCCGAGCTGGTGCTGTCGTTGGGGCCGATGACCTGGCCGCATCTGCTGGCGCGCGGCATGTTGCTGGAGCAGTTCTACCGCGCGCAGCAGATCCTGGCCGGCCATCCCTATCATCGCGGCTGAACGGACGGCGCGCTCGGTTAGCGGAAGGTTAACCCGCCGCACCGCGTCGGCAGCGCTAAGGTTTGGTAACCTCTTGCCGCTAGCCTATGGCTGAGAGCGACGCCGGCGATCGAGCGCCGCAGCAGCCCCGGGGCGGTAGAGGACCAGGGATGGCCAACAAACAGGCGACGCGGCGCCCGCGATGCGCGCCAGGCGCGGAAGAAGGCGCGCTCCCGGCGCTGTTTCAGGCCAACCCCGTGCCGATGTGGATCTGCGATCCCGTGAGCCGGCGCTTTCTCGCGGCGAACGACAGCGCGCTGCGGCATTACGGCTACAGCAGCGAGCAATTCCTCGCCATGACCGCGGCGGCGCTCGACGCCAAGGACGCGCCGACGGTGAAGCCCGGGATCCGCCGTCACCGCAAGGCAAACGGCAGCGTCATCGCAGTACGGCTCGAGACCGCGGCCATCGCGTTCGAGGGCCGCGCGGCCGAGCTCGTCACCGTCCTCGACGTCACCGCGGAGATCGAGGTCGAGCAGGCCGCGCTCCGGCGCGAACGGCGCTTCCTGCAGCTCTGCGAGGTCGCCACCGACTGGTACTGGGAGATCGACGCGCAAGAACGCATCACCTACGTCTCGCCCAATTTTGGCACCCTTTCCGGCCTTGACGTCGCGGCGCTCAACGGCAAGCGCATCGAGGAGGTCGCCGGCGCCGAGCTCGATCCCGAGACCGCCAAGCATGCCTACGCGGCGGTCGCCGCGCGCCGGCCGTTTCGCGATCTGGTCTATCGCACCCGGCCCTGGACGGGCGACGGCAAGCCCCGCCACGTCAAGACCAGCGCCGTCCCGATCTTCGACGCCGAGGGCGCGTTCTGCGGCTATTGCGGCGTGTCCAAGGACGTGACGGCGCAGCTCGAGACCGAGCGCTCGCTGCGCGAGAGCGAACAGCGCTTCAAGCAGCTCTTCGAGGCGGCCTCCGATTATTTCTGGGAGATGGACGCGGAGCTGCGCATCACCTTCCTCTCGTCGAATTTCGAAGCGATCTTCGGCGTGTCGGCCGCCGAGCAGATCGGCAGGCGCCTGTCGGAAGCATCGGGCTTCGCCGTCGAGCCGGAGATGAGCCGCCAGTTCTTCGTCGCAATCGCCGCGCGCAAGCCCTTTCGCGACCTGGTCTTCTCCCGCCGCCGCGAGGACGGCACGCAGCACTGGGTCAAGGCCAGCGCCGTGCCCGTCTTCGACGAGGCCGGCGCGTTCCGCGGCTATCGCGGCGTCGGCAGCGACGTCACCGCGCATCGTTTCGCCGCCGAGGCGGCGCGGCTCGCCCAGGGCCGCCTCGAAGACGCCGTCGCCCATGTGCGCCAGCCTTTCGTGCTCTACGACGCCGCCGATTGCGTTCTCGCCCTCAACCAGGCCTTCGCCGATCTCCATCGCGGGCCGGACGGGCAGAGCTTCGCCTATAAGGGCGCGTCCTGCCGCGAGATCGCCGAGCAGCGGCTGCGCCGCGGCTTCTACGCCGCGGGGCCGGAGGACGAGGCCATCGATCTCGCGACGCTGCTCGCGCGCCAGGAGCGCGACGGCGAGCATGTCTATCATCTCAGCGACGATCGCTGGATGCTGGTCGACCATCACCACCTGCCCGGCGGCGGCAGCCTCGATCTCTGGACCGACATCACCGCGATCCGCCGCGCCCGCACCGCCGAGGCCGCCAACCGCGCCAAATCCGAGTTCCTCGCCCGCATGAGCCACGAGCTGCGCACGCCCTTGAACGCGGTCATCGGCTACAGCGAGATGCTGCTGGAGGACGCCGAGGCCGAGGGCCGCGCGGAGCAGCAGATCGCCGATCTCCGGCGCATCAACAGCGCCGGCAAGCACCTGCTGTCGCTGGTCACCGACGTGCTCGACCTTTCCAAGATCGAGGCCGGCAAGATGGAGCTCGCCGTCCAGCCCTTCGATCTCGGCGGCCTCATCGACGATGTCCTTGCCACCTGCCGGCCGCTGGTGATGCAGAACGGCAACGAGCTCGTCCTCGAGCGCGGCGCCGAACTCGGCACCGTCATCGGCGATCAGACCAAGCTGCGCCAGATCGTGCTCAATTTGCTGAGCAACGCCGCCAAATTCACCAAAAGGGGCCGCATCACCGTGAAGGCCGCGCGCGAGCACGCTTCGGACCGCGACTGGATCGGCATCGCGGTGCGCGACACCGGCATCGGCATCAGCCGCGAGAACCTGCCGAAGCTGTTCCAGAATTTCAGCCAGGTCGAGGCCTCGATCGCGAGCCGTCAAGGCGGCACCGGCCTCGGCCTTGCCTTGAGCCAGAAGTTCTGCCGGCTGATGGGCGGCGAGATCACGGTGGAGAGCGAGCCCGGAAGCGGCTCCTGCTTCACCGTCCGGCTCCCCGCCGCCCCGCTTCACCGTCCGGCCTTAACAGCGGGTTAACCCTTGGCGCCTTAAGCAGGGTGGAACACTATCCGGGGCCCGGCGGTTCCTCTATAAGTCATGACCATGCAAAGACCGTCCCGCCCGCGCCCGGTGGTGCTCTGCGTCCTCGACGGCTGGGGCTGCCGCGGCAACCGCGCCGACAACGCCATCCTCGCCGCCAAGACGCCCCATTGGCACCGCTTCCTCGAGACCGCGCCGCATGCCCTGCTGCAGGCGAGCGAGCTCTATGTCGGCCTGCCCGCGGGACAGATGGGCAATTCCGAGGTCGGCCATACCAATCTCGGCGCCGGCCGGGTGGTGCTGCAGGACCTGCCGCGCATCGACCAGGCGATCGCCGATGGCAGCCTCGCCCGTAACCCGGCGCTGACCGGATTCATCGCCGCGCTCAAGGCCAGCGGCGGCACGGCGCATCTGCTCGGGCTGCTGTCGCCGGGCGGCGTCCATTCGCATCAGCATCACCTGGCGGCGCTGGCGCGCCTGCTCGACGCCGCGGGGATCGCGGTCAAGGTCCATGCCTTCCTCGACGGCCGCGACACCCCGCCCAAGGCCGCGGCCGAGTATCTCGCCCAATTCGCCGCCGACACGGCCGCGCTCAAGGGCGTCGCCATCGCCACGATCAGCGGGCGCTACTACGCCATGGACCGCGATCAGCGCTGGGACCGGGTGGAGAAGGCCTATCGCGCGCTCACCGCCGCCGAAGGCGACCGCGCCGCCGACGCGCCGGCGGCGCTGCGCCAAGCTTATGCCGCCGGCAAGAGCGACGAGTTCGTGCCGCCGACGGCGATCGGCGACTACGCCGGCATGAGCCACGGCGACGGCCTGCTCTCGGCCAATTTCCGCGCCGACCGCGTGCGCGAGATCCTGCACGCGCTGCTCGATCCGGATTTCGCCGGTTTTCAGCGAGAGCGCGTCATCGCCTTCGTCGCCGCGCTCGGCATGGCCGAATATTCGACCGCGCTCAACCGCTTTCTCAAGACGCTGTTCCCGCCCGTCGATCTCGCCGACACCTTCGGCGAAGTGGTGTCGCGCGCCGGCCTGACGCAGCTACGCATCGCCGAGACCGAGAAATACGCGCATGTCACCTTTTTCTTCGATGGCGGGCGCGAAGCGGAGTTGCCCGGCGAAAGCCGCGTCCTGGTGCCCTCGCCCAAGGTCGCGACCTACGACCTCCAGCCCGAGATGTCGGCGCCGGCCGTCACGGAGAAGCTCGTGGCGGCGATCGACCAGGGCCGCTTCGACGTCATCATCGTCAATTACGCCAATGCCGACATGGTCGGCCATACCGGCAACGCCGCCGCGGCGGTGGCCGCGGTGGAGGCCGTCGATCGCTGCCTCGGCCGGCTCGCCGAGGCGGTGACGCGCGCCGGCGGCACGCTGCTCATCACCGCCGATCACGGCAACGCCGAGATGATGCGCGACCCCGCCACTGGCGAGCCGCATACCGCGCACACCCTCAACCCCGTGCCGCTGCTGCTGGTCAATCCGCCCGCCGGCATCACCGGTCTCGACGACGGCAGGCTTGCCGACGTGGCACCGACCTTGTTGCAGCTCCTGGGGCTGCGCCAGCCTCAGGCAATGACCGGCAAATCGCTGTTGCGCCGCGCCGCCGAGCGCGCCTCGGCCTGAAGCCCCAAGCCCGATGGGCCGAGCTGCCGAGCATTTTCCCTCTCGCCCCGCGCGCGGGTCAGTCGCATCCACCGCCGAAGCGCCTGCGGAAAAGACCGACCGCGCAGGCGGGGAGAGCCCAACGCATTTTCTCCGTGGCCTCCGCGCCTCCGCGGTGGTTCCTCTTTGCGATGGCCCTCGCCCCGCACGGGGGGAAAGGAGACATGCGTGCGACGGGGCGCGATCCTGGGTGGCCCTTGCGCCGCTGCCCCTGCTGGTGGCCGTGGCGCTTTCGGTCGGCGCGCGCGCCGCCGAAAACCCGCAGCAGCAGCTCAAATCGGCGCAGCAGCAGCTCGAGGAAAGCCGCGAGCGGCAAGCGGACTATGCGCGCGAGGCCGAGGCGCTCGCGCGCGAGATCGAGACGCTGCGCGCCGACAGCGTCGCCGCCGCCAAATCCGCCCAGGACCACGAGGCGGCGCTTTCCGCGCTTGAGGACCAGCTCGCCGCGCTCGGCGCCGAGGCGGCGCGCAAAGCCGGCGAGCTGAAGCGCCATCGCGCCGACCAGCAGCAGCTTCTGATGGCGCTGGAGCGCTTGGCGCGCAACCCGCCCGAGGGCCTGGCGCTGGCGCCGGGCGATCCGCTCGACGCGATTCGCTCGGCGTTGCTGTTGGGCGCCGCCGTGCCGCCGCTCGAAGCCGAGGCGCGCCGCCTGCGCGGGGAGATCGCCGCACTGGCCGAGACGCGCCGGCAGATTGCCGAAGCCGAGACGCGCCACCGCGCCGAGCGCTTCGGCCTCGACCAGGAGCAGGCGCGGCTCGCCGCCCTCATCGAGCGCAAGGCCGCGCTGCAGGAGGAAGCCCAGCACGGCGCCGAGGAGAGCAACCAGCGCCAGCTTCAGCTCGCCGCGGAGGTCAGCAACCTCCAGCAGCTCATCGAACGACTCGACGCCGAGCGCAAGGCGCGCGACGCCGAAGCTCGGCGGCGGCGCGAGGAGCAGCAGCGCCAGGCGGAGGCCGAGCGGCGCGAAGCCGAGCGAGCGATGGCGCTGCCGCAGAAGCGGCCGGAGGGGCACGGCGAGAGCGTCGTCGTTACCGTCCCGCCGCCGCTTGTCCCCGACCCGGCCAAGCCCCCCGCGCTGCGGTCCTTCGCCAAGGCGCGCGGCACGCTGCTCATTCCCGCGAGCGGGCGGCTGACGCGCCGGTTCGGCGAGAATGACGAGTTGGGGGTGGCGTCCAAGGGACTGACCTTCGAGACCCGCGACGGCGCCCAGGTGATCGCCCCCTATGACGGCAGGGTGCTGTTTGCCGGCCCGTTCAAGGGCTACGGGCAAATATTGATCATCGAACACGGCGACGGCTATCATTCCTTGTTGGCGGGGCTCGACCGGGTCGAGGGCGCCGCCGGGCAGTGGGTGGTGGCCGGCGAGCCGGTCGGCACCATGCCGAGCGGCGAGCAGAAGCCGCATCTTTATCTCGAGCTGCGCCATGACGGCCAGCCGATCAACCCGCTACCATGGTTGTCAACCCGCGATGAAAAGGTAAGTGGATGAAGCGTCTCGGTCTCAGCGCGGCTTGCGCCGCCACCCTCCTCTGGCTGGTCGTGCCGGCGGCGGCGCAACAGCAACAGCAAAAGCAGCAGCAATCGCCGCAATCCAACGCCGATACCTACCGCCAGCTCGATCTCTTCGGCGAGGTGTTCGAGCGCGTCCGCGCCGATTACGTCGAAGAG
>DASPSJ010000035.1:0-26135 GCA_035623985.1 Allostellaceae bacterium | reverse complement strand
GGCAAGGTCGCCGCCTCGATCGCGCTCCATCCTTTCGGCGCCTTCACCACGCCTTGCTGCGGCAGCAGCATGTATTCCTGCATCACGCCGTCGAGCGACCCGCCGAGGATGCCGGCGCGGTGCTCCTCCTTAAACGGCCCGCTGATCCAGCTTTGCGCGAAAGCGGGACAGACGAGATCGCCCAGGGCGACGCGGGTGACGCCGGCGCCGATTTTCGTCACCGTGCCGGCGCCGTCGGAGAGGGGGATGAGCGGCAGCTCCCCGCTGAGGCTGCCATAGCCGCGCCGGGTCACGATGAAGTCGCGGTAATTGACCGAGGCGGCGGCCATCTTGACCAGCACTTCGCCGGGGCCGGGCTCGCGCTCGGGCCGGGTGCCGGGCTTGAGGTGCTCGAGCCCCCAGCCGTCGCGCATCTCCATGACCTTCATCGCGCTTGTCCTCTCTTTGTGGCGGCCGCTCGCCTAGCCGGCGCTCCCATCGCCGTCAATGGCGGTTGCGGGCGGGCGATGCGGCTCCTAGATTTTCGGAGGAGCGAGAAGAGGGAGGCGAGCCATGTGGATGCGCAAGAAGGCGACCCTGCCTTCGGCCGCGGAGGCGCTGCCCGGCCGCGCCGCCAGGATGCGGGTGGCCGAGGCCCACTACGTCAACGGCCATCGCCTGACGCCGCCTTTCCCCGCCGAGTTCGAGACCGCGATCTTCGGCCTCGGCTGCTTCTGGGGCGCGGAGCGCTGCTTCTGGCGGCTGCCCGGCGTCTACACCACCGCGGTGGGCTATGCCGGCGGCGCCACGCCCAACCCGAGCTATGAAGAAGTCTGCTCCAGCATGACCGGCCATACCGAGGCGGTGCTGGTGGTCTATGATCCCCGGCAGGTGAGCTACGACACTCTGCTCAAGACCTTCTGGGAGAGCCACGATCCCACCCAGGGCATGCGCCAAGGCAACGACATCGGCACGCAATACCGCTCGGCGATCTATGCCTCCACGACGGAGCAGCAGCGCCAGGCCGAAGCCTCGCGCGACCTCTATCAGAAGGCGCTCGCCGCCGCCGGCAAAGGCGCCATCACCACCGAGATCCGCGAGGCGCCGGAATTCTACTACGCCGAGGATTATCACCAGCAATATCTGGCGAAGAATCCCAGCGGCTATTGCGGCCTCGGCGGCACCGGCGTGAGCTGTCCCGTGCCGACGGCGGCCGGCTGAGGCGCCGCCGCGCTCCGGCTCAGCGTCCGGTGAAGGCCGGCTTGCGCTTTTCCATGAAGGCGCGGCGGCCCTCGATATAGTCCTGGCTCGAAAAGCAGCGCGCTACCAGCGCCTCGCAATGGGCGCGGTCGAATTCGGGGCCGGGCTTCGCCAGCTCGGCAACCACGCCTTTCACCGCCTCCATGGTGAGCGGCGCGTTGTCGGCGATGAGCGCGCAATAGTCGCGCACATAGGCCTCGAGCTCCGCCTCGGGCAGCGCGCGGTTGATCAGCCCCATGGCGAGCGCCTCGGCGGCCGAGAAATGCCGCGCGGTGAAGAAGATCTCCTTGGCGAAGCTCGGGCCCACGAGGTCGACGAGCTTCTTCACCCCGGCCCAGCGATAGCCCAGGCCGAGGCGCGCCGCCGGGACGCCGAAGCGGGCATTGTCGGCGGCGATGCGCAGGTCGCATTGCAAGGCGACGCCGACGCCGCCGCCGATGCAGAAGCCGTGGATCATGGCGATGGTCGGCTTGCGGAGCTGCTGGAGCTTGGTATTCGCCACTTCGGCGATGGCGTCGTATTGCGCGATGGTCTCGGGCGAGGAGCGCTGCTGCTCGAATTGCGAGATGTCGGCGCCGGAGATGAAGGCCTTGTCGCCGGCGCCCCTCAGCACGACGACGCGCACCGCGGGGTCGCGCTCGAAATGCTCGAGGATCACCGGCATCGCCTGCCACATGTCGAGCGACAGCGCGTTGCGCCGCTCGGGATTGTTGAAGATCATCCAGCCGATCGCGCCGTCCTGCTGCGCGATCATGCGCTCGCTCGGGGAAATCATCCGCTTCTCCTCAAATCACGCGTCGGGCGCGCAAGCCCGCGATGGCCGCGTCGTCATAGCCGATCTCGCGCAGCACCGCCTCGGTATGCTCGCCGCGCTCCGGGCTCGCCGTGCGGATGGCGGAAGGGGTGCGGCTCAGGGTCACCGCCTGGCCCACCACCTCGATATGGCCAAGGCTCGGATGGTCCACGCCTTGCGCGATGCCGATGTGCCGCACCTGCGGGTCGGCGAAGACCTCGTCCATCTTGTAGATGGGGCCGCAAGGCACGCCCGCCTCATTGATGAGCTCGATCCATTCGGCCGAGCTTTTGGTCTTGGTGATCTCCTCGATGGCGGCGTTGAGCCGGTCGCGATTCTTGGAGCGCAGCTTGTCGGTGGCGTAATCGGGATCGCCGGCGAGGCCGTCGGCGCCCAGCGCCTTGCACAGCCGCTGATAGATCTCGGAGCCGGCGGCGGCGATGTTGATGTGGCCGTCCCTGGTCTTGAACACGCCGGTGGGGATGCTGGTGGGATGGTTGTTACCGGCCTGGCCCGGCACCTCCTTGGCGATCAGCCAGCGCGCCGCCTGGAAGTCCAGCATGGCGATCTGGGCCGCGAGCAGCGAGGATTGGACCCATTGCCCTTCGCCCGAGACCTCGCGCTCCAGCAGCGCCACCAGGATGCCCATGGCGCAGAAGATGCCGGCGGTAAGGTCGGCGACGGGGATGCCGACCCGCACCGGCCCCTGGCCGGGCAGGCCGGTGATCGACATCAGCCCGCCCATACCTTGCGCGATCTGGTCGAAGCCCGGCCGGTCGCGATAAGGCCCGTCCTGGCCGAAGCCGGAGATGCTGCCATAGACGATGCGCGGGTTCACCGCCTTGAGGCTCTCGTAATCGACCTTGAGGCGGTATTTGACGTCGGGACGATAGTTCTCGACCACCACGTCGGCGTCCTTCACCAGGCGCTTCAGGATCTCGAGCCCTTCGGGCTGTTTCAGATCGAGCGTCATGCTGCGCTTGTTGCGGTGCAGGTTCTGGAAGTCGGGGCCGTGGCGCGCGCCGCCCAGCCCGCCATCGCCGTCGGCGGCCTCCACCTTGATGACCTGGGCGCCCCAATCGGCGAGCTGGCGCACGCAGGTCGGGCCGGCGCGCACGCGCGTGAGGTCGACGACCTTGAAGCGGGAGAGAGGGAGCTGGCTCATGGTTCCTCGGCGATAGCGGCGATCGAGGCGGGACGGCGACGATCTCCGCCGCCGGCCGTTACCATATCGCCCCGCGGCGCGGCGAGATAGGCCCGGCCGGCGCCGCGGATCGACGCGGCGCTGTTTACAGCCGGGGCGAAGCCGGCGAAGATGCAACCGCCGCGCGCCCGGGGAGGACGGCGCGGCCAACGAGATCGCGCAACAACCACCTGCCAGGAGGAATCCCGCCATGAGGTCCCGTCACTGGGGCGCCAGCCTTGCCACGCTCGCGGCGCTCGTGCTTGTCCCCGGCCTTGCCGCGTCGCAAACCCAGGCGCCGCCGCCGGCAACCCCGCCCGCCGCCGCTCCCGCGCCGCCGCCCTGGCAGCAGGGGCGCCCCGCGGATCTCGCGCAATCGCCGCTTCATCCGCACCTGCCGGCGCTCATCGGCACGCCGGCCAAGGACATTCCGCTGCAGAACGCCAAGCTGCCGCCGGGCTTCAAGATCGAGATCTGGGCGAGCGGCCTGCCCGAGGCGCGCGAGATGGCGCTCGGCGCCAAGGGCACGATCTTCGTCGGCAACCGGCTGCGCGACGAGGTCTTCGCCGTCGTCGACAAGGGCGATCATCGCGAGATCAAGAAGATCGCGCACGGGCTTGCCGCGCCCAACGGCGTCGCCTTCAAGGACGGCACGCTCTTCGTCGCCGAGCGCGAGCGCATCCTGCGCTTCGACGACATCGAGAACCATCTCGACAACCCGCCGGCGCCGTCGGTGGTGATCGACGGCCTGCCGGCGCAGCCGAACCATTTCTGGAAGTTCCTTGCCGTCGGGCCCGACGGCTGGCTCTATTTCAACCAGGGCGCACCGTTCAACATCGGCATCCCGAACGTCCTCCAGGCCTCGATCCTGCGCGTCAATCCGCAGACCCGCGTCCTGGAGCAATACGCCGGCGGCGTGCGCAACAGCGTCGGCATGGCGTTCCACCCGGTGACGCATCAGCTCTATTTCACCGATAACGGCCGCGACTGGCTCGGCGACGACATCCCCTCCGACAAGCTCAACCACGCGACGCGCAAGGGCGAGAATTTCGGCTATCCGTTCTGCCATCAGGGCGACCTGCCGGATCCCGAGTTCGGCAAATATCGGAGCTGCGCCGAATTCGTGCCGCCCGCGGCGAAGCTCGGCCCGCACGTCGCCTCGCTCGGCATGCGCTTTTATACCGGCAAGATGTTTCCCGCCGAATACCGCAACAACATCATCATCGCCGAGCACGGCTCGTGGAACCGCAACCAAAAAAGCGGCTACAACCTGACGCGCGTTCAGCTCGGCGCCAAGGGCGAGGTGGTCAAGACCGAGGTGTTCCTCAGTGGCATCCTGCAAGGCAGTGATTTCTGGGCGCGGCTGGTGGACGTGCTGGTGCTGCCCGACGGCTCGCTTTTGGTCTCCGACGATTGGAACGGCGCCATATACCGCATCACTTATAAGAAGACATGACGTGTCGCTCCCGGGCGCCGCGGCGTCGCCGCGGCGCCTTGCTGCTGGCGCTGGCGGCCGCCCTCGCGCTGCCGGCGGCGCCGGCGCGGCCCTATGACGCCGAGGCCGGACGGCAGAAGGCGGAGCCTTGCGCCGCCTGCCACGGGCCGCAAGGCAACTCGACCACTCCCGGCGTGCCGTCGCTGGCGGGGCAGCCGCCGCGCTATCTGATCCTGGCGCTCTATCAGTTCCGCGCCGGCCGCCGCCAGTCCGAAGCGATGACGCCTTTCGCCGCGCCACTGGCCGACGAGGATCTCGGCAATCTCGCCGCCTATTTCGCGGCGCAAGCGCCGGCGCCGCCGCGCCATGAGACGGACCCGGCGCGCGCGACGGCGGCTGCGGCGCTGGCGCAGCAGAACCATTGCGTCGAGTGCCATGGCCCGGCGCTTCTCGGCCAGGAACATATCCCGCGCCTCGCGGGCCAGGATCGCGACTATGTCCTGGCGCAGCTCCGCGGCTTCAAGGCGGCGACCCGCGCCGATATAGACGGGCTCATGACCTCGGCGGCGCAGCCGCTGTCCGACGCCGACATCGACCTCCTGGCCGATTACCTCGCGGGATTGCGCTGAGCGCGGCGCCGCCCGCGTTGCGGATTTCCCTGCTTTCTCCGGCGGTTAAAGCGGAATTCATCGGTTCTTAAGGCGACCGTGGTGAACTGGCCTTGGCGGATGGCGTCCCCTCATCGGGGCGGCATCGCGAAGCGGCAAACCCGGGGCGACCCGGGGACGCAAAGCCTCCGGTCTCTTCGGGAGATAGCGGGGCTCCCGAACGAGGCCCCCGATGCGGTTCCGGCGTTCTCTGGCTTTGCTTCTTGTCCTTGCCTTGCCCGGCGCCGTCTCGGCGGCGGGTCATGAGACGCCCGCCCTCTTCGGCACGCATGAAACCTTCTCGCCCGACAGCGCCGCCTTCGTCAAATGGCACGGCCTGCTCAAGCGCTTCGCCGCCGAGCGCCGGCAGGCCGCGGCAGCCTGCGCCTCCCGCGCCGTCGAGCGCTGCGAGCCGGCGGAGTGGGGGGCGCTGGTCGCCGCGCTCAAGGGGCTCGATCTTCGCGCCAAGCTCGACCGCGTCAATGCCGCGATCAACCGCCATCCCTATGTTCCGTCCTCGGTCAACTGGCACGAAAGCAACCGCTGGGAGACGCCGTTCGAGTTTCTCGTCAAGGGCGGCCAATGCCAGGATTACGCCATCGCCAAATACCTGCTGCTGCGCGCCGCCGGCGTGCCGGCCTCGAGCCTGCGCGTCGTCGTGCTGCGCGACACCCGTCTCGGCCTCGATCATGCCGTCACCGTCGCCTATGTCGAGGGCGAGGCGCTGGTTCTCGACAACCAGCGGCGCGACGTGGTGCCGGCCTCGAGCCTCGATTTCTACCGGCCCTATTATTCCATCAACGAGCAGGGCTGGTGGCTCCATCGCGCGACGGACGCGCGCTATGCTGCGGCCGACTGACCGGCCGGCGGGGCGCCGCGCCACGAGGCGATCGCGCCTCCCGGCGCCTGCCGGCGGGGACCGGCCGTTCGCCGCGTTGCTGCGTTGCAGCATACTTTATCGAGCGGGCATCGGCGCTATTCTCCCCTCGACCTTGATCACCCGGACCGCGTAAATTCACTTAACCCATAAGGATACAACCGAAGAGGGCGCCTAGACGTTGTTTTCCTCGATTTGGTCAAATCGCCTGCGACTGCTCGCCGGCGGCCTCGCCATCGCGGCGTTGTCGGCGATCGTCTGGTGGCTGAGCACGCTGATGCGCGACGCCGACGTGCCGCGCCTCATCCACCAATACGGCGTGTGGTTCTACCCGCTTGCCTTCGGCTGGACCTTCATCGAGGGCGAGACCTTTGTTCTCGTCGCCGGCTTCTTCGCCGCGCAAGGCCTGCTCAGCGCGCCGCTGCTGCTGCTCGCCGCCTGGATCGGCAGCTTTTCCGGGGATCAATGCTATTTCTGGATCGGGCGGCGCTACGGCCTGCGGCTGATGTCGCATCGGCCGCATTGGCGATCGCCGGTCGATGGCGCGCTCGGCTGGATCAAGCGCTATGACAAGTGGTTCATCCTGAGCTTCCGTTTCATCTACGGCGTGCGCAACTTCTCCTCCTTCGCGCTCGGCATCAGCGGCATCTCCTGGCGGCGGTTCCTCGTGCTCAACTTTCTCGCCGCTTTCCTCTGGGCCGCGGTCTTCGTCGGCAGCGGCTATTTCTGCGGCCGCGCGCTCGAGCGCATGCTGGGCGAGATCGCCGACGAGTTCAGCATGATCGCGCTCGCCGTCTTCGTCGTCGGCGTTGTTGCCGCCGCCGGCGTGCAACTGTGGCGCCGCCACCGGCGGCGACGGCGCGCGGCGGCGGCGGCGGCGGTTTTGCCGTCCTCGTGACTCGCCGGTTGGGCGCATACCGGCAAAATTGTCCCGGTCTGTGTCAAATTCCGCGGCGGCGCGAGTCGCAATTGCCCCTTAACGAGTGACGCGGCATCATTCATCGCGTCGCTCTCTTCAGCTCATGGGTGTGGGGGATGATCAAGGTCGCAACGGCTGCCGTTTTGTTGCTTGGTTCGGCCGCGTGGGCCGCGGCGGCGACGCCGCAATGCCTGCAGGGCGCGGAGGTCGAGGCCGAGCAGGCGATTCGCTTCCAGACCGAGCTCATGGTGGTGAGCGACACCTGCGGCGCGCAGACCTACACCGCCTTCGCGCGCCGCAACCGCGACGCGCTGGTGGACTACCAGCAGCTCATCATCGAGCGTTTCCGCCGCGCCGGCGCAAGCCATGCCGAGGCGCGCTTCGACGCCTACCTGACGCAGCTCGCCAACGAAGTGTCGTTGCGCGTCGGCGCGCAGCCGGTGGCCGCCATGTGTCGTGACGCCGAGGAGTTCCTCGCCACCGCCGAGACGCTCGCCGGCGACCAGTTCCGCCGCTACGTTGCCGAAAAGGCGGCCGTCCAGGTTGCCGCCGACACCGGCGATCGCCGCTGCCGCGATTAGTTCCGATCATTACGACACGGTGACTCGCTCACCCCGGCGCGGCACGCGCGCGGGGCGGGACGGGCGATGATCGTAGGGCGGGCATTGCCCGCGCCACGGATCAGGCGGCGGTGACGAGGGCGCGCTGCTCGCGCAGCGCGCCGGCGAGCATGTGGCGCGCCAGGGTCTCCGGCGTCAGCGGCCGGAGGCCGAAGGCGAAATGCGGCGTGGAGGCCGAAGCGGGCAAGGCCAAGCGTCCGGCATCGGCCGCCGCCAGCATGCCGCCGAGGCGAAGCACGAGATCAAGCCGCGTCGGCAGCAAGGTCTTGGCGCCGAGCGGCGCGAAGAAGCGCACCATGGCAACCGCTTCGTCGGCGGCGAGATCGGCGGGCATCACCAGCACCGGCTCGGCGCCGCCGGCGGCGATGAGCGCGGCCAGCGCCTCGCGCCCTTCTGCGTCGCCGGGCGCGAGGCCGGCGGTGTCGATCACCACGCGCCGGCCGGCGGCGCCCGCCACCAGGCGTTGGAGCGCCGCGGCGTCCTCGGCCGCGGCCGTCGCCACGCCGAGCGCGTCGGCATATTCCTCGATTTGCGCCATCCCGCCGGGGCGGCCGGTATCGGTGCTGACCAAAAGCGCCTGCCGGTCGCCGAGCCGCGCGGCGAGCTTGGCGGCAAGCGTCGTCTTGCCGGCGCCGGGCGGCCCGAACAGCAGCAGCGCCGGCTGGCGCAGCAGCTCGCCAAGCTCGGAGAAATGAATCTGGTCGGCGAGCGCCGCGCTGAGCCGCTCCAGCAGCAGCGTGTTGAGCGGCAGTGCCGCCGCCGCCCGCGCCAGCCGCCGGGTCAGCGCCGCCGGCAGGTTGTGCGACTCCAGTACCGCGGTGAGGAAGCCGATGTCGTTGCTGGGCCACCGGCGCGCCGGCATGCCGGGCTCGCGGGCGCTGCGCGCGGCCACGGCGAAGAGATTGAATTCGGGCTCGCCGCCTTCGCGGTTGCGCCTTGCGGCGCGTCGGGCTCGGCGCTGTGGCGCCTCTAATCGCCGGGTCATGCAACGGTCCCCCTTGCCGCCAGTCTGGCGCCAAAGGCTTAAGATTTGGTGGCTCCCAGCAGCGCCAGCCCGGCGCCGGCGGCGGCCACCGCCGCCATGGCAAGGAACGCGCGCCCGCCAAGCGCGCCATAGAGTAGGCCCGCCAGCAGCAGCAGCAGCCCCTGGCCGATGCCGCCGACGACCGTGGCGTAGAGCGCCTGCGCCGTTGCCGCCTGCCCCGCCGGCACGCTGCGGGCGAGATGGTGCATGGCGCCCAGATGCGCCGCGCCGAAAGTGAGGCCGTGCAGAAGCTGTAGCAGCGCGAGCGCCGGCACGCCGGCGGCGAAGCCGGTGAGCGTCCAGCGCAACACTCCGGCGCCGCCGCCCAGCGCCATCAGCCCGCGCGGCCCGAGCCGCCGCAGCAGCGGCGCGCCCCAATAGAAGAGCAGGATTTCGGCGACGACGCCTTCCGACCAGAGCAGCGCGATGGCGTCGTCGGCGATACCGAGGCGCTGCCAATGAAGCGTGCCGAAGCCGTAGAAGACCGCATGGCTGCCCTGGATCAAGGCCGCCGCGGTGAGAAAGGCGAGGAAGGAAGGCCGCGCCAGGTTGCGCCAGGACGGAGGATGTTGGGCCGGACCATCGCCGTCCCCCGCCGGCAGGCCGGCGCAAGCGGCGGCGATGAGCGTCGCGGCGCCCAGCAGCAGCGGCGCCACCATCTCGGCGCCGCGCGCCGCGATCAATCGGCCGGCGAGCAAGGTGGCGAGGATGAAGCTCAGCGATCCCCAGAGGCGGATGCGGCCGTAATCGAGCCTGCCGCCATAGGCGAGCGCGAGGGCGAGGTGATCGCCGAGCGGCAGCAGCGCCGAGACGCAGGCGGTGGCCAGCGTCCCCGTCAGCAGCAGAAGAGCGAAGCCGCGCGCCGGCAACAGCAGCGCGAATCCCGCCATGGCGCCGAGGCTGAGGGCCAGCATGATGCGGCGCGGTGCGGCGCTGCGATCGGCGGCGATGCCGGCGAGCGGGTTGGCGGCGAGCTTGATCCATTGGCAGAGCGCCAGCAGCGTGCCGATCTCGCCGGCGGAAAGGCCGCGCCCGGCGAGCCAGGCCGGCCAGAACGGCAATTGCACGCCGCTCAGCAGGAACATGGCGATGTAGAAGAAGGCGAGGCGGACGGAGGCCGGCATGGCGCGCACTCTGCGGTTCCACGACGGCCCACGCAACCGCGCGTCGGCCCGTCCTCGGCCCGCGGCGGGCGCTCACATGCCAGAGCACGCTGCGCCGAACCATCGAGATGGCTTGCTGCTCGAAAGCGGCGCGCCAGGCCGAGGCGTGTCGCATCCGCCCCGCCTTCGACAACCTGGCGCAAGCGCAGGCCTCGGCCGCGCCGGTTGTCAAACCGGCCAAAGGGGCGGACAATCCTCCGATCGGCGCCGGACTGACGGCGCGTTTGGCGGGGCTCGCCTCGGCCGAAAGGCCGGGCGCGCCCTCGCCGGACGATCATCGCGACGATTGACGCGGGCTCGAGCGGTTACGTCGCGCCCGCGCCTGCGCGCGGCAGCGGCGCGGTGCTCCTGTCTGCGGTGGTGACCGTTTACAGATGACAAAAAGAGATCATTTTGTGGCGCACACCGGTCGATGGAAAAAGTAAACTGTTCCCGTTATCCACGATCAATCGGAATCCCGGCCATGTCCTATCATCACGATCACAACCACACCGCCAATGTGCGGTCGCAGTTGCGTGCCGGCAAGTCGCCGGAAAGCTACGCCGCGGTGGTCGGCACGATCATCCAAAGCTCGGAGCGGCCGATCACCGGCCGCGCCGGGGACCACCTGCAATTCTACGTCGAGGTGGGCGGCGGCGCCCGTTACCAGGTCGACGTCAACACCCAGTCCAGCGACGGGTCGGCGATCGGGGTCTATGTCGCGGATCAGGACGTCAATCCCACCGGCACCAACCCGGACGAGCCCTTCGGGGCGCCGGCCTACGGCGTCTTCCCGAACGCCCAGCTCAGCTATGAAGCCATGGGCCTCAACAACGGCGACTTCGCTCCGCTCCCCTATTATCGGATCGACGGGCAGCTCCGCGCGGCGCTAAACGCGGCGCATTTCATCGCCGTCTATGGCATGACGTTCGATGACGGCGGGTCCGACGGCAAAGGCATCCACGACACTCACCTCAATCCCGGGAAGGCGAACCAGGACGGGGCGCTCCTCATCTATTCCGTGGAGTCCGGCACGGGCAATCCCAAGCGCACCTGGTTCTTCTTCAAGTTCCAGAACGAGCAGCTCGGCTGAAACAGGGAACGCCGCTCACGCCGCGCCAGCGAATTGCGTGTTGTAGAGATCGGCGAAGACGCCGCCGCGGCGCAGCAGCTCGGCGAAGCCGCCTTGCTCGACGATGACGCCGTCGCGCAGCACCAGGATGAGGTCGGCGCCGCGCACCGTGGAGAGGCGATGGGCGATGATGAAGGTGGTGCGGCGCTCCGTCAGCCGCGCGATGCCTTCCATCACCAGCGCCTCGGTCTCGACGTCGAGCGCCGAGGTCGGCTCGTCCAGCACCAGGATCGGCGCGTCGCGCAGGATGGCGCGGGCGATGGTGAGGCGCTGCTTCTCGCCTTCCGACAAGGTCGCGGCGTCGCCCAGCACCGTGGCGTAGCCCTGCGGCAGCGAGACGATGAGATCGTGGATACGCGCGAGCCGCGCCGCCGCTTCGATCTCGGCATCGCTCGCCTCCGGCCGGCCATAGGCGATGTTGTCGCGCACGGAGATCGGAAAGACCAAAGGCGGCTGCAGCACCATGGCGATCTGCCGGCGCAGCGATTTGAGGCGGTACTCGCGCAGATCGACGCCGTCGATGAGGACGCTGCCGCCGGTGGGATCGAAGAAGCGCGGCAAGAGGCCCAGCAGCGTCGACTTGCCGGCGCCGGTGGCGCCGACCACCGCCACTTTCGTGCCGGGGGCAATCGAGAGATCGACCTCGCGCAGCACCGGCATCTCCGGGCGGTAGCGGAAGCTCACTTTACGCCATTCGACCGCGCCGCGCGCGCCTTCGGGCGGGAAGTCGCGGCTGCCGTCCCTGAGATCGGCCTCGGTGTCGAGGATCTCGAAGCAGCGCTGGGCGCCGATGCGCGCGCCGGCAATGAGGCCCCAGCTCTGGGTGATCTGGTTCACCGGCACATAGAGCTGCGCCAGATAGGATATGAAGACGACGAGCTGGCCGAGCGAGAGATGGCCGCTCAGCACCGAGCGCGCGCCGGCATAGACGACGAGCGCCGTGCCCAGCGCGATCAGCGTGTTGACCGCGGCCGAATAGAGCGTCTGCCAGCTATAGAGGCTGAGCGTCGCCTTGAGGCTGGCGCGGCTCGCGCCGATGAAGCGGCCGTACTCCTCCTCCTCCTTGGTGAAGGCCTGCACCACCTTGACCGAGCTCATCGCCCATTGCACCAGCGTGTAGACCATGCTCTCGCGCTCGCGCACCTCGCCGGCGACGGCGGCGATGCGCCGGTTGAAGAGCGCGATGAGGAGGAAGAGGGCGGGGACGATGGTGAGCGACAGCGCCGTCAGCCACGGGTCGATCGGCAGCAGCACCGCCAGCATGCCGGCGAGCAGCACCAGCGCCGACAGGATGGGCAACAGCCCGTTCATCAGCATGGTCTGCACGGCGAAGCTGTCGGCGGTGATGCGGTACATCAGGTCGCCCACCTTCTGCCGGCTGTGAAAGGCGAGCGACAGGCGCTGCAAATGGGCGTAGAGCGCGCCGCGGAGGTCGTTGACCATGCGCTGGCCGACGCTGATCGTGGTGTAGTTGTGGAGCAGCGCCAGCAACCCCGAGCCGAGCGTGACCAGGACAAGGCCGAGGCAAGCGACGACCAGGAGCATTTCCCGCCCCAGCGCGCCGAGCCAGGGCGCGGCGACCGGCTTGCCGGCGAGCACGTGGTCGATGACGAGCTGCAGCGGCCAGGGCTTCAGCAGGTCGAAGCCGGCGATGAGAAAGACCTGCGCCAGCGCCGCGGCAAAGCGCCAGCGATAGGGGCGCAGGAAAGGCAGGAATTTCCAGGCGAAAGCGCCCATGGACGAGCCCCCGCGCTCAGGCAGCGCGCGGCAGGTCGGCCGGCGCCGCCGCGGGATGGGGCGCCACCGGGCTCACGCCCTGGCTTTTGGCTACCGTCTCGATGATGCCCTGCATCAGCCGGCCGAATTCGAGGGTGCGCAACGCGATGAGCGCGCCGTGCAACAGCCCGATGACGCCGATCACCGCCGCCGCCGACGGGATGTCGAGGATCAGCGCCGCCGCCGTCGCCACGGCATAGCCGCGCAGGATGAAGGCGGAGAAGCGCGAAAGCCGCATGGCGCAGCGCACGCGCAGCAGCCGCTTCATGCCGCCGTGATTCTCGGTGCAGACCAGCACCAAGGCCCGGCTCCAGAGGCCGCGGGCGATCTTGAGATCCCAGTCGTTCCAGCCCTGGTCGGTGACGATGAAGTATTTCTGCGGTGTCAGGAACCGCAGCAGGCCCCCCAGCAGCAGCTCCTTCTCGTCGCCGCGCTCGCTCCAATAGGAGAGATAGAAGGCGCGCCCGCGCCAGTCGATCCGCGCCTTCTGGCGCGCGGCGGGGAGCGGCACCGGCACGTGCCCATGCGTGCGCATCTCGCGCAGCCGCCATTTGAGCCGCTCCCAGCCGCGCAGGATCGGGCCGATATAGATGAGCAGCGCCACCAGCGCGCGCGCCTTGAGGCCGGTGAAGCGCTTGTCGATCGGCGCCTTGAGCGCGCCGTTGATGCACAGCACCCAGGTGGTGACGAGCGGCACCGTCATCAGCCAGGCCCAGCCGCCGGCTATGACGCCGACGAGCGCCAGCAGCAGGGCGATGACGTTCCATTCGAAGCTGAGCGGCAGGAAGGCGGCGAGCGACGACGGCGGCTCGTACATGGTCTGGAACAGGCCGCGGCCGAAGACGCCGGAATAGATCAGCGGCTTCCGCGACAGCAGCGCCGCCGCCGAGAGGTCACCATAGATCCGCCCCAGCCATTTCGCCTGGCCGAACAGGTTGAAGCGGAAAGGATGCTTGGAATAGACCAGCGCCTCCGCTTTGCCGTAGCCGCGCTGCTGGCCGATATAGGCTTTCACCGTGTTGCGGCGGAAATGCCAGACCACCGCCGCCGGGCTGAAGCCGATGGTGTAGCCGGCGTCCTGGAAGCGCCAGCAGATGTCGACGTCGTCGCCGGCGGCGCGATAGATCGGGTCGAACCCGCCCATGCGCAGCAGCACGTCGCGGCGGAACGCCATGTTGCAGCCGGCGATGTGCTCGGCCACGTCGTCGGAGAGCAGCACGTGGGTGGGGCCGCCCGGCGACACCGCCACCGCCGCCGGCACGAGGCTGTCCTCGGGCGGCGGGAAGTTGGGGCCGCCGCAGGCCATGAGCTGCGCCGATTCCATCTTGGCGACGAGATAGGCGAGCCAATCGGGATCGGCGACGCAGTCGCTGTCGGTATAGGCGACGATCTCGCCGGTGGATGCCTCGGCGCCGACATTGCGCGCCGCCGACAGGCCCTTGTTGGGCTGGCTGATGATGCGGCAGTAAGGAAAGCGCTGCGCTATCTCGAGCGTGCGGTCGGTCGAGCCGTCATTGACGACGATGACCTCGTAATCGGGATAGTTGAGCTTTTCCAGCGACGCGAGGCAGGCTTCCATGGTGCGCTCGGCATTGTACGAGCACACCACCACCGAGACGCGCGGATAGCGCTCGAGCCGGGGCGGGACCGGCCCCTGATAGCGCTCGCGCACAGCGGCGAAGGCCGGCTTCGGCGCGCGCTCCCGGTCGACCAGGCCGAAAGCCCAATCCTCGATCAGGTGCCCGCCGGTGAACCACTCGTCGGTCCAGGCGAAGACGCAGGTGCCGGCCGCGCCCATCTCGAAGGCGGTGCGAAGCTGCCAGGACAGGATCTTCGCCTGCGCCTCGCTGCCCTCGCGCATGGAATCGATGCCGAACTCGGTCAGCACCAGCGGCCGGTCGACGGCGAGGTTGTGGAGCCGCGAGACATAGCGGCGGAAGGCGGGCTCGTTGTGGAGATAGACATTGAAGCAGAGGAAGTCGGTGAAATCGATGGTCAGGTACTCGGTCGAGGGGAAATTGGCGTAGCTGACCAGGCCCTCGGGATGGATCTCCTTCGCCGCGCCGACGAGCCTCTTGAGGAAGGCGCGGATCCGCTCCGGCCCGTGCCAGCGCACCATGTCCGGCGGGATCTCGTTGCCGATGAGATAGGCCAGGATGGCGGGATGGCGGTTGAGCCCGCGCACCGCGTCCGCCACCGTGCGGAGGATCTCGGCCTGCACCGGCGCGCTGTCGAGGAAGGTGATGTGCTGCGACCAGGGGATGCCGGCCAGCACCTTGAGCCCCGCTTCGGCGGCGAGGTCGAGCAGCCAGGGCGGCGGCACAGTGAAGACGCGCAGCGTGTTGGCGCCCATCTCCGCCATCAGTCGGAAGTCCCGGATCACGGTCGCGTGCTCGGGGAACTGCGCGCCGTGCGAGGCCGGCGCGAAGGGGCCGTAGGTCACCCCTTTGACGAAGAACTTGGCGGCGCCGGCAAAGAAGAACTTGCCCTGGACGCGGATCGCCGCGCTTTCCGCGCCGGCCGGCGTGGGCTGGCCCGCCAAGAGGGCGGTCTCGACCGGCTGCATAATCTGACCCGACTCCCGTGACGTCTGGGGCTGACGACCCGTCCGACCCTGTGGCGGCCGGCCCCCGGGCGGCCCGTCGGCGCGCCGCTCACAGCAGAACGTTGGCTTGGCGCGGCCTATTCCGCGGCCGGGATAGCGCCGCAGAAAGTCTTGCCTGTCAAGCGTCAGCCGCCGTCTGCCGGCGCGGCGGCATGGCAACGCTGATGCCAGGCCCAGGCGGTGGCGAGGATGGTGTCGAGGTCGGATTGACGGGGCGTCCAGCCCAGCACCGTCCGGGCGCGCGTGGCATCGGCCACCAGCGCCGGCGGGTCGCCGGGCCGCCGCGCCGCCTCGCGCCGCGGCACGCGCCGGCCGGTGACGCGTTCGGCCGCGGCGATGACCTCGCGCACCGAATGGCCTTGGCCGGTGGCAAGGTTGAGAGCAAGGCTCGCGCCGCCGCGCTCGAGATGGCCGAGCGCCAGCACATGCGCCTCGGCAAGGTCGCTCACATGGATATAGTCGCGGATGGCGCTGCCGTCCGGCGTCGGGTAGTCGGTGCCGAAGATCTCGATCTCGGGCCGCCGTCCCAGCGCCGCGTCGAGGACAAGCGGGATGAGATGCGTCTCGGGATCGTGCCATTCGCCGATCTCGCCCTCGGCATCGGCGCCGGCCGCGTTGAAATAGCGCAGCGAGACGTGCTGCAGCCCATGCGCCAGCCCTTCCCAATGCAGCATCCGCTCCACCGCGAGCTTGCTCTCGCCATAGGGATTGACCGGGCGCTGCGCCATCTCCTCGCGGATGGGCACGCTCTCCGGCAGGCCGTAGGTGGCGCAAGTCGAGGAGAAGACGATCCGCCGCACGCCCGCCTCGCGCATCGCGTCGAGGAGGGCCAGGCTGTTAACCACGTTGTTGCGGAAATAGCGTTCCGGCCGGCTCATGGATTCGCCGACATAGGCGAAGGCGGCGAAATGCATTACCGCGGCAATGTCGAAGCGCCGCAACGTCTCGACCACCAGCGCATGGTCGCCGACGTCGCCTTCGACCAGCGCGCCCCAGCGCACCGCCGTCCGGTGGCCGCGGACCAGATTGTCGAGGACGACCGGTACATATCCCGCCCGGGCGAGCGCCTTCGCGGCATGGCTGCCGATATAGCCGGCGCCGCCGGTAACCAGAACTGCCTTGCTCATGCCCGCACGCTATGGACCCGGGAGCCGGTGATGGAAAAGCGCCGCGGCGGGCCGGACCTCGTGCCTGCCTCGTTCCGGCCGCTGTGTGATACGACGAACGCGGCCGGCGGACAAGCCGCCCCGGCAGCGGCCGGACCCGCGCCGCATCCGCGTCACTGCGCCGCACCGGCTCCGCAAGGACGCGATTAACCTTTCCTCCCGTCGCTTGACGCGCGGGCGGGATTGCGACTTACTGCGCGCCGGGGGATGCCGGGCCGCAGGCCCGGCGGCATCGTTCCGCCGCCATTGCCGCATTTCTGCCGCAAAGGCCGCCTCGGCGGCCAGGAATATTTCCGCGGCCGGGGCGTTTTTGCACTGTCGCGCGAAAGGAGCAGTCATGCGCATCGCGATGATCGGCACCGGCTATGTCGGCCTCGTCTCCGGTGCCTGCTTCTCCGAGTTTGGCGTTTCCGTCACCTGCGTCGACAAGGACGAAGGCAAGATCGAGCGGCTGCGCGCGGGGGAGATCCCGATCTACGAGCCCGGCCTCGGCCAGATCGTCGAGAGCAACGTGCGCGCGGGGCGGCTGTCCTTTACCGCCGACCTCGCCGCCGCGGTCGCCGGCGCCGACGCGGTGTTCATCGCCGTCGGCACGCCGTCGCGCCGCGGCGACGGCCATGCCGATCTCTCTTACGTCTTCGGCGCCGCCGAGGAGATCGCCCGCGCGCTGACCGGCTATGCCGTGGTGGTGACCAAGTCGACGGTGCCGGTCGGCACCGGCCGCAGGGTCGCCGAGATCCTGCGCAAGACCCGTCCCGACCTCGCCTTCGACGTGGTGTCGAATCCGGAATTCCTGCGCGAGGGCTCGGCGATCCAGGATTTCATGCGCCCCGACCGCGTGGTCATCGGCGCCGAGAGCGACCGCGCCAAGGACATCATGCGCGAGCTTTACCGCCCGCTCTACCTGATCGAGACGCCGCTGATCTTCACCACGGTGGAGACGGCGGAGCTGACGAAATACGCCGCCAACGCCTTCCTCGCCACCAAGATCTCCTTCATCAACGAGATCGCCGACCTCTGTGAAACCGTCGGCGCCGACGTGCAGGACGTGGCCAAGGGAATCGGCCTCGACGGCCGCATCGGCCGCAAGTTCCTCCATGCCGGGCCTGGCTATGGCGGCTCGTGCTTCCCCAAGGACTGCCTCGCGCTGACGCGCACGGCGCAGGAGGCGGGCGCGCCGGTCACCATCGTCGAGACCACGGTCAAGGTGAACGAGACGCGCAAGGAGCGCATGGCGGCGCGCATCATCCGCGCCTGCGGCGGCACCGTCGAGCGCAAGACCGTCGCCGTGCTCGGCCTCACCTTCAAGCCCAACACCGACGACATGCGCGAGAGCGCGAGCCTCGCCGTCATCCCGGCCTTGCGCAAGGCGGGTGCCACGGTCCGCGCCTTCGATCCCGAGGGCATGGCCGAGGCGAGGAGGCTGCTGGACGGCGTCGTCTTCTGCAACGGCGCCTATGACGCGATGGACGGCGCCGACGCGCTGGTCATCCTCACCGAATGGAACGAATTCCGCGCGCTCGACCTGAAGCGGGTCAAGGCGCTGCTGCGGACGCCGACGGTCATCGATCTCCGCAACATCTACAAGCCCGCCGACATGGCCGAGGCGGGCTTCTATTATTTCAGCATCGGTCGCCGCTCGGTCGAGCCCGTGCGCGGCGAGCAACGGGTCCGGGCGCAGGGATAGGTGGACGATCCATGAGTTCCAGCAAGAAGCGCATTCTCATCACCGGCGGCGCCGGTTTCCTCGGCTCGCATCTCAGCGAGCGCCTGCTGGCCGAGGGCAACGACGTACTGTGCGTCGACAACTATTTCACCGGGCGCAAGGCCAACATCGCCCATCTCCTGCACAATCCCAATTTCGAGGCGATGCGCCACGACATCTGCTTTCCGCTCTACGTCGAGGTCGACGAGATCTACAATCTCGCCTGCCCCGCCTCGCCGATCCACTACCAGTTCGACCCGGTGCAGACGACCAAGACCAGCGTCAGCGGCGCCATCAACATGCTGGGGCTCGCCAAGCGCGTGCGCGCCAAGATCTTCCAGGCCTCGACCTCCGAGGTCTATGGCGACCCGATCGTCCATCCCCAGCGCGAGGATTATCGCGGCAACGTCAATCCGATCGGCCCGCGCGCCTGCTATGACGAAGGCAAGCGCTGCGCCGAGACGCTGTTCTTCGACTATCACCGCCAGCACCGGCTGCGCATCCGCGTGGCGCGCATCTTCAACACCTATGGGCCGCGCATGCATCCCAATGACGGCCGCGTGGTGTCGAACTTCATCGTCCAGGCGCTGAAGGGCGAGCCCATCACCGTCTATGGCGACGGCTCGCAGACCCGCGCCTTCTGCTATGTCGACGACCTCGTCGAAGGCTTCGTGCGTCTGATGGCGGCGCCCGACGACGTCACGGGACCGATCAATCTCGGCAATCCCGTCGAGACGACGGTGGGCGAGCTTGCCGAGAAGATCATCGCGCTGACCGGCTCGCGCTCGGCCATCGAGCGCAAGCCGCTGCCGGTCGACGATCCCGTGCAGCGCTGCCCCGACATTTCGCGCGCGCGCGACATCCTGGGCTGGCAGCCGCGCGTGCCGCTCGAGCTCGGGCTCGAGCGCACCATCGCCTTTTTCGACCGCTTGCTGGCCGAGGGCGGCGAGCGCAAGACGGCGGTGCTGCAACTGCGCGCCTAAGTCCGAAGAACCCACAATCCAGGCGGGCCTTCAGTCGCCGTCGAGCGCCCGCGAGGCTTGGCCCAGCCGGCGCGCCAGCCGCGGGTCGAGCCGCTTCGCCAGGGCGGCGTGCGCCTCGCGCCAGACCGGAATCGCCGCCTCCAGGCGCCGTGCGCCCTGCTCCGTGAGCCATGCGGCGCGGCGGCGCTGATCCTCCTGGACGGCGGCGATTTCGACGAGCCCCGCCGCTTCCAGGCCGCGGAGGTTTCGCGACAGGGTCGATTGATCGACGCCGATGCGCTCCGCCAAGGCGCCAAGCGTGTCGTCGGCCGCCGCCGCGAGCTGGGCCATCAGCCCGAACTGGGCAATGCTCAGGCCGCAGCCCGCCATGCGCTCGTCGAGGAAATTCGTGATCCGCCGGGCTGCGAGCCGGCTGCTCCATCCCGCGCAGGCCTCGACGGCGGCCCGCGCGTCGGCGACGAGGGTTTTCGCGGGGGGTTGCGGTCTCTTGGCCATAGATATATGTATATACATCATTTGTATCTACATAGGAATCAAATCATGCCTCCGACCCCGGCCTATGCCTATGGCCTCGCAACCCCCGCGGACATCGTCGGCATGACCGGCCGGCAGGTCCTGCAGGCCATCATCGACGGAAAGCTTCCCCAGCCGCCGATCTCGCGGACCCTCACCTTCTGGATCATCGAGGTGGGCGACGGCTACGCGGCATTCGAAGGCGAGCCGGGACCGCACTTGCTCAATCCCATGGGGACGGTGCATGGCGGCTGGGCGTTGACGCTGATCGACAGCGTCACGGGCTGCGCCGGGCATTCGCTTCTGCCGGCGGGCGTCGGCTATGCCACGATCGAGACCAGCGGCAACTTGTCGCGGCCGATAACCAAGGACACCGGCCGCGTGCGGGCCGAGGCGCGCGCCGTCGGCCAGGGGCGCCAGATCATATCCTCAGAGGCGCGGGTGCTCGACCGCGATGGCCGCGTCCTGGCCCATGGCACGTCGACGATCCTGGTGGTCGGCGGGGCCAAGGCTTGACAGCGACCGAGGCGGCGCGAATGTGCGCAACCATGCCCTCTGCGAAGACGGCCGGCCGGTTTCGGCTCAAGCGCGTCTACGAGCCCGCCGGCCCCGGTGACGGCTTGCGCGTGCTGGTCGATCGGCTGTGGCCGCGGGGCATCGCCAAGGAGAAAGCCCGGATCGACCTATGGCTCAAGGATGTCGCGCCAAGCGCCGCGCTGCGCCGGCGCGTGCATGGCGACCCCGCGCGATGGGGCGAGTTCGAGGCGGCCTATGGCCGCGAGCTTGAGGAGGAGCCGGCGCGGACGAGCGCGGCGAGCTTGCGCGAGCGAGCGTGCCACGGGCCGGTCACGCTGCTCTACGCGGCGCGCGACACAAGACGCAACAATGCGGTTGCGTTGAAACGCTGGCTCGAAAAGAAAAAGTGAAGAAGCCGCGCCTGCGGCTGGCGACGCCGTCGGTCGTCCGCTCTTGGCCGCTCGCCGCGGCGAAGGCGGCCGATGCCGCCGCTTTTCCCATATGCCGCCGGCGCGGCGAAGGCGCGGCCCGCCAAAGCATCGGAGTGCGAGCCCGCGACGACGATTTTCAGGGGCGCGGTCGCCGCGATGGCTGTCACGCCGATTTCAGCTCGTCCGGACGGCCCTGCAGGCACATCAGCGTTTGCAAGCCCGTGGCGCAGAGCGTGCGCTGCCCCTTCGCCACGGCGAAGACCTTGAGATCGGAGATCGTGAGCGTTCGCCCGAATTTGACGACCTCGGCGACGGCGACGAGCTTTTCGCCGCGCGCCGGCGCCAGCAGGTTGATCTTGAACTCGACGGTCAGCGGCGAGCTTTCCGGCGGAAACAGCGAGAAGCCGGCATAGCCGCCGGCGGTGTCGGCGATCGCGCCGGTCACGCCGGCGTGAAAGAAGCCGTGCTGCTGGCAAAGATCGGGACGGTAAGGCAATTCGATCTCGACATGTCCGGGCTCGACGCGGCTGAGCCGCGCGCCGATGCTGGTCATGAAGGTCTGGCGTCCGAAGCTGTCGCGAACCCGCGCTTCGTAGCCCTCGTCATAGCCCTTTTGGGTCGTCATGAAGCGCCTCGTTCCGGCAACAACAACAGTGTAACAGTGCAAAGTTATCTATCAATACAATCCAAGATTATGAATACATCCAATTGCTGTCAACAAAGTCTGCTTACTCTCGACAAAGTCCTTTCTGCGCCATGATTGTGACCGAAGCGATAATGCACTTGCTACCGAAACTACAATAGTCTAAATAGGTGCAAGTTATCCCCGAAAAACACCCGGCTGCTTCGCGCATTTTCTCGGCAATTTCCGTTCTTGGTCTGAACCGGCGCATCGGTAGACGAGGGAGAGAAATATGGAAGTTGTTTCGCAGAACGCGAAACCCAAACGCGTGCTGCTCACCACCGCACCGAAGGAAGCCCTGATCGTGCAGGATGGGGTCGGCGGCAATTGGTACGATCACACCGACACCTACATGGCGTGGACCTGCGCCGTCGACATTCCGGACCGCTTGTCCGTGACCTGTCCGCCGACGGGCCTGCACTTTATCAAGGCGAACGTTCCGGATGCCGAGATGCTGGAATATCCAACCTGGGACGAGTACCGAAAGGCGCTGGCGTCCGAGCGTTGGGACATGGTGGGGATCAGCTTCTACACTTGGTCGACGCCGGTTGCGATCGAGATGGCGAAAGCGGCGCGGGACGCCGGCGTCCCGGAGATTTGGGGCGGCAATTACGGCGCCATCGGTCCCGGGCTCTCGCAGCACTTCACGAAGCTCGTCAAAGGGGCGGGCGAGCACGACGTGCATCAGTTCGTCTATGGCCGGCCGCTGCCGCGCGTCCACCATCCGGCGATGCTGGGCACCAGCGGCTTCCGCGGCGTCACCTCTCCCGTCGGCTATCTCTATTCCAAGCGCGGCTGCAATGTCGGCTGCACCTTCTGCTCGACCCCCGTCTTCAACCCGCGCGAAGATCCCATCTTCATGGAGGACATGCGGGCCGCGCTCGACCGCTATCGCGAGGCGAACGTGGCCCACGTCATCATCTATGACGAGAGCTTCTTCCTCGACAATGTGCTGGCGGAGAAGGTCGTGGACGAGCTCGCGGCCCGCGAGCTGCCCTGGATCTGCCTGACGCGCGCGGACCTCATCCGGGGAAGAATCGCGGAGCTGACCGACCGCTACATGGACGGGGCCATCGTCGGCATCGAATCCTATCGCGACAAGAACATCGCCGATGTGCGCAAGCGCGACGACGTCTACCGGGTGCGCCAGACCGTGCGCGAGCTCATCGCCAACGGCCGGCGGGCGCTCGGCACCTTCATGGTCGGCTTTGCCACCGACACCATGGACGACATGCGCTTCGACATCGAGCAGCTCGCCGCCGAGGGGCTGTTCGCCTGCCAGCTCACGCTGCTCACGCCGTTCCATCGCACCAAGCTCTGGAAGCAGATGCAGCATCTCGTGAACGAGCCCGATCTCAGCAAATTCGATCTCTATAACCTTGTCTGGGATCATCCGCACATGGACCGCAGCGAGGCGCGCGAGCTGCTCGGCTGGGCCCAGCGAAAGGTGAATTCGCCCGAGCGCGTCGCCCAGAACATCAAGCGCGAGCTCAAGGAGAAAATGCGGAGGCGGATGGCAAAGCGCATGCCTCCGCCGCTGGTGGAGGTGAGCGCATCCGGCGTCGGGCTGCCGAACTAGCCAAAGACGTTTCGTCAGGTGCTCGTCAATGATGGGAGAGGTGGCTCATGAGGCCACTCAACATACTGGCCGTCCAGCTCGGCTTTAACAACGCCTACCCGGACGTTTCGACGGCGGCGACGACCTATAACGACGGCATCTATTATGTCGCCTCCTTCGTCAAGCGGACGCTCGAGAACGCTCGCCTCGACATGTGCCAGATGCTCTGGGGCGAGAATCCGCTCGACCGGCCGATCGAGCAGTACGACTATTTCCTGATCTCCGCGCTGGCCACCCAGTTCTGGTCGAACATCGAGGTTCTGAAGGAGATACGGCGCCGCCGCAAGAAGGGGAGCACCGTCATCATCGGCGGCCCGCACGCCGCCTTCGCGCCCCATGAAGCGCTCGAATACGCGGAATTCGCCGTCATCGCCGAGGGCGAGATCCCGACGGTGGAGATCATCGAGGCGCTGGAGACGGGGGGCGATCCCTACCTGGTCAAGAACATCGCCTTTATCGACGGCGACGGCTTCCTGAAGATCAACCAATGCAGCCGCTATCCGAGCATCGACAATGCCATCGATCCGACGCTGCTGGCGAGCGCGCCCAAACTGCATTGGGCGACCGTCTCGATGTCGCGCGGCTGCCCCTTCGACTGCTCGTTCTGCTATGCGATCCGGCTGCTGGGCCGCCAGTTCCGCACCAAGTCGATCGAAGATATCACCGCCGAGCTTGACGGGATCTATCGCCAGACCGGCTGCTCACGCTTCTACGTGACCGATCTCAACTTCACCACGCGGCGGGATTTCTGCGACGCGGTCGCCAATGCCGTCATGGACCGCGGCTACAAGTTCATCGCCATGAGCCGCATCGACCATGCGGACAACATCGACCTCGTCCGCAAGCTGCACCGCGCCGGGTTCGAGGAATATTGCCTCGGCGTCGAATCCGAGGATCCGAAGGTGCTGACCGCCTTCAATAAGAAGGTCGATCCCACCAGCCAGACCGAGCGGCTGCGGCGCTTCGCCGAGAACAACGTCAACATCCATTCGGCGATCATCTTCGGCCTCGAGATGCAGGACAATGATGCGGTCCTCGCCACCGCCCGGTGGTGCGCCGATGCGCGCATCGTCCATCCGACCTTCGTCTGCCTCGCCGAATATCCGTTCCAGAAGCTGCTCTTCGGCTCGCGGCAGGACATCGAGGACCACCGCATCATCATGCAGACGCCGACCTTCCAGCATTATTCCTTCGTCGGCATCTACCCGCGCCACATGCGGCCGAGCGTGCTGCAGCGCCTGATCCTGCAATCCTACGACGTCTTCTTCGAGCGAGCGATGGAGGTGGAGACCCGCCCGCAGCGCCGCATGCGCATCAAAGCCTATGAGCGCAGCATCGCGCAGAGCCAGGGCGGCATGGAACGCCATGTCGCCTTCCTCGAGGAATTGGAGAGGCCCTATTACACCGCTTCGGGCACGCTCAAGGAGGATCTCCTGAAGGCGGATTTCGAGGCGCGCTTCGGCAAGACCCGCGCCTGGCTGGCGCAGACGGCGCGCGGCTCCGATCCGCAATTCGTCAAGGCCTATGCTCGATGAGCGGCAGGCGCATTGCGCTCGCGGCACTCGCGGAGACCATAGAAAAAACCCCCGGCAGGATCGCCATTCGCGCGATCGATGCCGATGGCGTCATGGCTGCGCTCACCTACCGGGAGCTCTATGAGGGAGCCTGCGCGGCGGCGGCGGGTCTTGCGCGGCTGGGCCTCGCCGCGGGCGACCGGATCGTGCTGTCGATGCCGACCTGCGGCGAGTTCTTCAGCCTCTATCTCGCCTGCCTTTGTGCGGGCCTTGTTCCCGCGGTCGTGCCGGGCGCACGGGCCCAGGCGGCGGCCGACGCGCTCGCGGCGCGCTTCATCGTCCTGCGCGGCGCGGCGCCCGCCGAGGGCGACAGCCGCCATATCGAGGCCGGCGATCTCCTGACCGCGGCGCCCGGCCGCGCCATCGCTCTTGCGGCCGAAGGCGAGGCGATGGCGCATCTCCAGGGCACCTCCGGAACCACGGCGATGCCGCGCTGGGCGATCGTCCGCCACCGCAACATCGCCGCGAACGTGCAGGCGATCGGACGCGCCATCGATCATCGCGACGACGACGCTCTCGTCACCTGGCTGCCCATGTCGCACGATATGGGGCTGATCGGCGTCTCCTATGCCTGGTACTGGGGCATTCCCGTCGTCGCCGCCGATCCCGCCAACTTCATCCGCAATCCGCTGTTCTGGCTGGAGCTCATCGGCAAGTTCGAGGGGACGCTGTCGCCGGCGCCCAATTCGGCGTTTCAGGCCTGCTGCCGCGTGGCGAAGCTGCGGCCGCCCAAGGATCTCGATCTCTCGTCCTGGCGCGTGGCGCTCTGCGGCTCGGAGCCGGTTCACGAAGCGACGCTGCGCGAGTTCTATGAGACCTTCCGCCGCCATGGCTTGCGGCGCGAGGTGCTGATGCCGGTCTATGGCCTCGCCGAGGCGACGCTCGCCGTCACCATCTCCTCGACGAGCGAGTCGTTCCGCGTGGAGCGTGTCGATCCGGCCGCCGGCAATCGCGATGCCGTGGTTCCCGCTTCCGGCGAGGCGGGAAAATACGCCGTCGCGGTCGTCGGCTGCGGCCGGGTCATCCCCGGTCACGCGCTGCGCATCGTCGATGGCGGCGGGCAGCCTGTCGCGGACGGCGTGGTCGGCGAGATCGAATTCGCCGGCGAAAGCGTCGTCGACGGCTATTTCGGCGTCGACGATACCGCGGAGCTGAAGCGCGACGGGTTCCTGCGCACCGGCGATCTCGGCTACCTCCGCGGCGGCGAGCTTTTCATCACCGGCCGCGTCAAGGAGATCCTCATCATCAATGGTCGCAACTTTTCGCCGCTGCAGATCGAGGGGACGCTCGAGCGCCTGCTGGGCGCGTCCTTTACGCCGGCGGTCATCGCCGTCGAGGGCGCCGACGAACAGCTCAGGAGCGGCGCGCTTCACCTTTTGCTGGACAGCCGCCTCGGCCCCGGCGACCGCACGCGCGTGGAGGCGCGGGTGAAACAGGTGTTGGATGAGGCGTTCGGGTTGCGCGGCGCCAGGCTGCATTGGGTGTTGAGCGGGCATATTCCGAGAACGCCCAGCGGCAAGATCCAGCGCGGACGCTGCCGCGACCTGATCGCGCG
>DASPSJ010000004.1:0-35214 GCA_035623985.1 Allostellaceae bacterium | reverse complement strand
GCTCGCGGTGCCGGGCCGCGCACGCCCGTCTCTCAACTTAACGTTGCAATTCTCTGAAGAAACGGTTATGGTCCCATTGTCGCCTGGTGTCCGGGGAACATCGGCCGAAATCGGGGACCATGCATTCCTGGGGGGGATTATCATGACAATCGCTGCGGCGTTTGTTTCCGCCATCGCACGTCAAAAAACCGGTGCGGCGGCGGCCTGCCGGCGGCTTGCCGTCGGCCTGCTGGCCTGCCTTCTTCTCGCCGGCGGTGAAGCGGCCTTCGCTCAGACCAATGTCTTAACCTATCACTATGACGTATCGCGCACCGGTTGGAACGCAACCGAGACCTCGCTGACGGCGGCGAATGTCGGCGGCGGCAATTTCGGCCTCCTCTATTCTCCGGTCACCGTCGACGACCAGATCGACGCGCAGCCGCTGATCGTGAACAACCAGGCCATCGTCGGCCACAGCGGCACCTATCAGGTCGTCTATGTCGCGACCGAGAGCAACAGCCTCTACGCGATCGATGCCGCGACCGGCACGATCCTGAAGCAGGTTTCGCTCGGCACGGCCGTCTCGCAAAGCAATCTCCCCGGCGCCTGCAACAACAACGCGACGCAGGTGGGAATCAATTCGACGCCGGTCATCGACACGTCAAGCGGCACGATGTACCTGATCACCTATACTTGGGAGAGCGGCAATCCGGTCCACCGCATTCACGCGCTCGACCTCAAGACCCTGGCCGACAAGGTGCCGTCGGTGCCGATCGACAAGGCGCATGGGGCATCGCATGCAATGCCCAACGGCGGCACCTATCGCTTCAACCCGGCGACGCAACGCCAGCGATCGGGCCTGCTCGAAACCCACGGCAACATCTATGCGGCGTTCGGCAGCTTCTGCGATTTCGACGAGAACGATTCGCGCGGCTGGATCCTGGGCTGGAAGGCCGATAAATTGACGCCGCTTGCGGACAACGAGTTGACGAACCGCCTGGTCAATCAGACGGTGGATTGTCCTTATAACAACAACCATCCGCCATGCTATCTCGCCTCGGTCTGGATGTCCGGCTATGGTATTGCGGCCGACGCGGCCGGAGACATCTTCGCCGTCACCGGCAATGGCGGGCCGGGAACCTTTGACGGCAACTACGCCATTCAGGACAGCGTCGTCGAACTCTCCGGCGATCTCGGCGCGGTGAAAAGCCTGTTCACGCCGACCGACACCAGCACCAACGATGTCGGCGTCGACGAGATGGACAAGACGGACAATGATTTGGGTTCTGGCGGCGTGATGCTGCTGCCCGACCAGCCGGGGTCGCTGCCGCATCTGGCGGTGGCGCAGGGCAAGATCGGACCGCTCTATCTGCTCGACCGCGACAAGACCGGGAATTACGGCACCAGCGGCGCCGTCGCCACGCTGCCAAGCGACAGCGGCTGCTGGTGCGGGCCAAGCTATTTCGTCGCCTCCGACGGCATCGGGCGCGTCGTCAGCAGCACGGGCAGCACGCTTGCCGTATGGAAGGTCCAGACCTCGCCCAGCGTAACCTTGGTGCAGCAGAGTTCCAACGCCACTCTGACAACAGCCGTGCAGGATCCGGGCTTCATGACCAGCGTCTCGTCGAATGCGACGACCGCGAGCTCCGCCGTCATCTGGGCGGTGCCGCACGCGGCCGGTTGGAATACCGCGCACCCTGCGGCCAATCTGACGCTCTATGCGTTCAATCCCGCCAATGTCTCCTCGCCCATCTTTCACGCGCCGGCGGGCTTCTGGCCCTATACCGATGGCAATGCGAATGTCGTTCCGGTGGTCGCCAATGGCCGGGTGTTCGTCGCGAGCTACCGCACGCTCGCCGTCTTCGGCGTGGGCGGCAAGTCCTCGCTCGGCACGCCGCCCGCTCTCAAGCGTCGGCCGCTGAAAGGGCGCGAGCTCTATGGCACCGTCGAAAGCATCAGCGGGACGCAAATCACCCTGCGGACCCGGACCGGCCGCCTCGTTCAGGTCGACACCACGGCGGCGGCCAATAGCCGCCACCTGTCGCTCCACGGCGTCGGCGGCGCGGTCGATGTGCGCGGCACCTATAACGCAAAAGGCGGGCTGCAGGCGCAATCGGTGGCGCGCGCGAAAGCCTCGCCCCTGGCCTGGGAGCCCGATCGCTGACCTGGGACGGTCGGCGCCCGCTCAGACCGCGGCGCGCAGCGCAGCGCCGTCCTGCCGCGCCTTCACCAGGCGGCTTTCCGGAAGGCTCACCGTAACCGTCGTGCCGCGTCCGGGGACGCTGGCGAGCGACAGCGTGCCGCCATGCAGCATCGCCAGCTCGCGCGACAGCGGCAACCCCAGACCGGTGCCGCCGCCATTGCTGGTCATGGCGTCGCCGACCTGCTCGAAAGGCTGCAGCATGCGCTCGAGATCGCCGGCGGGAATGCCGATGCCGGTGTCGCTCACCGCGAGCGTGACGCCGGCGCCGGGCTCGCGGCTCACCGCGAGCGTGATGACGCCGTCGCCGTCGGTGAATTTGGCGGCGTTCGACAGCAAGTTGAGCAGGATCTGCTTCATCCGCAGCTCGTCGCCGTGGAAAACGATGCGCTGCGGCGGCGGCGTGAACTGGATCGGCACGCCGCGCGCCGCGGCGAGCGGGCGCACTAGATCGATGGCCTCCTGGATGACGGCGATCAGGTCGAAATCGGTCTCGTAGAGGACGAGCTTGCCGGTCTCGACCTTGGCGAGGTCGAGGATCTCGCCGATGATCCGCAGCAGGTGATGGCCGCTGCGCTCGATATCGCCGCTGTACTCGGCATAGCGCGCCACCCCCACCGGCCCCAGAAGCTGGCGGCTGATCATCTGCGCGAAGCCGATGATGGCGTTCAGCGGCGTGCGCAGCTCGTGGCTCATCTTGGCGAGGAATTCGCTCTTGGCGTGGTTGGCGCGCTCGGCCTCCTCCTTCGCCTCGCGCAGCTTCACCTCGGTGAGGCGGCGCGCGCGTACCTCGCCCTCGAGCTCCGCCCGCTGCGCGTCGATGACGCTGCTGTGATAGAGCGAGGTCGTTGCCACGAACACCGCGGCGCAGAACAGCGAGAGCAGGCTGACGCCGGTGAGCCCGTCGAGCGGGACATGCATGGGAAAGCCGGGTCCATGCCGGTAGATGACGTAGAACCCCAGCAGATGCATCCCCAGCGCCAGGAAGATCAACGCGCGATAGAACGGCCGCCTTCCGATATGAAAGAGAATTATGACGGGAACCGCCACCAGCCATGGCAAAAACGGCGAGGCCGGACCGCCATATTCGTAGGCGCCGTAGAGCGTCACCAGGCCTAGCTGTTCCATCGACGCGAAGATCAGCACGTCGAACCAGCCGGTGACGCGCAGCAGGAAGGGATAGGCCAGGAACGAGACGATGCCGGCAAAGATCAACTGGTGGCGCGCCTGCCCCGCCGGATCGACGCTATAGAGACAGAGGAAAACCAGGAGGGCCAGCGGCGCGCCGAAGAAATGGCTGATGACGAACAGCCGCGCACGCTCGCGCGTGTCGGCGTGCCGTCGCAGCCGCTGCGGGATGAACCAGTCGGTGACGGTATGGCGAGCCAAAGACATGTCCGGGCCTTGGGCGCGCCGAAGGGCGCGCGACACAAGGAAAGTCTATGATAAAGGGGTTAAAATGCTGCTGCCGTGGCGGCGGGCGCGGCGTCGTCGAGGATGAGTTGCACCTCCTCGCGTCCTTGCCAGCGGTCGCTGCGCAAATGGCCCGCCACGTGGAAGCCGCGTCCTTGGCCGTGCAGTAGCGCCGCTCCCAGCTCGCCCTCGAGGCAGCGGAAGGCGATCGCCTTGATCCGCGTCGTGCCGGCGCCGTCGCCGAGGATGCAGCGGACATGCTGGCCGCCGACGACATCGGCGCGCAGGATGCGCTGATTGGCGAGCGCGAAGCGCGGCTCGGCATTGCCGGCGCCGAAAGGCCCGAGCCGCTCGACCAATTGCACCAGCAGCGGCGTCGCCGCCGAGGGCGCGAGCACGCCGTCGATGCCGAGCTCCGCCACCGGCGCGACGGCGCCAAGCGCCGCGCCGGCGCGCTCGGCGAGGAAGCCGTTGAGCGCGCCAAGCCTTTCCGCCGCGACGGTGAAGCCGGCCGCCATGGCGTGGCCGCCGCCATTGATCAGCAGCCCGGCCTGGCGCGCGGCGAGAATGGCGGAGCCGAGCGCGAGGCCCGGCACCGAGCGGCCGGAGCCCCTGCCGATGCCGTCGGCGACCGCGGTGACGCAGGCCGGGCGGTTGTAGCGCTCCTTGAGCCGGCTGGCGACGATGCCGACGACGCCGGTATGCCATCCCTCGCCGGCGACGAAGAGCAGCGGCGCGGTGCCGTCGCCGCTCTCCACCTGGTCGATCGCCTGCGCCAGCACCCGCGCCTCGATCTCGCGCCGCTCGGCATTGAGCGCGTCGAGCTGCTGCGCCAACGCGCGCGTCTCGATCGCATCATCGCTCGCCAGCAGCCGCGCGCCGAGATCCGCCTGTCCCACCCGGCCGCCGGCATTGACCCGCGGCCCCAGGATGAAGCCGGCATGGTAGGCGTCGAGTCGCTCGCCCAGCCCGGCCGCGTCGGCGAGCGCGGCGAGGCCGGGATTGCCGCGGCGCCGCAGCACCTTGAGCCCCTGCGCCACCAGCGCGCGGTTGACGCCGGTGAGCGGCACCACGTCGCAGATCGTGCCGAGCGCCACCAGGTCGAGCCATTGCCTGAGGTCGGGCGCCGGCCGGTCGGCGTACCAGCCGGCTTGGCGCAGTGCGCGGTTGACGCCGACCACCAGGAGAAAGGCGACGCCCACCGCCGCCAACATGCCATGGACGCCGGTCTCGTCGAGGCGGTTGGGGTTGATGATCGCGAGCGCGCGCGGCAGCGCGGGCTCGGCGACGTGATGGTCGACGACGATCACGTCGAGCCCGGCTTCGGCCGCGGCGGCGAGCGGCGCATGGGCGCCGGTGCCGCAATCGACGGCGATCACCACCGCGGCGCCTTCCGCCTTGAGGCGCAGCAATGCCGGCGCGTTGGGGCCGTAGCCCTCGCGCTGCCGGTCGGGGATATAGAGCCGCGCGCGGCAGCCGACCGCGGCGAGGAAACGCTGGAGGAGCGCCGCCGAGGTTGCGCCGTCAACGTCGTAATCGCCGAACACGGCGATGCGCTCGCCCGTGACGATCGCGCGCACCAGCCGCGCCACCGCCGCATCCATGTCTTTCAAATCCAGGGGATCCGGCAGGAAGTCGCGCAAGGTCGGCGCGAGGAACCGCTCCACCGCCTCCGCCGCGACGCCGCGCGCGGCGAGCAGGCGGCCGACGATCTCCGGCAGCTCGAACCGCTGCGCCAGCGCCAGGCCGGCGCGGTCATCCGCCGCGCGCTGGCGCCAGCGCCGGCCCATGAGCGAGCGCTCGACGCCGAGGAAGGCCGCAAAACCGTCGGGCATGCGCCGAGCATCGCCGCCGCCGCCGAGTCGGGTCAATGGCGGCGTTGGCCGTCCGCTCAGCGCGGCGCGTCGAACAGCGCCTTGCGCGCGAAATTGTGCTGCGCCTCGATGATGCGCACCGTGCCGGTCTTGGAGCGCATCACCATGGAATAGGTCGCCGCGCCGCCGGCGAAGCGGCGCACGCCTCGCAGCATGGTGCCGCTGGTGACGCCGGTGGCGGCAAACATGACGTCGCCCTTGGCAAGGTCGAGGAGCCCGTATTTTCGGTTGAAATCCTTGATGCCCAGGCGCTGGGCGCGACCGCGCTCGTCGTCGTTGCGGAACAGCAGGCGACCCTGCATGTGGCCGCCGATGCAGCGCAGGGCGGCCGCCGCGAGCACGCCTTCCGGCGCCCCGCCCGAGCCCATATAGATGTCGACGCCGCTCTTCGGCCGCGCCGTGGCGATGACGCCGCTCACGTCGCCGTCGGAGATCAGCATGATGCGCGCGCCGGCCTCGCGCACCTTGGCGATGAGCTCGCTGTGGCGCGGCCGGTCGAGAATGCAAACGACGAGGTCCGAGACCTCCGCTCCTTTGGCCCGGGCGAGGTTCCTGAGGTTCTTCGCCGGCGACTCGTCGAGATCGACGACCTCGCCCAACCCGCCGCCGATGGCGATCTTCTCCATATAGACGTCGGGGGCGTTGAGGAAGCCGCCGGCCTCGGCCATGGCGATCACCGCGAGCGCGTTGGCGCCACCTTTGGCGGTGATGGTGGTGCCTTCGAGCGGGTCGAGCGCGATATCGATGCGAGGGCCCCCGCTGCCGACCTTCTCGCCGATATAGAGCATCGGCGCTTCGTCGCGCTCGCCTTCGCCGATGACCACCGTGCCATCGATGGGCAGGGCATTGAGCGCCTCGCGCATGGCGTCGACCGCGGCCTGGTCGGCCGCCTTCTCGTCGCCGCGCCCCATCAACCGCGAGGCCGACAACGCCGCCGCCTCGGTGACGCGAACCGCCTCCAATGCCAGGTTGCGATCCATCGCTCCACCTTCAGCCATGGCGCCTCCCCCCTGTCTATAGGTTCTCGACGCGGATCATGCGCGTCGGCTCGATCACGCTGTCGAGCCGGTCGATGCGCTCGAGCGCCCGGCGCATCGCCGCCTCTTCCGCCTCATGCGTGGTCAACACCACCGGAACCGGCTCGCCCGGCCGGCGCCCGCGCTGGATCATCTGCTCCATCGACACCTGCTCGTCGCGCAAGGCGGCGGCGATGTCGGCGATGACGCCGGGACGGTCGACCACCATCAGGCGCAGATAATAGGCGCCCACGTGGCGCGCCATGGGAGAGGGCTGTCGCGCTTCGAGGACACTTGCCGGTATGGTGAAGCTCGACGACCAGCGCCCGACCGCGATGTCGAGAAGGTCCGCCACCACCGCCGAGGCGGTCGGCTGCGCCCCGGCGCCGCGGCCCTCGAGCATGACCCGGCCGACGAAATCGCCTTCGACGACGACGGCGTTGAACACGCCGTCGACATTGGCGATGGGGGTCGAGCGGGGCACCATGCAGGCGTGGACGCGCTGTTCGAGCCCGTCGCGGGTCAGCCGCGCCAGGCCCAGGAGCTTGATGCGATAGCCGAGCTCGGCCGCGAAATCGATATCGAGCGCCGAGACGTGGCGAATGCCTTCGACGTGGACGCCGGCGAAATCGGGGGCATTGCCGAAGGTGACCGCGGCCAGCACGGCGAGCTTGTGCGCGGCGTCGACGCCGTCGATGTCGAAGCTTGGATCGGCCTCGGCATATCCCAGCTCCTGCGCCTCTTTCAGCACCTCGAGGAAATCGCGGCCGGTCTCGCGCATGGTGGTCAGGATGTAATTGCAGGTGCCGTTGAGGATGCCATAGATGCGCGTCACGTTGTTTGCAGCGAGCCCCTCGCGCAGCGTCTTCAGGATGGGGATGCCGCCGGCCACCGCCGCCTCGAACAGCAGCGCCACGCCGCGCGCCTCGGCGGCCCGCGCCAGCGCCTTGCCGTGATGGGCGATCAGCGCCTTGTTCGCGGTGACGACGTGCTTGCCCGCGGCGATCGCGCCGGCCACCACCTCGCGGGCGATGCCGTCGCTGCCGCCGATCAGCTCGACCACCACGTCGACCTCGGCATCCTGCGCCAGCGCCGCCGCATCGGCGAGCCAGCGGACATCCTGGAGATCGACGCCGCGCGCCCGCCCGCGGTCGCGCGCCGCCACGGCCGTGACGACGAGCTGCCTGCCGGCGCGCGCGGTCAGCAGCTCGGCGTTCTGCTGCAACAGCTTGACGGTTCCGACGCCGACGGTGCCGAGGCCGGCGACGGCGATCCTCAACGGCGGTTTCACGGGCGGTTCCAGGCTCCTCCGAGGATGATCAGCTTCTGGTCTTTTAGCGCTATCGCTGGAAAGTTGCGACTGTTTTATCTATTCCCCTTTCCGGGAAGGAGCCGCGAGCCGGGCGCGGCGACGGCGACAAAGGCGGCGCGCTCCGGCGCCGCCGATTGCTCAATAATCCAACAGCACCTCCGCTGCGCCGGCCGCGAGGCCGCCCGCGAGGTCCGCGGGCGCGGCCTGGACGGTGATGCGGCTTGCCGGCACCCCCAGCTTGGCGAGCGCCTGGGCCACCGCATTGGCCTGGTCCAGCGCCGTGCCGAAGCCCGCGAGATCCTCGCGCGCGGCATCGGGGCCATAGCCGCGCCGGGCATAGCCGATGACGCGGAGCGAGCCGCCGCCCTGTTTCTGGAGCTTCGCAGCTTCGGCCAGGCGTTGATTGTCCTCGGCGCTGAGCGTCTTCCCGTCGCCGGCAAAATCGATCTCGGCCGCCACGAGGGTCACCGACGGCGGCCGGCCGCGCGGCGCGCGCATCACCGCCGGCTGCTCGAAGGGATCGGCCGACAAGGCTGGAGCAGCGATCGACACCGGCAACGGCGGCGTCGGCGGCAGGGCTGCCTGTTGTTGCGGCCGCGGCTGGCCCGGCGCCGGCGGCGGCGCGTTCGGCGTTTCGCCTTGCGGCAGGCTGCGCACACTGGGCGTGGTCAAGGGCGATTCCTGCGGCGGCGCCTCCGAGCCTTTGACCGGCGGGCCGCGCCGGGGACTGCCGGCGGCCGGCGCGGCGGCCTGGGCCGGGGCAGCGGCGCCTTGCGCGTCGGCGGTTTGCGTCGGCGGCTCGCCCGGCAGCGGCGGCACGCTGCGCCCCTGGCGCAGCTCCTCGTCGCTGTAGCGGGCATTGGCGCGGTCGGCGATCAGGCCTTTTTGCAGCGCGTCGCGGTCGATGGTGCTCATCGCCTGGGCCGGCGGCGGCGGCACCGTGCCGAGATTGGGATAAGGCGCCGCCCCGCCGGCCTGGAGGTTCTGCTGGTTGCGCTGGCCGGCATCCTGGGCGTCGTTCTTGGCGACGCCCGTGAGGTCGCGATACCACTCGATGGGGTTGGCGTAATCCGGCACCCACGAGCAGCCGCAAAGCCCCCCTCCGGCCAGCAGGAGGATGGCCAAGGCTCCGGCATTGCTTGATTTTTTTGGCCGGCCCGACATCCTTGGTAACGCCATCTTGCGCTGTTCTCCTGTGGCCAAGCAGACGGGGTCTCCCCATATAGAGCGCTGCAACCACCCGCCTGCTGGTGTATTAGAACGCCTCCCGCCCGTCATCAACAACCGGGTTAGGCGCCTCGCGGGCGGCGCCGAGGAACGAAGCAATGGCCGAGCCCACCCCTCCGGAGATCAAGCTTCCCGACCCCGTGCAATGGTCGCGTGACATCGCCGAGATCGCCGAGCGCAGCCGGCGCCTGGTGCTGGAATTCCTGGCGCGCCAGTCCGGCGGCGTCGGCATGGGCGACCCGCTCAACATCGGCAGCGCCTTCCTCGACATGACCAGCCGGATGATGGCCCATCCGGAAAAGCTGATGCAGGCGCAGATGTCGCTATGGCAGGACTATCTCACGCTGTGGCAGCGCACCGCCGAGCGCTTCTGGGGCGGCAGGGCGGAAGAGCCGCTGGTCGAGCCCGCGCCGGGCGACCGGCGCTTCAAGGACGCCGCCTGGAGCGACGGCACGCTCTTCGACTTCATCAAGCAGAGCTATCTTCTCACCGCGCGCTGGCTGCAAAGCACCGTCAGGGAAGTCGACGGGCTCGACGAGAAGACCGCGCGCAAGGTCGATTTCTATACCCGGCAGTTCGTCGACGCGATGGCGCCGTCGAACTTCCTGCTCACCAACCCCGAGGTGCTGCGCACCACCATCGAGAGCGGCGGCGAGAATCTGGTCACCGGGCTCAAGCACGTGCTCGAGGATCTCGAGCGCGGCAAGGGCCGGCTGATGATCAAGATGACCGACACGGACGCCTTCAAGGTCGGCGAGAACATCGCCGTCACGCCCGGCAAGGTCGTCTACCAGAACGAGCTGATGCAGCTCCTGCAATACGCGCCGACGACGGCGAAGGTGAAGCGCCTGCCGCTGCTGATCATCCCGCCCTGGATCAACAAATTCTACATCCTCGACCTCCGGCCCGCGAACTCCTTCATCAAATGGGCGGTCGACCAGGGCCATACCGTCTTCGTCGTTTCCTGGGCCAATCCGGACGAGCATCTCGCGCAGAAGCAGTTCGAGGATTACATGCTCGAAGGTCCGCTGGCCGCTCTCGACGCCATGGCGGCGGCGACCGGCGAGCGCGCGGCCAATGTCATCGGCTATTGCCTGGGCGGCACGCTGCTCGCCGCGACGCTGGCCTATATGGCGATGAAAGGCGACGACCGCTTCAAGAGCGCCACATATTTCGTGGCGCTCACCGATTTCGCCGAGCCGGGCGAGCTGTCCGTCTTCATCGACGAGGACCAGCTTCATTCGCTCGAAGAGCGCATGCGCGAGCAAGGCTATCTCGAAGGCTCGGACATGGCGACGACCTTCAACATGCTGCGCGCCAACGACCTCATCTGGTCCTTCGTGGTCAACAACTATCTCATGGGCAAGGAGCCGTTTCCCTTCGACCTGCTCTATTGGAACAGCGACTCCACGCGCATGCCCGCGGCCATGCACAGCTTCTATCTGCGCAACATGTATCAGGAGAACAAGCTCGTCGTTCCCGGCGGCATTTCGCTCTGCGGCGTGCCGATCGACCTCGGCAAGGTCGCGGTGCCGAGCTTCCTGCTGTCTACGCGCGAGGACCACATCGCGCCGTGGAAATCGACCTACGCCGCGACGCAGCTCTACAAGGGGCCGGTGAAGTTCGTGCTCGCCGCCTCCGGCCACATCGCCGGCGTCATCAACCCGCCGGGCCAAGGCAAATACGGCCATTGGCAGGGCGCCAAGCTGCCGAAAAGCCCGGAGGACTGGTTGAAGGGCGCCAAATTCGACCAGGACTCCTGGTGGCCGAGCTGGGAGAAATGGATCGCCAAATATGCCGGCGGCGAGGTCGCGGCGCGCCGGCCCGGCGACGGCGAGCTGCGCCCGATCGAGGACGCGCCGGGAAGCTACGTGCGGGTGAAATCATAGGCGAGCTCCTGCGGAAAGAGCTCGCTCCGGAATGGAGTCGCGGCCTATCCCAGTTGCGGCGGCTCGTCGGCGGCCGGGCCGGCGCGCAGGCGGCGGACGCGCCGCTCCTTGAGGCGGCTCGGTTGCAGCTCGCCCGCCGCTTCGAGCACGGGATAGGCGACCGAGCAGATATGCGAATGGATGCGCTTCAAGTCGCGCAGCACGTCGAGATGCAGCGAGCTCGTCTCGATGCTCTCCGGCCGGCCCTCGCGCAGCCGGGCAAGATGGCTCTCGGCCGCGGCGCGCTCGGCCTCGCGCACCGGCACCTTCTCGCGGATGAGCTGGCGCGCGATCTTGACGTCGCCCGACATGAAGACGCCGAGGGCGAGCTTCAGATTGTCGACCACGCGCTGATGGAAGGCCCGCAGCTCGGCCGCGCCCTCGAATGAGAATTTGAGCCGGCGCTTGATCTTCTTGGCGGCCAGCTCCATCAGGTTCTTGTCGATGATGTCGCCAACATGCTCGAGGTTGATGGAGAAGGAGATGATCTCCATCGCGCGGTGCGCGTCCCGTGGATCGAGGCTGTTGCGCGTGATCTCGGTGACGTAGAGCTTGATCGCCTCGTCGAGCTTGTCGACGGCGTCATCCGTCCGCTCGATCTCGCCCACCAGCTTGCGGTCGTCGGTGTCGAGCGCGGTCATCGTCTGGCGCAGCATCGTCTCGACGAGATCACCGATGTGCAGCACCTCGCGCGCGGCGCAGGTGAGCGCCACCGACGGCTCGTCGAGCGCGGCGGGGTCGAGATAGAGCGGCCGGCCGGGATCGGCCGCCTCCTGCCGCTCCGGCAGCAGCTTTTCCAGCACCCAGGCGACGCCGTTGAGCGCCGGCAGGAACGGCACGGCGAGCGCCAAGTTGAACAGGCTGTGGAAATCCGCCGCCTGTCGCGCCGGGCTCGGCTCCAGCGCCTGCAGCAGCCCGGCGATCGGCGCCAGGAAGGGCAGCGCGACCAGGCAGCCGATGAGGCGGATGGCGAGATTGCCCAGCGGCAACCGGCGCGATGCCGGGTTGGCGCTGCTGCCGCCCTCGAGCACGGGGTTGACGGCGCTGCCGAGATTGGCGCCAAGCACCAGCGCCAGCACCGCCACCGGCGTCAGGAAGTTGGAATAGGCGAGCGACATCACCATGACGACGACGGCGACGCTGGAATGCGCCGCCCAGGCGAGCAACGCGCCGATCAGGATGTTGAGCAGCGGCTGCGTCGTCGCCGCCTGCAGCAGGCTGCGGACCGCCGGCGCGTTCTCGGCCGGCGCCAGCGATCCCAGCAGGATGTGCAGCGCCAGCAGCATCAGCCCGAGGCCGATCGCCACCCGTCCGAGATCGCGCGTGCGCGTCCGCGCGCCGCGGCGGAAGGCGACGACGCCGAGGATCAGCAGCACCGGCGCCGCGGCGGAGATGTCGAAGGACAGCACCTGCACCACCAGCGTGGTGCCGAAATTGGCGCCGAGCATCACGGCGAGGGCCGGCACCAGCGCCAGCATGCCGCCGGCGGCAAACGAGGTCACCAGCAGGCCGGTGGCGGTGCTGCTCTGCAACAGGGCGGTGACGGCGACGCCGACGGCGAAGGCGCTGAAGCGGTTGCCGAGCGCCGTGCCGAGGAAGCGGCGAAGATCGGCGCCGAAGGCGCGCAGGATGCCGCTGTGCACCATGTGCATGCCCCACAGCAGCAGCGCCACGCCGCCGATGAGGTCGAGAAGCACGATATTGCCCGTGATCGGTCCTCCGCCCGGGGAAAGCAGGCTTGCGATCTCCGGACGTTACGCTGCTCGCCGGGACTTGGGAAGAGCGGACGTTCTCTCTTCAGGGATCGGCCGGCGGCATCAGCGGCGGCGGTCGCGGTCCAGCCAGTGGCGCACGCGCCCGGCGAGCTGGGCGGCGTCGAACGGCTTGACGATGAAGTCGTCGGCGCCGGCCGCCTTGGCCTGGAGCACGTCGGCCTCGGTCTTGCGCGCGGTGAGCAGCAGGATCGGCACGCCGGCCTGCGCCGGGTCGAGCCGCAGCCGGCGGCAAATCTCGAAACCGTCGAGCCCGCGCATCATCACGTCGAGGATGATGAGGCGCGGCGCCACGCGCCGCGCGAGCTTCAGCGCCTCTTCGCCGCTGGTCGCGCCGAAGAAAGTAAAGCCAGCGGAGTCGAGATGCGTTTGCAGCACGATGAGAGCGTCGATGTCGTCGTCGACGCCGAGGATCGGCGCGCCCTTGAGCGGACGGGCGGACGGCATGTCCGGGCTCACGCCGAGGACGGTGCCGGCGCGCGCGCAAGGAAGCGGCCGGCGACGGCGTCGAGGGAAGGACGCAGGCTGGCGCGCAGCTCGATGGCGAGCGCCCGCGCGCCAGCGACGTCGCCCGCGCGGCAGGCGCGATCGAGCGACCGCGCCTGCGCTTCCATGCGGCTCGCGCCCATATTGCCGGAGCTGCTGGCGAGGTCATGCGCGTCCTGCTGCGCCGGGTCGAGGTCGCCGGCGCCGATGGCGCCGTCGATGCGGTCGAGCCGCTCGGCGCTGGCGTTCATCCAGGAGCGGACCAGCTCCTCGAAGGCATCGGGCGGCATGAGGCGGGCAAGCTCGGCCGGCCGGCTTTCGTTCAGGATCGGCGGCGGCTCCGTCTTCGCCGCGGCGCCGGCGCGCCGCGCCCGGATCGGGGCGACGCCGGTCCATCGCCCCACCGTCGCCAGCAGCTCGCCGGCATCGAACGGCTTGGAGACGTAGTCGTTCATGCCGCCGGCGAGATATTCCTGGCGCGCCCCGCTCATGGCATGGGCGGTGATCGCCACGATCGGCAGCTTCCCCTTGGCGCCGCCCAGCGCGCGGATGCGCCGCGTTGCCTCGACGCCGTCGACCTCCGGCATCTGCACGTCCATGAGCAGCAGGTCATAGGCGCCGCGCTCGATCGCCGCGATGGCCTCCAGCCCGTTATTGACGATCTCGACGACATAGCCGGCGCGCTCGAGGAGGGCGCGGGTGATCATCTGGTTGGTGCGGTCGTCCTCGGCCACCAGCACGCGCGCCCGGCACGCGCCGCCGGGGGCCTGCACGGCGGCGGGCGGCTCCGCCGGCGCCGGCGCGGCCGCTTCGGGCGCGGCGCGGGCGAGGCGCAGGACGACGTGGAAGCACGAGCCCCGTCCCTCCGCGCTTTCGACGCCGATCTCGCCGCCGAGCAACTCGACGAGCTGGCGCGAGATGGCGAGCCCGAGGCCGGTGCCGCCGAAGCGGCGCGCGATCGAGCCGTCGGCCTGGCTGAACTTCTCGAACAGGCGCGCGCGGACCGCGGCCGGGATGCCGATGCCGGTATCGGCGATCTCCAGCCGCAGCAGGGCGCCGGCCGCGTTCTCGTTTTCCCGGCGCAGCCGCACCCGCACCTCGCCCGCCTCGGTGAACTTGATGGCGTTGCCGATGAGGTTGAGCAGCACCTGGCGCAGCCGCGTCGGATCGCTGCGGAACCGCCCTTGCGCCGCCGGATCGATCTCCATCAGCAGCGCCAACCCTTTTTCCGCCGCGCGCGGCCGCAGCAGCGCGACCACGTCGCGGACGAGGCCGTCGAGGTCGACCTCGATGATCTCCAGCGTGAGGCGGCCGGCCTCGAGCTTGGAGATGTCGAGGATGTCGTTGATGATGGTGAGCAGCGCCTTGGCCGAGCTGTCGACCGCTTCGGCATAGACGCGCTGCGGCGCCTCGAGCGCGGTGCCGAGCAGCAGCCGGTTCATGCCGATGATGCCGTTCATCGGCGTGCGGATCTCGTGGCTCATATTCGTGAGGAAATCGGTTTTGGCGCGCGCCGCCGCCTCGGCCGCGTCGCGCGCCGTTGCCAATGCCTCGGCGAGCCGCGCCGTCTCGAAGCGCAGGCGGATGTTGTCGTCGAGCGAGCGATGGTGCTCGCGCGCGATGCCGCCGACCGCCACCAGGAAGACCGCGACCATGGCGCCGGTCGCGGCATAGGCGCCGCCGCCATGCAGCAGCAGCGCCGCGACCAGCGGCAGGCCCAGCGGCGCGAGGAAGGCATAGAGCGCCGGCAAATGGGCGGAAAGGGAGGCGACGCCGCCCGCCGCTATGCCGGCCATCACCATCACCGCGAAGCTGTGATAGAGCGGATCCTCGGTCAGCGGGATCACCGCCGCGAGCGCGCCCCACGCCGCTCCCGCCAGCGTCGCGCCGGCGGTGAACCAGGCGCCCCAGCGCCCGGCCTCCGCCGCGCCGGGCTGGCGCGCGCGATAGGCATGCCAGAGCAGCGCCCGTCCAAGCGTGCACAGCGTCAGCGCCAGCGCCCAGCTCAGCAGCAGCGGCCGCGGCAGCGCCGGCCACAGCACGCCGATGGAGCACGCGCCGACGATCAGCGACGCCAGCAGCGCCAGCGGCGTCCTGAAGGCGATCCGTATCGCTTCGGAACGGATGGCCTGTCGGTCCAGCATCGCCATGACTTGCCTTGCCGTCGCCGCCTGGTTGCGCGTGCGGCAATTTTCCATCATGGCGCTTAAGGCTTGCTTACGCCGGAGTTTCGAGCGCGCGCCAGAGCTGTCGCATACGCCGCCGCGCCGCCGGTCGAAGAGATTGACCACGAAAGCGCGGAGGACACGGAGAAGGATAGTCAGGCGCGCGCGGCGCGCCGGTCTTCGCTTCTCCGCGTCCTCCGTGCCCTCGTGGTGCAACTCACGGGCAATGGCCCGAGGACATGCGTGAGTATGCGCCGGTTCCCTTGATCGCCGGGCGCCTCGCCATCATGCCGCCGTCACGCCGTGCGGATCTTCTCCAGGAAGCGGCTGACCTCGCCGCGCAGGGTCTCGGACTGGCGGCCGAGCTGCTCGGCCGAGGCCAGCACCTGGCCCGCCGCCGCGCCGGTCTCGCTCGCCGCGCGGTTGACGCCGGCGATGTTCGCCGACACCTGCTCGGTGCCCTTGGCCGCCTGCTGCGTGTTGCGCGCGATCTCCTGCGTCGCCGCCCCTTGCTCCTCAACCGCGCTGGCGATCGCCGTCGAGATCTCGTTGATCTGGCCGATCGTGCCGCCGATCCCCTGGATCGCCGTCACCGCCTCGCCCGTCACCGACTGGATCGAACCGATCTGCGCCGCGATGTCCTCCGTCGCCTTCGCCGTCTGGTTGGCCAGCGACTTGACCTCGCTCGCCACCACCGCGAAGCCCTTGCCGGCATCGCCCGCGCGCGCCGCCTCGATCGTGGCGTTGAGCGCCAGCAGGTTGGTCTGCGAGGCGATGTCCTGGATGAGCTGCACCACCTGGCCGATCTTCTGCGCCGCGTCCGCCAGCGTGTTGACCGTGCCGTTGGTGCGCTGCGCGTCCTCGACCGCCTGCTTGGCGATCTGCGAGGCCTGGCTCACCTGCCGGCCGATCTCACCGATCGAGCTCGACATCTCCTCCGAAGAGGCGGCCACCGTCTGCACATTGGCCGAGGTCTGCTCCGAGGCCGAGGCCACCGTCGCCGCCTGGCGCTGCGTCTCTTCCGCCGTCGCCGACATGCTGGTCGCCGTGGCGCGCATCTCGGTCGCCGCGGAGGCCAGTGCCTCCAGCGCCTCGCGCACCACGCGGTCGAACTCGGCGATATGGCCTTCGATCGCCGTCTGCCGCCGCTCCTTGCGCTCCTGCTCGGCGCGCTGCTCGGCGGCAAGCGCGTCGGCCTTGATCATGTTCTCCTTGAAGACGCCGACCGCCTTCGCCATCTCGCCGATCTCGTCCTTGTTGTCCTGCGCCGGAACGGCGATGGTTTTGTCGCCTCCCGCCAATCTCTTCATCGCGGCCGTCATGCCCGAGACCGGATTGACGATGCTGCGCCCGATCAGGAAGGCGAGGAAGATGCCGGCTAGCACGCCGATGCCCGCCAGGACGCTCTGCAGCGTCATGGTGCTGGACACGGTCTCGCTCGTATCCTTCTGCGTGCTTGCGAGGTCGGCGTCGAGCGTGTTCTGCGCCGCGGTGCCGTCCGCGTCGATCTTCTCGAATTGCGGCTTCATCGTCTTCAGATAGAGGTCGTCCGCCTGCAAAGCCATGTCCGAGGCTCCGACGAAGCTCGCGTCATAGGCATCGAGCGACGCCTTCACTTTCGCGATCCCCTCCTGGAGGCCCGCCGCTGCCGGGTTTTTTTCCAGCGTGGCGATGGCCGTGTTTGCCCTTTGGGCGTTCTGCTTGAAGGTGACGAGGCCCTTGGCATCATGGGTGGCGAGAAAGCGCCAATTGGCGACGCGGACGAGCAGAATCCACGTCTCGACTTCCGTCGCCTGGGCCCTGGCGCTGATATCGCTCTGGGCGCGCGCCACTTCCACCAGCGCCGCGGTCGCCGCGGTCAACTCGTCGCCGCCGGTGAACAGCTTGTCGCGGAGCGCGACGTACTTCTTGCCGAGATCCGCGAGCTTGTCGAAATTCTGCTTGACGGCGGCGAGGGTTTCCGAGGCTTCGCCATAGAGGCGCCGCCGCTCTTCGGAAAGCGTGGCTTTTATCGCGGCGGCGAGCAGGTCGGCCGCTTTCGCTTGCTGGACATTGAAGTCGGCCATCGCCGCTTCGTCCTGGCTCGTCTGATATCTGACCGCGTCGCGGCGCATGCGCTCGACGAGGTGCTGCGCCTCGAGATTGCGCACGGTGTTGCCCGAGATACCGACGAACCGGGTAACTTGATGGTCTATGGCGCCGAGCTGGAAGACGCCGAACGCGGCCACCGCCGCGGCGATCACCACCAAGGTGCCAAAGCCGGCATAGATCCTGGACTTGATTCCATAGTCGCTAAGGCGCATCGCCATTCTCCTCGTTCGCCCGCGGCCTTCTCGCCGTCGCCAGCCATTGCCGCGGCTCGATGCAATTCCAGTGTGCGGATATTTTTCCGTGTCTCCGGTTCGATCGAGCCACGCGGGATCGCATCTGCCCGACCCATCCGGTGAAATGCGGAATCTTTCTCTTCTCGGCGCGACGTACCTAGCACGTTCCATTTAAGAATCGGCTAATTCGCCAAGCGCGCGCAAGTTTTGCGTGCGCACGCAGCGGCGTGCTGTCCGGCCTCGTCGCGCAGCCACATGCATGCGCATGAGCGACGCGGTGAAAAGCGGCCGTAGGCGGCGCCCTTACGCCGCGCATCATCAGCATCGCCGCGTCGAGGCGCGCATCCTTGTCGCCGTCGATCGTCTTTTCGATTTCGTGGACCGAATCGCGCAGCCGGCCCTGAAGCCCGCTGTTCTCCTCGCGGCCGCCTTGTCCGTGTCGGCGGCGAGGATGCCGAATTGTGTTTCATATTCCGCTATGACGGCGCCGACCCGGCCGATCAACCTGCGATCCTGCTCGCCCATGAGGTCGCGGAGCGCCGTGCTGTCCTCTTTGAATTGCGCGAGAGCGGCAGCCTGCTGCTTGGCGGCGGCATCGCTCCGCCGGAGCGGGAAATCCTTTTCGCTGCGCCGCGCCTGGAGCAGGTCGATCTTGACCCGGTCGAGCAAGGCAAGGCTGGCATTCGCCCGCTCCAGCGAGCGGTCGGACGCGGCAAGCTCGCTACTGCCGATGAAGATGAAATAGAGCAGCCCGACCAGGCCGATCTGATACGCGATGCCGAATTTGCTCGGAGACTTCTTTGTGATCCGGTCCCTGCCTCTGCATGCCTCGGAGCGACCGTCCCCCGCCGTCGGAGTCGCAGCTCCGCGCAATTTGTCTCCGAGGCATACGTATTTGTCCGTATCCCCCTCAACCGCTCGAGCCAGCCGAGACCGCGGTCTTCCACCGTTCCAGGCCTGCGCAAAACCGGTGGCGTTATCGCATGCGGCGTGCCGGCAGCTTTGCGCCCGACCGCATGTCGGATCGCGGCGGACACGCGAGCCGTCTTCTCGCGTGACCTCGACGGCAATTCCTGCTCTCATGACGAGCGCTTGAACCATGTCCAGCGAGCGGGGAGCCGTCTGAATGACCGGGGGGGACGAGGCCGTCGGATCGACGCTGTTGGCCGAGACGGAAGCGCAAGGCGACCCCGTCGTCTCGGCGATCCAGCGCGTTCTCGAGGCGGAACGCGCCGCCGAAAAGCAGCTCCAGCACTGCCGCCGGCAGGCGCAGGCCGTGGTCGCGGCGGCGCGCGACAAGGCCGCGGCGGTGGTGCGGCGGGCCAGCGACCGCGCCGCCAGGCTGCACGCCTCCTATCTGCAACGGATCGCGCGCGATATCGCCGGACTTTCCCCTCCCATCGACCCCGGGAGCGACGTCGCCGAACGCTCGGACGAGGGCGCCGCATGGTCGCAAGCCGCCGCGCGCCTTGCGGCAAAACTCACCGGTGGCGAGGATGAGACGCCGCGCTGAATGGAGCTATGTCCAGGCAAGGCTGCAAGCGCGCCACGGCGAGCGCCCGGGCGAGCCCGATTGGCGCATGATCGAGGCCGCCAAGACGCTGGCGCATTTCATCGAGCGATCGCGGTCGACGCCGCTGCGGCGGTTCACCGGTCACTTGGACGCGCAGATGACGAGCCACGCGATCGAGCGCATTCTGCGCGTCGAATGGCGGCGCTATGTCGCCGAAATTGCCGCCTGGACGCCGCCGGAATGGCGGACCGCCTTGCTCTGGGCGGCGCATGTTCCGGATCTGGCCGTGCTGGATCGGCTGCTTCGCGGCGATGCGCCGGACTGGACGCGCGAAGATCCGGCGTTCGCTCCGCTCGCGCGCAGGGACGGCCGGCCAGGCGCCGCCGGGCTCGAAGGCCCCCTCTTCTCCTCGCTATCGCCGACAAAGCCGGAAGACGGCGGCCTTGCCGGGCTCTGGCTCGCGCATTGGACGTCGCTCTGGCCGCGGCGCGGCGGAACGGATCGCCGGTGGCTTGCGAAACTCGTGGCGATGGCAAAGGACCACGCGGCGCAGCTCGCGCGCGCCGACGCGCGAGCAACCAGCGCTGCCTATCGTCGGGCGGCGGCGGCGGCGCTGACGCGCCTCTTTCGGCGGCGCAGCGGCACCCCGGTCGCGGCGTTCTGCCATCTCGCGCTCATTGCCCTGGATCTGGAGCGCCTGCGCGGCGGGCTCGTGCGCCGGCGCCTCTTCGATGGCGAGCATCGGCCGGAGGCGGCATGACGCTTCGGCCGATTTCCGCGTCCTGGTTCGAGCTGGTGACCGTCCACAAGGATTTGGCGCGGGCGATGGAATGCCTTTCCCGGACGGGCGCGGTGGAGCTTGAAGCCCGCGGCCACGCGACCGAGCGCCTGCTGTTTTCCGAGCTTGACGGGCAGCTCAACGCCCACCGCGAGCTGTCAAAACGCTATCAGGCTTATTGGCCGCCTCCCGCCTCGGCGGGGCAACGCCCTTCGGAAGACTTGCTCGAGACGCTGAGCGCTGCCCGCCGGCGCCTGACCGCCTGGAGCAAGGACGCCGACCCGATCATTGCCTCGATCGAGCGCGCGGCGCAGGAGGCGGCGGACCTCGAGCGATTGCGAGAGGCTTTGACCCATGCCGCCGCCGATTTTCCCGACCTCGCGCTGCTCGCGGGCGCCGGCCCGCGGTTGCAGGCCCGGATTCTGCTGCTGCCCCCAGGGACCGCCTTGCGCGACATCGAAGCCCTCGTCCTGTTCAAATCCTGGCAAGCGCCGGCGGCAAATTATGTCCTTGTCGTGGGTCGGCGAGGCGACATCGGCCAGCTCGAGACGCAGCTCCCCGGTCTCAAAGGGCGCATCATTCCGCTTCCCGCTTGGCTGCCCTCCTCGGTCGCCGCTGCTCTCTCGGCGATTTCGGAACGGCTGGCCGCTCTCGGAAAAGAGGCGGAGACGCTGAAGGGCGAGCTTGCCGCGCTATCCCTGCGCTTCGAGCTCGCAAGCGCCTTGGGCGATATTGCACTGATCGATTGGTTCGATCAGCATGCGAAGGAACTGCGGGGCAGCGAACGGCTGGCCTGGATCACCGGCTGGACCATCGACCGGGAGGGCAAGGCGCTGCGCCGGGCGCTTGATGCCGCGGCCGTGCATTATCTCCTCAGGCTTTCGCAGGAAGCGCCGGCGGGAGCCAGCGCTCCGACGGCGCTCGCCAACCCGCCTTGGGTCCGCATGTTCGAGGTCTTTGCGCGGCTGCTTGGCGCGCCCGCGCGCAATGAAAGCGATCCCAGCCTCATCCTTGCGGTGATTGCGCCGATCGTTTTCGGCTTCATGTTTGGCGATGTGGGGCAAGGCGTGGTCGTGCTGATGGTCGGTCTTGTTCTCGGGCGCCGCTTCGCGCTGATGAGGATGCTGGTGCCGGGCGGGATCATGGCCATCGTCTTCGGCATCCTGTTCGGCAGCGTGTTTTGCCGGGATGACCTGATTCCGGCGCTCTGGATCCATCCCCTGGCCGAGCCCGTGACGACGCTCGTGGCGGCAATTGCCGTCGGGACGGTCATCCTTCTCATCGGGATTCTGCTCGACGCCATCCAGGCGCATTGGCGGGGCGAGGCACGCCGCTGGTGGGGATGCCGCGCAGGCCTGCTCGCCGCCTATCTAGGATTGCTGATCTCCCCGTTGCGGCTGGAAGGCCTGGCCTTCGCGGCACTCGGCGCGGGCTGGTACGCTCTGGGCGCCGCGGTCTTCGCCGAAACGGGTAAGCTCGGCGCCTTGATGCGCGCCGCCGGCGAGTTCGTCGAGCAGCTCCTCCGGTTGCTGGTCAATACCGTCTCCTTCGCGCGCGTTGGCGCTTTCGCGCTCGCCCATGCCGGCCTCTCCAGCGCCATCCTGGGCGTGGCCGCCGCGACCGGGCGCGTCGGCTATTGGATCGTGCTCGCCTTGGGCAATATTCTGGTTATCTTGCTGGAGGGGATGGTCGTCGGCATCCAGACGACGCGATTGATGCTGTTCGAGTTCTTCATCCGCTTCCTGACCGCCGGCGGACGCGAGTTCAAGCCGCTTCGCCCGCCCGATATCGCCAAGACGGATCTCTCGCAGCGAGGCCTAGGGGGTTCAGCATGAGTGCAAACTTGCGGGTCCTCGCGGCGGGGCTGGCGCTGTCGCTCGTCCTTGCCGTCGGCATCGGCGTTTTGCTGCTGCAAATGAGCCCCGCGGGCGCGGCCGACGCGACGCGCGCGGCGATCGCCGATGCCGGCGTCGCGCAATGGGCAATGATCGCCGCCGCCGTCGCCGCGGGACTGTCCACCCTGGCCGCCGGCTATGCGGTTGCCGTCGTCGGCAGCGCCGCGGTCGGCGCTCTTGCCGAGAAGCCCGAGCTGCTCGGCCGTCTGTTGATCCTGGTCGGCCTGGCGGAGGGCATTGCCGTCTACGGCCTCATCGTCGCGGTTCTGATCCTCAATCGGATCGGCTGAGATGGGCGCCATCATCTTCATCGGCGACGAGCTGACGGCGACCGGTTTCCGTCTGACTGGCATCGAGACGATGACGCCGGCGCCCGCGGCGGTCCCGGGCGCCTTGGCGGAAGCGAGAAGCCGCGCGGGGCTCGTCATCATCACCGCCGAGCTTGCGCGCCAGGTGCCGCCCGCCGAGCTCGAGGCCGCGCTCTTGTCCGAAACGCCCGCCACCGCGGTCATTCCCGACATTCTCTCGCGCTCGACGCCGCCCGACTTGACCGGGAGGGTCAAGGGCGCCCTTGGTATTGAAAATTGAACCGGACCGGCCTGATCCCCGCGGCGCAGTCCGAGGCACTGCTGCGAGAACTCGAGCGGGAAACGCAGGACGAGATGCGGACCATCGCCGACGCGGCCGAGCGCGAGGCCCGCGCCATCATCGCGCAGGCCCATGCGACCGCGCGCCGGCAGATACATGGCACGATCGAAGAATTGCGACGCGAGGGCGAACGCCGCCTGGCGCGAGTCAGAGCCCAGCTTGAAACCGAGGCGCGGATGCGAGCCCAACGGCGCGCGGTCGATGTTCTGCGGCAGGCGCAGCCCTTGCTGGTCGAGGCACTGGTGGCGCGATGGCGCGATGTCGCCGCCCGGCGCAAATGGACGGAGGGCGTCGCTCGTCATGCCCGCGATCGGCTGAAGGCCGGACCGTGGACGGTCGAGCACGAGGCGCATTGGAACGCGGAGGAGCAGCGGCAATTCCGCCAGGCGCTCGGCGGCGACGCCGGCCGCGACGTCTCTTTCACGATCGATTCCGGCCTCCTGGCCGGGCTTCGAATCCATGCGGATCAAGCGACGCTCGATGCGACGCCGGAGGGGCTGCTGGCGGACAAGCCGATGATCGCCGCGCTGCTCCTTTACGAGATCGACCGCGGGCGCGGCGGATGAAGGCGGGGATGAAAGGCGACGAGGCGGCGCTATGAGCGACGCCGTCATCCGCTGGATCGGCGGACCCGTGCTTTATGCGCGCGTCAAAGGGGCGTTTCGCGTCGGCGAAGTGATCGAGGTCGGCGCGCGGCGCCTGCCGGGCGAAGTCATCCGCCTCAAGGACGAGGAACTGGTCGCCCAGGTCTATGAGGACACGACCGGGCTGCGTCCGGGCGACCCCGTCCACGGCACGGGTGGCCCGCTCTCGGTGAGTCTGGGCCCGCATCTTCTCGGCCGCATTTTCGACGGTCTGCTGCGCCCTCTCGATGCAGCCGTCGACCGGGAAGCTTCGTCTTCCGACGGCGGCCGGCGGTTTTCCTTCCGTCCCGCCGCGGCCACGGGCCAGGCTCTGGCGCAGGGAGCGCCTTTCGGCGCGGTGCCGAGCGGCGGCATGGATCAGCTCTGCCTCCTGCCGCCGCTTCTCGCGGGGACGGTCGAGAGCATCGCCGAAGCCGGCACATTCGCTCCCGACGCCAAACTCTGCACCATCCGCACTGCCTCAGGCGCGTTGCACCCGCTCGGGTTTTTTCAGCAATGGCCGGTGCGCCAGCCGCGGCCGGTGCGCGAGCGCCTGCCGAGCGACGAGCCCATGATCACCGGACAGCGCATCCTCGACACGCTGTTCCCGGTGGCGCGGGGCGGGCGCGCGGCGTTGCCGGGCGGGTTCGGCACCGGCAAGACCGTGTTGCAGGAAACGCTCGCCAAATGGTGCGACGCGGATGTCATCGTCTATGTCGGCTGCGGCGAGCGCGGCAACGAGATGGCCGAGGTCCTGCACGATTTCCCCGGGCTGGCCGATCCTCGCACCGGCCGACGGCTGATGGAGCGCACCGTCATCATTGCCAACACCTCGAACATGCCGGTGACCGCCCGCGAGGCGAGCATCTACACCGCGGTGACGGTCGGCGAATATTTCCGGGATCAGGGGCTTCACGTCTCGCTGATGGCGGATTCGACGAGCCGCTGGGCCGAAGCCTTGCGCGAGGTGTCCGGCCGCCTCGGAGAGCTTCCCGGAGAAGCGGCCTACCCGGCCTATCTCGCCTCGCGGCTCGCCGAATTCTACGAGCGCGCCGCGCGGGCGAGGACGCTGGCCGGCGGAGTCGGCTCTCTCACCATCATCGGCGCCGTCAGCCCACCCGCGGGCGATTTCTCGGAGCCGGTGACGAGCCACACCAAGCGCTATGTCGGCAGCTTTTGGGGCTTGGACCGCGAAAGGGCGCAGGCGCGCTTCTACCCGGCAATCCACCCGCTTCAATCTTATTCGGAGGGCGCGTCGCGCTTCGCGTCGTGGTGGACGCAGCGCGGCAACCCCGACTGGGTGGCGCAACGCGAGCGGCTGCTCTCGCTCCTGGAAAGCCAGGCCGATCTCGAACGGATGGCGCGCATCGTCGGCAAGGACGCCTTGCCTGCGGCGCAACAGCTCACGCTGCTCTGCGCCGAGCTCGTCAACGAGGCGTTCCTGCGCCAATCCGCTTTCTCGCCGGTCGATCGCTATTGCTCGCCGGAACGGCAGACCGCGATGCTCGGGGTCATTCTCCGCTTCATCGATCTGGCCGAAGCCGCGCTCGAGCGCGGCGTGGCGCCTCAAGCCGTCGCCGCGCTCGATCTCCTGCGCCGGTTGCAGCGGATGGGCGAGGAAATCGGCGAGGATCGCCTCGATCGGATTCCGGCGCTGCGCGCGGATCTGGAAGCCGCGATGGCCGGCCTCCAAGGGGCGCCGCGCCATGCGGCCTGACCTGTCGGTGCAAGGCACCGCGACGGCGATCGAGGGACCTCTGCTGTTTCTCAGGCGCAACGTCGAGGTCGGCCTGAACGAGGCCGTCGAGATCCGCGGCGGCGGCGAGAAGCCGAGGCTTGGCCGCGTCGCCGCCCTTGACGAGAAGGTCATGGTGATCGAAGTCCTGGAATCGACGGTCGGGCTGGGGCTGCGGGACGTGCGCGTCCGTTTTTTCGGCGAGGCCCTTCACGCCGCGCTCGGCCCCGGCCTTCTCGGGCGGATCTTCGACGGCGTCGGTCAACCGGCGGATGGCGGGCCGCCCGTTGCCGCCGCCAAGCGGCTGCGCATCGACGGCACGCCGATCAACCCCGCCGCGCGGGAGCTGCCCAAGGACTTCATCGAGACGGGCGTCTCCGCGATCGACCTCATGAACAGCCTGGTTCGCGGGCAGAAGCTGCCGCTCTTCTCGGGCGGCGGCATGCCTCATGACCGCATCGCGACCGAGATCGCGCAGCACGCGCGGTTGCGGCGTGAAGGCGAAGGCACATTCGCCGTCGTTTTCGTCGGGATCGGCATCTCGCATGACACTGCCGAGGCTTTCCGCCGGGCGATGCAGGAGAGCGGCGCCTTGGCCCATACGGCGATGTTCCTGAACCTTGCGAGCGAACCCTCGACCCAGCGCCTGTTGACGCCGCGCTGCGCCTTGACGGCGGCCGAGTATCTCGCCGCCGAAGAGGGCCGTCACGTCCTCGTCATCATGACCGACATGACGAACTACTGCGAGGCGCTTCGCGAGGTGTCGGCGAGCCATGGCGAGGTTCCGAGCCGCAAGGGCTATCCCGGCTACATGTATTCCGACCTCGCTTCGATCTACGAGCGCGCCGGCTACGTTCGCGGCGTCAAGGGAACCGTCACCCAGCTCCCCATCCTGACCATGCCGGCCGAGGACATCAGCCATCCGATCCCCGACCTGACGGGCTACATCACCGAGGGCCAGGTGGTGCTCGACAAGACGCTCGATCACAAGGGCATCTATCCGCCGATCAACGTGCTGCCGAGCCTGTCGCGTCTCATGGACCAGGGGATCGGCGCGGGCTTCACCCATGCCGACCATCCGTCGCTGGCCGGTCAGCTCTTTGCCTCCTATGCCAAGGCCACCCGCGTGCGGGTATTGGCAAGCGTCGTCGGCCGCGACGGATTGACCGACATCGATCGCGATTACCTGGAATTTGCCGACCAGTTCGAGCGCGGCCTCATCCATCAGCTCGGACCGCGGACGCTCGAGGAGAGCATGGCGATGGGTTGGCGCGTCCTGCATCGGCTGCCGCGGGCCGAGCTGACCCGCCTCTCCGACGCGCAGATTTCGCGCTACCTCCGGTCCGATTTCCAGGAAAAGCCGCATGCGTGAGGTCGCGCCGACGCGGAGCGCCGCGCTCGATCTCGCGGATGAACGCCGGCTCATGCGGCAAGGCTACGAGTTTCTCGACGAAAAGCGCGTGCTTCTGGCGACGGAGATGCTGCGCCAGCTTCGCGCTTACCGGGATCTGTCCGAGCAGGCCGCGGCCGAGCTGAAAATCGCCGCCGACGCGCTCGCGGCGGCCGTCGAGCGGCACGGCCTCGACAATTTGCAGGTCTATCCGGTGCCGCCCCTGCCCCCCTCGATCCCGGCCGGCGACAGGAAACCGTTTCTCGGCGTTGGTCTGCTCACGGCCGGCGCGTTCGCGGCGGCCGCCGGCGACGCCCCGCAGGCGATCGACCCCTCGCCCGAGGCGAGGGCCTGCCGGGCGGCGTTCGAACGGCTGTTGCGGAGTGCGGCGGAGACCGGGGTGCGGGCCGGCAATCTTTATCGGCTGGCCCGCGAGTACCGCCGGACCGAGCGTCGCGCCAAGGCGCTCGAAAATGTCCTGTTGCCGGAAGTCGAAGAGGCGCTGAAGCGCCTCGACGAGCTGCTCGACACCTTGGATCGCGAGGACGCGATCCGCGCAAGGTGGTCGAAGGGGGAGGAAGAGCGGCCTTAGGCGTGTCTTGCGTGGTCGGCGATGCAGGCGGGCGACATCGCGCAATTTGCGCAGCGCCCGGATGGCGGAGAGGCCGGATTGAGGCGCGGCTCGGCGCCGAGCCAGTAGAGCGCGTTCGCCATGATGCAGTACCCCGTCGCGGCGAACCAGACCATGGCGCCGCCGACGAAGGCCGTGAAGAGAGCCCACCACGCGCTGTGCGCCATCACCAGCACCGACGCCACGGAGATGTTGATCCCCACCGCAAGATAGATGCGCCGTTCGAGATACCAGCGGTCGATCTGCAGGAAATACCAGCGTCCCGAATCGCTCGCCCCGAGCATGGGCGTGAAGCCGAAGAGCCGCAGCAGATTGCCTACGGGGCAGAAGCCGGTAAGTGCCACGTTGATCGAGACGAGTCCGGTCGCGGTGACCCCCAGAATCCACAAGGGATGCACGAGCACGGCGAGTGCCGTGCTGGTCGACAGAACGACGCCGGCGATCAGCCAGACGGTCCGCTCGATATACCAGCGATGGGTGGGAACGATGTAAACGCCCGTGCGCAGTGCCATGACGGCAACTATATCACTGCGAGATGCCGGCGCAAGATCGCCGAGCGCCCCGTACGGCGCGGTTTGGGCGCCCGCCGGCCGCACCAGGCCCGGAACCGCCGGTCCTTCTCACAGTTCCAACCCGAGGCAAAGCAGCAGGCCGAACAGGAAGTGCATCTGCACGGTCTCCACGAGAATCCGGTTGAAGCCGGGGCCGCGCGGCTCGCGGGCGAAGCGGCGAACCAAGGTCAGCGCCAACGGCAGCCCGATCAGCGCCAGCCACGCACGGCCGCGCGGCAGGGCCAGGCCGATCAGCGGCGGCAGCGCAAAGGGAAGCAGCATCATCCCCGCATAGATCCCGATCGTGGCGCTCGACCCCGCCGTGATCGCCAGGGTCCTTCGCCCGACGCGCGCATCGGCTTCGGCGTCGCGGTAATTGTTGACCAGCAGAACCGCGCCGGCCATCAAGCCCATCGCGACGCCGCCCTCGACCGCCGCCAAGGCAAGAGTGCCGGTGCAAAGCCAATAGGTGCCGCACACCGCGCCCAGGCCGAAGAAGGCCACGACAAACAGCTCTCCCAAGGGCGTGTAGGCGATGGGCAGCGGGCCGCCGGTATAGGCCCACCCCGACAGGATCGAGAGCGCGCCGAGCAGGAGAATCGGCCAGCCGCCGACGAGGACCAGATAACAGCCCGTGAGCGCCGCCATGGCGAAGCTTGCGGCCGCGCCGCCTTTGACCATGGCGGCGCTCAACAGGCCCGAGGCGGTGACCCGCGGCGGTCCGACGCGGTCGGGCCCGTCGCCGCCGCGCTCGGAATCGACGGCGTCGTTGTGCAGGTTGGTGCCGAGCTGAATGAACATGCTGCCGGCGAGTGCCGCGACGACCGCCGGCCAATGGATCCGTCTCTCCGCCGCCCAGGCCAGAGCGGCGCCCACTGCCACCGGAGTCATCGAAAGACTGAGCGTGCGCGGACGCGCCGCCGCGATCCAGGAGCGCAGGGTCGTCATCAAGCTCGGCCGCGCCTTCCGCAAGGTTTCATCGCCGCGGCACGGCGCTGGCGGATCGAGGCCGCGTCCCGCGCCGGCGGCCTGCATCGGCTCCGAGCCGCGGGTCGGGGATGGGCGCAAGGCTGAGCGACGAGTCCGGGCGGGACCGCGGCGATGTCCCTTTCCTCCCTCATCGCCCCGGACGCCGCCTACTGAACCGCCAGCACGTAGGCGATCATCTGCTGCAATTCGACGTCGCCAGCGGCGACCTTGCCGTGGCCTTTTCCGCTCTTGGAGCTCGGGCCCTTCTTTTCCTGATCGACGGCGTGACAGGTCATGCAGCCCTTGCTCCGTGCCGGTTCGCCGGCATCTTGCGCGCGTGCTTCGCCCGCGGCCAGAAAGATGATGCCGAGGGCAAGGCCCCGTTGCAAGATCTTCATGCGATTCTCTGCTGCTGATGTCGTGCCGGAACAGCGCGCCGCGGGCGCTTCCGGCCGCGTTCCTGCGCGAGACGATCGCCGGGCGCGTCGGTTCCGCGAAATCCCGCCCGCGGACGACCGCGTCGCTCACCTCGATGTCGTTTTGCTCGCGCCGCTGATCGTTGATCTAGATCAAACTTTTGCTGGCGCCGCGGAACTATGGTAGGTCCGTTGCGGCCAACAGGGCAACGGCTTTCGCAAGCTTTCGCAGACGCCGGAGCATGGCATGTGCCTAGCGATCCCCATGGAGGTCGTCGCCATCGACGGATACGCGGCCCGCTGCCGCGCCAAAGGCATCGAACGGGACGTCAGCCTGTTTCTGCTGCAAGACGAGCCCGTCGCCGCGGGCGACTTCGTCATGGTCCATGTCGGCTACGCGATCCAGAAGGTGACGCCGCAAGAGGCTCGATCGGCGTGGGAGCTTTATGACGAGATGCTTACGCCCGGCTCCGAGAATACCCATGCATGAGCTTGCCGTCTGTCAGGCCCTGATCGCCACGGTGGAAAACATCGCGCGCCGGCGCGAGGCGCGCGTGAAGGGGGTGCGCGTGGCGATCGGGCCGCTGTCCGGCATCGAGCCGCACCTGCTGGCGGCGGCCTATCCCTTGGCCTGCGCCGGAACCTCCGCCGAGGGTTCGCTCCTTGCCGTCGAGCGGAGCGAATTGCGCGTGCGCTGCCGCAGTTGCGGCGCCGAAAGCCCGGTCGAGCCTAATCGCCTTCTCTGCGGCGCCTGCGGCGACTGGCGGACCGATGTGGTGAGCGGCGACGAGATGATGCTGTTGCGCGTGGAGCTTGAAGTCCCCGAAACCGCGCTTGAGGCGCATCATGTGTGAGACCTGCGGCTGCACGATCGCGGCGCATGACGCCAGGGACTCGACGACGGTCGAGGTCCTGAGCCGCCTGCTCGACGCCAACGACCGCCTCGCCGCGCACAACCGGGCGCATTTCGACGCCCATGGCGTGCTGGCGCTCAATCTGATGTCGTCGCCCGGCGCCGGCAAGACGGCGCTGCTGGAAGCGACGATCGAGGCGGTGGCGCCGGAATTCCGCGTCGCCGTCATCGAAGGCGATCTCGAGACCGACAACGACGCGCGGCGCATTCGCGCGCGCGGCGTGCCGGCCCTGCAGATCACGACCGGCAGCGCCTGCCATCTCGATGCACGGATGGTTCACGACGCCCTGCACGCGATGCCTCTTGCCGGGCTGGACGTCCTGTTCATCGAGAACGTCGGCAACCTCGTCTGCCCCGCCAGCTTCGATTTGGGCCAGCATCGCAACATCGCGCTGCTGTCCGTGACCGAAGGCGACGACAAGCCCGCCAAATATCCCGTCATGTTCCGCGCCGCGGACCTCGTCCTGCTGACCAAGATGGACCTTGTGCCCTTCCTGGACGATTTCGACCCCGGGCGCGCCGAGGGGGCGGTGCGCGCGCTCGCCAATCCCGCGCCGGTCATCGGCCTCTCGGCGCGCAAGGGCATGAACCTTCCGGCCTGGCTCGATTGGCTGCGCGGCGAGATGGCGGCGCTCAGAGGGCGCCGGGTCGACGGGCGCATAGTCTCAGGGCATCATCATGACCACAGCCCGACAATGGCTCGATAGACTCCGCGCGCTCCGCCTGCCGCGCCCGTTCAAGGTGATGAACGTCTGCGGCGGCCATGAGCGGTCGATTGCGATGGCGGGCTTGCGCCGCGCGCTGCCGGCGGGCATCGAGCTTGTGCCCGGCCCCGGCTGTCCGGTTTGCATCTGTCCCGAGGAAGCGGTCTACCAGGCGATCCGCCTCGCCTTGTCGGAGAAGGTCATTCTTGTCGCCTTCGGCGACATGTTGCGCGTCCCCGTCAACCTCCCCAAGGGCGAGGTTCGCTCGCTCGAAGAGGCAAGGGCGGCCGGCGGCGACGTGCTGCCGATCGCTTCGCCGCGCGAGGCGGTCCAGGTCGCGCGCGACAACCGCGACCGCCGGGTGGTTTTCTTGGCCGCCGGTTTCGAGACCACGACGGCGCCGGTCGCGGCCATGGTATTGGAAGGCGTGCCCGACAATCTTTCGCTATTGCTCGCCGGCCGCCGAACCTGGCCCGCCGTCGCGATGCTGCTGGAATCGGAAACGCCGGGCTTCGACGCGCTCGTCGCGCCCGGCCACGTCTCGACGGTGATGGGGCCCGAGGAATGGGCTTTCGTGCCGGAAAAGCACGGCATTCCCGCGGCCGTCGCCGGCTTCACCGCCGAAAGCCTGATCGCCGCGCTCCATTCGGTGCTGCGCCAGCTCGTCGAAGGCCGCTGCTTCCTCGACAATTGCTATCCGGAGGTGGTGCGACCGGGCGGAAATCCGGCGGCGCGACGCCAGCTCGACGCAACCATGGAGATCGTCGATGCCACCTGGCGGGGGATCGGCGTCATTCCCGCCTCGGGCTTCGCGCTGCGCGAGGAATTCCGCGCCCATGACGCGGCGCGGCTCTATCCGTCCTATGCCGAGACCGCGCGCAAGCGGGCCGGCCAGATGCCGCCGGGATGCGACTGCGCGCGCGTCGTTCTCGGCCGGATCTATCCCGATGAATGCATGCTTTACGGGCGCGCCTGCACGCCGCGCACGCCGGTAGGGCCGTGCATGGTGTCCGACGAGGGCGCTTGCCGGATTTGGTGGTCGAGCGGCGTGCGCACGGCGCGCAAGCGCGTTCTCGAGCCTTCGCAGTCATAGAAACGGGACGGCGTCCGTGACGGACCAGCTCGCGCGAAAATGGGTGATGGGCGGCCGCGTCCAAGGCGTCGGCTTTCGGCCCTTCGTCTATCGCGTGGCAAAACGCTGTCGGCTGCGCGGCTGGGTGCGCAATCGCGCGGGCGAAGTCGAGATCCTCGCTCAAGGGCCGCTCGACGCGCTGCGGCGCTTCGGCGACGCGCTGCTGGCCGAGGCGCCGCCGCTGGCGCGGCCGGAAATCTTTTCCGAGCAGCCGGTCGAGCCGGAGCCGCTCGACGCCTTCGAGATTCGCGAAAGCGCCGCGGCCGAGACCGAGCATATCCATGTGCCGCCCGATTATTTCGCCTGCAAGAGCTGCCTTGCCGAGCTTGACGACCCGCGCGACCGGCGTTTCCGCTACCCCTTCATCAATTGCACCCAATGCGGCCCGCGCTACACGCTGATCGAGCGCTTGCCTTACGACCGCGCCAACACCGCCATGGCGGGCTTCGTCCTTTGCCCGCGCTGCGCCGCCGAGTATGGCGATCCGCTCGACCGCCGTTTCCATGCCGAGCCGGTCGCCTGCGCGCAATGCGGACCGCGGCTCGAATTCCGCTCGCCTCGGTGCTCCGATCTCCACGGCGAGGCGGCGCTCGCCGCCTCTGTCGCGGCGCTTCGTGCCGGCGCGATCGTGGCCGTCAAGGGCATCGGCGGCTATCACTTGATCTGCGACGCCGCCAATTCCGCGGCGGTCATGTCGCTGCGGGCGCGCAAGCGGCGGCCGCACAAGCCGCTTGCGGTCATGTTCCCGCTGGAGCCGGACCTTGCCGCGCTGCGCCGCGCGGTCGTGCCGGAAGCGGCGCATGAAACCCTGCTGCTCGACCCCATGAGGCCGGTGGTGCTGATCCCGAAGAGCCCGGCATCGGATCTCGCGCCGGGGATCGCTCCCGATTGCGGCGAGATCGGCGCGATGCTTCCCTATAGCCCCTTGCATCATCTCCTGCTCGCCGATTTCGGCCGGCCCTTCGTCGCCACCTCCGGCAACATCAGCGGCGAGCCGGTTCTGACCGATAACCTCATGGCGCAGCAGCGTCTGGCGCCGGTCGCCGACGCCTTTCTTCACCACGACCGGCCGATCGTCCGGCCGGCCGACGACCCGGTCTACCGCGTTGTTGCCGGCAAGCCGCGTCCCTTCCGCCTCGGCCGCGGCAACGCGCCGCTCGAGATCGAGCTGCCCCATCGCGTCGCGCGGCCGCTCCTGGCCTTGGGCGGCCATCTCAAGAACACCGTGGCGCTGGCCTGGGGGAAGCGGGCGGCCGTATCGCCGCATCTCGGCGATATGGACTCCCCGCGCAGCCTGGCGCTTCTTCGGCAGGTCGCCGGCGATCTTCAGGCGCTCTACCGCGTGCAAGCCGAGATCGTCGTCTGCGATGCTCATCCGGGCTATGCCACCACGCGCCTCGCCCGGGAGTGGGGGCTGCCGGTCGCGCGGGTCTTCCATCATCGCGCGCATGCTTCGGCGCTTGCGGGCGAGTTCCCGCAAGCCGGCGACTGGCTGGTCTTCGCGTGGGACGGCGCCGGCTACGGCGAAGACGGGACCATCTGGGGCGGCGAGGCGTTGCTGGGACGGCCGGGCCGATGGCGCCGCGTCGCGAGCTGGCGGCCCTTTGCGCTGTTGGGCGGCGACCGTGCGGCGCGCGAGCCCGCGCGCAGCGCGCACGCGCTCTGCTGGGAAAGCGGCACGCGCTGGCCCGCCGGTCCCGGCGACGCCTCGCTCCTGCGCCAGGCCTGGGAGCGCGGCCTCAATTGCCCGCGCACTTCCTCGGTCGGGCGCCTTTTCGATGCGGCGGCGGCCTTTCTCGGCCTCTGCGCGCGCGCGAGCTTCGAGGGGCAGGCGCCGATGTATCTCGAGGCGGCTTGCGGCGGCGAGAGCGAGCCCCTCTCCCTGCCGCTGCGCAAGCGCGACGGGCTTTGGCTCAGCGATTGGGAGCCTCTCCTCGCGCCGCTCGGGGATCCCCGGCGAAGCGTCGCTTCCCGCGCGAGCCTCTTCCATGCCTCGCTCGCGCGCGCGCTTGTCGAGCAGGCCCTGATGCTGCGGGCGGAGCACGGCGTTTCGCGGCTTGGCCTTGCCGGCGGCGTGTTCCAGAACCGGGTATTGTGCGAGAGGATCGCGCGCCACGCGGAAGCGGAGAAGTTCCAGCTATTCATTCCCGAGCGGTTGCCCTGCAACGATGCCGGCATCAGCTTCGGGCAGCTCATCGAAGCGAGTGCGCCCACGTGACCGGCGACCGCTACATAACGCTCGCCCACGGCAATGGCGGACGCTTCATGCGCGCGCTGATCGAAGACGTCTTCGCGCGCCATCTTGCCAATCCCCAGCTCGACATTCGCGTGGACGCGGCGCATCTGCCGCTTCCGCCCGGCGAGATCCTGATCACCACGGACGGCTTCACGGTGCAGCCGCTGGAATTCCCCGGCGGCGATATCGGCTCGCTGGCGGTGCATGGGACGGTGAACGATCTCGCCGTCTCCGGCGCGACCCCCCTTTATCTCACGCTCAACGCCTTCATCGAGGAAGGCCTCGAATTCGCCCAGCTCGACCGCCTGATCGCCAGCATGGCGCGCGCGGCAAGCGACTGCCGCGTGCGCGTCGCCGCCGGCGACGTCAAAGTTCTGCGCCGCGGCGAGGGCGGCGGGCTCTATCTCGCGACGACGGGCGTCGGCATCCGGCCGCCGGGCTTGCGGCTCGGGCTCGACCGCATCCGCGAAGGCGACGCGATTCTCGTCAGCGGCACCGTCGGCGACCATGGCGCCGCGGTGCTGCTTGCGCGCGAGGAGTTCGGCTTGATCGGCGATCTCGCCTCGGACGCCGCAAGCGTGCTGCCCTTGACGCAAGCGATCCTGGATCTGCCGGGGCTGCGCTTCATGCGCGACCCCACCCGCGGCGGGCTCGTCACCGTGATGCACGACATCGCGCGCGGCAGCGGCCTTGGCGTGCGGCTTGACGAAGCCGCCATGCCGCTGCGCGAGCCCGTGCGCGGCGTCTGCGACATCCTGGGCTACGATCCGCTCTATCTTGCCTGCGAAGGGCGGGTGGTGGCGGTGCTGTCGCCCGAAGACGCGCCGCGCGCCTTGGCCGCCTGGCGCGCCTTGCCGGCGGGTGCGGGGGCCGCGGCGATCGGCGTGGTCCGGAGCGGCGGACAGCACGTGGTTCTCGAGACCGGCATCGGCGGCGAAAGGCTGCTTGAAGAGCTCGAGGACGATCCCCTGCCGCGCATCTGCTGAGAAACGGTCGGCCCGCCGGTCGCCATGGCGGAGACCGTAACGCGCGTCAGGCGGCGCGAATCTTCTCCAGGAAGCGATGGACTTCGCCGCGCAGGGTCTCGGACTGGCGGCCGAGCTGCTCGGCCGAGGCCAGTACCTGGCCCGCCGCCGCGCCGGTCTCCCCCGCCGCCTGGTTGACGCCGGCGATGTTCGATGACACCTGCTCCGTGCCCTTGGCCGCCTGCTGCGTGTTGCGCGTGATCTCCTGCGTCGCCGCTCCCTGCTCCTCAACCGCGCTGGCGATCGCCGTCGAGATCTCGTTGATCTGGCCGATCGTGCCGCCGATCCCCTGGATCGCCGTCACCGCCTCGCCCGTCACCGACTGGATCGAACCGATCTGCGCCGCGATGTCCTCCGTC